>CAWAOY010000013.1:0-95446 GCA_963783755.1 uncultured archaeon
TGTCGCACACGAGCGTGCTGCTCCCCCTGATGGAGTTCAAGCTGGCCGCGAACCTCACGTCCCAAGCGATCGCGCTGGGGAGCGTCAACGCCACGTTCGCCCTGACCAACAAGGGGTCGGTCACGCTAGGCAACGCCAGCGTGAGCCAGTCGTTCCCGGCCGGGATCACGTGCAAGAACGCGGTCGTCTCGAACGCGACGGGGACATCCCCGGGACCGGGGCGTGCTACGTCCTCCGGCTTCTCCCTCACCGCCTCCTCGACCCAGGTCCTGGGGACGGTCACGGGGACGCTTCAGCTTAACTTCACTCACGATAACTATCTCATCGGGGCCGCGACTGTCAACGTGAACCAGAGCGGTCTCGTTCTTCAGACCCTGGGCTCGGTGCTTCCGATCGCGGGTGGGGTCGGCGTGACGAAGACCTTCGCGCCCACGGCGGTCTTCCAGGGCCAGGACGACAACGTGACTGTGCGCGCCACCAACGCCGGTTCGCTCCCGGTCTTCAACGTCTCGCTCTCCACCAGCCCCGACCCGTTCGATACGGCCGTCTCTGGCGCCCTCAACCAGCAGTATCCGGATGCTCAACTCGAGCGTCTCGCAGTCGCTCAACTACACGGTAAAGATGCTCACGCCGGGTAACCACACGAGCGCTTCCACGTCGATCACCTACGTCTTCGGCGGCGTCTCGACCCAATACCTCGTCACATCGGGCAACGTCCTCGTGTACAAACCCATCCAGGGCGCGACCTCGATGAAGTCGACGCCCACGGAAGGCCATGACTTCTCGCTCACCGTGAGCGTCCAGAACCCCTCGCCGGTGAACGTCACGAACGTGTCTTTCTCGATCTCCCTGCCGCAAGGCCTCTCGGTCGTAAGCTACCCGGCCGGGTTCCAGGTAAGCGGACGCACGGTGACGCTCAGCGTCCCCTCGCTGGGGGCGGGAGCCACTTCGAACAACTCCGTCATCCTCAAGGGCGACTTCGACGGAAGCTTCAACCCCGGGACCACGAAGCTGACCTTCGTCTACCTCGGGTCGACACTGACGGGCCTCGTCTCGACGCCGGCCATCGTCGTAGGAGTCGACGCGCTGCTCCGCTACGAGCTCCCCATAGGGGCGGCGGTCGTCTTGGCCCTCGTCGTAGCCGTCTACATGCACAGGAAGTTGGCCGTCCCTCAAGCAAAGTGACCAACAAGTGGTTGACGCGAGACCGGCTGCCCGCCAGCCGCAACCGCCATCTTCCAGCTCCAAGCAGCGCCTAGAGGAGAGGTCCGCGGGGGCCGTCGTCTTCAGGCGCGCCCCGGGCGGGGCGAAGTACCTCCTCCTGAGATACCCAGCCGGCCACTGGGACCTCCCGAAGGGGAACATAGAGAAGGGAGAGGAGCCCATTCAGACGATGGTGAGGGAGGTCAGGGAGGAGACGGGGATAGTCGACCTCCGGGTCATCCCGGGCTACGAGAAGAAGATAGAGTACTTCTACAGGCGCGACGGGAAGAAGGTGCACAAGACGGTGGTCTTCTTCCTCGCCGAGACCATCGGTGGAGAAGGTCACAATCTCGTTCGAGCACCAGGACTACGGTTGGTTCGACTACGCCGAGGCGATCAAGACCGTGACCTATCCTAACGCGAGGAGGCTCATCAGGGAGGGCGAGGCCCTCATAACTGCGAGAAGGGCCACAGCGGCTAGGCGGGCCGACTGACCCACTCGGAGACCTTCTCCTTCGCCACGTCGTCCGTCAGTGAGACCGGCGGGTGCTTCATCAGCCATGCGCTCGCCTCTACGAGCGGACCGCCGACCTTCTTGTCCAGCGCGATCTTGCAGTACCTGATGGCGTCGACGACGACCCCCGCGGAGTTCGCCTTGTCGTCCACCTCGAGGCGCATCTCCATGTTGAACGGGATCCCCGGGAACATCGTCCCCTCTATCCTGATGAAGGCGAGCTTCGTGTTCCCGAGGTAGGGGATGAAGTCGCTCGGCCCCACGTAGATGTTCTCGTCGGGAAGCCGCTTCGTGAGCATGCTCTGAACGGCCTCCGTCTTCGAGATCTTCTTCGACTCGAGCCTCTGCTGCTCCTTCATGTTCAGGAAGTCGGTGTTCCCACCGACGTTGATCTGGTAGGTCCTGTCCACCCTGACGGACCTGTCGGAGCACAGTCTCGCGAGGGTCCGTGGACTATGGTGGCTCCGACCACGCCCTTCACGTCGTCCCCTATTATCGGCAGGCTCTTCTTCGTGAAGCGCTTCCCCCACGCCGGGGTTCGAAGCGATGAATACGGGGATGCAGTTGACGAAGCCGACGCCCGCCTCCAGCGCGACCTCCGCCCAGAATTCCGTCGCCTTCTGGCTGCCGACCGGAAGGTAGTTGACGAGGAGCTGGGTCTTGGTGCTCTTCAGGTCGTCAAGGACCTCGTCCTTGATCTTCGAGATGGGCTTCTTGGTCTTGATCGGTCTTATCTTGTCGTCCACGTAGATCCCGACGCCGTCGAGGATTGGAGACTCCTTCACTATCGCGTCGCACCCCGAGACGCCATCGGTCCACTTCACCATGTTAGGGCCGAGGTAGATGGCCTTCGAGAGGGGCTTCCCGACCTTGTTCGCGCCCACGTCGAACGCTGTGACGAAGTCGATGTCCTCGATGCGGTACGCGCCGATGTTGGTGTTCCCGAGGGCCTTGGCGTCCTTGTCCCCCCTCTTGCAGAGCTCTATCCCCTGGATGATTCCCGAGGCGCAGTTGCCTACTCCGACGATCCCGGCGCGTATCTTCGACAATCGGATTCCTGCTGCCCGAGCCGAGACGTGATTATAAACTGCATCTCCAGCGCGAACCATCGGGCTAGGAGCCGCGATCTCCAAGATCTCGGTTCAGCGCCCTCGACGGTCTTCACCGGGTCCTTCGAGCCGATTATCGACCTCCCGACGATGAGGTAGTCGGCCCCCGCCGCCAAGGCCTTCCCCGCGTCCCCTCCTTGGAAGCCCACGCCCGGGCTGAGGATCACCTGCTCTTCTGCCAAGTATGGACCTCACCTCGCGGATTATCGAGGGAGACTTGGACGAGACGACCGCCCCGTCCGCGCCCCACCTCCTCGTCTTTCTCGCGAACCTGAGGTAGAGCGGCTCTCCGCCTACCTTGAGCCCGTAACCGTCCTTCGCACCCGGCGTGGCTCATGTACACCAGCATGATCACCCCTTTGCGCATCTCTCTGCTCTTCTCCAGGAGGTCCTCCATCCCCTCCTTGTATCCCACGAACGGGTTTGCGATGAGCGCGTCGAACCCGTTCGAGAAGAGGGTCTCGGCGGCCTCGACGTTGGTCGCCCCTATGTCGTTGAGCTTCATGTCCGCGATGACGGGGAGACCTGCGTCGCCGCACCGCTCGACGAACCCGCGGAGGCCGAGCACCCCGATACGGGAGAAGAAGATGCCAGTTCACCTTGACGGCGACGACCCTCTCCTTCACGGCCGAGACCAGGGAGGCTGCCCTCTCCAACCTGGTCTCGAAGGGGCCGCCGACGTCGGCCGCGAGGATGATTCTACTGCCTGACTTGCGCGAGTTTGATTCTAGCCAATCCCCGAGGAGTCTCACTTGAACTCCACCAGGGGGTGCTTCTCCTTCAGCTTGACGACCTTGACGTAGATCGAGCCGTGCTCGTCTATCCTCTTGCTAAAGTCCGTGTCGCCGAGCTTCGAGGCCGAGTACCTGACGAAGCCCGACGACGGCTCCTTGCTCAGCCTTGCGTAGAAGAACAGGGAGGCCTCCTCGAAGTCGTCGAGCCTGGCGAAGCACCCCGCGATCCAGCTCGTCCCGTTCTTGAACGTGTAGAGGGGGAGCGGGGGCTCCTCGTAGAGCATCTTGTAGGAGGCTATCTTCATCAGGTTCGCGAGGTCCGAGACCTGCGCGGCCAGGAACCTCGCCTTGAACCCGCGCTGCTTCTCGAGGACGCGAGGGAGCTTCAGGACGTGGACTATCGGGGCGTACATGTAGGAGGGGTTGAGCGCGGCGTCGACGAGCTGCGCCTCCTCGACCTCGCCCGAGCTCTTGTAGGCGAGGAACTCGCCTCCCTTCTCGACCTCGATGTGGTAGAAGATGGGGATGCCCATGAAGAGGTCGGTCTGGACGGCCAGCCTGTACTTGCGTCCCTTCCTTTGACATGAAGATCGGGAACGGCGCCCTCTCGAAGGCGCACGACAGCCGGGCAAGGTCGGTGAGGCTCTCGAGCTCGACAAAGCAGGCGCCCACAATCCGCCTGGGCGCTGCTCCCTCGCTTCTGGCTTTAGCAGACAAACTCTGCGCTCGCAATTCCTGCTCTTTAATAATGTTCGCAATCCAAAGGCGCCTGGTCTTCGAATCTGCCCTCTCCCCAAGTCGAAAGAGAGAGACGGTTGAGCGAGGCCGACCGCGAGAGGTACAGGAAGGACGTCCTCTCGCTCGCCGAGAGGCTCTCCGGCGCCGGGGACGAGAACGCGGTCTGGGACGTCTACGCCGGGACCGAGAAGCTGATCGCCGTCCTGAAGTTCAGGCTCGACTACGAGACACCCGGGGTCTTCACGAAGCTGCCCGACGCCAGCGACCCGCCAAGCTACTGGAGGGTGCCCGCGAGCTGCTTTCGAAGGCCGCCGAGGAGATCGCAGGGGGCGAGCTCGTCGAGTCCATCGGGACCCTGAGGAAGGCGAGGAACGACCTAAGGAGCTACCTCACCGAGATGAGAAGTCGGCGACCAGGGCAGAAAGGAAGGCACGTGGCCGCGCCCGCGAAGGCTGAGGGCGCTGCTACGGGGTAGCGGCCTTCGCGGGGGTCGCCGGCGCAGCCTCCTTCGTCTTCTGAAGCGGCCTCGGGCTCCTTCTCGGCGGGCTTCTCCGCCTTCGCCTTGCCTCTTCTTCTCTTCCTTCTCCTCCTCTTCCTCCTCCGAGCCCTCGAGCTCCACGAGCCTGCAGCTCGCCGCCTTCTACCAGGACCCGGTAATCGTCCCTGACCTTCTCCATGCTCAGGAAGCGCTTGACGTAGGTCTTGACGTGCCTGGAGCGGATCCCCTTCTTCAATGACTTGTCCTCGATGTCGAGCTCCCCGCCGCTCACCTCGGCCTTGACGCCGATTCTAGGCTCGAGAAACGCGGCGAGGTCGTCCCCCTTGTCCTTCAGGGTGCCCAGGAGTATCTTCATTCTTGTTCAGCGCACCTCCTTCTGCGTGTCATTATAACGGTTATCTTCCGAGCCTCCGCTGCCTCCGCTGGTATATCCTGATAGCGCGCAGGAGGTCTATCTTTCGGAAGGCGGGCCAGTAGACGTCGAGGAAGACCAGCTCGCTGTAGGCGCCCTGCCAGAGGAGGAAGCCGCTCATCCTCTCCTCCCCCGACGTCCTGATGATCAGGTCGGGCTCGGGGTTGGGGAGGTGCGAGGTGTAGAGCCTCTGCGAGATCGTCTCTTCGGTGATGTCCTCGGGCGACAAGAGCCCCCTCTTCACGTCCTCTGCTATGCCCTTCACCGAGTCCGTGATCTCCGTCCTCCCGCCGTACGCCACCGCGATGTTCAGGAAGTGGCCGTCGAAGGTCGCGGTCTTGCTTCTCGACCTCGTCGAGGATCTCCCTCATCTCCGGCGGGAGGAGGTCGAACTTCCCTATCCCCTTGACCCTCACCTTGTACTTGTAGATCCTCTCGTCGTGTCAGAAGCCTCCTCAGCCTCTCCTCGATGAGCCGGAAGAGCTCCGCGACCTCCTCGGACGACCTGGTGAGGTTCTCCGTTGAGAGGACGTAGAGCGTTATCGACTTTATCCCGATCTCGTGGCACCAGTCGAGCAGCCTCTCGACGACGTCGGCGCCCTGCGTGTGGCCCAGGTCCACGGTGAGCCTGTGGTTCTGCGCCCACCTCCTGTTTCCGTCGAGTATTATCCCGATGTGGCCCGGGATGGGGCCGTTCTCTATCTGGGAGTTCAGGCTGCTCTCGTAGAGCCTGTAGACGCCGATGGACCGAAGGATGTCGTCAAGCACGGCCGTCACTCCTGGTGCTCTTCAGGCGGGTCCTGGTCCTCGTCCTGGCCGTGGGGCGGCGCGTCGGGAGACAGCGAAGGGCCGGGGGTCGCGGTCGTGGGGACGGGCGGCCTGCCCCTGAGGCGCGGATAGAGGGTGCCCACCACGCTGAAGACCATCGCCAGCCCGATGAAGACGTAGATCAGCAGCAGAGCCGAAGAGTTCGTCCCGCCCGTGACCAGGTAGCTGCTGAACTGGTCCATGGGGAAGAACAGGAGCGCCAGGACGACGATCCCCGTCACGCTCCTCCACGCCCTCCGGCTTCCGTGCAAGAGCTGGACAAGCAGCGTCCCCGCCAGGTACATCCCGATAGCCGCCCAGACCAGGAGGAGCGAGCCCTGCAGGTAGTACCCGACGAGGACCCCTCCGTACTGAAAGAAGTGGGAAGGCGAGGCTGCCGACCTCCGATATGAGGCCGGGGGCCTGGCTGGTCATGTTGGCGTATCCGCTCGAAAGCCCCACGATGAGGATCAGGATGCTCGTAGGTATCGTGAACAGGCGGATGTAGCCGAAGGGCTTCTGGCTCAGCATCCCCGCCACGAACCTGTCGATGTTGAAGCCCCGGACAAGGAAGGCTCCCCCGACGATGATCAGGACCGCGAAGGTGGCGAGGGTCGCCTCCCCGGCGAGCACGAGGACGCCCGCGAAGAGCAGGATTATCCCGGGGACGCCGATCGCCCACTTCGAGTACCGGGGCTCGAAGACCAGCATCCTCAGGTACCTCCCGAGCACCATGTAGTTCTCCTCCACCGACCGGCTGTGCTTCACGACTACCCGCCTGACTGAGACGATTGGCTTGAGCGTCTGGAGGATTGGGATGACCAGCTCGTCCTCCGCGCCGTCGCTGATAAGCACTATCCCCGAATACTGCTGCTTGGAGAGGAGGGTCTCGACCTCGCTCCTGATCTTCCTGTCGGCCTGGAAGCCGCTCTCCTCGAGGCCGCAGACCGCCCCCACGTCGCACTGCACCTCGCTGCGCGCGGAGCTTGTCGTATTCCTTGACCGCGGCGAAGAGGGCGTTGGCGTCGGCCTCCTCGGGGTCGGCGACGGCGAGGCTGGTCGCCGCGGACATCACCGCGTCCCTCCCGACGACGGGGGACCGGACCCCCGTCTTCCGCTCGAGGTCCCCGTCCCTGTCGACGGAGAGTACCAGGACGCGCTCTTGCGGGGCCGACAATGCCTTTTCTGGTCGTCAACAGGCCCCCTCGCTACTTAAGGGCTACTCCAGAATCGCTCTACCGCGAAGCGGTCGGAAAGACAAATTAGCCGCCTGCCGAAGAACCCGGAGGCGTTGCTGGTCGAGCGCCCCTGGCGGAGGTCTTGGGCCAAGCACGTCATCGAGAGTGGGGGACGAGCCCGCCCGAGCCCAAGCCCCTCTTCGACTTGGTCTCTGCGACGGCGGCCGCGCGACCCGAAGAAGGTCTGCATCCGCTTCCAGGGCGCGCGCATGACCTACGGCCAGGTGGACGAGCTTTCCTCGAGGTTCGCCGCCGCGCTCGTCTCGCTGGGGGTGAAGAAGGGGGACAGGGTGGCGATCTTCCTGCCGAACATGCCGCAGTTCGTCCTCTCCTACTTCGGCATCCTGAAGGCGGGAGGCGTCGTCGTCCCGTGCAGCCCGCTCTACAAGGCGAAGGAGCTCGAGTTCCAGCTCAGGGACTCCGGCGCCTCCTTCGTCGTCGCCGCCAACGACATCGTGAAGGGCAACGACCTCTTCGCGAGCCTCGGAGGCGTGCAGGCGAAGCCTCGAGCATCAAGGTCAGTGACCGCGAGCCTGACCGACTACCTCCCCTCGGCCAAGCGGCCCTCGCCGGTTTCGCGGGCGTCAAGAACGTGAAGAGGGACGGGGACGGCAGGCGCCTTCAGGGACCTGGTCGCGAAGAGCCGAGCCCCTACGCAAGTTCGCCGACGTCGACCCCCGCAGCGACGTCGCCGTCCTCCAGTACACCGGAGGGACGACCGGGGTCGCGAAGGGAGCGATGCTCACCCACGCCAACCTCTACCTCAACGCCGCCGTGCATCGCGGCGTGGTTCCCGCTCGCCAAGGACGACGTCGCCCTCGGCGTCCTCCCATTCTTCCACATCTATGGGATGACGGCCGCGATGAACGCCCCGCTCTACGCCGGGAGCTCGATGGTGCTCCTCCCGAGGTTCGAGGTCGAGGCCGGTGATGGAGACGATCGAGAAGGAGAAGGTCACCTCGTTCTGCGGGGTCCCCACGATGTACATCGCGGTCATCACACCACCCAGACGTCAAGAAGTTCAGCCTGAGCTACGGTCCGCGGCTGCATCTCCGGCGGGGCCGCGCTCCCCGCCGCAGTCATGAAGAGCTTCGGCGAGCTCACGGGAGGGACTCTCGTCGAGGGCTACGGCCTGAGCGAGGCGAGCCCAGTCACCCACTGCAACCCGATAGGGGAGGGGGCTTCGCTCAGGGAAGGCTCGATAGGGGTCCCGATCCCCTTCACCGACGCGCAGATGGTCGACATGGACGACCCCTCCAAGCGCTTGGGCGTGGGGGAGGCGGGCGAGCTCGCGGTCAAGGGCCCCCAGGTGATGCTGGGCTACTGGAACAACAAGGCCGAGACCGAGAACGTCCTGACCAAGGACGGGTGGCTGCTCACGGGAGACATCGCGAAGATGGACGCCGACGGCTACTTCTACATCGTCGACAGGAAGAAGGACATGATAGACGTCTCCGGTCTCAAGGTCTACCCGCGCGAGGTCGAGGAGCTGCTCTTCACCCACCCCGCGGTGAAGGAGGCGGCGGTCGTCGGGATGCCCGACGACTACAGGGGCGAGGCGGTCAGCGCGTACATCGTCCTCAAGCCCGAGAGCAAGGGGAAGGTGACCGAGGAGGACATGATCGCAGTTCTGCAGGGCGAACCTCGCCACCTACAAGGCCCCGAGGAAGGTGACCTTCGTCGACGAGCTGCCGAAGACCCTCGTCGGGAAGGTGCTGCGAAGGAAGCTGAGGGAGGCGCGTCCGGCGGGAGGCCAACGCCCGAGTCTCCTAGCAGCGCTCGATGACCATCGCGAGCGCGTTGCCGCCGCCCATGCAGAGGGTGGCAAGGCCGCGCTTCTTGCCCGTCCTCATCATCTCGTAGATCAGCGTCGTGAGGATCCTCGCCCCGCTGCACCCTATGGGGTGGCCGAGCGCGACGGCGCCGCCGTTCACGTTGAACCTCTCCTCCGGGATGCCGAGCTCGTCCCTCACGACTATCGAAGAGGTCGAGTAGGCCTCGTTGTGCTCGAAGAGGTCGAATGTCGTCGATGGAGAGCCCGGTCTTCTTGAACAGGGCCTTCACCGTCGGGATGGGCGCCTCCATCACGTCCTCGGGCTTGGTGCCCCCCGCGCGCGTACGCGACTATCCTCGCGCGAGAGGCTTGAGCTCCCTCCTCTTCGCCGCCTTCTCGCTCGTCACGACGAGCGCGCTACGCCCCGTCGCTGAGCTGCGACGAGTTCCCGGCCGTGAGGATCCCGTCCGGTGCGAAGGCCGGCTTCAGCTTCGCCAGCTTCTCGATGGTGGTGTCGCCGCGGATGCACTCGTCCGAGGTCGAAGACCGCCGTCTGCCCGCTCTCCGCTCGACCTCGACAGGCACCATCTCGTCCGTGAACTTCCCCGCCTTCTGGGCCTTCGCTGCCTTCATGTGGCTCTCGAGCGCGAACTCGTCGGCCTCCTTCCTGCGTCACGCCGAACTTCTTCGCTATGCTCTCGCCCGTCATGCCCATGTGGAACTCGTTGTAGACGTCCCAGAGCCCGTCGACTATCATCGCGTCCTCGAGCTTCGCGTCTGCCGTACCTCGTTCCCCCAGCGCATCTCCCTCACCAGGTACGGGGCGTTGCTCATGTTCTCGGTCCCCCCGGCGACGACGACCTCCTGGTCCCCCGCCTTTATCGCCTGAGCCGCCAGCATGACCGACTTCATCCCCGAGCCGCAGACCTTGTTGACGCTCAACGAGCCGACCTGGACGGGCACGCCCGCGTAGATCGCCGCCTGCCTCGCCACGTTCTGCCCCAGCCCCGCCGAGATCACGTTCCCGATGATGACCTCGCCGACGTCCTTCGGCTTGAGCCCGCGCGCGCGACCGCCTCCCTGACGACGGCGGCGCCGAGCCGGGAGGCCGCACGCCGACTAGGCTCTTCCCGAACTTCCCGATCGGGGTCCTGCACGCCGAGACGATGACTGGATTCTGCACTGCTGGACCATTGCGAGAGCTTCCTTTATAATTAAAATGAAACTGCGAGAGCGGGCTGTCTGCGCCCGAGAGCGCGTCGAACCGGACCGCTACGTCTCGCCCGCGAGGGCGCGCGGCCTCGCAGAGCCTGGAGGCGTAGAAGATGATGAGCGGCGCGAGGACCGCGCCCGTCACGAGGTCGCTCACCTCGTGCGAGATCATGAACGGGATCCCCAAGACCTCGGTCGCGAGGAGCTTCTGCAAGGTCAAGGAAGGCCAGAAGGAGAGGAGGGCGGTCCCAGCTTCGGTCTCGAGGTCCCAGAGGAACGCGCAGAGGGCGAGCGCCGCGCCGAAGTAGAGGTTGCGCGCCGACGAGCCGCGAGCTCTCGCCTGCCCAGAGCCCTCGCGGCCGCCCACCCCGCGAGCGCGTAGAGGACCTCTCCGCGCCACGAGGAAGGGGATGATGTAGCCGCCGAAGCCGTAGGGGCTGAGCGTCCCCCAGATCAGCTCCGAGAGCACCCCCACGTAGACCCCCATCTCGAGCCCGAAGACGAACGCCACCGAGAAGACTATGGGGTCGACGAGCTTCACGTTCGGGACGTCGGTCGAGCGCAAAGTCCGAGGCGACCGCCAGCGCAGTGAAGGCCGCGACCAGCGCGAGGTCCTTCGTCTTCATCCGGGAAGCACTGGCTGGACAAACCAGCCAGCCCTTTAATCGTTTCCGCCCCATCCTCGGGCGCTCGTCCGGAACCCCTCGAGGTCGAGGATGGAGCCCTTGCGCTTCTCCGCCGGCGCGAAGAGCGGCCTCACGGGGTCGCCCACCTTGGCGGTCGCTCCTGCCCTGGTGGAGGATCCTGTGCACCAGCCCGCCGCTCGACGCCCTCGAACGTGACGAACCCGAACGTCGTCCGCGACCTCGCCGCGACCTTCGCGCCTCCCGAGCCGAAGTGCGCGGTCGAGAGCGCCGCGATGCGACCGAAGTGGAGCAGCTCGACGTCGACCCTCGTCCGCCCATAGCACTGCAGGCAGTACGTCCTCGGCGGGAGCCTCACCTCCCCGCAGGTCGCGCACTTGCTCGCGACTATCCTCCCCTCCTTGAGCCCTCGGAGGAACGCCTCGCCCGCGGTCCCCGCCGTGTACTCGTAGTGGAGCGGGATGCCGTCCTTCCACGCGATGATCCTTCCCGTCCCCGCCTCGACGACGGCGCTCATCCCGCCGCGGCCCTCCCCTGAGAGGCCTGAAGTACCTGATGTCGGTTATCGCTCCCTGCCTCTCGCCCTTGGGCTTCCAGACCGCCTTCGACCTTCATCCCGACCGCAAGCTCGCCGGAGACGACCTCGCCGAGCAGGTGGAGCATCCCCATCATCGGGGACGCACCGTCTATCTCGATCGACCGCGACGATGATCGGCTGCTCCCCTTCCCTCCTGCTCGCGTCGGCGTTCACGTAGCTCACGGAGTACGTGACGACCTTCCCCGCGTCTTGCAGCCTGACCCACTCGTCGGTCGGGCGGAAGCACAGCTCGCAATACATCCGGGGCGGGACCATCGTCCTTCCGCAGCCCATCGCACTTCCTCCCCCAGAGCTCTCCGTCCCTAAGCCCGCTGAGGAACCTCGATATCGCCTTCCCCGAGCTCCACGAGTACTTCAGCTCCGTCTCGTATCGCGTGAGAAGGTATCTCCCCGCTCGCGCCTCGTCGGCGGTTATCTCGGTGCCCGGGTAGCTCGCGACCCTGCCGCTCATCTGGACGCCTCCGTCTCGGCGCGATACTCGACGAACGACCTTATCGCCTCGGGGTTCTTGAGCGAGCTCGCGCTCAGCACCGCCGCCGGGTCGCCCCCATCAGGATCCGCTTCACCGGGACCTCTACCTTCTTGCCGTTCAGGGTCCTGGGCACCTCCTCGATCTGGACCACGTCGTCCGGGACGAACCTCGGCGAGAGGTCGGCGCCGACCTTCCGCCTAATCTTCTCGCGCAACCCGTCGTCGAGCACCCGCCCCCTCTTGAGGACCACGAAGAGCGGCATGAACGTCCTCCCGCCCGGGTACTCGAGGTCTACCACGAGCGAGTCCGCGACTTCTGGGATGGACTCGACCACGCCGTAGATCTCGCTCGTCCCTGCCCTCACGCCCCGCCTCTTGATGGTCGCGTCAGAGCGCCCGTAGATCACGCAGGAGCCGTCCTCGTCGATCCTGACCCAGTCGCCGTGCCTCCAGACCCCCGGGAACGTCGAGAAGTAGCTCTCCGCGTACATCGAGCCGTCCTTGTCGCCCCAGAGGTAGAGCGGCATCGAGGGCATCGGCCGGGTTATGACGAGCTCCCCCATCTGGCCCACGACCGGGTTCCCCGAGTCGTCGTAGGCCTCGACTCCCGCGCCCAGGTACCTGCACTGGATCTTGCCCGACACCACGGGCAGCGTGGGGTACCCGCCCACGAACGCCGTGCAGACGTCCGTCCCCCCGCTGATGGAGGCGACCCAGAGGTCGTCCTTCACGTTCGAGTAGAGCCACTCGAAGCTCGCCGGGGAGAGGGGCGAGCCCGTCGAACCGAACCCCCTCAGGCTCCTCAGGTAGTGCCCCCGCGGGTCGAACCCGCTCTTCGCCACCGCGTCGAAGTAGGCCGCGCTCGCGCCGAAGAACGTCGCCTTCGTCCTCTGGGCGAGGTCCCACAGCGCGCCGGGGTCAGGGTGCAGCGGGTCGCCGTCGTAGAGGACCACCCTGCTTCCGAGCATCAGGGCGCCCACGAGGTAGTTCCACATCATCCAGCCCGCGGAGGTGTACCAGAACATCGTGTCGCCCCTCTTGACGTCGTTGTGGAAGCGAGAGCGCCTTCAGGTGCTCGAGGAGCATCCCGCCGTGGCCGTGGACGATGGGCTTCGGAAGGCCAGTCGTCCCCGAGGTGTAGAGCACCCAGAGGGGGTGGTCGAAGGGGACCTTCGCGAACTCGAGATGCTCGCTCCTCTCGCCGAGCTCCACCCAGTCCTCCGCCCCCGCGACTCCCTCTTTCTCCCTCGTATCCGTGACTATCGTCGTGTCGATGCTCGGTATCGAGGCCCTCACCTCCTCGACCACGCCCTGCCTGTCGAACCACTTCCCGCCGTAGCTGTATCCCTCGACACCGATGAAGACCTTGGGAGCGATCTGCCTGAAGCGGTCGACGACGCTCCGGGCCCCAAATTCCGGCGAGCAGCACGACCAGACCGCTCCCATGCTCGCCGCCGCGAGGAAACCCACCACCGCCTCCGGGCAGTTCGGGAGGTACCCCGCCACCCTGTCCCCCGGCTTCACCCCCTCCTCCCTGAGGAAGGCAGCGAGGGCCGCGGTCTCGGCCTTCAGCTCGCCCCACGTGACGCTGGAGTCCTCGTCACCCTCCGCCGCCACGATGAGCGCCACGTCGTCGTCGTACCTGTTCCTGAAGACGTGCTCCGCGTAGTTGAGTCGCGCCCCCTCGAACCACCTCGCCCCGGGCATCTTCCTCTCGGGCAATACCGCACGGTAGGGCGTGCTCGACCAGACCTCGAAGTACTCCCACACGCTCTCCCAGAACTCCTCGATCTCCTCGGTCGACCAGCGCCAGAGGGATGCGTAGCTCGGGAACGACCTCCCGTCCTTTTCTCGAGCCAGCGGGTGTACTTCGTGATGTTCGCCTCCTCGACCGCTTCCTTGGTCGGCGTCCAGAGAGTCTTGCCTTCCATCTCTAGCGCCTCTACCGCCTCATCGTGATGACCGTCCCCACTGCATCAGGTCGCCCCAGGCCTGGGCCAAGCCCCTGTTCACCTCCTTCTTCACCTGCCTCTTCCCCGCCTCGCCTCTGAGCTGCCAGAAGACCTCGCAGACCTTCATCAGGCCCGCTGCGGCGATGGGGTTCCCGACCCCGAGAAGCCCGCCCGAGGGATTGATGGGAAAGTCACCGTCCCTCTGCGTCACCCCCTCCTTCGTCAGCTTCGGCGCCCCGCCCTTGTCCGCGAGCATCAGCCCCTCCATGTGGTGCAGCTCCTTGTAGTCGAACGGGTCGTAGACCTCGGCGAAGTCGAGGTCTCTTCCGCGGGTCCTCTATCTTCGCCATCTTGTAGGCCATCCTCGCGGCGCGCTCGAGGTACTCGGGGTAGCAAAGGTCCCTGTTCGTCCAGTACTGGGTGTCCACGTTCCAGCCCACGCCGTCGATCCAGACCGGGTCGTCGGTGTACTTCCTCGCGACCTCCTCCGAGGCGAGCACCATCGCGCACGCGCCGTCGGAGGGCGGCGAGACGTCGTATCTCTTGACCGGCCAGACGAGCTTCTCGCTCCTCATCACGTCGTCCACGGTTATCTTCGCCCCGAGCTGGGCGCACGGGATGGTCGAGCGCGTTGAGCTTGTTCTTGACGGCGACCAGCGCGATGTCCTCCTCCTTTATCCCGTAGACGTGCATGTACCTCCTCATCTCCAGCGCGAAGATCCAGAGGAGGGTCACCCCCAGCGGCCTCTCGAGCGTGTGGTCGAAGATGCTCCAGAACGCGTACTGCGGGTGCGGGTGCAGCGGCGACATCTTCTCCTCCGCGACCACCATGCACGTGTCGAAGAGCCCCGAGGCGACGTGCCACCACCCGCCGATCGGAGAGAAGACGCCCGTCCCGCCGCCTACGTAGACCCTGCTCGTCGGGCGTCCCGATGCCCGCCCGCTCCCTCGAGGAGATACTCTCCCTTCATGTGGACGCCGTCGAACGCGTCCGGTGCGGCTGCCTATCACCACGGACTCGACGTCCTTCCTCTCCATCCCCGCCGCGTCGAGGGCCATCGCGCTCGCCTCGTAGGAGAGCTCCCTCCCCGTCTCGAGGAGCCTCCTCCTGAACAGCGTCATCCCCGCCCCGATGACCGCGACCCTGCGCTTGGTCATGCGCCCACCGAGAGTATCGCGACCCCGCCCGTCGCCGTCGGGACTCCCCTCCACGACTGGACCAGCGCGCTCCTCGCGCCCCTTCACCTGCCTCCTGCCTCCCTCGCCTCTGAGCTGGAGCACTGCCTCGTAGAGCCTGTGGAGCGCGGAGGCCTCGAGGAGGTTCCCGACGGCGAGCGAGCCGCCCGACGGGTTGAGCGCTGGGCCTTGGCCCCGGAGGACCGCTGACGCCTCCTCCTTGTCTCGAGCGAGCGACGCGAGGTGCTGAAGAAGCTTGAACGAGTAGGTGTCGTCGAGCTCGACGAGGTCGAGCGAGCCGAGCCCGCGCTTCAGCCCCGCCTGCTCTGCCGCGCGCTCGAAGGAGCTGCGCGCGTATCCTGCGAAGGCCACCTCGCCGCCGTCATACCACGGGAGCGACGAGCTCCAGGCTACGCCGTCGACGCTGACCGCCTCCTTCTTGTTCTTCCTTCGCCCATCGGTCCGAGGCGAGGACGACGACCACCGCGGCGTCCGCGTACGGGGCCTTGTCCGCCCTCCTAAGGGGCGAAGAGATGATCTCGGATCCCGGCGAGACCCCTCGCCTCCTCTTCGAGCCGAAGCTCGCGAGCGGGTTTGCGGTGCCCCTCCTCCTCGAGTTCTCGATCACCACGTCGCAGTCGGCGAGGCCAAAGCCCGACCCCTCGAGGAACGCCGCCATCTCAAGCGCGGCGAGCGTGTCGCTCCCCACGCCCAACGGGCGCATCAGCGAGGGCTCCTGCGCGAGGTCCTCCACCGCCTCCTTGTCGAGGACGTCCGACGCCTTGCTGTGCGCCTCCAGCACGACGACCTCCGCCACCCCAGACTCGATCTGCATCACCGCGTTCCCCAGCCCCGTGACGCCGTCCCCGGGGATCGTGCAGACCGGCCTCCCCGCGCCCCCGAGTCTGGTCGGGGACCATCTCGTCGGTGATGCTCCAGCCCTCCCAAAGGTCTTCGCTCGTCGTGATGAAGGAGTCGACCTCCTTCCTCGGGTCAATCCCCGCGTCCCTGTAGGCGAGCGCCGCGGCCTCGAACATCAGCTCCCGCGTGGAGATGTTCTGGGAGAGCAGCGCTTGAAACCCGCCGCGCCCACACCGACTATGCCGACTGCAGGTCGCCTCATCTGGCGCGCCGAATGCCCATTCGATAGATAAGTTTGGCTGCCCTCGAGAGCAATTAATTTACCGGCAGATTCCACCCGCGCTGCCCATGGAGGAGATCGAGAGCGAGCTGCGGGACAAGTTCGGGCTCAACTCCTACGAGGCCAGGGGCTACCTCGCGCTGGTGGCCGCGCCGATGAAGCCCAAGGACCTCGCGACCGCGGCGGACATCCCGATGCCCAGGATCTACGACACCCTCCGCGCCCTCGAGATGAAAGGCTTCGTCCACAAGAGGGGGGAGGACTACGTCGCCGAGTCCCCCAGCGTCGCGCTCAAGACCTACCTCCTCGGCCACCAGAGGTCCTTCGAGAAGGCTAGGGAGTCTAAGGAGGCCTCGATGCACCGGATAGTGGAGCTCCTCCAGCCGGTCATCGCGTCCAAGGACGAGCTCTCTCAGGAGCCGGTCCTGCTCCGGGGGATTGACGCCATCGCAGGGAGGTTCTTCGAGATACTCAGCACGTCGAAGGACATCACTCTCATGGTCAGGAAGGCTCTGAGGGTAAAGGGGGTCTTCAGCGAGTACCTCGAGGCCTTCCCCCTCTCTGGGAAGCGGATACGCCTCTTGCTGCCTTCGAAGCCGCCAATCAACGAGCGGGACGCGAGGCTCCTCTCGCGCCTGAAGATAGAGACGCGCTACTACGCCCACCCGGTCCTCGACATGATGGTCGCGGACGAGCTCGACGTCGTGCTGGGGGTCCCGGAGAGGAGCAACGACGAGCCCTTCAGCGCCGTGGCGCTCTGGGTGAGGAACCCTTCGTTCGCGCGCTCGACGCGGGCGGCCATCGACGAGATCTGGGAAGAGAGCTCCAAGCGCAAGGGGAAGGCCTAGCGGGATGCCCAAGGCGAAGAGCAAAGCAGAGTCGCTCGGCGACGCTCGGACCTTCAAGGCCGGTTACGCCCACATCAGGAAGTAGCGACCCCAAGCTCAGCGCCCATCCTCGACGCCCGCGGGGTGCTCAAGTTCAAGCCGCAGGGCGAGCCCTTCGAGTCGCTCGTCGAGTCGATCCTCTCGCAGCAGCTCGCCGGCTCGGCCGCCTCCGCGATAATCAAGAAGGTGAGGGCGCTCTTCCCCGACGGGGAGCTCGAGGCGAAGAGGATCCACCGCATCGACGCGAGGAAGCTCCGCGCCGCGGGCGTCTCGCCGCAGAAGCTGTCCTACCTGAAGGACCTCGCTGCGCGAGTGGTCGAGGAGCGGCTCGACCTCGATGCGCTCGAGTCCATGCCCGACGAGGAGATAATCGAGGTCCTCGACGAGGTGAAAGGCATCGGGCCTTGGACGGTCCACATGTTCCTCATCTTCACCCTCGGAAGGCCGAACGTCCTACCCGTGGACGACTACGGCATCAGGATGAGCGTGCAGCGCATCTACGGCCTCAGCGAGCTGCCGAAGAAGGCGGACATCGAGAAGCTCGCCGAGAAGTGGCACCCCTACAGCACCGTGGCCGTCGCTCTATCTGTGGCACGCGAAAGACAACGAAGGTTAAATGACCGGCCAGGCGAGTCCTGGAAGTTCTCTTGAAGATCTTCGGCGCGGAGCAGGAGCGCGTGCTGGGCTCGCTCTACGGGGCCGAGGCGGCGGAGGTCTACAGCGCCCTCCTCCGCAGCCTCTCGGCCGTCCTCGAAGAGAAGGTCTCACCCCTCTCGCTCGCCCTCGACCAGGGGAAGGGGGAGATCACGAAGCCCCGCCGCGTGCTCTTCGACCAGGGAGTGTGCAAGCTGCCTCACGCGGCCGAGTTCGGGGGGATGGGCGTCCCCTTCGGGGTCTACGCGCTCGCCATGGAGCTCGCGGCGGCCGCGGACGCGAGCACGGCGATGAGCCTCGGGATACACAACACCGTCGCTGACGCGGTCGCCAGGTTCGGGTCTCGCCGAGCAGAAGAAGCGCCTCCTTCCCGCCCTCCTCTCGGGGAAGAAGCTCGCCGCCTTCGCCCTCACCGAGCCCACTTCAGGCTCAGACGCCCGCTCGATGCACACGAAGGCTGCGCACGAGGGCAGGCACTACGTGATCGACGGCTCCAAGATGTTCATCACCAACGCGGGCGAGGCCGACCTGTACCTGATCTTCGCTTCGACGGGCAGCGGGCACGGCGCCTTCCTCGTCGAGGGCACGAACCCGGGCCTGAAGGTCGGGAAGCGCTTTGAAGGAGAAGCTCGGGATGCGCGCCTCCCACACCGCGGAGGTGAGGCTCGTAAAGTGCAGGGTCGCGGAGGACTCGCTCCTGGGGAAGGAGGGGGCGGGCTTCGAGCAGGCGAAGCAGCTCCTCGACTCGAGCCGCATCGTGATGGGGATGATTTGCGTCGGGATAGCGAGGGCCGCCTACGTCAAGGCCTTGGCCTACGCGAAGGGTCGGGACCTCTTCGGGAAGAAGCTGTCCGACATGCAGCTGACCAGGGAGAAGGTCGCGAACGCCGCCATCGAGATCGAGCGCCTCGCGCCTCCTCTGCATGCACGCCGCGAGGCTGAAGGAGCTCGGGAAGCCCGTACTCCTCCGAGGCCGCCCAGGGGAAGGTGCTCGCAACAGAGATGGCCGCGAGGACGTGCGACGCCGCGGTCCAGCTCCTCGGGGGTTACGGGTACACGAGCGACGACGTCCACAGGCACTGGAGGGACGCGCGGCTCCTCACGATAGGCGAGGGGGCCTCGGAGGTCCTCCGGCTCCTCATCGCCTCGCATGAGCTGGAGCGAGAGCAATGAACATCGTCGTCCTGGTGAAGAGCGCGGTCGACGAGGCCGAGCTCAAGGCAGACCCGTCGGGGCACCCCGTCCTCAAGGGCGCCGCGATGAAGATGAGCACGTTCGACATGAACGGCGTCGAGGAGGCGGTCAAGCTGAAGGAGCAGAACGGCGGGACCGTCATCGTGCTCACGCTCGGAGGTGCGGAGGCGAAGAAGGCGATCAAGGAGGCCATGGCCATGGGCGGGACCAAGGCCGTCCACATCCTAGCCGAGGCCGCGGACGCGCCCGACTCCCTCGGCACCGCGTACTGCCTGGCGCAGGCCATCAAGCGCATCGGCGCGGTGGACCTCGTGGTCAGCTCCGAGGGCGCCTCCGACACCTACCAGGGGGAGGTGGGAGCGATGGTCGCGGAGTTCCTCGACATGCCGTTCATCGCGTACGCGAAGAAGGTCGAGACCGACGGGGTGAAGGTCAAGTGCGAGCAGGGGCTCAGGGGGACCGTCAGGGTCCTCGAGGCCAATCTTCCCGCGGTCGTGTCGGTGGTGAGCGAAGCCAACGTGCCCCGCTACCCTACCCTCCTTCAGGTCATGGTCGCCGGGAAGAAGGCCATCGAGGAGATCCCGCTCGCCTCCCTCAAGGGTCCGGACTACCCGGACACGGGGACGGAGGTCCTCGACGTCTCCATTCAGTCGGCCAGCAGGAAGAAGGTGCTCTTCGACGGGACACCCGAAGAGGCCGCGAGGAAGCTCGTCGGCGCACTGAAGGAGGAGGGTGTCGTTTGACCGGGGCGGTCCTCTCATACTCCGAGAGCCCGGACCTCGCGGGCGAGGTCGCTGCGGCCGGCGCGGAGGTCGCGAAGTTGCTGGGCACGGAGGCCGTGGCGCTGGAGCTCGACGAGGTGAGCGCCGGCCTGCGCTACCGTGAACAAGGTCGTCCTGGTCAAGGGCGAGAGGCCCCTCGAGGCGATCGCTGACTCCGCGGCCGCTGGCATCCTGGAGTTCGTGAAGGCGCGGGGCTTCGGCGCACTCTTGATAGCGGAGACCAGGTTCGGGACGATGGTCGCTGCAAAGGTTGCCGCCCGGCTCAGGGTAGGGTCGCTCGGCAAGGGGAAGAGGCTCCGCGTCGACGGGGGAAGGCTCGTCCTCGAGAGGGACGTCTACGGCGGGAGGTTCACTGCCACCGTCGCGTCGAGGATGCCCTGCGTCGCCGTAGTGCAAGCGGGGGCTTACAAGGCGGCCGACGCGTCTTCGGGACCCACGGAGACTGTGGGCGTGACCGTCGGCGAGCCCAAGGTCGCGATAACGCAGACGAAGCAGGGGCAGCACGGAGAGGCGGGGATCAAGTCGGCTCTCAAGATCGTCTCCGCGGGCAGGGGGTTCGCAAGAAAGGAGGACCTCGCCCTCGCGCAGGACCTCGCGAACGCGCTGGGCGCCTCCCTCGGTTGCTCCCGCCCCCTCTCCTCCGACCTCGGGTGGATGGGAGAGGAAGCGCACATCGGGCTCACCGGGGCGTATGTCCACCCGCAGCTCTACGTGGCTATAGGGATCTCAGGCCAGCTCCAGCACGTAGCTGGGATCAAGGACTCAAAGGTGATAGTCGCGATAAACAAGGACGCGCAGGCACCGATATTCCAGGTCGCGGACTACGGCATAGTGGGCGACCTCTACGAGGTGGTCCCCGCGCTCACGAAGGCGCTCAAGCAAGGCTAGTTGCTGATGGCGGGGGCCTGCCTCAGGTACTTCCCCTCGTGCAGGCACTGCAGTATGAAGCCGGCGATGTCCGCCCGCGCGATGAACGACGCAGCAACCTCGCCCCTGCCCAGGTACCCCGCCCTCACCTTCCCGGACTTGGGCTTGTTGTTGAGCATCGTCATCCGGAGGATCGTCCAGTCGAGGTCGGACGCTCGCAGAGTCTCGGCTACGCTGACAATCTCGTCGTACGCGGGGCGCATCGCGAGCTTGACGAGGAATACCAGCGCCCTCGCCCTCAGCTCCGCCTTGTCGTTCTGGTCCTTGACGCTCAGGGTCGACGTGATGACTATCCTTCGGACGCCCAGCCTGTCCATGGCCGCGACGATGTTCTGCATCCCTTGAGTGAGCGGCTTGTCCCTCGACCCGCCCCTCGGCCCCAGCGTGCTGACCACCGCGTCCGCGCCAGCAATCGCCCGCTCGATCCGCCCCTTGTCGGACAGCTCGCCCTGAACCACTGTCAGGCGGTCGTTCGCGATGCCCAGCTTCGCAGGGTCGCGGGCGTAGGCGACGACCTCATCCCCTTCTTCGAGCCCCTGCGCCACGACCTCCTTTCCCGTCGGACCGGTGGCCCCGAAAAGTGCTAGTCTCATCGGGCGTCTCTCAAGGCCCGCAGTTCAACGGCAGCATAAGGCTTGCTGAGATTGTTGGGCGAAACGAGAAAGGGCTAACAAAAACCGCAGTGGTCGCCCCGGCGATCGCGTCGGGGACGACCCTGTTTACTTGATTCGGGACGACTCTACCAGTTGGCGTCAAAGCCGTAGGCGTGGTCGCTTGCGTTGAGAGCCAGCGTACCCGCCTGCGCGTTGCCCGTCTTGTTCTCGGGGATCATATTCCAAGACACGTTCACCCGATATGATTCGCGGTTAGGCAGTTGGACCGAGTACTCACCATTGACGGCTACCGCCAAGAACACCTGGCCTGTGGCCGTGTTCGTGAACTCGACGCTCGCTGGATAGGTGTCCGTCTTGCTCAGCGGCGTGAACCTGCCCGAGACCGTTACAGTCGGATACGCTTCCTTCATGGCCATCGCCGCGAGCGACCCGAACTTCTCGGCGAAGATAGGCGTCTCTCCGTCCTTTACCTCTACCATGGACTCGTTTTCCACGTCCACAAACTCGGGGATGCGGAAGCTGAGGAACCCGTCGCGAGGAAGAGTGAGCGCGTGCCTAGCCACTCCGGATGCGTCCAGCGCGCTGAGTTGCTTGCCGTCGTAGGTGACGCTGCAGCTCTCTACGTACCTGTTACCCCTTACGACGATGGCCCAGTTGCTACGGAAGGGCGAAGTGACCCTCTCCTTCATTGTCTGGAGGTAGACAGCGGCCTGGAGCTTGTCCACAATCACGATCATCACCTGGTCGCCCACGTCCACAGCGGCATCCTCTCGGACTGGAGCGACGACGAACTTCCCCGCTCCGGTCAGCCTCTCGACCTTTCCGTCGACCACAAGGACGCCGAGCTTCGAGGCTGTTATCCTCTCTTGTCCTGGCGTCTCCGTGATTCTTTGCTCTTCCGTTGTTGTATCAGTCTGAGTAACAATAGACATGCGTCAAATTCCGTGACCGCAGTATTACAATCCAGCGTATTTTATGTGGTCAATAGTATCTTCTGCGCGCGTTTGTAATCTATCTCCATGCCCACCCTGATTCTTAAACGGCCCCTCAGGGCGGAAGCCTTTCCGCGATTATCTCCGCGATGTCCCTCACCTCGAGGCCTCCCTTCGGCCCCTTGGCCGCGTCCTCGAGCATGGTGATGCAGAAGGGGCACGCCACCGCGAGCGTCTTCGCGCCCGTCTTCACCGCCTCCTCCATCCTGAGCGCGCCGATCTTCGTCTTCTCGGGCACCTGATACCAGACGTTGGCCCCGCCCCCGCCGCAGCAGAAGCTCTTCTCCCTGTTCCTCGGCATCTCCACGATCTCGAAGCCCTCCGCCGCTTTGATGACGTCTCTCGGCGCGTCGTAGACCCCGTTCACCCTCCCTAGGTTGCACGGGTCGTGGAAGGTCACCGCGCCCTCGCCGCTTCTCGAGCTTGAGCCTCCCCTGCGCGACCAGCTCGCCGATGAGCTGGGAGTGGTGGATCACCTGGAACTTCGCCCCGAACTCGGGGTACTCGTTGAGGAAGGTGTTGAAGCAGTGCGGGCAGTGGACGACCACCTTCTTCGCCCCTGAGCGCGCGATGCTCTCGATGTTCTTGAGCGCGAGCTCCTGGAAGCGCGCCTCTTCGCCCATCCTCCTCACGGGCTCCCCCGTGCACGCCTCCTCGTTCCCGAGCACCGCGTAGCTGACCTTCGCCGCGTCGAGGATCCTCACGACCGCCTGCGTGAGCTTCCTCCCCCTGGGGTCGTAGCTCCCCTGGCACCCCACCCAGTAGAGGTACTCGGGGCGGGGGTTCTCCTTCAGCGTCGGCGACCCCCGCCTCGACGAGCCAGCTCTGCCTGTCCTGCTGGGGGAGGCCGAAGGGGTTGTTCGCCCGCCCGACGTTCTCGAGGAAGGTGCGCTTCATGGGGTCGAGCCTGTTCTCAGCGACCAGCGTCCGCCGGAAGTCCACGATGTAGTCGACCTGGTTGATGAAGACAGGGCAGGCCTCCACGCACGCGTTGCACGTCGTGCACGCCCAGAGCTCGCTCTCGCGTATCACGCCCATCGCGAAGACGTCCTCCTTCGGCGCCGCCCTCGCCTGCCTGCCGAGGTCCCGGACGACGACCCTAGGCGAGAGGTCCCTCCCCGCTGCGTTTGCCGGGCAGACCTCCTGGCACCTCCCGCAGTTGGTGCACGCGTCGAGGGCGAGGAGCCTCAGAGGGCGAAAAGCCGCCCGCGGTGTGGGCGTTGGGCGGCGTCTCCACGTTCCCCGTCTCGAGCATCGCGGCGAGGCTGAAGGGGGTGCTGAGCCGCCCGCGGGGCTTCTCGGGGGCGAGGACGATGTTGGAGGCCGAGGTGAAGACGTGGATGAGCTTCGTGTAGGGGGTTGCCGCTATCAGCGCCATGACCGAGAACATGTGCGCCCACCAGAAGCCCTGGTAGACGACCTGCGCCTGCGCGACCGAGAGCGCCAGGGTCCTCCCCGATCACAGCGCGAGAGCGCGTCCCCCACGGGCGAGAAGACGGCCCACTGCGAGGGGATGGCGACGAACCTGAGCGCCTCGATGATGAACCCGGAGACGCCTATCCAGACGAGCATGCCCAGCACCACGCGGTCGTCCCAGCCCGTCCTCAGCTTCTCGAGCCTCTGGACGTAGCGCCTGGTAGACCGCGATCACCAGCCCGACGATGAACAGGATGCCGAGGGTGTCCCCGAGGAACTCCAGCGTGAGGTAGAAGTCCCCCTGGATGAAGATCCCACCGCCGAAGACGGGCAGGATGTCGATCTGGACGAAGATCAGGCTGGTGTAGAGCGAAGAGCATGAGGAACCCGTAGAAGATGGCCCCGTGCATCACCCCGCCCGACCCGCCCTCGAGGACCTTCTCCTGCCCCAGGTCGAACTTCGCGAACCTCCCTAGCTTGGTCTTGAGGTCCTTGGACGAGAGCGAGAGGAACTCCCCGATGCCCATCCCGTAGCTCTTCAGGTGCCTGTAGAGGCCGTAGAGCATGATGAGCCCGGCGGCGAAGAACGTGATGTAGACCAGCGCGGGCGCGTAGGAGGGGAGGAAGAGGTAGCTCTGGCGCACCGGCTCGGACAACGGACGCGCACAATCTCCCAGATTTGGTTAATACGGGTTCCTAACCTGTTGTCGACGTAGCCGTCGATCGGCCGGCCCGGCATGCTAGCGCGCTCATGCGGAAAGATTCAGAATGGCTTCTTTTAGGAGCCCCTTGGCTACATCGACCTTGTACGCGTTGTCCTGGAGCGGCGTCGCCTCCGCCAGGGATAGGCCGGCCACCTCCTCGGGCAGGGTGGCCGAAATGGTCGCGCCATTCAGCCTCTCCTGCGTCCCGAGGTCCCGGTACGGGGAGGGCGCGATGCCGCCGAATACCACCCTTGAGTCCGTGACCACGCCCCCTTCTACGCTCAAGCTCACCGCAACGCTCGCAATCGCAAAGTCCAGCGCGTTCCTCATCCTCGACTTCATGTAGGCGTAGCGCGTGTCGGAGGCAGGGGGAGGCACGTGCACCGCCGTAATCAGCTCCGTCTGCGAGAGGACGTGGGACTGAAGGAGGTTCGCCACCCACACGTTTCCGGGAAGGAAGTCGTCCAATCGCATCGTCTTCGTCCCGTAAGGACCCGCGACCACGACCGAGGCGTCGAGCGCTTCGAGGGCGACCGCGAGATCCGAGGGATGCACGGCATAGCAGTCGTCGCCGCCCATCACGCTGTGGTAGTACCTGTTGTCCGCTCCATCAAGGGTCGCGTAGCAGGTCTCCCCGCCGGCCCGCCAGCACTTGAGGGCGTTCCTCAGGAACGGGCACCAAACCTGCTGGGACAGCGCCCCGCCCACCGTCGCGACGTTCCGGACCTGGGGCACAGAGATCTGGTCCGAGGCCTGGCTCAGCAGCGGGTAGCGCTCCGCGATGACGTCGGAGCGCTCGACGTCCCCTATCGTCACCAAGGCTCCCATGGAGAGCCCTCCGGCGGGTTCGAAGTCAAGCTGCCGCATCTCCGCAATCTTCTTGATGTCCACGATCACTTCGGGAACCTCGGGCATCGCGTCCCGCTTCATCAGGTGGAGCAGGTCCGAACCTCCGGCCATCACCTTCGCCTTGCTCCCGTATCTTCCCAGCAGCGATATCGCCTCGGCGACGGTGGATGGGGCAGACGTAGCTGAACTCGGGGATGGACCTCGGCGTGAGTTCGGGAGGCAGCCCGCTCGACATGCTACTGGCCTCCGTTGGCCTTCAGGGCCTCTATCACCATCTGCGGAGTGATCGGGAGCGACGTGAACCTGACCCCGATTGCGTTCGCCACAGCGTTCCGGATGGCGGAGTGCGTGCAGATGATCATGCTCTCCCCGCCGCCCTTCGCGCCGAAGGGCCCCCTGGGGTCGGGGCTCTCGATCGGGATCGGGACCATCTCGGGGACGTCCGTGATCGTTGGGACGCGGTAGTAGAGCCAGTCGCGCGTGGTCGACTGGGCGGTGGTCGCGTCCACCGAGTAGTCCTCGAGTATCCCGTAGCCGAGGCCTTGCATCGCGGCGCCCTGCATCTGTCCCTCCGCGGCCCGCGGGTTTATCACGCGGCCGTAGTCTTGCGCCATCACCAGCCTCTTCACCACTATCTTCCCCGTCCACTCATTGACCTCCACCTCCGCGAAGCATGCGCCGAACTGGAACCCCGACTTGCTCGTCTGGGCAGTGTGGACGTACTCGCCAGACCCCTCGATGCTCACGCCTCCAGGAAGGCTCTGAACGACCTGAGAGAAGCTCGCGCTCTGGCTCGACCCGCTGACTAGGACCTTACTGCCGCTCGTCCCGAGCTGGTCGGAGGTGGCGCCCAGCATCCCTGCGGCCGCCGCAAGGAGCTTCTGCTTCGCGTCTGCGGCGGCGAGCTTCGCGGCGTTCCCGGTGATGAAGGTGGTCCTGCTCCCGAAGCTGCCCAGGGCCGGCGCGGCGGGCAGGTTCGTGTCGCCGAGCGAGACGGAGACGTCCTCCAGCCTCGCGCCGAGCTCCTCCGCGACTATCATGGAGATGGTGGTCGGCTGTCCGCCTCCGAGGTCGGCCGTCCCCATCATCACCTCGACCTCCCCGCTCAGGCCTGATGGAGATGGACACGTTCGCGGTGTCGGGCTTATGGCCGAACCCGTACGTGAGGAGCGCCATGCCGAGCCCGGTCCGCACGTGCCCCGCGGCGGCCGCGGCGCCGGAGGGGCTCCACCTGGACTCCCAGTCGGTCGCAGCCTTCCCCTTCTCTATCGCCTCCATGAACGCCGAGCCGCCGACCTGGGAAAAATCGACCGGCTCGCCCTCTATCTCGAGCACGTCGTCCGGTCTGATGCAGTTCAGGTAATGCACCTCAGTCGGGATCCATCCCGAGCTGCTCCGCCAGGTCGTCGATGGCGGACTGCACCGCGAAGTTCGACTGCACCCCTCCGTATCCCCTGAACGCCCCGGCAGGGGGGTTGTCGGTGAAGACAGCGTACGTGGTGTAGCGCATGTTGGGGACGCGATAGCCGTTGAAGACGGCCCGAGCCCCGACGTAGGGCACCGACGAGCCGCCCGCCAGGTAGGCGCCCTTGTCGTACGTGGCCTGGAGGTCCATCGCGGTGATGGTGCCGTCGCGCTTCGCGCCCAACCTCGCGATGAAGCTGGCGGCGTGCCGCTTGTTGGGGGACCCCTCGAAGGCGTAGTCCTGGGGCATCACCATCTTGACCGGGCGCGAGGTCTTCTGCGCCAGGATGGCGGCGAGTGGGATGAACCTGTAGAGGTTGTCCTCGCCGAACCCGCCGCCCATGTACTGGGAGACCACCCTCACGTTTGCGGTGGGAATCCCAAGGAGGTAGGCCAGCTCTCCCTGCCTCACGAAGATGACCTGGCTGTCGTTGTAGACCGTGAGGTTGGGTCCGTCCCATTCGGCGAGGCAGGAGAACGGCCTCAGCGATGCCGCCGCCTGAGGAGGCACCCGGTACTCGCCCTCGAAGACCACGTCTGCTTCGGCAAAGCCTGCGTCGATATCGCCCCTCGTCATCACCAGCGGTGAGTACGCCGACTGCACGTTCCTGGGGAACCCCAGACTGGACTCTACGTCTGGCGCGCCAGGCTGCATCGTCGTCTCCGCATCGAGGTTGAAAGGGAGCGGCTGGTACTGGATGTCGACGAGCTTGGCCGCCGTCTCGGCGACCTCCTCCGTCTCTGCGGCGATTGCCGCGACCTCGTCTCCGACGAACCTGACGTAGCTGTCGGTCGCACCGGCCAAGACTCTCAGGTCGTAAGAAAGAAAAGGAGGGAAGGATATCGGAGGGACGTCCTTCCCGGTGATGACGGCCTTGACCCCGGGGAGGCTCTCGGCCTTCGAGGTGTCTATGCTGAGAATCTTGGCGTTGGGATACTTGCTTCTCACGATGGCCCCGAAGAGCATGTTCGGCCTGCTGAGGTCGACTGTGTACTGGGCTGTCCCGGTCACCCTCTCCTTGCCGCGCACGTCCGCGACGCTCGTCCCAACTACGGGACTGCTCAATCCGCGTCGACCCTCTTCGCCGCTGCAAGAACCGCGTTGGTGATGTGGGGATAGCTGCCACACCGGCAGATGTTGCCGGATAGTCCCTGGTTCACGTCGTCTGCGCTGGGGTTGGGGTTCGACCGCAGCAAGGCGGTCGCGGAGAGTACGAAGCCGGGCGTGCAGTAGCCGCACTGGAACGCCCCGTAGTCGATGAACGCCTGCTGGAGGGCGCTGAGGCTCCCTCCCGAAGCTCACACCTTCTATGGTCGTGACCTGGCGGCCGTCCATCTCGACCGCGAGCCTCTGGCAGGAGTAGACGGGCAGGCCATCGAGGAGCACCGTGCATGAGCCGCACTCTCCGTTCGTGCAGCCCTGCTTGGTCCCGGTGAGGCTCAGGTCTTCTCTAAGGACCTTCAGGAGCGTCCGGTTTGCCTTGACCGTGACGTGCACCTCGCTGCCGTTCAGGCTCATGGTGACGTCCTTGCTGGGAGCCGGCAGGCCGGCGGGGACGAGAGACTCCAGCGCGGCCCGTCCTTGCTTCGTGCCTAGCAGCAAGGCTGTCGCTGCTACGGCCGTCGCCGCGAAGCCGCCGACGATGATTTTGAAGAGACCTCGCCTGGAGACTCTCAATCGGATGCGAAAATTCTGCGCGTTCGCCTGATAATAACGCTTCTCGGCGGCCGGACGGCACATTCTGTGAGGCATGCAGGAATGGGGATGCCAGTCCACGCGGACCCTTCCGGCCGACCGCCTACGCCGGCCTGTTGTCTGCGCGTCTCCTGATTATCTTACCGCCGCCCGCGGGCAGCATACGAAGCACGTCGTCGACGCTGAGGACCATCTCCGGCTTGGCGTAGGGCTTCAACTCGTGGAGGACTCGCTTCGCCGTGTCGGATGGCTTCTCCCTGCTCGGGACCAAGGTGACGTGCCCCCTCGCCACCTTGATCAAGGCCTCTTCTGGCCCCGAGAGTATTCTACCCTCCTCATCTATGCCTACAGCGACCTCCACGGTGTTCTTCGTGACGAAATTCTTCTTCCCGTTGATCGCGAACGAGCCGTGCGCGAGGTACTCCCCGCTCGGCCCCGCCGCGCTCACCTGCTCCGGGCTGACCCAGTACGCGTCGGCCGCGCCAAGCCCGGTCTTCCAAGCGCTGCTGAAAGTCGCGGTCGCCTTAGCCACCTCCCTGATCCTCCTCCTCGGTCTGCTCCTTCCCTCCCTTCAGGATGAAGAAGGGCGAACCGAACAGGTCCGCGTGATAGATTGTGTCGTTCTCCTGCAGGTGCCTCCGTATCAGGGTCGTGTTGCTCTGCGCGTCGCGCCCCCCGATGGCGAGCTTCCCCCCCGTCGTGAAGAACCACCTGAACTTCTCATACCACTCCTTTTTTGCCCTGGACAGGGGGATCGCCTTCACTCGGGCGGTCTCCTCCTTTCCACTCTCCTTCTTGAGCTTGGGTTGCAGCTTCTTGATCGCCGTCGTCGATGTCCTGGATGTCCCGCTCCGTCCTCTTCGCCCGGTCGAATATGGCCGAGGAGATGGAGGCCTGTCCCTTCTCCGCCAGCTTGTCCAACGAGGACAACAGGTCGCTCGGCAGGACTTTGGCCGCCTTCGCGATCTCCACGGCCTGGTCCGCGTCGGTGGCGGCCCTCACCTGCGGCGCGAGCTTCCTCAGCTCCGCCGAGAGCTTCGCGAGACCGGTCTTCTTCGACTCGAGGTCGGCGATGGTGGCCTGAAGTTCCAAGGCACGCCGCTTGTGCGCACCCCCCTTGACCTCCTCCTCTTCCGCGCGTGAGGCTGCCTCTTCTTCCGCCGTCAAGAGGCCCGAGAAGAGAAGCTTGTCGAGCAGCGGGCTCAAGGTGGGCGAGGTCTCCGCCGCTTCCCTGCCCCTCGGCTGGATCACCATTACCTCCACTGATTCATCGTCGGACCTCACGAGGCAGGGCGAAGGGCGGGCTTCGATTGTGGCGAGCATCTCTTTGACCGTAGCCATGACGCGGTCGACCTCGACGTCGGGGATGTCGGTGGAGTCCTCCTGGCCGTGCGAGAGGCGGGCGAGTATCTCGTCAACATACCTCCTGGGGATGGAGAGCCCCCTCCCGAGGGCGCGGCCGAGCGTCTTCTCCTTCGCCAGGGCGTTCCTCAGGTCCTGCTTGGTCAGCGTCTCGAGCGAGGCCCGCGTCTGGGCGGGCGGGGTGTACGGATAGCCCTTTGCGAGCCTCCTCGCCTCCGTCTTGACGTCGCGCAGGAGTGAGGACTATCCTCCCGTCGGGCCCGCTGAGCACCAGGTTCCCGGGGGGCATCAGCTCAAGGACGAGCTTGAAATGGTCGTCTCCCCTCCCCTCGAACTCCAGTATGAGCACCCTGTCTAGGTCGAACTGCGTGACTGACTGGAGCCTGGCCCGGAGCAGGTGAGAACGGAGGGCCGTCGTGAACTCGGTCGTCTCCACTCGGGCGGGCTTCTCTGTTATCCACGCGCCGAGCTTGGGGGAGAGCACGAGCGACACTTCGGTCGATTCGCCACCCTCCTGCCCAGCGGACCTCCTCATCCTGAGGAGCTGGCTCTCGCCAATGGAGTAGATGTTGGAGACGTATGTCTCCGTGAGCGCGGAGGAGATCTCCCTCGAAAGGACCCTGAACTCGAGCCCCGAGAGGGACCCCTTCGTCTTCTCCGACAACAATGACATCTCCTCTCGACCTACGCCTTGTGAGGCCGACTCCGTGCAAGTTTTATTAACCTACTGCGGGCTCGGCTGATTTTGAGCTCCTGTAATCGAGTGATTTTTGTTGTCCCTTACGCTCCTTGACAAGATATACTGGCTCAGGGTTGCGCTGGGGGCAGCGGGCGGCATCGTGGCGGAGCTCCTCACGGGCTGCAAGGTTCTCGTCCCGCCGGTCGCGGGAAGCGCCGCGTGCGTGAACGGGCTCAATCCAGACTACTCGACCGGCATCCTCCTCGGTCTCTTCCTCTACATCGCCACCTTCTACGTCCTAAAGTGGACGGTCGGGAAGGGGTTCGAGAAGGACCAGCAACGGAAGCTCTACACTACGGGTGTGGGGAGCTTCCTGATGCTCTTCGTCTTCTGTTGGGTGCTGCTCTTCACGCTGGGCGTTACTTACTTGAATCTTTGACGCGCTTCGCCCATTTGCCCATCGTCTGAAGGTAGCCCCTGTCCAGGTCGTCCGTCATATGTATCTTGGGCAGCCTGTCCACCGCGCGGAGTATCTTGTCGGCGTCGGCCATCTTGTCAGGGGTCCTGTTCTCCGTCACGTTGACAATCCCGTTGAGCGCGAGGAGCGCCCCCTTGCCGTACTCGGAGGAGACCTGGGGCGCCAGGTGCGCCAGCCTCTGCCGCGCGTCCTCCAGCTTGGTGTGAGCTAGTGACTCGATAATCTCGTCGACCTCTTCCTTTATCATGCTACTTGAAAGCAAAGCCACAGACGCGTGGCATTTCTTTGCTTAAATGCTTATGTGCGGAAAAGCGGCTGGGGAAGCTACTTTTCCATGTCTTGCGGGGGTCGCGATAAGCCCATTACCGTAGAGTGCGCAAGAAGGCCCTGACCAGCCGTTGGAAGGGCCCGTCCCGGAAGCGTCCTCGTTCCTGGAGGCGTTCGTCGACCCGTGGTATCGCTCGCTCGACAACTCGTCCCCGGCGAGAGCCTATTATGGGGGCACGATCGATCTAAGAGAAGAGGCGATTCTCAAGCGTGGAAACGCGCATTGATGCTGACGGGAACGTCCCCGCGACCCCCAGGGCCGGGCGGGGGCTCAAGTGGCGTTACCCGCCCGGCAAGAAGACGCTCAGGCTTGTGATAGGCCCGGCCGCGACCTCTGCCGGCCAAAGGTAGAAGGTGTAGACCCCGCTCCCGTAGGCGGCCTCGAGCGCGCTGATGGAGAATGTGATGTCAAAGTCCCCCGTGCTGAAGCCGATTAGCCACTGCTGCGCGTAGGTGAAGTTGCCCGAGCTGCTGCAGACCCGCCCCGCCGGGCAAGGGTAGAAGACCGTCGAGATGGGCGTCCCCGGGGTGTATGCGCCCTGGTATTGGCACGCCGTAGACTCGTTGAGCTCGCTGTACTGGTCGCACGAGTTCATGAGCTTCAGGTCGCTGAGGCTGATGTTGCTGGGTGTGGGGTCGAAGTACACCGAAATCTCCGCGCCGGACTGGCTCTCCATCCAGCCCTGCCGGTATGCTAGGATTCTGCCCTGCAGGGTCACGGTGCCGGCGGAGACGTGGAGCGACCCGTTCCCGATGTAGATGCTCTCAAAGTCCTCCACGAGGAAGACCGTCGTCGAATTGTACGTCACACCGAGGGACACCCGGTTGTGGAGCGGGTCGAGGATGTTCTGACGGTGGCCGTTGGCGCAGCATGCAGAGTCGTTGTTGAGCATCATCCACTCGGAGCCGCTTATCGCGTTCTCAACCGTCTGAATGGAGCATGCGGCGGCGACCTCCTGAGTCGAGTTCGGTTGGGAGGTGGTGCAGTAGTTTAGCGCCGCGTTTTCCTCGACGCTACCCGTCCCGCCCAGGAGGGTATAGCGCATGTACGGCTTGTATCCCTGGTTGTCCCAGTGGCTGAAGTACCCGTAGTAGGCCATGGAGTCTGCGTGCTGCTGGCCCGAGGGCACGCCGCTCATGGTGACCGGCTGCAGGCCTGACGCGTTCCTTTCCGCGTTTATCACACCCAAGGTGAAGTTCGCAATCGCTCCGTAGTCCGGTGGATAGTCGATCTTCGTGGAGTTCCTGACGAAGGCGGGGCTGTCCGCGAGCCAGTTTCCGGAGGAGTTGCCGTCCGAGACCTTTGTCGCGACCATGGAAGCAGAAGTGACGGCAGAGGAGGCCGTGGAAGTCGCGCTTGTCGTCGCCGAGGCGCTCGGGGTAGAGTCTGCAGCGCTAGGAAAGTGCGCGGTCGCGGCCCAACCGATGCCGACGAGGAGGATGGCGACCACAACCACCGCTAGGGCGAGCTTGTTCATCCGCGAAGGCCTTCTCTTCCGAATGGCTTGGCGGTCCTATATTTGGGGTTCGTTGGTCGGCAGGAATCCGCGAGTTCGGTCACACCGACGGCGCTATTCGACGCCCTTCTCCGACAGTCTGCACCTGGTCGGAGGCCCGGCGGTCCGGGGATGCTCGAGGCTTGCGACGACGTAGCCGCCCTCCCTTTGCAAACGGATCGACTTGCTGACGAACCTGCCCAGCGTGAGGCCGCCGACGTTGACGTCCTTGCTGTTCCCGCCCACGGTTATCGAGGCTACCCGGTTGGTCAGCAGCACGACCCTCCTGTGGAGGTAGGCGTCGATGGCGATGCGGTTGAGGTACGCGCCGAGCGCGCCCTGCCTCCTCCCCGTCCTCTCCCTCCCCGGGAACTCCAGCGTGAAGTTCTTCGTCACGGTGTCCACCACCACCAGCTTGGCGGAGCTGACCCGAGGGTCGTCGGCCATCCTTTCCAGCACCTGGGACTGGGCGTCGACGTCGCCGGCCCTGAGAGAGTAGACGCTGTCCAGCGCCGCCTTGGCCTGAATCCCCCTGGACTCTGCCATCTGCTCGACCCTCTCAGGCCGGAAGGTCGACTCCGTGTCGACGTAGACCGACTTCCACCCCCGGGCGGAGGCCATCACCGTCGCCTGGATCGCCAACTGGGTCTTGCCTGAGTTGGATGCGCCGAAAACCTCCGTAATCTTGCCCTCCTCGTAGCCGCCGGCCGAGAGCGCGTCCAGTCCCTCGGAGCCCGTGCTGAGCCTCCCCAGGCTCTTGGCGACATCGAGCGCCTCCGCGATTGTGAGAGACCTAAGTCCGCGCTTGCCCGCTTCATCTTCGGTCACGAGAACCCCTTGGTTGAGGCACCTCAGGTTGGTAATAGCTTTCACGCCACACTCGTCTGCCGCCGCAAAGTCAGGGCTGCATTCTCTTCACCGCTCGGGCCATCTCGGCTACCGTCTCATTGTCCGGGCTCGAGCCGACGCTCCTGACCTCGTCGCCAACGCGTATCTCCCCTTCTCTCAAGACTTGGAAGCATACCATATTCATAGCGGGTCCGAAGATTTGTCGACGCCTCATCCTTGCGGCCAAAACGGGACGTTTCCCACGCAACGATAGCGATGCCTTCGCGTCTTGGCCTAGGTCACGACGACATAGCCTTGCATGTAGCCGTTGAGCCCCATCCCGGGGCCGCAGGGCGTGTCGCACATGAACATGTAGGTCCCAGGCTTCGAGAAGGTCACGGAGAAGCTCACGACGGTGGTGGCGGGGATAGGGATGTTCAGCCCCAGCTGCGTGATAGTGAAGGTGTGCCCTATCGGCATGTTGGAGATGGCTTGGCCCTCGCTGTAACGAGACGCGACTACGCCGCTCGCGGTGTCGTTGTAGACGGTGAAGGGGGTCGAGACCGTGTCAGAGAAGTTCTGAAGGACCGCCGTGTCTATGGTGGTCAGCACGAAGTCGACCGTCGTGCCGGCCTTGACCGTGACGTTGTTATCGTTCGTGCCCGGAGCGGTCGTGTTCGTGGCCGGAGCGGGGACTATGCCGGTGTTGGCGTTCGCCGCCAGGACGAAGGCGTCGTACCCCGCGCCTCCGTAGTCGGGGATGACGTCCATGTTGACCAGCGTGGCCGAAGGCTGGCTGCTGGCCGTGAGCGAATTCGCGATCGTGGAGGCGTAGAAGCCGAGCAGGCCGCTGAGGGCGACTGCGGCTACCATCAACACCACGATGACGGTGTTTTCCCTGGTTCGTGGGTCCAACTTCTTCACTCCTGCGCGTCGGCTGTCGCATATTTACACCTTAACACGATTGCCAAGTCTGAGAACCACCGAAGATTGGACGCCGCTCAGGCGCTCTTCCTCTTCTCGACGCCGGATGCCGTGCTAGCTCTAAGCATATCTTCCCGCCATCGTCGAGGTGACGAGGGGAGCCGAGCTTGGCGGTGAAGACAAAGAGCATCTACGAGCCTGCGGAGGCCGGAGATGGGGTCAGGGTGCTCATCACGAGGTATTATCCTCGAGGCGTGAAGAAGGACAGGTTCGACCGCTGGGTGAAGGCCCTGTCGCCGAGCCGCGAGCTGCTCTCGAGCTACAAGGCAGGAAAGAAGACCTGGGACCAGTTCAGAGAGTCCTTCCTCGCAGAGCTGAAGGGGAGTCCCGAGAGCATCGAAGCGCTCCGCACTCTTGGAGCCCAGAGCCGGCTTCAGGACGTCACCTTGCTCTGCTACGAGAGGGAAGGCGTGCCCTGTCACAGGCAGGTCGTTCGCGACATCCTGATCACACCCCAAGTCCTGTCTGGAGACCTTAAGGCCAGACTCTTCGAAGACCATCTTGGCGAGAAGACGAACAAGGCCTCGCGCTCTCCCAAAGCTCCCAAGGTGGCCAGAACCACTTCCGCACGGATACGTTTTTATTCACGCCGAAAGGTCGGTCGAAAAGCTCCAAAGTGAACGCTTCTCAACAGACGCCAAAGCGACCCCTAGCCGTCCTGCAGAAAGCGATAAGCAAGAAGGCAACGATACGTCTCAAGACCGACGTCGAGTACCGGGGAAGGGTCTCTAACGTCGACGCCTTCATGAACGTGATACTCGAGGACGCCGAGGAGTTCGAGGGCGGGGTCAAGTCCGCTAACTACGGCAAGGTCATAGTGAGAGGGGACAACGTCCTCTACGTCAAGCTCGAAAACTCCCTGTGAGAAACTTAGATTGATCATCGCACCCGAGGTCCGCTCTAGATGAACAGGTCAATCCATTCAGAACAGCTCCCGGACTGCGTCTCCGACCTGCAGGTCGAGATCGTCGAGAGGAAGGGGATAGGGCACCCCGACAGCATCATCGACGGGGCATGCGAGGCGGTCTCCATCGCGCTTTCGAAATACTACCTCGACAACTTCGACGTCATCTTCCACCACAACGTGGACAAGGGGCTCCTGGTGGGCGGCAAGTCGCACGCGGTCTTCGGAGGGGGTAGGGTCATCGACCCCATCTACATCCTCGTCGCGGGAAGGGCCACGGACGTCGTCCCGGTGGGGAACAAGACCGAGGAGGTGCCGGTCGAGGACATCGCCAAGGAGGCGGTGGCAAACTACATCCGGGGGACGATGCGCTTCCTCGACCCCGAGAAGCACACGAGGGTCGAGACGATGATCAGGGCGGGCTCCCCCGACCTCGTCGCGGTCTTCCTCAGGAAGCAGGCGATGCCCGTCGCGAACGACACCTCCGTAGGCGTAGGCTTCGCGCCGCTCTCAGAGACCGAGAAGGTCGTCTTCTCGATCGAGCAGCTCCTCAACTCCTCGAAGTTCAAGAAGAAGTATCCTGCGGTGGGCGAGGACGTCAAGGTCATGGGAATGAGGGTGGGAAAGAAGCTCAACGCCACCGTCGCGGCGGCGATGGTCAGCGGCCAGATCAAGGACGCGAGCGAGTACGCCAGCATAATCAAGGACGTCAGGGAGGAGGTGGACGACCTGGTGGCCAAGTCACCTCTCGACGTCAACGTCAGGCTCAACCAGGGCGACGACCCCAAGAGGGGCAGTTACTACCTCACGGTCACCGGCACGTCCGCTGAGCAGGGGGACGACGGGAACACGGGGAGGGGGAACAGGGTCAACGGCCTCATCTCTCCGATGCGGCAGTACTCCATGGAGGCGACCGCAGGGAAGAACCCGGTCAACCACACAGGGAAGCTCTACAACGCCGTGGCGGTGCACGCAGCGGAGCAGATAGCCGACGAAGTCAAGGGCGTGAGGGAGTGCTACGTCAGGATACTCAGCAGGATAGGGAGCCCCATCGACCAGCCGCAGATAGCAAGCGCGGCGATCGTCTTAGAGAAGGGGACGAAGATGTCCAGCGTGAAGGCGGAAGTCGAGTCGATACTCGACGACCAGCTCCGGGACATACGCAACATCACGAACCTCATCCTCGAGAAGCGCATCATACTCTTCTGACCGCAGGGAAGCGCGCGCCTCCCGTCACGTAGGCAACCAGCGCGTCGGTGTCGGCGGAGAGCCCGTAGCTCCTCTCGAAGAACTTCTCGACCGCGCCCACGTCGCGCTTCATCAGCTCCTTTGCGTTGGGGTGGTCTGTCCCGACCCACTGGGGCCAGTCGATGAGCCAGACGGTCGCCCCGTCGGTCAGGATGTTGTACTCGCTCAGGTCCCCGTTGATCATCCCGGCCTTCGTGTAGGCGTCCCGCACCGTGTCCATTATCTCTCTCAGCACCTTCCTGCGCGTCGACCAGCTCCGGGCGGTTGGTGAGCCTCACACCGGGGAGCTCCTTGAGGAGCACCGTGTGCCTGTTCGTGGCCACCGCGATGGGGACGTTCTTGGTGAACTCCGAGAGCTTCTCCAGCGCGTTGAACTCCCTGCGGGCCGCCTGGTAGTTGACATCGAGCCAAGTGTTGAACTGGCTGGGAGGAGGCGTGCCTCTTGCGGGTGACGTCGCGGAAGCTCGTCCTCCCCAGCCTGAAGAGCTTCAGCGCGTAGAGCTCTCCTTTCTCGGAGAGCACCTCGTAGACGTCCGACTCCTTCCCCTTCGCGATGAGCTTCCCCAGCGCGTGGATGTAATCCTTGTCGGCGTAGAACTTGAGCGCGAGGAGGTCGACTGCGGGGATGTAGATCTCGTACGTCCTCCCCGAGCCGATGAGCTTCCTCTTGTTGAGCTCGTTGAGGCCGAAGTTAACCCGGTCCAGGGGCTGGCCCGAGACCTTCGCTATGGACTCGGCGGAGGTCGTGGCCTTACCCAGCGTGCACTTTTCGAGCGCCCTCAGCGCCTGCCACTCCTCGGGCTTCAGCTGCATTATGAGCGATGCTGCGATGTCTGTTGCGGACGAGCCTCTTTCGCCTGTCGGAATCTCGCGCCACGCCTGCGCTTCTTGAACCTTTCAAGGGCGCTTCGCCGAGGGATCCCTCTTGCAAAGCCTGATATAACGAGGGAAGAGCCCGCCGGTCGATGCCACAGAAGAGGAGCGAGGTTGTCGAGAAGGTCGACGCCGCTCAGGCGGTGCCAGACATCTACGAAGACTGGCTCAAGAAGCAAGTCAAGGCTAGGTCGGCGTCGTTCGCAGCCCAGGCCGATGAGGACGAAGAAGAGGACGAGATCGACGCAGCCGAGGACTCCCACGAGAAGGCCCACCGACGAAAGAGAGGCAAGGGCTCCGCGGCGAGCAACTCATGACGTGCGGCTCCCTCACCCCAGCTGCCTAGCAACGCCGTCCGCATAGGCCTCCCAGTAGCGGTCTGGCTCCGGGGCGTGCGCCCGCGGTTTCGAGCCTCCCGAGGATACCCAGAGGCCCCTCCCCTGCCCCCGCCGGCCGACGCGCCCGATTTCGTAGCTATCGATTCTCGCTTTGGCGAGCGCCGCCCTCAGGCCTTCGACCTGCCCCGGTCTGCAGGTGACGATGAGGGTCCCTTCGCTGAGCGTGGTCAGCGGGTCGAGCCCGAACGCGCCGCAGACGGCCGAGGCCTCCTTGGGGACGTGGATTGCCTCGCGCCTCACGACCACTGGGAGGCCGCAGGCGGACGAGAGCTCGAAGAGCCCCCCGAGCACCCCTCCCTCGGTGGCGTCGTGCATGGAAGTCACGTTCTCCCTCAGCCCCACCGAGGCGGCGGCCCGGGCGTCGCTTACAGTCGAGCAGTCCCGTAGGCGAGACCTCGCCTTGCCGAGCATTGCGGCGCCCGCCTTCTTCTCGATGGTCGAGGGGAAGGAGTGCGCGAGGATCGCCGTCGCGCCTATGGCCGCCCCTTTCGTGACCAGCACCGCGTCCCCGGGCTTCGCCATCGCTGGCGTCACGTAGGCGTCGCGCCCGGCGACGCTGAACATCATCCCCCCGCCGACTACCGTGTAGCCTGAACCCGGGTACCTCCCCGTGTGCCCCCCGGCTATCGCTATCCCGAGCTTCCTGCACTCGTCTCCTACGGCCTTGAGGTAGGCGCCCACTGCGGGCAGCTCCATCTCGGGTGGGAGGTTCAGGTCGAGCATGGCGAACTGGGGTTCCACCCCGCTCGTCGTGAGGTCAGAGGCGAGCAGGTGCACGCTGAGCCGCGCCGACTCTTTCATCCCTATCGAGGGGATGACCGAGAGCGGGTCGCTGGTGACGACCAGCACCTTGCTCCCTCCGAGCGAGATGACGGCGTTGTCCAGCCCGTGCCCCGGCTTGACGATCAAGGAGCTCCTTTTCGCCCCGAGGTTCGAGAAGACCGCGCTCTCGAGGAACTCGCGCGGGACCTTCCCCTGCTGGCCGGAGCGCCACGGTTTGTCGATCAATTGCGGTAGCCCAGGCGCCTGAACGTTGGGCCGGCTGCCGCGATTATCCCGAACGCGATGGGGATGAAGGCGAGGTCGAGAAGCGTGCCAAAGTCGGAGGAGGCCAGCACAAGGGCCGAGTAAGCTGTAGTTGGGGCGCCGTACTGGAAGAGACCGTAGGTGTAGAATAGCCAGTCTGGGAAGAAGAACGCGAGCGTCTCGAAGACCGTGGCGGCGACCATCGCCAAGGCGAGGGTCTTCCTCCCTCTTGTCGCGGCCCAGGCGACGATGAAAACCTCCGGACCCCTCGCCCATATCATCCCGAACGGGTAGATCGGCGAGCCTCCGCTGGTGGTTATGTTGAGGAGCTCTCCCACGAAGCCGCCGATTGCGGTCGCAGAGAACGCGTCCCACTTGTCCACTAGGGCGGCCAGCGCCAGGTAGACTGCCGGGGCGAGGGTGATCTCGTACAGAGGCGCCGGGAGGGGGATGCGAATTATCGAGGTGCACACGGCGATCAATGCGGAGAACACCGCGATCAGCGCTAGCCTCGTGTTCTTGCTGGGGGTCGTCTTTCCAGACATCTGCTCGTGGAACGCCGACTCTGCGTAGGTCCCCATGTGGCTCTAGAGGCTCTCGGCAGGATTCTTATAAACGACCTGATAAGTGACTTATGGCATGCACCCGCCCTGCGAGATGATGGTCGATTCGTTCCTCCCTTCGATGCGCGCCCTCGTCGCGAGGAGGCTGAAGGAGGACGGGCTGTCTCAGGGGAAGATCGCGAGCCTGCTGGGGCTGACCCAGGCCTCGGTGAGCTCATACCTCTCGACGGCGCCCGCGAAGCAGACCGTCGCCCTGTCCAGCTTGGGAGTCACCGAGGAGGAGGCGGAGACCTACGCCGCCCTCCTAGCGGAGGACCTGAAGAACAACCCCACGTACGCGGTCGCGACCCTCTACTCGATCTGGAGCAGGCTCATCGGGGGAGGCGACGCCTGCTCGCTCCACCGGAGCGAGCACCCCTTCCTGGCCACATGCGAGGTCTGCATGAAGGTCTTCGGCCCCCAGAGGGGCCACGCCGAGGGAGCGGTCGAGCACGTTGAGAGCGCCCTGCGGTCGATCGAGGGCTCCTCGCTCTTCGTCCGAGTGATGCCCGAGGTCTCGGTCAACATGGCCTACTCTCCCGAAGGGGCCAAGTCGGTCGAGGACGTGGTCGCCATCCCGGGAAGGATCGTGAGGGTCAGGGGCCAGGCGCGGTCCTTCATGCGACCGGAGTACGGGGCCTCCACGCACCTCGCCGCGATCCTCCTCGAGGTCGAGCGCAAGCATCCCGCCCTCCGCGCCGCGATCAACCTTAGGTACGACGAGAGGATGTCGAGGGTCCTCTCCAAGCTCCGGGTCAAGCAGGCTCACCATCGGTCACGAGTACCCGGCAGGCTCCCAAGACAAGGTGCTGGGCGCCTTGCGCGCGAGGCTCTCGGCCCCGGGGGGTGCAGCCGAGTTCGAGGCCGTCGTCGACATGGGAGGGCGAGGGGGTCGAGCCCAGCCTCTATCTCTTCGCCGAGGACGCGGTCAAGGTCGTGCGGAGGTCCCTCGACATTGCGAGGGCGTACACCTCGTCAGGCTGAGCGCGCCGCGACCTGGAGCTTCTTCCCCTTTGCCTTGTGCTCGTCGATCGCGGCCTTGAGCAGGGCGAGGAACATCGGCTCAGGGTACTCCGGCCTGCTGCAGTACTCCGGATGGTACTGCGTGCCCATGAAGAACGGATGGTCCTCGAGCTCCAGTATCTCCGCCCGCCTCCCGCCGTCGCTGAACGCCGAGAAGCGCATCCCCGCGTCCTCGAGCTTCTGCATGTACGACTGGTTGAGCTCGAACCTGTGCCTGTGCCTTCCCCTTACGGTCTTGCTCTGGTAGATGTCGAAGGCCTTGCTGGGCTTCTGGACCGCGATGTCGTGCCCGCCCAGCCTCATCGTCCCGCCCATGTTGGAGATCCCCTTCTGCTCTGGGAGCAGGTCTATCACTGGGTCGGGGGTCTGCGGGTCGAGCTCCGTGGAGTTCGCGTCCTTCAGCCCGAGCACGTTCCTGGCGAACGAGACTATCGAGAGCTGGAAGCCAAAGCAAGGCCCAGCAGAGGGCTTCCTCTCCCTCCTCGCGTAGTCGGCCGTCCAGATCTTCCCCTCGGTCCCCCTCTTCCCGTATCCCTGGGGGAGCACGATGGCGTCGGCCCCATCGAGGACCTCGCGGGCTTTCGACGGGTCGTCCCCTCAAAGTCCTCCGACTCGATCCACTTGATGTCGACGCCCGACGCCGTTCGCGGCGGCCGGCGTGCTTCAGCGCCTGGTTGACGCTCACGTAGCTGTCGATCAGGGTGACGTACTTCCCCACCATCGCGACCGTCACGGAGTTCCTCTGGTTCGACGAACCTCGACGCGACCTCGTTCCACTCGTAGAGGTCGGTCCTCTTGCCCTTGATCTGCAGGTGTGCCATCATGGGCTTGAGCACCCCCTCGCTGTACAGCGTCTCCGGGACCTGGTAGATCGATCTCGACGTCGGGGTTTGAGATCACGTGTTGACCGGGGACGCTCGTGAAGAGGGCGATCTTCTCCTTGGCTTCGGCGGGGAGGGCCCTCGACCCGCTGACGACGATGAGGTCGGGCTGGATTCCAATTCGCCTCAGCTCCTGGACGCTGTGCTGGGTGGGCTTGGTCTTCATCTCTCCCACCACGGCGAGCTCGGGAGCGAGGGTGACGTGGAGGAACAGGTGTTCGCGCGCCCCGTCCTCCAGCCTCATCTGCCTGAACGCCTCGAGGAACGGGAGGCTCTCGATGTCCCCCACGGTCCCGCCGCATTCCACGACCGCGCACGTCGAACCGCTCTTCGCCGTCCGCTCCCTGATCCTGTCGCTTTATCTCGTCGGTGACGTGCGGGATTATCTGGACGCACTTCCCGAGGTACTTCCCCTTGCGCTCGTCCTCGATGACCTTCTTGTAGATCTGCCCCGTCGTGATGTTGTTCTCCTTGCTCATGTCCTTGTTAAGGAACCGCTCATAGTTCCCCAGGTCCATGTCCGTCTCCCCGCCGTCGTCGGTCACGAAGACCTCGCCGTGGGCGAAGGGGTTCATCGTCCCCGCGTCGAAGTTGAGGTATGGGTCGATCTTCAGGCAGGTTACCTTGAGGCCGGAAAGCTGGAGAAGCTTGGCGACGGAGGAGGTGGTGATGCCCTTGCCGAGGCCCGACATCACCCCGCCGGTGACAAAAATGTACTTCGGCACGCTCGACCCGCGGTGATAATGTATATTGGCCTTTTTATTGTCTCTGCGGATATTTGTCATAGAGAGACCGCCATGCCATACCCGCCCAAGAACTTCGAGGAGGTCAAGGTGAAGGGATGGAAGAGCGGGTATTTGAGCGTGGAGAGCGTCCTGAGGCACCTACAGCGCAAGGCGATGGGCTACGGGGCTCCCAGCTACTCGAGCGTCGAGCTCTACGTCGCTATCGTGGCGCAGTTCTGCAGGTTCTCGGGAAGGACCCCGACCAACTAGTGGCTCTCCCCAAGGGCGAGATAGAGGACCTGGTGCACTCGTACCTCGACCAGTCGCTCGCGAAGGGCCTCAGCAGGAAGACCGTGAAGACCAGGAGGAGCTACCTCCTCTTGCACTTCAAGAAGAACGGCTTCAAGGGGGAGAGGGCGCTCGACATCGAGGTCTACTCGGTCCCCGCGAGATACCGGAAGGTCCTGGAGCACATCCCGAGCTCGGAGGAGATACTGAGGATGGCCGACGCCGCGCTGTCGGTGAGGGACCGAGCAATGGTCCTCTGCGCCTACACCTCGGGCTTGAGGGACAGCACCTTCAGGGCCCTTAGGTACAAGGACGTCAAGGACGACCTGGCCAACGACACGGTCCTCGTCCCTATCTACCCAGAGATGAAGAGAGTCCTCGACAAGGCCTGCAAGAACAACATACCGTACTTCACCTTCTTCGACGCGCTCTCCACCGAGGCGCTGAGGTCGTACCTCAGGGACAGGGAGAGGCGGTTCGGCCCGATAGAGGACGAGGAGGTACTCTTCCCCCCGGGGGCGGGTGCCTCGCACCTCGCGCGCCACAGGAGCAGGCTCAGGCCTTTGGGCGACGCCGATTTTGGGAGGATAGTCAAGAAGGCGGCGCGGAACGCAGGGATCAAGGAGTGGAAGGGCGGTCCACCCCCACGCCCTGCGAAAGTCCTTCGAGGAGGGGGTGAAGAGGAGGAGGCCGGACGGCGCGATGATGGGGAAGAGGACCAGGAGTTCCTCATGGGCCACATCCTGCCGGGTCGCAGGACCCGTACTACGGCTCGGGCATCAGCGTCGAGGGCTCGACGATAAGCTTCAGCAGGGAGGTGGCGAACAAGCTCAGGGAGGAGTACCGGATGCTCCAGTTCTTCCCCGAGAGGAGCCTGATCAGCAAGGACGAGACCCTCGCGATATTCAACAGGCGGTTCCTCAAGATGTCCAACTGGACCGACGCGGAGATTGAGTCGCTGGGGGACCTCAGCGCGATCGAGGAGTCCAGGCTCGGGGAGCTCCTCGACCAGAAGAGCATGCGGAAGCTGGGCCTGAACGGGAACCGGCAGAAGGTGGTGCAGATGGGCGAGGTGAAGAGGTTCATCGAGGAGGGGTGGGAGTACCTGTCCACGCTGCCGTCGGGAGAGGCAATCGTCAGGCTGCCTGCGCGCTGATGGTCACCTGGCGGCGGGCTGATTGCTGTCGCCCGCTACCTTCCTCCGCCACATCACTACGCCGAACACGATTACAATCACGGCGACCGCTGCCAGGATCAAGTAGGCCGTTGACCCCAGCCCCCCGCTCGAAGACGTGGAGCTGCTGCTCGTCGTGGTCGAAGACTGGGAGTAGCTCGTGCTTGTTGTGGTTGAACTGGTGAAAGTGCTAGACGTGCCCGTGCTCGACGACGTCGAGGATGAGGAGGAGGTCGACGCCGTGACGGTGCTGTGGATGAAGAGAGCCGTAAGAGACGCCGTCCCCGAGCTCGCCCCGTTGTTGGCATCGCCCGGATACGTCGCCTCTATCGTGACGGCCCCGGGGTTGCGCCTGTCACCGATATCGAGCAGCTTCCCCCGGAACCAAGGCCGCACGTCCCAGGTGGAGCAGACGGTGACGCTCCCGGTCTCCCCCGAAGGCTGCGAGAACGTGATGGTCTCTCCCGTTATCGTGCCGCCTGCCCCTGTGACCGTCGCGGTGCAGGTCGAGGTGCCACCTATGTCGACGAGGGAGGGGGTGCAAGTCACCGAGGTCGCGGTCGCGGCGAGCACTGTCACGCTGGTGTTGCCGGAGCTGGCGGCGTTGCTCGCGTCCCCTAGATATGACGCCCTGATTATCGCTTGACCTAGGGAGGTGCCTGTCACCGTGATGGAGCAGCCGTTCCCGGACAGCGTGCAGGTCGCTGCCCCGGGGAATGAGACGCTTCCCGACCCCCCCGTCTGAGTGAAGGTCAGCGTCTCTCCGTCGAGAGTGCTCCCGGCGCCGCCCGATACTGTGGCAGTGCACTGGGAGGTCAGCACCTACCACGAAGGAGGCGGGGACGCATGAGACGGAGGTGCTCGCCGGCGGAGAAGGGGCATACGTGAACGTCGTGGTCACTGTCGCGGATCCGCGGGCTTTTCCCCACGTGGCGTTCACGTGATATGTACCCGCGAACCAGCAGGGACTCCCTCCTCCGCAGAAAAAGCCGCCTCCGGCCACCGTGACCTGGCTGAAGCTGCCCGTGGCTGAATTGACCGGGTCGTCTTGTACATCGACCGTCGCGTTGTTGGGGTTCGAAACGCGGACGATGACCGCGGTGTTCGGGCCGGGGGCGGGCGACACCGTCCCGTTTATCGTTATCTGCGCCATCCCGACGTAAAAAGCCCGGTCGGTCTGGACCGTGACGCTGTAGCTAGCAGCGAGGGCCGGAGTGGCAAGGGAGCCGAGCGCGAACAGAACAAATATGAAGATGAGCCGTCTCATGCCAGTCATTCCATCACGGCCTTGGTTGTCAGAGTCTTCCACCTTGTCAGAGTCTGACACCTAATGCAATTCCATGTCATGTCGCGGTGATACTGATGCTTTGTCCGTCTCCACTTGCCCTCTGACCGGGCGGGCCTTCCCAGGTATAGACCATAACTGGGTAAGTTCTTCCCGATTGGATTGATATCGTGCTGTTTGGGATCGTCAACACGAGGACCGCTTGCTGTCCGGGTTGAACCTTCAGGATGATGTTGCCCGGCGGCTCGTACTCAGCAGCAGGTGGGACACCGATGACCGTGCCGTTGACGTACACGGTCGCGCTGCCAATGTAGCTGTTACCTGTCTCGGTCAAGGTGACTTGAAGAACACTGCTGTTTCCATTAACCACCAAGCTCCCCGAGCTAAGCTGGACGCCTCCGCAATACACGCCCGGCGAGCCGCACGGCGACGTAGCTGAAGTTGTAATTGTCGTAGAGGTTACTGACATGGTTATCGTGGACGGGGGGGCGGTCGAGAGAGTTGAACTTGTTACGGAAGCAGTCGACAAGGTCGTCGAAGTTTGGCTTTGCCCGCTTAGACTGGAAACACTGGATCCGGTGGTAGAGGTAGCCGTTACTGTGGGGGTGGTCGTGATGGAAGCGACGGCGGTGCCTGTCGAAGTTGCGGCCGGTGCTGCCGATGGGAAGCTTGCGCTGGCCACGAAGCCGAGGACCACCGCGATGAGGACGGCGCCCCCCACGCCAGCAATCACCCTCGGAAACTCTGACATCCTGAGACCCTCTCGAAGGCGTTTGATATAGTCCTACGGTTTAGCATGCCCCATTACATAAGAATAAGTTCATAATTGCGGGCGATGGGTCGTGAGTTGCGATGGGCGATGATGTCGATGACTATGTCCTCAAGGGCACGACCCTTCGCGTCTATCGCTACGTATACAGGGCAGGGGCCCCAGTGGGCATCCACGACGTCCAGAGGGGGCTCAAACTCAGCTCGCCCTCGGTGGCGGAGTATCACATCAAGAAGCTCCTAGGGGCGGGGCTGGTGCAGGAAAAGGACGGCGGCTACTCTGTGGACAGGGTCGTCTTCGAGAACGTCATCAGGATCCGGAGGACTCTGATTCCGCTGCAGACCACGTATCTGGCCTTCTTTCTCAGCACGTTGGCAATTCTGGTCTTGTTCTTCCGACCCGCCTCCGTCACTTCCCTCTTCTTCTTCGCGTTGGTGGTGAACATGGGAGAGGATGCTTATCACGGCCTACGAGGCAGCCAAGACCTTCGCCTCCACTTAGAACGCGATTGTGAAGGGCTGCGAAAGAAAATGTTCAGTTCATGACGCGCGAACATCAAATTTATTCATTTCAGGCTCGTACTAACATTTAGAACGACCTCTTGCCACCGTCCTAAAGCGTAGGACTATCCGCCCTCTCCGCCGATCATTCCTGAAGAGCAATGCGAACTTTGGCAATCATCGTATTACCTAGACTCGTCGAGGAGATGCATTGCTCTTGAACGCAACGCCGAAAGGAACGTCTAATCAGGGACAATCGCGGCTGCGATAGCCGCAGTTGTCATCAGGCCGACGGAAAAGGTGGCGGAACGCCTCCTCGGCTATATGAACCTGCAGTTCTGCGAGAGTAGCCAAGCCACCCACTTCCAACACGCGGCGTCACGTTCGGACAAAACTATTAATGGAAAAACCATCATCGCTACCGGAGAGCGCCAATGATGCTTCGGAGAACGGCTCTGGGGACCCAATCACCGCTTTGCTGGTCGCCATCGTGGTCGTGGTGGGAACGGTCGCTCTCATCTCACTTTCGCATCAACCGAACACCTCACCTCCTTCCTCCTCTTCTTCACTCAGCGCGGGCACAACCTCAGTTACCCAAGCGGTCAACCTTACATGAACGCGTCAAAACTCTACGCTAGTCTTGGTTATCCCAAGATAACGTATTCTGGCAGCTCTCCCTACCTTCCGAGCAGCCCAGGTTACTACGTGGGATACCAGACCAAGGGCCTATCCTTCCACGTCGGGGATGTCGAGGCTCCTCCAATGATAGGTGTCACCCAAGCTGTAGCGCTGGCGGCCGAGCAAATGAACTCGACCCGTCGAACTACACCCTGGTCCAGGCGGATTTCCAGCAGGGAGCCATCGTCAATAGCTCACTAGACCATCCATATTGGAGCCTCACATTCGCCCGAGTGTACGACGGGTACTGGCTTTATGGGAACTATGGCGCAGGATTCTCAGTCTCCCTGAGCGTTGATGCTTCGAACGGCACGGTTCGAGGATCGCCTCCAGACCTTTCGAGCCTACCGACTTCTGGGCTCTCAGACTGAAGGTGAACTCCTCCCAGGCTCTACCATCGTCCGGTCAAGCAATCTCCCGGGCGTGCCTTCGGTTCTCACAATGAATGGGAACGTTTCTCTCCTAGCACCTTTGATAGTGTTGCTCGGACCATCTTCGAATAACGGGCGGTTTCAGCAGCCGTTGAACGCTTCCCTCTCCGGACAGAAGACACTCTTATGGCTAGTCGAGCTGACTTCAGAGTCGACTCCGCAGTACGGGTACCAGGGGACTTTCGGCGTAGATGCGGTGACGGAGAGTTCTAGTCACCGTCTCGACCGACACTCTATCCAAATACAGCCGCTCCGATTGCGTACGTAAGCGGCTCCCCGGTCTTGTCGTCTTCAATCAACCTTACCGTGTCTCAAGAGACTTTCCAGATGAACGGGAGCGTGATTGGGAATTCTGGAACGGTGCCAGTGACAGTTCCGAGTGTCTTGATAGTCAGGCCGGGCTCGACGGCCAGGCTCGACTTGAACTTCTACTTCCACCTTCACGATGGATTTGACCGCGTCTCTGAATTTCTCGAACCCTCTTCCAGGCTTTCAAACGCTTTCGGACGGACTTCCCGGCGTCTCCGGTCAATTCCATAACAGCGGCCTTCGGCCATAGCAATGCCCTACGGGAACGTATCTGATTGAGGTGAATGGAACATTGTCATCCTCGCAATTGGCTCAGCCCGAGAGAAGCGTTGTGTTATTCTTCCTTACAGTTTGGAGTGGAAACGGAGTATGGCCGCCACCACCTCAAGTCACTACAATCCAGACCAGTGGCGGCGGCAGCCTCACGATAGAGTCCAACATAGCCGCGGGGCTCAAACTCACCGCGACGATCCAGCCAGTTGTCGGTCTCAGGGGGACAAGGTCACAGTGCTGGCTCAGGTCTACAACACGCTTTCGACAGAAGTTACAGTCAACGCCACGTCAATAACGAACCCGGTCTACGGTCCCTGCGAACAGGAGTTCGCAACAGGTGTGGAAGTCTATCAGGGCGACTATACAGCGGGAAACTCAAACGCGACAGGGGCAAGGTTGTTCCTCTATAATCCAAGCCTAATCTATACCTGCCCGACGGTGTCCAGCTACCAATATGCATTCTCGCCTAACAGCGACATAGCTAGCAGGGCGGGCGCCATCTGTTCGGTCAGTGAGACGTCGGTACTAGCTGGCTATTGGACCGGATCAGGTCAGAGCTACGCCTTCCAAGCATTCCTGCCGGGAATCTATACTGTGGAAGTATTCGACGCATGGGGTCAGGTGGCGGTCGGTCACTTCCAGGTCAGCGGGATCAGCCTCCAAAGCTTCGCGCTCTGCGCCTCCAATTGCGTCTATCCGAGCCCGTATCTCACTGGACAGATTCACTTTGCCGCCCGTCGCCTGCGAAGAGCTTGGAGCTATTCGTCAACGGGACCGACGAAGGGAGCCTCGGACATGGCATAGGGAACGCGGACGTCATCTATCAGTACAAGGGGAGTTTTCAGTCTCCCGCAGTCGTAGCCGGCGACGCCTACGTGATCAAGTTCGTGGCCGTCTTCGAGGACAACTCGACCGCTTCCGCCACGACCACGATGGTCGCCCGGTAACGAATCCGGCCGGCCTAATCAGGGAGGCCATCAGCAGACCTAAATGATGCTACCAACTCCAAGCAATCGAGAAGATTGCCCGAATCAAGGGTTTCAGTCGTGATCGTTGGGTCGCTTGGGGCTTTGTTTCTGGCCGTTATTGGCTTGCTTCTTGGTGCGTGGTTTTCCAAATTCTTCTCCCGACCCACGCCGTTCCTACTCTTTCTCGTTCCGCTGGCAATGAATATTGGATTGGGGTCATTGCTCATCGGCAAAGTAGGGCGACCGGAGACTGGTAATGCCATAGTGCTTGGTGGGACCATCGTTTCGCTGGCCCTGCCGTTCATTCTCCTGTAGTCAGGATACCTATCCCTAAGCTGCCCAGGAGAATGCAATCGAGGTCAATCTCCCTAGGGCGCTCCAGCACCGAGACGGCCTCAAGTAGGCAAGGCTGTCGTGGTCGTGGACGCCGTCGTGACTACCGTGACAGTTCCCGATGAGCCGGGCGAAACACCAAGGAATACAGAGAGTGCGAATAGGACCAGGACCACCGCGACCAAGCCGGCGGCAACCCGGCGGTCGTTGTTTATCGGGCTCTCCATGTTCCTGACGAACCCCAGAGAGGCAGCTGCGAACCCGAAGACAAGCACATAGAGACCCTGCCCTACCGAGTCCACCAAGAAGGACGGCCCGAAAGAGAAAGAAGGAAAATGGTTGGCGGAGGAAGCCGCGTAGGCCCTAGTGTAGTAGGCCAGGGGGACGCCGACTAGGAAACCGAGGGCCCCGGCAGCGAATATGGAGGTCGCGAACGCGACCATCCCGCCCCCTGTAGTGTCGAGCCTCCTCCCGAGGAAGTAGAAGACAATGAAGAAGAGCAGCGGGTAGAAGAACTCATACGCGTAGGAGTCGTATGGTGAGAAGATCACAAGGGCGATCCGAGGAACGGAACTGTCCCGGTTGAGGCAAGGATGAGCCGATGACGTCGGTGAGGGCAGAGGCAAGATACGCCAGCGTCGCGATTGCGAACCCTATAACCAGGACTGGCGGCGACAGAAGTCGGCGGTCCCCCGTCGCTGCGGATGGCCACAGGGCAGCCCTGAGATACCCTTCCCTGAGGAACGGCAGGGCAAGACCTGCGAATGGAAAGGCAAAGTCCTGGAACGCGCCCGAAAGCACAGAGAGGGAGTTGCCGAGGCCAACCCACACGAGAGCAGACCCGGTGACGACGAATGAGGTGGTGGACGTGGTCTGCAGCTCCACGAGCTGCGGGAGCGCTCCTGCAAGCACGCCCGCGAAGGAAAGAATCGTCCAACTGGAGATATCGACCGCGAAAGTCGACCCTTTTCCCCAGCTGGTAGAAGATGAGGAGAAACGCAAATGCCAAGGGCGGTCGCAGCAATGAGATGTAAGACGAGTCGGCCTGGGTGGACGTCTTGCACGGCGGCAGGCCCGTAGACAAGAGCGATCGCCACGAACGGGATGTATGAGAACAGCGAGAAGGCCATCGAAAGCAGAAACACGAGAGAAAGCTCTAGTCGGCCTTCGGAGTGAACCGTCGTTGCAGCGACAGTAGCCTCCTCCGACTCCATGACAACTCGACAGATTATCCGTCAAATAAGCCGTGTGAATGATAGACCGGCGCTGGCAATTCGGTTCTGTTGCTTCTCCATGTGATTCCTGACTCCGTTTCAGTCGGGTGATGGGATCAGCCGAATGATATCCTGTAACCCTGATAATACACCATTGTGTTTCCTCCATACCCGAATAGCCAATAGGTAACGGAGCCGTAATGATTCAAACATGTACGATATCCTGATGTGCATGGACGATAGACAGGAAAGCAGGTTGGTTCCACGGGAACAAGGAAAAGGAATGCTCCGAAAGCCACGATGGCAATGAGCAGTATGGCGGCTTTTTTCATCTGGACACCGTCTAACGCTTCATGTCTCCCCGATGAACCTGTCCTCCCTGTTCGTCCGCCGGCTGGGATTTCAACGCGGCCGACACCATACTCAGCCGGCTCCTCTAGACCTCGGATTGAGGGATCTCCGCCATGGCATGACAGCCTCCCCGCTCTCCTCCTTGTCGAGGTTCTGCAGCAGCTGTAGCAGAAGCTTTCCGACCGCCGTCAGCTCGTAGATTCTCACGCGACCGTACGCTGTCTGCTCGCGCACGAACCCGTACTTGTTCAGCATCACGACATGCCTGTCGACGGCCTTCCAGTCCAGCCCCAGCTCCTGCGCGAGCTGGAACCTGTCCTTCGGTATCAGCAGCGAGTTGAGGAGCTTCACCCGCGTCTTCCCGCCCCTCATCCTCACGAAGAGCTCGAAGACCTCGGAGTCGAAGCCGAGAGCCTCCCACCTCGACTTCATCCTGCCCCGCCAGATCCACAGCCCGCCGACGAAGACCCAGCTGCCGGGGGCGAGGGCGAAGGAGCGGTCGCCGAAGAATTGGAGCATCAGTGCCGGGATCGAAGGCGAATGCCCCCCCACCGTGGAGTAGGTGACGCCGTTGCCTGAGGACAGCCCTGCCGCCTCGCTGAATGTCGCGCTGGAGTTGGAGGCTGCGGGCACGCCTGACGTGGTCGAGAGGGTATTCTGTACGTTCGGGCTTTGTGGCGAGAAGAGCTGCGCTCCGGCGAACGCCGTGCTCACGAGCGCGAAGCCCAGTGCCACTGCGAAGAGAACGGCGAACCTGGACAACCTCGCAAAAAACTCTTTTTTGTGATAAATACTTTTGTCCGATTGTAAGGACGAAGCCTTTTATCGCGAAAACCACCCGCTCATCGATGACGCCTGATGAGAAGGATTATCGGCTATCTTGTCATCTCGATACTTGTTGCCCTGCTGATAACTAGCGCAACCTTTTCGGTTGGAGAATTCGTGATGGCATCAGTTTCAGGCGGGGCTGGCGGGAGCGCAAGCGCCACTGTCTCCGGCTTTCCAATTCCCTACGCGACCTTCTTCCCCTGCTGCAGTGGTAGCGGCGGTCCTGGCGGCTCCATAATCTTGAACAACACTTACTACTATCACCCGCTGAGCTTTGTCGCGGACTTCACCATCTGGCTCGCGATATCACTGGCGGTCGTCTTCACGCTGACTCTCACAACATTGGTACTGGCTGCGACCGCGGGGCTTGGCGTGACTCTCCTCACGTTGCTGTTGCCTCCCTTGTCAACAGTAGAGCCAACACCTGCCCTTGAGACCGCGGTCCTTAGACCGATGGGCTTTCCCTACGATTATCTGACCTACTACGTCACTGGGCTTGGCGGAGTCTCAAATTCAGGCTATGAGTTCGCGCTTTCACCAGCTCTGGCAGACTATGCACTTTGGGCTGGAGTCGCAGCTGCTCTTCTAGGAATCACAGTCAAAACACTCCGAGGGAGGCACGCCAAGCAACTCGATCCTGACCTGCGGCTATCGTAGGGCACCATCTTTGACGAGTGGAAGGTACTGGTTACGGGACTACGCCGCGTTCGGACAAAACTATTAATGAGAAACCCGAGCAAATGAACAAGGAAGTCTTGCCCGCATGGAGAATCACGAGTCGCGTAGTCATGCCAAGCTTGTGGCGTCTATCGTTCTCCTGGTGGTGATAGGAGCCAGCCTCATCGCAGCCGCCTACCTGCGAATTGGGCAGAGTTCGATCAACGCCAGCTCGACAGCCACCTACACCTCCACTTACGCTGGCGTAGGGGTCACCTCATCATTCCAGACGCTTGGCTCGACTTCGACTCAAGACGAGGCACTCGGGTTGAGGCTCAGCCTCCACATCTCTGCAAACGCGACCGGCGCCCTCTCAATCTCTACAAATGAAACAAACCTTCTCAACAAGGTGAACAACGTGACCGCTGCCAACGACTGGCCTTATCCTAACACAAACAGCAATCCGTGCGGAAACTACGACCAAATTCCCACCGAATTTGCGGTCCTGCAGGGGCATTACGATATGAGCAATTACACCTCGGCCAGCTCATTGACGCTGTACGATCCGGGAGACTTCTACTCGTGTCCGACCGAGGTTTTTCCGGGACCTTACCTTCTCTTCGCTCCGCTCAGCGACAACGTATCCCGCTCCTACTCGTCGGGTTACGAGAGCAGCTTCTTGGCCTCAGCGAGCTATTCCGTGACCGGCTACTGGACAGGCTCAGGAAATACAGCATCATTCCATCAGTTTTCGCCGGGAATCTACACCGTACTGGCGGAGGACGAATGGGGAAACGTCGTCCTTCTCCCCTTTACGGTGGGCAACGCGATCTCCATCACCGGGCTTTCCCTCTGCCCGAGCAACTGCGTTTACCCTGCGCCCTACGTTTCCCATTGGTCACTGATTAACGGCAAGCGTTCCAATAGCTTCTCTAACGGTATATGTCAACAACACGTATGACGGCGTCGCGTTCCAAAATCCCAGTACAACCACTGTCGCCTGCACCACGGGAGCGGGTCAGACTTGCTCTGTCGAGCTTGGTGGGAGTGGTTCTTCCAGCGGGACGTCTACCACCATCACGAAATATTATGCGACCTGCTCTGTTCCTGCAAATGGCACTTCCTGCTCTGCAACCTACACAGGAAGCGTCAATACCCTGACGGTCTTCGACTACCAGTACAAAGGTTCCGTTCCAAGCAGCTTCATTCCTGCGGTTCCAGGGGACACCTACGTGTTCAAGTTCGTCGCCACCTTTCAGGACGGCAGCACAGCAACGGCCACAGCTTCGGTGGTTGCGGGCTGAGTTGGCATGAAACATCAACGCAGGGCAGTCTCAATCAGGAATCGCAGCCGCAACTTACGAGTTGGGATGACACAGCCACGGCGGGGAATCGGGACGACCATAGCGGTCGTGGCCGTCGTCATCGTCCTTGTGGTAGCTACGATGGCGTTCGTGGTCCTGAGCCTACAAACAAGCACGCCGCCCCATGGTACGTCATCGAACACCTCGTCAGTATCATCCTCAAGCTCCTCGCCAAGTTCTGCCACGCCAGCCATAAGCACTACTACGATCTCTACACTCTCCGGCGAACCCCCTTGCTATCCCGCAGGCGAGTCCGGCCCCTTCGGTCTTAGGATTCTCTTTGACTCGAATCAGTCTCCCGTCGCCGGGGCGCAGGTCAGAGCAACGAATCAACCCGCTGGCGAGTCGTGCAACGGCTCACCCTCATATCCTCTGACAAATCTGACAACCGTGTCGTTCACGACGAACAACTACGCCGGGTGGTACTATCTCGACAGCGGACCGGACGCGGGCTATTCGATCGGAGTGACCTATCTCGGACAGAACTACAACTTGACCGCAAGCTTCCATCCTGAGTATGCATACTGCCTGACTCTTTTCCTTCCATCAGGCAAGACAAATTCTACCGGAACGGAATTCCAGACGAGCTGTCCTTGAGTCGCGCAGATAAGCTAACAATATCGCTTCGCGACAGTTTTAATAGCGAATCTTGGAAAATGAGGGCGACCAGAATGGGTGAAGTTTTAGCGCCTTGCATGCCCCTGCGCGAGAGGCACATATTCACCGCCGGTCAGACTTACTTCGGCACAGGGCCGTAGGGCGCTCGTTCGTAATTAAGTTTTTGGCGGAAGAAAGTCCCGTTTATTACGACCTCTAGGCCTCTACAGGCTGGGTATGACAAATCCGTTGATGGACATCCGCATCGTCGCCGCAATCACAGTCATCGGCGCCGGTATATTCGTCGGTGAGGAAATCCTCAGCTTCGTCATAAGGCGCGTCGCGAAGAGGGCGGGGGCCGGGCCGACCGTCACCAGGGACATAGGGGCCAGCTTGAGGGTCGTCGCGCTCGCACTGATACTCTCAGACATCCTCAGCTTCTCCGGGCTCTCGTCCCTCTTCACCGGGCTGACGGTCTCCGCGGTGGTCGCCGTCGCCGTCTCGCTCGCCCTCCAAACGACGCTTTCCAACGTGATATCGGGGATCCTTCTCTTCAGCGACGGCGTGCTGCGCCTCAATGACACGATAGAGTACAGCGGAGCCGCAGGGGAAGGTGGTGCGCATAGGCCTGAGGAACACCTGGGTCAAGACAAAGGAGGGCCACATCACGGTGGTCAGCAACACCTCGCTCTCGAACGGGCCGCTGATCAACCACACCGCGACGGAGCGGCTCTCGAAGAAGTACGCGATCGAATAGGTCCGCGCCTGCCGCCTCATTCAGGTCTGAACTGGTAGGTGGGCAGAGCCAGGTCTGAGATGTCGACGAAGATGCTCGCGACCCGCTCGAGCAGGGCTAGGAGGTCGACCATCATGCCCGTGGAGGTCCCCTTCATCCCGACCATCCCCTTTGACAGTTCGCCGAGCCGTTCGCGCATCGCGGCGACCTCAGTGTGGGTCCGTCTGAGGCTGCACTCGCCTCCGCGCGAGGAAGGACGATATCGCGACGTCCCCCATCTTCTCGAGGGTGTCGAGGAACTGCACCAGTCGGGCAGCCACGTCCTTGCCGAACTCCTCCCCGGCCGCGCGCTTCGAAAAGTCCGCGACCGCGTCCCCGAGGCTCTCTAGGTAGCTCGCGAGGACGCGATAGTCCAGGCACTCTATCGGGGCGAGCTTGTACCTCTCAGCGACCTCCGGGTCAATGGTCGCCGTCCTGATCGTCCTGACGAGCAGGAAGTACAGCCGGTCGACCTCGTCGTCCCTCTCCCCGACCTGGGCGAGCAGGGCGCGGTCGTGTCTCGCGCCCTCCGCGGAGTCCCTGAGCATCCCGCTGATTAGGCTGGCCATCCTCCTCACTATCTTCTCGGGGTCGAGCGCCGCCGGGTCGAGGAGGAACTGGAGCGTCATGTTCTTCGCATCCTCGTCGACTATCTCGAGCCCGACGAGCCTCGTGACCGCGGCCTTGAGCTTCCCTCTGTCCTCCCGGGAGATCACCCTCCTTCCCTCGACGCGAATCGCGTTGCTCCCCATGAGGTAAGCCCCCGTGACGTCGTTGGTCACGTAGCTTAGGCTCTCCCTCGGGTACTCTATCACGACCTCGTTCTCCTCAGGCCCGGTCCCCTTCTCCCCTATCGGCTTCACCATGAGCCTGCGCGCCGAGATCTCCTCAACGGCGACGCTCGAGCCGCGGACGATGCCGTTCTTCTTCGCCCAGCCCTTCGGGAGGGAGATCAGGACGGTCCCCCCGCCCATCTCGAGCACCTTCCTTGTGTCCACGAAATCTATAGAGTTCTCTAGATTATTTATAGATTATCTTGATAAATTCTGCCCTAGGTGGATTCCGCAGGCATGTTCCCAGCGACCGTGCGGCCCACCGCTGCCGGCAAGGTGGCGCTCATCGCCATCACCGCGGCCCTTTATGCGGTCGCAAAGGGGCTGACCGCGTTCATCCCGACGCCCTTCGGGGTGGGGCAGTTCCTCCTCTTCATCTTCGTCCCGGCCTTCTTCGCGATCACGGGCGACACCCTCTCGGCGGCCACGGGCGCGGCGATAGGCACCTTCCTCGGCGATACCATCTTCCTGACTCCGCTAGGGCAGACCAACCCCGCGCTGTCGCTCGTGTCGGGGGTCCCCGCGAACTTCGTCGCGTTCCTTCTCTACGGCTACCTGGTCAAGAGGTACAGGTCGTGGCCCGCGTTCATCTCGAGCACCGTCCTCTGCCTGACGCTTGGCAACCTCATCGCCGCGACGCTCGTCGTCGCTTTCGCGGCGAAAGTCTTCCTCCCGGCCTTCTCGAGCATCGTCGCGAAGTACGGCGTGGCGAGCCTCGTGCTCGGCTACACGCTGTTCTGGACCGGGACGATGGTCCCCGCGGTCGTCATCGCCATCCCGCTCCTCCTGAGGGCGCTCAGGCCGCTCGCGGGGCGCTCCTCCATCCTCTCCTACTATCCAGAGTGGTCCGACTACGAGGTGAGGCGCCTCCTCCCGGCGGCCATCGGCTACGCGATCGCGTTCGTCGTCATCGGGGTGGGGTTCTTCGTCCTCCAGTTCAACGTCCTGCAAGGATGGTCCGTGGTCGGGAGCTGGATCCTCGTCGCGGGGGTGGTCCTCGCGATCGTCGGCCCAGTCGCAGGCCTTTTAGCGGGGACCAAACGGCCGGGCTACTAGATGGAGCCGCGGACAGCCCTAGCCTTCGCCCCGGCGGTAATCTCCAACTTCTTCGCAATTCACACCGAGCTCGCTTTCCAGCGAGCCCCCGGACTTCTCCAGGGCGGGGGCGACCGGCGGGGGGTTCACGCTCTCAAAGGGGGTGTACACCCACGCTTGGGTCGTCAAGAGCTCGTCTCAGGCGATCTCGGTCGCGGTCAATGGCAATGCCAATTATCCCGCCGACACCACCAAGAAGGCGGTCGAGCTCCTCCTCGAGGCCGTGGGGGGTTCGCCCCAACTGGTCGAGCTCGTCCAGACGGTCGAGGTCCCGATAAAGGCAGGCTTCGGCAGCAGCTCCGCCTCCGCCCTCTCTGCGGTGATGGCCGTCGCGTCGGCCCTCGAGCTGCGCCTCAGCAAGGAGGAGGTCGCCACCTTCGCGCACGAGGCGGAGATCCTCCGCCACACCGGCCTTGGGACGGTCTCCTCCACATACAACTACTCGGGAGCGGCGGTGATCACGAAGGCGGGCGGACCTGGGGTCGCGAAGGTCGTGCGCGTGCAGGTGCCGACCGGGCTCCGCGTCGTGACAGCCTTCCTATCGCTGAAGAAGGGCCATCTCCTCTCGTCCACCAGGATGCGCAACAAGGTCAACAGGCTAGGCGAGGCCGCCCTCGAGCAGGCTTCGGACTTCAAGCTCAAGAGCCTCCTGGCGGCGGGCCACGACTTCGCGGAAGGACTCGGCCTCATGTCGCAGGCGGTCAAGACGCTCGTCGCCGTCTCCCTCGAAGAGGGCGCCCTCGGGGCGAGCCAGAACATGATTGGCAACGCCATGCACGCCGTCGTCCGCGACAAGGACGTCGAGAAGGTGTTCGCGGCCCTCCAGTCGACGTCGAAGGCGGCGAAGGTCGATTACTTCCACATCGGCGGGCGGACCGCACGCGTCTTGACGGAATAGGTCGAATGGATTTCTCTATGCTTAGGCTTATATCGCCTTCTCGCGCCAGCGACCAGCTAGTCGGAGTCCGCAGAATGGGTTATATTCGAAGGCTCGAAGTAAAGGGTTTCAAGTCCTTCGGCCCTCGCCCGCTCACAATAACGTTCGAACAGGGGCTGAACGTAGTCACGGGACCCAACGGCAGCGGCAAGTCGAACATCGCGGACGCCATACTCTTCGCCCTGGGCGAGAACTCCCCGAGGGTCCTCAGGGCTGCGCAGGGGCGGCTCACGGGCCTCATCTACGACCCGAAGCGCGAAGCCGCCCAGGCAGCACACCAAGCGGCTGAAGGTGAGGGCCAGTCCGCAGCCGCGAGCCGAGCGTTCCCCACGGAGGAGCGCCCGTCCAGCTGCAGGGTGAGCCTCCAGATCGACAACACGGACCGGAAGATCCCTGTCGACACCGACCTCGTCACGCTCACCAGGGAGCTCAAGAACAACGGCGAGAACTCCTACTACCTCAACGGGAAGAAGTCCACGAAGGGCATGATCGCCGACTTCCTCGAGGTCTCCGGACTCTCCCCGAGCGGGCTCAACGTCATCCCCCAGGGGGCGGCGACCAGGGTGGCCGACCTCACCCCCGACGAGAAGAGGAAGATGATCGAGGACGTCGTCGGGATATCGAAGTTCGACGACAAGAAGGCGGAGGCCCAGAAGCAGCTCTCCCAGGCCGACACGAAGCTCCAGATCGAGCTCGCGAGGACCGGCGAGATGAAGTCCCAGCTGGAGAGGCTCGAGGAGCAGAGGAACGACCTCGTCAGGTTCAACCAGCTCGAGGGGCAGCTCGGCTGGCTCAAGGCCGTCCAGACCTCGAGGAGGGTAACCGAGCTGCGCGAGAAGCTGAGCTCGAACAAGCGCATGGAGGAGGAGCTGACCCTCAAGCTGGAGGAGGTGCGGAAGAGGAAGGAGGAGTTCGAGTCGCGCATGGCCACCGCGACGGCCGACAAGGAGAGGTTCATCGTCGAGATAGTCCAGGGAGGGGGCGAAGGCCCGACCAAGCTCCGGGACGAGCTGGAGTCCGTCAAGCTCCGCCGCGACCAGCTCACCTCCGAGCTGCAGAAGCGCGAGGAGAACATCAGGCGGCTGGAGATGGAGACCATGCCCACCCTCCGCTCGTTCGTCGCGGAGCGGAAGAAGCAGGTCACCGCGGTCAACTCCACCGTCGAGTCGCTCTCCGCGACCGAGCAGAAGCTCGAGGCGAGGAGGAAGGACCTCAGCGCCCAGCTTCAGGAGGTCCTCGACGCCGAGGAGACGCTCCGCGCCACGATAGAGAGGAACAGGAAGCAGGGCGACAGGATCCGCGCGAAGCTCGTCAGACCTCTCCGAGGAGGTCGCGCCGGTCGGGCTCGAGATCAACGCCGTCCAGGCCGGCCTCGGGGCGGAGAAGAAGAGGGCCGAGGAGCTGGAGGCGAGGGTGAAGAACTTCACCGAGCTCCTCGACAGGCTGGACAACAACTCGAAGCAGCTCATGGAGCTCCAGACGAAGGAGACCGAGCAGCTCGCCGAGATCGACGACGACCTCACGGGGCTCGAGAAGGAGAGGAACCTGATCGAGCAGAGCATCGGCGCCGCGAGCAAGGTGCTCGACAAGGCGGCGGGCGAGGTCGCGACGCAGACCGCCAAGGCGGAGTTCACGGAGGAGCTCAACTCGGACCGCGTGGGCCACGGGAGGCTCAGGGAGCTCTGCGAGGAGGGCGGGATACCCGGCTACATCGGGATGGTCAACCAGCTGGTGACCTACCCGGCCCAGTACGCCAGGGCGTGCTCCGCGGTGATGGACACGTGGAGCAGCGCGTTCGTCGTCGCCGACGTGCAGGTCGATGACCGCGCTCATCAAGGCGGGCAAGAGGCTCAACATCAAGTCGTTCGCGGTCATCCCGCTCTCCGAGGTCGGCGAGGTCCGCCCGGTCTCGGTCGGCAAGTCCGCGGGCGTCATCGGGCCGCTCTCGGGCGTCCTGAAGGCGGACAAGCAGTACAGAGGCCTCCTGAACTTCATCGCCGGGGACACCGTCCTGGTCGAGTCGGAGGGGATCGCCTACATCCTCGCCTCCGAGGGCTTCAAGACGGTGACCCCGGACGGCGAGATCTTCGAGCTGGGAGGAAGGGCGTTCGCCTTCGGGCTGCGCGACGCCCTCTCGAAGGTGCTCGAGGCGCTCGAGGACATCGAGAACGTCGGCGAGGTCCAGAGGCGCGGTCAAGGCGCTGAGGGCCGCGATAGACAAGAGGAAGGCGCAGATGTCTCACCTCGAGAGCGAGGACAAGACCCTCACGAAGGACCGCGTCAAGAAGATCGCCTCGGTCGCCGCGCTGAGGGCGGAGGCGGAGACCGTCGTCAGGCTCTCCAAGCGGTACAGGGCGATGCACCGCTCCATCAACAGCGACTACGAGGCACCAGCTGAGGGCGGTGGACAGGCTGCAGAGGCGCGAAGCGTCGCTCACGCTGAAGAGGGACGCGATCTCCACCGAGATGAGCCTGCTCAAGGAGGCTCTCGCCGAGCAGGAGTCGCTGGGGCTCGACGGGCACATCGCGGAGATCGAGGGCGCGAGGAACGACCTCAGCCTGCAGCTGAGCGAGCTCTCCTCGAAGGTGTCGGAGTTCCACCTCTCCTACACGCGGGAGAAGGCGAACCTCGAGCAGATGGTCCTGCCCAACCTCGAGCGCGTGAGGCAGGACCTCGAGGCGAGCGAGATGCAGTACGAGGCGGACAGGCAGTTCGTCCAGGCCTCGAGGAAGGAGCTCACCGAGCTCAACCACAGGTTCGCCGACCTCGACGCGCAGCTCTCGAAGGTCCTCGACTCCTCCACGAACAGCCGGCCCGTCCTCGAGGAGTTCGACAGCAAGATCAGGCGCCTCAAGGAGGAGGCGGCCGCCGCGGAGCGCTCGGCCTTCAACACCGAGAAGGAGATCTTCGCCCTCCAGCAGGCGGCGATAGCGATCCAGGACAAGGTCGCGGAGCAGCTGAGCAGCCTGAGGTTCTACGGGTACGACGAGGTCCTCGAGCTCTTCGAGGGGAGCGACCAGCTCCTCTCCCAGGTGGAGTTCGAGCACGAGGGGCTCGGCGAGGACCGTGAACAAGAGCTCCGAGAGGGACTACGCGGTGGTCTACGACAGCTACAGGAACCTCTCCCAGAGGATCAACGAGCTCGAGCAGGAGAGGAACTCCATCGTGAGGTTCATCGAGAGCGTCGACTCCGAGAAGAGGAAGGTCTTCGCGTCCGCGTTCGAGACGATCAACCGGGAGTTCGCGCTCACCTTCAAGACGCTCACCCAGGGCGACGCCTGGCTGGAGCTCGAGAACAAGGAGGAGGTATTCACCGGCGGGATCTACATGATGGCGAGCTTCAGGGGGAAGCCCGCGTGGGAGTCCTCCTCGATGTCGGGAGGGGAGAAGTCGGTCACCGCCGTGGCGCTCATACTCGCGATACAGAAGGTCAACCCCCACCCGTTCTACCTCTTCGACGAGATCGACCAGAACCTCGACCAGGCCAACTCGCAGAGCCTCGCCAGCTTCTTCAAGGAGAGGTCGCAGCAGTCGCAGATAATCGTGGTCTCGCTCAAGGACACGATGGTCGCAGGAAGCGGGGTCGCCTACGGGGTCTACAACGTCGCAGGGATATCGAGGATAGTCCGCGCGAAGATGGAGGTGCAGGTAAAGAGTGGTTGAAGGCGGAATCCTGGCGAGGCCGCCGCTGAACCTCCTCATCGACCCGAACGCCGCGAAGAGGAAGAGCCCGTGGGAGATACACATCTCCGAGCTCCTCGACATGTTCCTCGAGGCGATACTGAAGTCCGAGTTCCTCGACCTGCGCGCCGCGGGGACGGCCGCGCTCACCTCCGCGACCATCTACAGGTTCAAGGTCGAGTCGCTCTTCCTCTTCGAGAAGCTCCAGCGCGAGAGGAGGATCATGGACGCGGTCGAGCCGCCGCAGATCGTCGTCATGCCGTTCAGGTACGAGGTCTACTCGACCACGGTCGACGAGCTCTTCGACGCCCTCGACCAGGATCCTCGAGGAGATAGTCCACAGCGACAGGGAGGAGAGCACGGTCTCGCCCTCCCTCCTCGAGGAGGGCGCCTCCCCCGAACCCGGAGGACTACCTCATCACGATCCTCTCGAACCTCCAGGCGTTCCAGCGAGTGCTCAGGGAGCGCATCGGCGCCCTGGGCAGGATCAAGTTCTCCGACCTCATCGCGGGGATGCCGCTCGATCGAGGCCGCGCGCACCTTCATCCTCCTCCTCTTCGCCGCCAGCAACGGGACCGTCGTCCTCGACCAGGAGGGTGAGGACGACCTGCAAGTGATCCTGGTGGGCTGATCGCCGAGATGAGCGAGCCCCAGCAGCAGGAGCAGGCGGGAAGGCCAGAGCAGGTCGAGCAGGCAGCCCGCCCCAAGGTCAGCGACGCGGAGATACGGGCGAGGATAGAGGCCGCCCTCTATTCTTCGGGGAGGGCGCTCGACGCCGAGCAGCTCGCGAAGGCCGCGGGGATCTCGTCCAAGAAGAGGGCCATGGACGAGGCCAAGGCGATACAGTCGAGGATGAAGTCCATGCTCTCGGCGATCGAGGTGGTGGAGTACCCAGGGCAGAGGTTCGCCATGCAGCTCAAGGCCGAGTACACCAACGTCGCGAGGAAGTTCGCGACCAAGCCTCTCCTCTCGAAGGCCGCCCTCCGGACGCTCTCGTTCATCGCGTACTTCCAGCCCATCTCGAGCGCCGACCTCGCGCTGAGGAGGGGCTCCCAGGCCTACGACCACCTGAAGGACCTCGAGGAGGTGGGGTTCCTCGCCTGGGAGAGGAAGGGGAGGTCGAAGCTCTACAGGACGACCACGGAGTTCTCCGAGTACTTCGGCCTGAGCGTCGACCCGCAGACCCTGAAGCACCAGCTCGAGCGCCGGGCCCTCATCCTCAGGTAGCCTGGCAAAGAAAGGCTTAACACCCTCCCCTGGCGGGAGTCGCCAGAACTCGTACTTGGTCAAGGCAGTCGAGAACCTTAGAAAGAGAAAGCTCACCGGCGGAAAGAGGCGGCCCTTCAGGGGACGCAAGGCGTGCGAGGCGGACGACTACGCGTTCGAGACCGCGGTGGGCGAGACGGTCAGCTCCCCAAGCGCACCAGGGGAGGGAGCTGGAACTTCGGGCTCCGCTACGCGAACAAGGCCAACGTCTACGACCCGTCGACGAGCAAGACCGTGAAGACCGACATCGTCCGCGTGACCGCGAATCCCGCCAACAGGGAATACGAGAGGAGGGGCGTAATAACGCGAGGGGCGACAATCGAGACCAAGCTGGGCAAGGCACGGGTCACCTCCAAGCCGAGCGACGACGGCGTCGTCAACGGCGTCCTCATCAAGTAAGAAGGAAATACTATATCCCTCGCGCCGCGCGGGGCGCCGCAGTCGAGCACGGGTTGAGCGAATCTAGTTGAAAGAGTACGAGCGCTTTGTCGTGTGGCTCGACTACCTCGACTCGGAGAGGAAGCGGGCGGAAGGGCGACGAATCCCGTTGAACTCCTGCGTCCGCGCGCCCGACCCTGGAAGAGATGGTGCAGGCGTGCAAGAAGCTCAACATCGACGCCCAGCCACAGAAGGCCTTCTACCCCAAAGCTGCACGCCGTCAGTCCGGATACGTCTCGATAAAGAAAACGGGGCGAAAACAGCAGGTTATCACGGCAATCGCCCGGGAAATGTCAAGAATCAGGGGTTCGCAGGCAAAGAAAGTTTAAAGGTAACCTTAGGCTCTCACGGAAGCCATATGCAGGAAGTCGGCGAGGTTCTCCACAGAGCTAGGAGCGGGAGGCTGATTATTCGTCTGAACAGGAAGAGTCGACGCGGGCTCGGTCCTGTTGGACTCGAAAGGCCGAAATGCCGCGAAGGTCATCGAGCTGATAGGCCCGGTCTCGAGGCCGTACGCCTCCGCGGCGCCGGCGTCTGACCGCGCGGACACGGGGAAAGAAGGAAAGAAGCTCTTCCTCGGGTGAAGCCGAGAAGTGTGGGACCCAAAGGCAGACAGCGAGCTCTATAGGACTTATTGCCCCAACTGCGGCGACAGGCTGATCGGCGACTCCGAGAAGGGGGAGCAGGTCTGCCAGGCCTGCGGCTACGTCGCAGCGGCGGGCGCGGACGAGGGCCCCGAATGGAAGGCGATCGACCTCGAGGAGAAGAGCAAGCGGGTCAGGGTCGGCTCTCCCACGACGCTCACGCTTCACGACCTCGGCCTCTCCACGGACATCGGGACGGACATGCGCGACTCGCACGGCAAGTACCTCGACCCCACAATGCGCGCCACGGTGGAGAAGATGCAGCAAGTGGCAGAGCCGGGTAAGGACGATCAACAGCCAGGAGCGGGGCCTCTCGATCGTGCTCGCCAAGATCACCGAGGTGTGCGACAACCTCAACCTCCCGCGAAACGTCGCCGAGACCGCCGCCCACATCTACCGGACTTCGGTGAAGCTCAAGGTCGCGAAGAGCAAAGTCGATCATGGGGATGACCGCCGCGACCGTCTACCTCGCGTGCAGGAAGTGCGGGGTGAGCAGGACCCTCAAGGAGGTCGCGAGGGCCGTCTGGGATTGAGAAGGGGTCGGTCGCCAAGTACTACAGGCTGATACTCAAGGACGTCGAGAAGGAGTACGTCCCTCCCGCCTCGGTGGAGAAGCACATCTCGAAGCTGGTCAACCTCGCGAAGATTGACCCGCGCGTCGAGCACCTCGCGCTGCTCCTCTCGCGCATGACCAACGACTCCAAGATCTCCAGCGGCAAGGCCCCTGCGGGCCTGGCAGCAGCCTACGTCTACATGTCGTCCGTCATGAGGGGAGACCACCTCCCGCAGCGCGAGGTTGCCGAGTTCGCGGAGGTTACCGAGGTGACGGTCAGGAACAGGTGCAGGGAGCTGCTGGACAATTACATTATAAGGCAGAAGATAGGGTCGACCGACTAGTTGGCAAAGGGCGAGAAGGTCAAGAGCGAGAAGACCGCCAAGAAGGCGGCGCCCAAGGCTCCCCCCACGAGAAACCGGCCGCGAAGCCGGTCGAGAAGAAGGCCAAGCCCCTCCCGAGGACCGAGAAGACAGAGGAGGAGCTGGTCGACCTCACCTCGAGGGTCTACAAGCTGGTGGTGGAGAGGGGCAAGGACGGCGTCCTCCAGAGCGAGATCTGGAAGGAGCTCGGGCTCACGAGCAGGGACGGCTCGAGGCTTGCGATAAGGCTGGAGAAGCGCGGGATGATAAGGCGGGTGAAGGTCCTCGACGACGGGAGATGGACGTACAAGCTGACCCCGCTGCGCCTCCCCGCGAACATCTCGTCGATGGAGTCCGCGCCCTGCATCGTCTGCCCGGTCGAGTCCAAGTGCTCGGTGACGACCGACATCAACCCTCTGACCTGCCCGCTGATAGGGCCGTGGGTGGTGAAGGAGTTCGCGGCCTCCAAGGTCATAGAAGTCGCGCCCCCGGTAGTCTAGTTCGCGATGAGGCTCGAGGACGCGAAGCGAGACCAATACAGGAGGCTCGCGCAGGGAAGAGGGCTACAAGAGCAGGGCCGCGTACAAGCTCCTCGAGAACGTCAGGAAGTACAGTCTCATCAAGAATGGCGACGTGGTCCTCGACTTCGGCGCCGCCCCGGGCGGATGGCTGCAGGTCGCGTCCGAGGCCGCGGGCGACTCGGGGCTGGTCGTCGGGGTCGACCTCGAGCCCGTGGAGCTCGAGCGAGCCCAACCTCGTCACCATCCAGTCCGACGTCAAGTCCCCTGAGCTCGCCGTCAAGCTCGAGAAGGCGCTGCCGAGGAAGGCGGACGTCGTCCTCTCGGACCTCTCCCCCCAGGTGATGGGGACGTGGGACCTTGACCACTACCGGCAGATAGACCTCACGATGGCCGCTGCCTCGCTCATGGGAGGGTTCCTCCGCAAGGGAGGCAACGCGATGTTCAAGGTCTTCGACGGCGAGAGGTTCGGCGAGACGAGGGCCATGCTCTCGAAGCAGTTCAAGAAGGTCCAGATAACCAAGCCGAAGGCCAGCAGGAAGGGGAGCGCCGAGCTCTACCTGGTCTGCTTCGACTTTCTCTGACGGCGCGTGAGCTCTGGCTAGGCAGCAGGCTGCCTGACCGCGGCGAGCACCTCGCGATAGGGCGCGTCAGTCTTGAGGCCCGACGACCCGAACGGCTGGCGCATTGCAGACCTCCCCGAGGCCCTCAGAAGCTCGACGACCCTCTGGAACCTCACCGAGGAGACCTTCTCTCTCGAGGTGATCGCCTCCATGGAATACCCGAAGGGAGGGAACCGGTCGACGCCGTCGAGGGCGGCGAGCGCGTCTGGCAGCTCCCCTCCAGCCCATGTCCGAGCAGTGCTTCGCAGCCTCCGCGACCACCTTCTCGTCGACGAGCTTGCCCACCCACTGCGGCCCTATGCACCTCGCTTTCCCGCCGCACTCGGGGCACGCGGGCATGTAGTCCGCCGTCACGGCAGTCCTCGTGGCACGCGACGCACGACGCGACGTACCCCACGCCCTTGAGGCATCGGTCCGACTTCGCCGCCCCTCGCGCGACCCGGAAGTATACGCGCAGATAGTGGAGCGTGCTGTGGGCGGCCACGGGCTCGATGCCCATGTCGACGACGCCCCCGACCCGCGCGCAGAAGCCTAGGAGGACGCGGATGGCCGCCTCGTGGGCGAACTCGCTCTTGACCACTCGCGCCCCGTACCTCCTGAGCGCAACCGTGGGGTACACCCCGCAGAGCGTCGCGGTGTCCGTCGCCGTGATCGAGAGGAGCGCCCCGTCGTCCGCCGCAGCCAACGCCCCCTGGACGTAGGGCGCGGGAGTCCCGAAGGGGTCGACGTCGACCGCGTCGAACCTCTCGAGCCTCCCGAACCGTCGAGTGGAGGTATGCGTTCGACTCCTCGTGGACCATCACGCACCTCGAGGCGACTCCGTTCCCCTTCGCGTTCTTCCTCGCTATCGCCAGCGAGGTCTCGTTGAACTCGACGAGGGTCACCTCGACGCTCTCCGAGGCCTCGTTCGCGATCCTCACGCCCCTCGCCCCGGTCCCAGCGAGCGCGTCGAGGAACGTCCCGGGTCTGGTCGCCCTCGCGACAGCCACCGAGACGTCGCGGTTGACCCTCGCCGCAGGGTTGAAGAACGCGGGGAAGGTCTTGGGGTCCTTGGCGCGCAGGCTCTCCGCGGGGACGAAGAGCTCCGTCGACCCCTCTCGCGTGAGGGCGAGCTTCGGGAGCACGGGGCCGGACACCGCTGCGAAGCATTTAAGCGGAGTCCGAGAGGCTCGACCCGAACTTGTCGTCCCCTCGAACGAGGATCTGGCTGGTCACCGGCCCTCCGGGGATAGGCAAGTCCTCGCTCGTCTCCAAGGTCGTATTCGCTGTCAGGTCGAGGGGGCACGGCGTCGGCGGCTGCCTGACGAGGGAGGTGAGGAAGGGGAGGGAGCGCACCGGTTTCAGGCTCATCGACCTCTTGAGCGGGAACGAGGCGGAGCTCGCCTCCGTCAGCGGGCTCGGGCCCAGGGTGGGCAAGTACCGGGTCAACATCACGAACCTCTCGACGCTCGGGGCCCGGTCTCTCCTCCGCGCCGCCGAGGTGGCGGACTTCATCGTCATCGACGAGGTCGGCCCGATGGAGCTGACGAGCCCCGAGTTCAGGAAGGGCGTCAAGGCCTGCCTCGCCTCGGGCAAGCCCATGCTCGTAGTCCTCCACGAGAGCATGAAGGACCCGCTCATGACGGAGATAACCGAGCAGCCCAACGACAAGCTGATCGAGCTCACGCTCCACAACAGGGAGGGCGTCTCCGAGCAGCTCCCCGCGGAGATTGCCTTAAGTCTTGGATAGATGGACCCCAGCGCAGGCATGCTTGTCGGCGGCGTCGACGAAGCTGGCAGCGGCTGCGTCCTCGGCCCGCTCGCGGTCGCCGGAGTCTCGGTCGACGCCGGCCGGCTCCAGGAGCTCGCCGAGCTCGGCGTCAAGGACTCGAAGCTCCTCTCGCCGGGGCAGCGCGACGCGCTCTTCCCCGAGATCTTGAAGATATGCAAGGGAGTGGAGGTCTCCCGCATCCCTCCCAGGATGATCGACCGATACGTCAGCAGAGGGAAGAAGTACCGGCGACTGAACTACCTGGAGACCATCCACATGGCCAAGGTCATCGACGCGCTCGGCGTCGACGAGGTCTTCATCGACGCGCCCGGACACCAACCCAGTCAGGTTCACGGCCGAGCTCGCGGAGCTCCTCTCGTGCAGGCCGAGGATCGTCGCCGAGCACAAGGCCGACGTCAACTACGCGGTCGTCTCCGCGGCCTCGATAGTGGCGAAGGTCGAGAGGGACCGCGACGTCGCGGAGCTCAGGGCGCTCCACGGCGACTTCGGGTCAGGATACCCCTCCGACCCGGACACGATAGCCTTCCTCGAGTCCTGGGTGAAGAGCAACAGCTCGCAGCCTGAGTTCGCGAGGAAGAGCTGGAAGACCTGGGACAGGATCGCGGTCATCCCCACCCTGGACTAGCCTGGCATCTTGGCCGAGATCATCGCGTGGTCCTTGTCGAACGGGCGGAGGTCGATCACCCTCTCGACCAAGAAGCCCGCGTCCCTCAGCTTCTGCGCCTCCTCCTTGAAGACCAGCTTGGGCTCCTTGAGCTGGTCGATGCTCCTGGCCTTCACGACCAGGAGGAGCCTGCCGCCCTTCTTCAGGTGCTTCCTCGCGTTCGCTATCGCGATCTCGGTCTGGTCCCTCTGCGCGATGTCGCAGTAGACGACGTCCATCTTCCCGAACTCGCCGAACCTCTCGGTCTCCCTCGCGTCGGCGATGTAGGGGATGACGTTCCCCCTCGCCTTCGCCACCTTCTCGAGGAACTCCCTCCCGACGCGGGCGGACATCTCGACTCCCACCAGCAGCCCCTCGCTCCCGACGATGTCGGAGACGTGCGAAGCGGTGGTGCCCGTCGAGGCGCCGAGGTAGAGCACCTTGTCGCCCGCCTTGATTATGTCGGGGTCCAGCTCGCCCTTGAGGATGGCCCCGGCGAGCTTGCTGCCTGTAGGGGTCCCAGCTCCTGAACTCGCTGCCTTGTATCCTGAGGAGCTCTTCGTCGTAGACCCTATTGCCCGGGACGAGGTTTCTTGTAAAAACGCTTGTCCTTCCGCCTCCCGGCCTCCTTCCGCCCCGGCCTTCCATAACGAGGACGTTGCTGGTCATGCGCCGGAACTCTCTTCGTTGTTCCGGACGCGGCGGCGGTGGCTCCTTATACTTTATCTTGATTTCCTTGAGCCTCTTCTCGAACAGGCCCGTAAGCTCCTCCGCCTTGGTCCCGCGGTAGTAGTCGATGCGCGCCGCGATGGCTATCTTGTTGGCGAGGGTCCTGGCTATCTTGCCCCTCTGCCACTTTGGCGCCATGTGGACCGCCTCGTGCTGGAAGAGTATGCCGTGCTTCGGCGGCCTGGAGCCCGTCCTGATCGCCCTGAAGAGCGCCTTCTCGGCGCCGAGCACCTGGATGGTGCTCGCGGGGAGCCTCGCCATCCTCTCGAGCCCCCCCGCCCTCGCGATGAGCCTCGCCCCTATCGTCGCGCCCGCGACCTGTGTGATGTTGGGCGCGATCTTGTTCATGGTGGAGTCCACCGCCTCTGCGAGCTTCTCCCGCTCGGCGGCGGTCTTGACGGCCAGCTCCGCGAGGCCGACGATGCGGCGCATGTCCCTCTCCGAGATGGTCCCGCCCTTCGACTTCTCCGCGGCGAGCATGATCGCCTCCGCCTTCTTGTCGCCGAAGCCCTGCTTCTCCAGGGTCTCCTCGTCGAACGTCCCCCGCCGACCTATCTCGATGATGAGCTTCGCCGAGTGCGAGGTTGTCCTTGAGGATGTCCTGCAGCTCGGGGAAGTGCAGGCTGTACCACTCCATCGTCCTCTCGGTCGTGATGTTGAGGAAGCGGTCGAGCTCGTCGAGCGCTTGGATCGCGTTGACGAGGTGGAGGTCCTCCTTCGACGACGCCTCGCTCACCTCCTGCTCCGCCGCCGCGATGGCGCGGGCCCTCGCCTCCCCCAGCGCGCCTCCCGCGTCGCCGGCCAGTCCTGCCTTTGCGATTATCGCGACCTTCCTAGAATCGAGGTCGTCGCGCTCGTCGTCCGTGATTATCGACGTCTCTATCCCGAACTCTTCCATCTTCTCCTGCGCCGGAATGCTAGAGACCTTGAGCCGCGATATGCCCTTTCGCTTTACGGCCTCGGCGACCTTGCGGAGCTTCTCCGTCCTCTCCTGGCCTTTCTCGGCCTTCTCGGAGACCAGGACGTCGTCACCCTTCACGACTATGAAACCCTCGTCGGTTTCGTAAAGAATCGGCTCCGGCACGAAAAATTCGCTTCATGCACCCGCGGGGCACGGATAAAGGTTATCGCGAGCTTGGAAATTCGCCCACTCAGTTCGTCACAGTCATAGTCACGTTGTTTGACCGGGCCGTCGTGCCGTCCGCGAAAGTAACCACTGCGTAGACCTGATGGACACCCACGTCAGCAAGGTCGGCAGGAGCCGAGTCAATGGTGTACGTATAATGCGTCGCAGTCACACTCCAAGGGAGTTCTCCATAGGCGTGTCCGCTGAACACCTGGTGCACTGAGACCGGACTCGTGGAGTTCGGCACCGTCACCGAGAGCAAGATCTCCTGTCCTAGACGGTATGTCACGTTTGTCACAGGGTTTCCATTGGCGTCAATCGCCCTCGCCACGACCTGGATCGCGCTCGTCGGTTTCGAGGCCGACGAACGGCTGTCAGAGCCGACCTGAGAGCGCAGGGCCAGCGCACCGCCTATGACTAGGATGGCGATTATTGCCACCGACGCTTTCCCTATGGCGCTCCTCGATTCGATGGACATTTGTCTCCCGCTCAACGTCAGGCTCCGTTCAGGTTGTCCAGCCTTAAATAGCCGCTCCGACGCCCTCTAACCCAACGAGTGTAAAGGTATGCCAACCCACGGATCGCTTACAAAAGCAGGGAAAGTCCGCAGCCAGACCCCGAAGATCGAGGGGAAGCCCCACAAGGGGAAGATCCCAAAGGTCAGGAACACGCGGACTTACATCAAGAGATTTACTCTAAAGAGAAAGCCTGGCCAGAATTGGAGACTCTAGGCGCTCCACCTTCCTCGGGCGGCGAGTCGGCCGCAATCGCTTCCATAGTCGCCTCCATCCTCTCAGGGGACGTCTCGTCCCGACATCAGCTGGAGCAGGCAAAAAAGGAAGCCGCGAAGCGCTTTCACCTCGGCAAGTTCCTCACCAACTCCCAGATCTACCTCGCCCTCTCGCCGGAGGAGAGGGACAGGGAGGAAGGAGATCTTCCGCGTCCACCCGCGCAGGAGCGCCTCAGGCATAGTCATCGTGACGGTCTTCACTTCGCCGGCGAGCTGCCCCCACGGGACCTGCGTCTACTGCCCGGGCGGCCCGTCCATGGGCACCCCGCAGAGCTACGTCCCCGACGGCCCCAGCATGCGCGGGGCGAGGGGGGTGGGGTTCGACCCCTACCTCCAGGCGCAGAAGATGCTGAAGAAGTACCTCGACAGGGGTCACGAGGCCTCGAAGGTGGAGCTGATGGTCGAGGGCGGGACGTTCCTCGCGATGCCCCGCGACTACCAGGAGTGGTTCATCAAGGGGGCCTTCGACGGCCTGAACTGCGCCCAGTCTCCGTCGGCCTCGCTCGAGCAGGCGCACTCCATCAACGAGTCGGCGGAATACCGCTCGGTCGGCCTCACCATTGAGACGAAGCCGGACTGGTGCCGTCCCGAGCACGTCGACATGCTGCTCTCGTACGGCGTCACCAAGGTGGAGATAGGGGTGCAGGCTCTAAGGGACGAGATTCTCGCGAGGAGCAACAGAGGGCACACCGTCCAGGACACCATCGACGCGTTCCAGGCGGCGCGCGACGCGGGGCTGAAGGTCGCCGCCCACATGATGCCCGGCCTCCCCGGCTCGAACCCGGAGGATGACCTCGCCGACCTCCTCCGACTCTTCGACGACGAGTCTCTGCGCCCGGACATGATGAAGCTCTACCCCACGACCGTGGTCAGGGGGACGGCCCTCGCGAAGATGTGCGAGGCAGGGCTCTACAAGCCCTACGACCTCGAGACCGTCGTGAGACTCATAGCCGAGATGAAGGTGCACGTCCCGCCCTGGCACAGGATAATGAGGATACAGAGGGAGATACCGGAGGCCGACATCACCGCGGGGAGCAAGGCGGGGAACCTGCGCGAGCTCGTCCTCGCGAGGGTGAAGGAGAACGGCAACTCGTGCGGCTGCATACGGTGCAGGGAGGTCGCGATGGACTCTCCGTCCGACATCAGCGAGGGGGAGGAGGGCGAGCTCGTCTTGCGGCGAGAGAGCTACCCAGCCTCGGGAGGCGTCGAGGTCTTCGCCACCTATGAATACGAAAGGACGGGGAAGCTGGCCGGATTCGTCAGGATGCGCGCACCCTCGGGAAAGGCGCACAGACCAGAGCTGGTCGGCGGCGCGTGCGTCGTAAGGGAGCTCAAGGTCTACGGGAAGGTCGTCTCCGTGGGCTCGAGAGACGAGCAGGCCTTCCAGCATCGGGGGCTGGGTCGCTCGCTATTGGAGGAGATGGAGAAGGAAGCGAGGGAGGGTTTCGACGCGCGCACGCTCGCTGGTCATGAGCGCCGTCGGGACCAGGAACTACTACAGGAAGTTCGGCTACGAGAGGTCCGGGCCGTACATGGCCAAGGGTCTCGCGCGCTAGCGCCTAAAATAGAGCGACTCTTTCGCCCCTGCGTCGTGATCATAGGCAACTGCAGGTTCGCCGACGACGTCCTCTACGACACGGCCTCCAGTACCTGGGTGCGCTTCGAGGAGGACGAGAGCGCCACCGTCGGGATCAACGCCGTTCTCGCCTGGCTGGGGGGCCCCATCGCCTCCGTCTCGTTCAAGCCGGTCGGGACCGTCGTCGAACGGGGGAAGGCGCTCGGCGCGATTGAGAGCCCGCGCCACTTCGACACCGTCAGGAGCCCGATAACCGGCAAGGTCCTCGAGATGAACCCCGCGCTCGCCGGAGACCCGCGGCTGCTGAACCGTGACCCTTACGGTCACGGGTGGTTCGCGAAGCTGGAGCCTCTGAAGAGGCAACAGGAGATTGCCATGGTGAAGCCTCCCGCGTTGGCGAGGGGCGAACTCCAAGCGAAGATCGCCGAGCTGAAGATACGCTGCTTCGCCGAGTTCCCAGACAACGAGATGTATGAGATAGGCACCGAGTGCTCGGCAGTGCTCGTCAGGCTCGACGAGCTGCTGTCAACATCCCGGACGGGCACCGTCGTGCACCTGGTGTCTGACGACCCGTCGTCAGAGATAGAGATGATCCGCTGGACCGAGCGGACTGGTAACCAGCTCTTGGAGACGAGGAGAGAGGGGAGCCTGGTGCACTATGTGGTGAAGAAGACCCAGCCGTGATTCTCTCCGAACAAGATGGAGCAGAGCGCCCTCCCATTGCGGAGCGCGCCCCTGTTCTGGATGGTCCTACCTCTCGACGGGAGTGCCCACCGAGTTGCCCCACTCGGTCCAGGAGCCGTCGTAGTTCTTGACGTTGGGGTACCCGAGCAGGTACTTCAGCACGAACCACGTGTGGGACGACCTCTCGCCGATCCTGCAGTAGGTGATGACCTCCTTGTCCGAGGTCACTCCCTTCGGGACGTACAGCGCGTCTATGTCCTTCCTGGTCTTGAAGGTCCCGTCGGCGTCGTTGACCGTCTGCGCCCAAGGGATGTTCTTGGCGCCGGGGATGTGCCCTCCGCGCTGGGCGTGCTCCGTCGGGTACTCTGGCGGGGCGAGGACCTCTCCGCTGAACTCCTTCGGGCCCCTCACGTCGACGAGGACCTTGTCGCCCAGCCGCAGCGACTGGAGGACGTAGTCCTTGTAGACCCTCAGGGACGGGTCGGGCGTGCCCGACCTTGTAGCCGGTCTTTGGGTGAGGTCGGGACGTCCTTCGTCACCGGCTTGTCCTCGAGGAGCCACTTCTTCCTTCCGCCGTTCATCAGCTTGACCTTCTCGACGCCGTGGAACTTGAAGACCCAGAACGCGAACGTCGCGAACCAGTTGTTGAAGTCGCCGTACAGGATGAGCCAGGTGTCGCCTGGTGATCCCCGCGTTGCTGAAGAGGGCCTCCAGCTGCTCCTTGCTCAGGATGTCCCTCCTCAAGGGGTCGTTGATGTCCTTCTTCCAGTCGAAGAGGACCGCTCCGGGGATGTGGCCCGTGTCGTAGTTGGCCGCCGGGTCGTAATCGACCTCTGCAATCCTAACGTTTCCATCCTTGTGGTGCTGCGAACACCCAGTTGGTGTCCACGAGCACTTCAGGGTGCGCGTATTCAACGGTCTACTCATATTTTCCCCTCGACTATTATTCTCTATATTAATTAGCATTGCTCAAGATATTCTATTGCGAATCCTCGTTGGCGGGGGGATGGGAACGGCGGGCTCCGGCGATGCCGCAGATGCGCGGAGAGGCGTTCGACACCTCAAAGCTTTATGCGCACTGGGCGTGCACCATGGAAGCGAAATGTCGGGACTCTCGGGCTACCGCGGGCCTTCAGCGAAGCTCCTGACCGAGGCGGGGCGACCATCGGCGACGTCCTCGAGGTCCAGACCGGCGGCGAGAGCATCAGGGGCACGCTGGTCCCCCGGTACGAGCACGACGACGACAAGCACATCGTGATCAAGCTGAAGAACGGCTACAACGTCGGGATCTCGGTCGAGAAGATCTCCAAGGTCGTGAGGGTGGCGAAGGGCGAGGCGCCCAAGTTCGTCACCGCCGAGAAGGTGGCCAGCAAGGGACTCCCCGAGGTCTCGATCCTCGGGACGGGAGGGACGATCGCCAGCCGCGTGGACTACAGGACCGGCGCCGTGAGCCCGGCGACGACGGCCGAGGAGCTCTACTCCCTCTTCCCGGAGCTCTCCGAGATAGCGAGCAATCACCCCGGAGATAGTCCTGAGCGTCTACAGCGAGAACCTGGAGCCGAAGCACTGGGAGACCATCGCGAAGAAGGTCTCCGAGGTCGTGGCGAAGGGGGTGTCGGGGATAATCCTGACCATGGGGACGGACACCATGGGCTACACCGCGCCGCCCTGAGCTTCGCCCTCGAGAGGTCTGCCTGTCCCGCTCTTCATCGTGGGCTCGCAGCGCTCCTCCGACAGGCCCTCGTCCGACGCGTTCCTCAACCTGATCGGCGCCGCGACGATGGCCGTCCAGGCGGACTTCTCAGGGGTGTACGTCGTCATGCACGCCGACTCCAGCGACGAGAGGCTCGCAGTCCATTCGGGGACGAGGGTGAGGAAGAACCACACGAGCGCGAGGGACGCCTTCGAGTCGATGGGCGTCGAGCCCGTTGGCTACTGGTCCAGGCAGGGGACCCAGGTGACGGGTCGCGAGGCGCCGCCCCAGCGGGGCGACGCGAAGGGCTTCGCGGCGAGGCCCAGCTTCGACCCCGGGTCGGCGCTCGTGAAGTTCTACCCGTCGATGCCCGACGGGTACCTCGGCGCGCTCCTGGGGTCCGGCCTCCGAGGGGTCGTCTTCGAGGGGACAGGGCTGGGGCACATCAACAGCAAGAACATCGCAGCCGGTGAAGGAGTTCATCGACGACGGCGGGCTCGTCTGCATGACCTCCCAGTGCCTCTGGGGGAGGGTGGACATGAACGTCTACGACACGGGGAGGGACCTGCTGAAGGCGGGCGTCGTCCCTCTCGAGGACATGCTCCCCGAGACCGCTCTCGCCAAGATGATGTGGGTCCTGGCGAACTGCAGGTCCGCGGACGAGACCAAGGCGGTCATGCAGGAGAACCTCGCGGGCGAGATGACCGCGCGGACGGTCCAGAGGAGATAGAGCTCGCGTGGAGAGCAGGCCCGCGGGACGACGCCTTCCCTTCGACCCCGAGGCGAGCCAGCTGAGGGTCGGGCTCGAGATCCATCAGCAACTGGCGACGAGCACCAAGCTCTTCTGCCCTTGCCCGATCGTGAAGTCGGACGAGCTCCCGCTCTCGTTCGAGAGGAGGCTGCGGCCGACCCAGAGCGAGCTCGGGCAGATCGACCCGGCGGCGGTCTTCGAGTTCAACAAGGGGAGGGTCAACCTGTACAAGTGGAACCCCGAGTCCGCCTGCCTGGTGGACGCGGACGAGGAGCCTCCTCACCCTCCGAACGTGGAGGCGATAGAGACGGCCATCCTCATGGCTGAAGTCTTGGGGTCAGAACGTGGTGGACGAGGTGCACGTGATGCGCAAGCTGGTCATCGACGGGTCGAACACCTCGGGCTTCCAGCGGACGCCGATCATCGCGCTCGGCGGGGCGGCTCTCCGTCGACGGGATCAGCGTGGGCGTCCAGAGCGATCACCGTCGAGGAGGACTCCTCGAGGGTCCTCAGGGAGGGAGCCCAGGCGAGGGAGTACGCCCTCGACAGGCTGGGCGTCCCGCTCGTGGAGATCGCCCTGGACCACGTCGTCGGCGTCCCCGAGGACGTCGAGGCCGTCGGCGCTCTCGCTGGGCAGGTCGCTGCGCTCGACCGGGAGGGTGGCGAGGGGCCAGGGGACGATCCGCCAAGACCTCAACGTCTCGCTGTCTGGGAGGACAGGTCGTGGAGGTGAAGGGGGTGCAGAAGCTCAACCTCATCGCGAAGGTCGTCCGCTACGAGGCGACGCGCCAGATGGGGCTGGTCAAGATAGCCGAGGAGATCAAGAAGAGGGGAATCACCGAGGTCGAGTGCAAGACCGAGGACGCGACGCCGGTCATGAGAGGGACGTCGTCGCCAGTGCTGAAGCGCATCCTGCAGAAGGGAGGAGTCGTCACATGCGTCGCGGTCGCGGACTTCGCAGGGCTCTTCGGGCTCGAGCCGTTCCCGGCCATCCGCCTGGGAAAGGAACTCGCCGAGATCGCGAGGACCAACGGCCTCGGAGGGGTGATCCACTCGGACGAGTTCGCGAAGCAAGGGATAAGCGAGGAAGAGAGCGTCGCGCTTCGAGCTCTGGCAGGGTATGATTCGAACGCCGGCCTGGTCTTGGTCGCCGGAGAGGGGGCGGACAGGGTCGAGACGGTCGCCGCGCTGGTCGTCGACCGCTTGAGGAAGGCCACCGTCGGCGTCTTGGGCGAGACGAGGGCGGCGACCGAGGAGGGCGAGACGAGATACCAGCGGCCCCGGCCCGGCGCGGCGAGGATGTACCCGGAGACCGACATCCCCGAGATCGTCGTGACCGAGGAGTGGAAGCGGAACCTGAGGATGATGATGCCCGTGCCGTGGAAGGAGAAGGTCGCCGCGTACTCCGAGAGGTACTCCCTGAGCGAGGAGGCCGCCTTGCAGCTCTACGACTCTGACAACTCGAAGCTCTTCGAGGAGCTGGCCGCGAAGCTCAGGCTCGAACCCTCCGTGATAGCGTCGATCTTGGTCGAGACTCCCGTCCGCCTCTCGAGAGAAGGGGTCGACGAGTCGAAGGTCACGCCTGAGGCGCTCACGTCGGTCCTTGGCGGTCGACGGGGAGAGGTTCGCGAAGGAGGCTGCGGTGGACGTCCTCCGCGCCATCGGGAAGGGGGAGGCGCGCGACGTCGACGACGCCGTCTCGAAGCTGGGTCTTACCGGGATGAGCGACGAAGAGCTGAGCAAGATAATCGACGGGGTCGTTGAAGAGAAACAAGGCCCTCATACAGGAGAAGGGGGACCGCGCTTTCAGCGTCCTCATGGGCGAGGTGATGAAGCTCGCCAGGGGAAAGGTGGACGGCCAGAAGGTCAGCAAGCTCCTGAGGCGGGACTTGGACGCAGAGCCGGTAGGCATCTCAGCGGTTTTTCGAGAACTCGCACGAAGGACGCTTAAATAACGTCGCTCCTCTGTCATGCACGTCGATGCCAGAAGAGAGCAGGAACATCAAGATCAGAGTAAAGTCGGGCGGGAGCGAAGCGGAGATCGAGGCCTCGCTCGTCCGACATCCGGGAGGCCATAGAGCTCATCCCTGAGATCCTTGCGAAGCTTCCCCAGTCGAGCGTCGGAGCGAAGGCCAGAATCTGTCGCCCCGCTGGCGCAGGCGCCGGCGTCGCAAGCGCCGGAGCAAGCGCTCGGCGACGGCCAGACGTCCGCCCCGCCGTCCTCCTGCCGACAGTCACCGTCGAGAAGGGAGATTCGCTGAGCGACGTGATCTCCAAGTTCTTCGCGGACCCGTGGGGGAGGAGCCCCAGGAAGCTGATGGAGGTCAGGGAGGCGCTCCAGTCGTACGGCCTGAACTACCCGAAGCAGTCCGTGGCGGTCGCGCTCCTGCAGCCTCGCCAAGAGCTCCAAGATACGGCGGTTCAAGGGAGAGGGCGGGGAGTACGTCTACACGGCGTCGACGGGAGCGGTGCGCATCCCGACGCCGATCGCAGGCCACGGGCGTCCAGCACCCCGCAGAGGAGAGGAGCCGCCGGTCTTGAGGCAGGGCCGGCGGAAGCGGACCAGCTCAACCTGGACGCGCCCTCGCGAACTGAGCCCTCCTCGACAAATGTTTAATCGGGGACTAATTTCTCCCATCGTCCGGCATTGTCGGTATCCACAGAAAGGCAGCTCTCCGTCGTCGTGACCTACGGCGAGGTCAAGGTCGAGTTCTCGGGCTCCCCTGACGTCGTCTTCCGCTCGCTCCACGAGTTCATCTCCAAGGAGATCCCGAACATCGACCTCGCCAAGAGCATCTCGGTCAACTACTCGCTCAACGACCTGATACAGATGTTCAAGGACTACATCCGCTTCACCGAGGAGGGGCCGCGGGTCTGGGTCCAGGACAGGAAGCTCAGCGACAAGGACGTCATCGCCCTCCAGCTCGTCGCCGCGAAGGCGGCCATGCTCTCAGGGAAGGCGAGCGAGCGACGACATGAACGTGCTCGGAGCTCGCAGACGGCGACGAGCCTCCTCGCGAAGACGATTGGCTCGCGCCTCTCGGAGCTGAACAAGTCGGGCGCGGTCGACCGGCTGGAGGCGGAGGGCACGGGCAGGTACAGGATCACGACGACCGGGGTGCACTGGCTCCACAGCGCAACTCTCGAAGAAGTTCCCGAAGCCTTCTCAGACTCCGGCGCCCTGAGGCTCGAGCGGCCGCTTCTGGACGTACCTGTAGTTCCTCATCGTCCCGTCCCTGAATAGGGTCCCCTCTCTGACGAGGTCGACGAGAGAGTGCGAGACCGCCGTGCGGTCGTAGTGGTACCCCCTTCGCGCCAGCTCCTCGTGGACCTCCCCAGAGCGTCTTCTCCGAGGCGAACCAGCCCTCCTTCCACATCCTCTCGAGGAGCCCCCTGCAAGTGTCGAACCTCTTCCCCGTCCTCGCCCGGGGCCGGCGAGTCGAGCGACGCCTCGATCGAGACCTGCTCCTTCGAGACCATGCCCGCGAGCACGCTCTCGACCGCCTGCTGGACCTTGTCGGGCGCGCAGGTGATCTCGATCTCCCACGTGCCGCGCTTGAGCTTGACCGTCACGCTGGGCGGCGCGGGCTCACCAGACACGGCGTCGACCCCGCAGTTCATGTGGCGCCATCAGGTCGTGCCTCGTCGATGTAAGAGTTCGGAGACGCATCGTTCCCCCGGCGGCGAAGGTCTCCGCCCAGTCCCCCGACGAAAGTCATCTTGCGCAATAGCATGTTGCGCAATACTTATTAATTAAGTTGCGGATAGGCATGTTGCGCAACATGAACAATCAATTGAGCGTCGCAACCGTCGTCAACATGGACACCCTCCAGTCTCTCGCGAAGGAGTTCAAGCAGCGGTTCGAGCTCTCCTCGGGGCTGATTCACGAGAGGCTCGCGGGGAAGGAGTTCATCTTCAACCACGACGGGAAGGACACCTACCCGTTCGCGGGGTGGAGCGAGGCCTGCGACGGCGAGCTGCTCCCGATAGTCCCCGTGCGAGGAGCAGGTGACCATCGCCTCGACCGACTCCTCTTGCATACTCCTCGGCGAGTCCTTCGAGGGGGCGGTCTACGCGGTCAGGGCGGCGGTCACGTTTCAGCTGCGCAGGGCTCGTCAGGGGCTACTTCCGCGTCGGCCCGACCATCGTCTACCTCTCCGCCGAAGGGGCGCCTACGGCCTGCCCGCGAACCTTGAGGCGTTCGAGCTCCGAGTCGCTCTCACCGACCACCAGATCGCGGAGCGGATAATCAGGAACACCGTCGAGCAGAAGATAGTCTCGACCCTCGTCGCCTCCCCGCAGATGCTCGATCGTGATGGCCGACGGCTCGCTGAAGCACCCCTTCGAGCTCGTACCCTGTGGCAGACGTGGCAAGTCAGAATCCGACGCCTGCCTCGTGGGCTTCTCAAAGTCGAGCTCCCTCGTCGCCTCGAGCAGGCTGACGGGGACGGTCTCGAAGGCCGTGGGCCCGGCCTACTGCGCGGTCGCAGGAAGGTCCCGTCCAGACCATCGTCGCGAAGTTCAGAACGACGGGTTGGTCTTCAGGCTGGACGTGCGCGAGGCCGGTCGCGCAGCTCCAGCCGAGTCCTCGGGCTCATCCTCTACAACGACGGGTTCTCGGTCGGCTACCCGGAGTCTCTCAGGGTCGCGCACCACCTCTCGGTCTTCGCGAGGTCTGAGGACTGCGCCCTCAAGGCCTACCTCAGCAAGCGGTACTCCTGAAGCACCTGCCCGCGTTCGGGCTCCGCAGGATGACCCTCGGCGGACTGAGCAACTCGGGGTGATTGCGGCAAATGAGAATCCTGCGAAAGGAAGGCGCGAACATCCTCGTGGTCGCCTCGCCCGACCGAGAACGTGAGGCTCGGCGACTACCTCATGGTCGCCGACAAGGACGAGAGGAGCCTCATCCTCCAGATAATACGACGAGAACTACCTCGACGTGAGCGGGATAGAGGAGGAGGTGGCCAGGGAGGAGGTGCTCTTCTCGTCGACTGCAGGGGGTGACGGAGGACCCGGCGGACGTCGGGACGATCTCGAAGGAGATCCGCGACATGAGGCTCCTGCAGTGCAAGGCGAGGGGGAGCATCGAGCACGGCCGGTACAGCTCCCGGAACGACTGGATACCCTCGCGGACGGCCTCGAAGATAACGAAGCTCAGCGTCAACGAGCTCCTCGACATCGGTCGGGAGGCCGGGGGAGAGGATCATCAAGATAGGCAGGACCGGGAGCAGGAACCACCAGTTCAGCATCCCCGCCGAGGCGCTCGACGGCCGGTCACGATAATCACAGGGAGGAAGGAGTCGGGCAAGTCCCACCTCGCGAAGATGATGGTCCGGGGCCTCGTGCAGCAAGGCGCCTACTGCATCGTCTTCGACCTCAACGACGAGTACGGCAGCATCGGGATGAAGGCCGACGGCAGCAGCACCGACATCGCGAAGAAGGTCGACGTCAGGAGGCCGGGGCGCAACCTGAAGTTCTCTCTCGCGGGCGCGGGGCTACGCGCGATCACTTCGCTCCTCCAGCACTCGCTTGACATGACCGGGACTTCGATCAGGGAGTTCATCCGGATCTGGGAGGCGATGGAGGCGAAGCACGAGCTGGCGCATGACCTCCCTCGGCAACTACATCCAGCAGTGGCGATGCAACGAGTTCGTCCGCGACGCGCTCTACTCGAGGTTCTACACGCTCTCGAACTCCGGGATCTTCTACGAGGGGAAGGTCGGCGACCCCGACACGAGGGACGACGACGCCATCGAGACCTTCTTCCAGACGCACCCAGAAGGGGGCGCCCTCGTCATCTCGCTTACCCGGACCTCGCCCCTCAACAGGAGGATGACCGTGGAGCTCGTCCTCTCGAAGCTCGTCGAGCTTCTGGAGCACAGGGAGATCCCGCCGGTCTTCCTCCTCTCGGAGGAGGCCCACCTCTACCTAAGGGAGACCTACTGGGAGGACCTCATCACGAGGATGAGGCACTTCGGGGTCTTCACCACCTTCGTCACGAACCAGCCCGATGCCATCAAGCAGGAGATATACAGACAGGCGGACAACATCTTCCTCTACAACTTCTCCAACGACTCGGACCTCTCGCTCGTCTCCCAGGCCTCGATGGTCGACACCGACACAGTAAGGTCGATAGTCCGCACCCTCCCCCCGAGGATGTGCCTCGCCCTGGGGCACGCCGTGAGCAACCTTCCGATACTGGTCACAGTGGACGCGTTCGACTCTCCCCCCACCGGGCTCACGAGGCTCTTCTTCCAGAAGGAGGCCGACGCCGTCAGCGTCGCGGTCCGCGGACACAGGAGCCCGGAGGCATGACGACCGAGGAGCTTACGGTCTCCCGCCTCGAAGAGACGGGCTCGCGACCGAAGGCATGGCGCACGTGGTTGCGTGCGCCTTCTGCAGGAGGCGGCTCTCAGACGAGTATTACTTCACCTGCCGGATGTGCGACGCATCCTATTGCTACATACACATGTCCCGGCACCAGCGTGCTCCCTGCGCCAGGCAGACCGAACGGCGGCTCGAGGCCCAAGCTCAGGGCGAGGGCGTCCACCTCCGGCGCGAGAGGCCAGCTCCACCTGGCCGGCCCCGTGCCCGGTCGCTCCCCTTCGGCAAATGTTTAATACTTATTCACTTTCGTTTCGTAGCTATGGAGTCGTCCCGGCAGGAGTCGATCGCAAAGATAGCCGGCGAGGTCGTCGCCAGCGAGGAGCCGGGCAAGGCGCTAAAGTCGTGGAGGGAGAAGCTCGGCATCCGCCAGATCAACCTGGCGAGGCAGCTCAAGCTCTCGCCATCGGTCCTCAGCGACTATGAGAGCGGCAGGAGGCCGTCGCCCGGGGTCCTCTTCGTGAGGAAGTACGTCGAGGCGATGGTCACCCTCGACGAGTCGCAGGGGAGGGTCGCGTCGAGGCTCCTCTCGAGGGAGGACAGCTCCGCGATATTGGCGATAAAGGAGTTCGTAGAACCCATAAGCGCGGTCGACCTCCTCCACAGAGTGAAGGGGAAGGTGCTGGCGGGCGACCCGAGCAAGCTCCACCTCTACGGCTACACGGTGGTCGACAGCATCAAGACGATCTACGCCCTATCCGGCTACGACTTTTACCGTATCTTCGGCGCCACGACCGAGAGGGCCATAATCTTCACCAAGGTGGGGCATGGGGAGGAGCCCGCTCGTCGCGATCCGCGTCTCCCAGCTAAAGCCGAGGGTGGTGGTGGTCCACGGCCCCGAGCACCTCGACCCGCTGGCGGTCGACCTGGCCAAGAAGGAGGGGCTGGTCCTCGCCCTCTCGCACAGCGCCGACGAGGCCGACATCATCTCGTCCCTCGCGACGCTAGGGCGAGAGCGCTCCAAGGCCTGAGGCGCTCCCGCCGCGGGGAACCTTTTTAGGTCGAAGAAAAGGCGCGTCAAAATCGCGGCTTGTCTTGGTCCAAGTCACCTTACTCGTCTCCCTAGTCGACCTGGCGGTCGTGGTCGCCTTCGCGCTCATCGCGATAGGGGCCAGCGCCATCGACAGGCGCGGCTTCCTCGCCAGCCTCGCCGTCGGGTACCCCATCATCCTCGGAGGCGGTTGGAGGTGGTTCGTGATCGTCGCGACCTTCTTCGTGCTCGGGGTGGCCTTCACCTGGTACCGCTACGAGTACAAGAAGAGCATCGGGACCGCCCAGGAGAAGGGCGGGACGAGGAACTGGCCGAACATCCTCGCTAACGGGGGGATCGCCTCGCTCCTCGGCCTGGGGGAGCTCCTTGGAGGCGGCGTCGCCTTCTCCGTCCTCTACGTCGGCGCCGTCTCGGCGGCCGCGAGCGACACCGTCGCGACCGAGCTCGGGCTCCTCAACAGGTCCCCTCCCCGCCTCATCACCGACCTCAGGAGGAGCGTCTCCCCCGGAACCTCGGGGGGAGTGAGCCCGATGGGTCTCGCCGGGACGCTCCTCGCCTCCGCCCTCATCGGGGTGGTGGCGGCTGCGCTGGGCGTCGCGAGCAGCCTCCAGCCCGTGTACGTGGTCGCCGTCTCCATCTCGGGAGGGGTGATCGGGTCCCTCGCGGACAGCGTGGCGGGCGCGACCTTCCAGCGGAAGAGCTACTGCGTGGTGTGCGGGAAGCCCTCGGAGAGCCTCGTGCACTGCGGCGAGCCCACCAGGTTCTCCTCGGGTGTGAACTTCGTGGACAACCACGTGGTCAACGTCCTCGCCACGGTCTTCGGAGCCCTGGGCGCCATAGGGCTCTTCCTGATCCTGCCTTGATGCGTCAGGTCCGCTTGAGGCGCGCCGCCAGCCACTCGCCCAGCTTCTCCTTGCTCACCTTGTCCTGCGACCTGTCGTCCCTGTGCCTGACCGTGACATCTCCCTTGGTCAGCGTGTCACCGTCGACTGTGATGCAGAAGGGTATCCCTGCTTCGTCGGCCCTCGCGTACCTTCGGCCTATCGAGCCTGACTCGTCGTAGAACATGTCGAATTCCACGCGGAGCGAGTTGTAGAGCCGCTCCGCCTCCACGTCGAGCCCGTCCTTCGAGACAAGAGGGAAGATGCCCGCCTGGATCGGGGCGACGTCTGGCCTTAGCGAGAGGTATACCCTCTCCTGGCCCTTCGCGTCTTTCTCCGACCTGTAAGCCTTCTCAAGGATGACGTAGAGGCTCCTGTCGACCCCCATCGAGAGCTCGAAGATGTGGGGAAGGACCTTCTTGCCGCCGTCATCCACCGTGTAGTCCGTCCCGCTCACCTCGGAGTGCCTCTTGAGGTCGTAGTCCGACCTGTAGTTGCAGGCCACCAGCTCAAGCCACCCTACGGACGTCCTCACCTCGAGGTCGAACGCCACCTTCGAGTAGAACGCCTTCTCGACGTCCGTGAGCGTGCGCAGCCTGACGTCCTCCTTTGCGAGCCCGACGGACTCCTCGTAGAAGCTCTGGATGAGGTAGAGGTAGTAGCCGATGAGCTTGTTCGGGACCGTCCCCGCGGCGATGGCGTCGGAGACCTTCGTCGGGACGGGCTCCGCGTCGCCCTTCGATATCGAGAGGAGGAATTCGGAGGCGACGTCGAACTTGGGGAGCGAGACGTTCTCCGGGTTGAAGCAGACCTCTATCTCGGCCTGGTAGATCTCGCGCACCCTCAGCACGCCCTGCCTTGGGGCTATCTCGTTCCGGAAGCTCTTGCCGAACTGGGCGAACCCTTGCGGGAGCTTCAACCGCTGCGTCTTGAAGAGGTATGGTATGTCGGCGAAGATCCCCTGGCACGTCTCGGGCCTGAGGTAGGCCTCGTCCCCTTGGGGGCCTATCCCTAGCTTGAACATCATGTTGAATCGCTTCGTCCCCGTGAGCTCCGCCTTGCACTTGGCGCAGCGGATGCCGCTCTCCTTCAGCAGCTCGTCGTACTTCTCGTCGGGCAGGCCCTCGGGCACTGGTCTGCCGAGCTTCTCCTCGATGAGCTTGTCGGGCCTGTATAGCGAGTGGCAGTTCCCGCAGACGACTATGGGGTCGGTGAAGTTCGAGAGGTGGCCTGAGGCGACGAAGACGGCCTTTGGCATGATCTGGGCGGCGTCGATCTCCACCATCTCGTCACGCTTCACGAGGTTCTTGCGCCAGAGCTCGACGTACCTGTTCTTGAGCGCCACTCCCAGCGGGCCGTAGTCCCAGAATCCCGCCGGGGTGTTGGGATACGCCTCCGCCGACTTTATCAGGTAGCCCCGCCTCTGCGCGACGTTCATCACGTCTTCGTAGTTCATCAGGTCTCGAAGCGCCCCGTTCGCCCGGACCTTATTTTAGGAGTCGGTAGTAAGTCGGACCCGGGGAAGAGAGTTCTTTTCAGACCGCCTTGATCTGCTTGACGACGCTGGGCCTTACCTTCCTGAAGACCCTGTAGCCGCAGATGCACTTCACCTCGGGAAGCGAGGAGAGCTCCTCCTGTGTCGTCCTCGTCCCGCACCTCACGCACTCGTAGACCGCCCCTGGGAATACCTTCACCGGCGCCGCTTCGACGGCGGGCGCGGCGGGTGGCGCCGCCTCGCCTGATTGCGGCGGTTGTGTTTCTGACATATCAGGTTTCGCGCCCATGGGGCTGTATTTCTACATTGCCCCGTGAGAGGGCGACAGACCTGTGGAGAGGCGGCAGATGGATTCTAGCAGGCCCAGAACCAAGTCGTGGAGGACGTAACAGAGGCTCCTTCCCAAGTCGCGGTCACCACGAGGTAGCCTTCCTGCAGGGAGGAACTCTTGATCGACAGTGTGGCAGAGTAGGCCCCGTGCTTGACCGCCGCTTTCGCATAGGCATAGACCATCCCGTTCGCCGGGTTCGTGATTGTGAGCTTCACGTCTCTCCGCAAGATGTTTCCTCCCGTGGCTGTTCCGCTGACTTCAGTTGGCGAGGAACACGAATAGCCTATCGTGTTCACGTTGAGCGTGAGCGTGTGCGGTCGAGAATTTACAGCGGCGAACGCGGGTGTCGCCATTGAGAGTGTAAGCACTCCTGCGAGGATGACGAAGACTGAGAGCTTGAATAACTTCACAGTGGGTCTTGGGCAAATAGAATTTAAAAAGATTCGCTTGTGCTTACTTTCATAATCGCGAAAATCGGCCCGGAATCGGGCAAGACGGCTCTCTTGCGCCTCAGGTTGAGGCAATCGGAGAGTCACCTCTTTGATAGGTTGAAATAGCAACAGCTCAAATTGTCTTTGATGCCCTCGGCGAACAGAACCACGCTGGGCCTCGGCATCCTCCTCTCCGGTCTCGGGATTTCGATTCTCACGACAGGCGGCATAGGCCTCTTTGTGTTGCGACTGGTGAGGAGGGTCGCCGGCGCAGAACCTGTAGTCCTGGTTGCAATCATCGCGGGGTGCCTGCTCCTTGCTGCGGGTTCGGCGATGATGGCGCGCTCCTTCAACTAGAGCTCCGCCATCTCCGGTCTACCCTGGACTGCCACTCCTTTCGTCGAGTGCGGCTCGTTAGTTCGCTGGTGGAGGAACAGATGCGGACTAGCCCATGCGAGGAGACCCTGAGGAATCCGACTTCGCGAGTCCAACTTCGGGAATCCTGCTTCGGAAGCCCATAAATAGTGACCTGGCCGGACAACGGCCGTTAGTCTTGAGTCTGACCCGACCTCTGCCAGTTCTCTTGATCGGTGTCCTCGTCCTGATGACGAGCGTTCCTCTGTCGAGCGTCGCTGCCATGTCTGCAAATCCCATGATAAGAGCAGGCGACAGCAACTTTCAGAGCACCAACTGGTCCGGCTACGCCGTGACAGGAGCGACTGGGTCGATTACTATCGCACAAGGGTCTTGGATTGTCCCCCCGGTGACGTGTAGTTCAGGAGAGAAATCTTACTCTGCGTACTGGGTCGGCATCGACGGCTTCACTTCCACGACCGTCGAGCAGACGGGGACCGACTCAGACTGCGCTCACGGCGTGCCCACCTACTATGCCTGGTACGAGTTCTATCCGAAGGCCTCCAAGGACATATCGAAGATTACGGTCCATGCAGGAGACAAGATTGGGGCGCTCGTCTCGTTCGCGAACGGAAAGTTCAAGGTCGCCATAGAGGATTTCACGACCGGCAAGGCATTCTCGACCACCGGCACGGTGTCCGCTGCGGCAAGGAGCTCGGCTGAGTTCATCGTAGAGGCGCCCGAGACATGTATCCTCACAAGGTGCAGCCTCACGAAGCTTTCAGACTTTGGGACGGCTGGCTTTGGCGGCGACAACACCGGCATAACTGCCGCAATGACCTGCGCTGTTGCGACGACCGGAGCAGTTGCGAGCCTCGGTAGCTACGGTTCAGCCGTCCAGGAGATTACAATGGTCAGCCAGTCCAGCTCCAGCGTCGTAAAGTCGCAGCCGTCAGCCTTGTCCGCAGACGGCACAAGCTTCACGGTTCAGTGGATGAACGCGGGCCCATAACGCTCGAGACAATGCAGTCTGCCCCCCACCCGAGAACCCGGGGGACTGTCGACGAGCCGTCCCCCGCTTCTGCAAAAGGGATAAGAAACGACCTTGAGGATGCCGGAAACCTTGGACCCGGCTCGAAGGAAGAAGGTCATCGCCCTGCTCTTGGGCGTTTGGATCTACTCTTTGATTCTTTGGGGATACATCGTGGTTGACTCATTCCTCTTCCCCGTCTACCAAACCCTACCCATATCGAAATACATCCCGATCATCCCGCAGAACCTGATAGCCGACATCGCGTTTCCTCTCTCCTTCGTAAGTTTCGTCCTCTGGGCGTACCTCAGAGAGCAACGTGGCTCATGACCCTCGCCTAGGCAACCGGTTTGAGCTTGAAGTCAGAACCCAGGGTTACGGCTTCCCGCGACAACACCGAAATTTCAGAGCGAGGCGCACGTAGCCAAAAGGGATTGCTGAAGGGACGACGCTTTGCAGCTTTCGACAAACTCACCTCTTGCGAAATAGGTCTGGCAAGACGCTACCGCCAAGGCTTCGACGAGCCAAATTTTCTGGAGAGAACGAACGATTTCGAAGATGTTTGCACATCTATCGCAAATCAGATTAAATACAGTGTCCAGAACGGGGTCTCGTGAAACGTAGGGTCCTTGTAATCGGGATAGACTCCGTTCCACTCGACCTCATGCTTCCTTGGGCCAAGAACGGCCATCTGCCTTCTTTCGCCAAGATACTCAATTCAGGGTCCTACGGAGACCTGTATTCCAGGATCCCAGTGACTCCCGTCGCTTGGTCGACGATATACACGGGCAAGAACCCCGGGAAGCACGGAATAATCGGGTTCCGGAATCACAAACCCAAGACATACGAGGAAGTCTCCGTGAACTCCACTCTAAGAGACGCCCGCGACGTCTGGGAGATCGCCGGAGCCCACGATAAGAAGGTCGTCGTGGTCAACGCCCCCCTTACCTACCCGCCCCGCCCAGTGAACGGGTACCTCGTCTGCGGTTTCATGGCCCCTGGGGTGGACTATGAGTTCACATACCCCGAGTCCCTGGGAGCGGAGATAAAGCGCGCGGTCCCCAACTACAGGATAGGCACTGCCCCGTCCTACATCAAGAGCCTCTACCTCAAGGAGCTTCACAATACAGTCCAGGTCGTCGGAGACGCGTCGATACACCTCCTGAAGCAGATCGACTGGGACCTTGCATTCATCGTGTTCAAGGAGACCGACGAGGTGCAGCACTCGTTCTTCGACAGGCCCGGCGACGTCCTGGGGCTCTACCGCAGGGTGGACAAGATCGTAGGCGAGTTCTTGAAGCTCGCCGGCGACGACGCGACGGTCTTCGTAGTCTCCGACCACGGAGGCGAGCCGATAAACAAGAGGTTCAACGCGGCCGAGTTCCTAAGGATGAGCGGCTTCATCAGCCTCAACTCCTCGAACAACCGCCAGTCGGCCACCCCACTACAGCTTGTGGCCAGCGCCCTTTTCGGTCTTCGCCTAGAATGGCTGCTCGACATCCCGGGCAGCAGGAGGCTGATGGGCGAAATCATGAAGGCAAGGGTCAGGAGCTTGCAGAAGTCGGCGAAACCAGACCAGGGATTCTACGCGGGGCAGGTGGATTGGCCGAACACGACCGCCTTCATCTCGTCGGGAATCGGCCTGAGAATCAACCTCAAGGGGAGGGAGCCCCAAGGATTCGTCGACCCGGCCGACTACGAGGCCGTAAGGGACAAGGTCGCGACCCAGTTCGCAGGGCTGAAGGACCCTGAGAACGGCATGAACGTCTTCAGGTACGCACAGGCGAGGGAGCGCGTGCTTTCGGCCCCTACACAGAACTCGCTCCGGACGTCATGTGCTTGCCGAACACAGGTTACCTGCCAACGGAGGCGCTAGCGAGCTTCGACCCACTGGCCGTCGCGGCCGCGCACAGGTCGCTATTCAGCCGGAGCACCCTCTGGTGCGGCACGCACTCTCCCTACGGCATGGTCGCCGGCTCTGGCCCGGGCATCAAGAGGGGCGAGGTTTCAGGAGCGACGCTGGACGATATCGCCCCCACCATACTCTACGCCATGGGCATTCCGGTACCGCGAGACATGGATGGAAAGGTCCTCACCGCGATGTTCGACCCCAGTTACCTGGACGCAAACCCGGTCACGTGGGAGGAGGTCCAGGCAGGCGGGGAGGTCAAGGCCCGCGAACTCTCCGACGAGGAGAGCAAGATAGTCGAGGAGCGCCTGAAGGCGCTCGGATACCTGTCCTAGTCGGGAAATACGCGTCACCTCGTCCGAGGGCGCAGGAATAGCCGGTGTGCGAGCTCCAACATGGTTTCCCCATACGAATCCTTTTTTATCCACGCCGCGGACGGCCGTCTTTCGTGGAGAGTAGAAGATGAGCACGGATCAGACTTACGATATTGCGATTGTCGGGGCTTCCTATTCGGGACTTGTTGCGGCGATCACCGCTGCAAAGTCGAGCAAGGTCCTTTTCATCGAGAAGAGACCCAAGCCCGGGACACCGACCAACTCTACGGGGGCGGTGCCCATCGAGTGGCTGAAGAACATGGGGGTGTATCCTTCAGACGATTGCATAGCCGGGACGATCTCGGGGATAGAGCTGATCTCTCCGAACGACGACAGCGTCCAGATAAGAAATTCAGTGCCCGACGGCATGGTCACCTACCCTGACCGTTACGTAAACTGGCTCGCCGAAAGAGCGCGGGACAAGGGCGCGACCATACAGACGGGCACGGTGTTTAGGGGGATCTCCGGCTTCAACGGAAGCGCTTCCAAGGGAGGGAACGGGAAGATCTCGATCGAGACGAGCAAGGGACCTTCCACGCCAAATACGTGATAGGCGCCGACGGGGCAGCCACGGCGGTTGGTCAAGCGGTGGGAGTCGGGGAGCTGCCGAAGCCCGAAGACCTGCACATCGGCCTCGAATACCACGTCGAGAACAAGGGCATCCAGGACCCTCAGATCTACCGTCTGTATCTCGGCCACGAGCTAGCGCCCCTAGGGTACGCGTGGAGCTTCCCGGAGGGGGACAACAGTCTCAAGGTGGGCGTTGGGATTCCGAAGAGCGTTGGGGTTACGCCCAAGAGCCTGATGGTGAAGTTCATGAAGAAGTATCCGCAGTATGACACCCACATCTCGCTGAGCAACGGCGGGATAATACCTGCGGCCCCCCCGCTCAAGACCGCGGTCAAGGGGAACGTAGTCCTGGTCGGTGATGCGGCCCACTTCTGCAGTCCACTCCACGGTGGGGGGATATGGTTCGGGATGGAGTCGGGAGCGCTCGCCGGCAAGGCGCTGGCTCAGGGCGACCCGCAGCTCTACGACACGCTGTGGAAGAAGGAGCTCGGAGGGGTGCTCCTTCGCCACTACAAGCTCAAGATGGTGATCTACAGCATGACCGACAAGAACTTCGACGACTTGATAGCGGTCCTGAAGACGTACGTCGCCAAGAAGGACAAGGGACACGGCAAGGTGCGATGGCTTCCAGCGTCTTCTTCGCTGACCCCGCGTTCGTTCTGAGCATGGTGGGCAAGTGGACGAAGAAGGGGTTGGCGGTGGACGTCATCAAGCGCGCGCTCTTCCCCAACTTCAAGATCGCGTGATTTTGGGCCTGCCCAAGGTTTGCCGTTGCGCGTTGGGAGGGGAGGAAACGCCGCGCGCTCAGCCGAGGGCGGCAGCCCGCCTGAATTGAGTGGTTAGGAGTGAACTCACCGAGAGCGACCCTGGCCTCAATAGTCAAGCTTAGGGCGTGGAAGCTCGCTCTTCTGGGTCCGGCGCCGTACTGGTACTTCCCGATATTCTACGTCCTGCTTTCGACCAACGCGGGAGTAAGCGCGATCGGGTTGACCGCCCTGGTGGTCGCGATGATGCTCAGCGCCAGCTGGGGCTTCCTCTTGAACGACCTCGCCGACCGCGAAGCCGACGCTAGGAGCGGTAGGGCCAACGCGCTCCACGGGCACGGCCTCAGCAAGGAAGCGATGTGGGCGCTCATTCTGGTGACCGCTGTAGTGAGCTGGGTGATAGTCTTCCTCATAGGAGGAGGGTGGATATTCAAGGGCGTCCTGGCGTTCGACTACTTCGTAGCCACCATATACTCGACCCAGCCGTTGAAGCTGAAGGTCAGGAAGTTTTGGGGGTTCCTAGCGAACTCCGTCATGGAGAGGCCGCTTCCGATACTCGTGTTCCTCGCGTACATGCACTACTACACCGCGGAGACCGTCATCCTTCCAGTCCTCATGGAGCTCACATGGAGCGTATTCAAGCACCAGGCCGCCGACGTCAGAGAGGACATCGCATCCAAGGTCATCACGTTCGCGGCCTCCCTGGGCGAGAAACTCTCGACCTCAATCGTGATGAAGGCCTTGAACCCCATCAGCGTGTTCTCGCTCCTGGCCTTGATTGCGATGGCCTGGTCGGCCATCGACTACCTAAGGACGCTTCTCCTCGCGAGCTTTCTCATCACCGCCATCGCCATCTTGGTCGCGTATCTTGGCGAAGTGGTCGGGAGGCTTAAAGTCTACATCACTCCCACCGACCCGCCCTACATAATCGCCCTGAACCTCTCCTATAGGTATGTCGTGCTACCCGCGATGGCGATTGGGTCCTCGAATATCGCGCCGCATTCCTGCCGCTCGTGGTTCTCCTCGTGATCACCCTCGGTTATCAGAGCGCGGCGTACGTCAAGATGGCAAGAAGTGTCTTCGGAGCCAAGGCTCCGGCACCTTCTTGACCTTGGACTTTCGAAGCAGACCCACGGAAGCCGAGAAATCTTATTAGTCGAACGGAAGGCACGATTCGTGAAAATCCAATTTGGAGATGATCGCCGCGGAGGGGCTCACCAAGCACTACGGCAAGTCGCTTGCCGTTGACCATGTCTCTTTCACGGTCCAGGAGGGCGAGGTCTTCGGCTTCTTGGGTCCAAACGGCGCGGGCAAGACCACCACGATAAAGATGCTGAACACCCTCATCAAGATAGAGGGTGGGAGGGCGAGAGTCGCGGGTTTCGACGTCGCGACGAATGGGAAGGAGGTCAGGAGAACCATCGGTTTGGTCCCGCAGGAAATGACTTTGGACCGCGACATGACGGGGCGGCGGAACCTCAGGATTCAGGCGAAGCTCTACGATGTCCCCGATGATGTCGCTGAGAAGAAGATCGAGGAACTGCTAGATCTGGTGGACCTGAAGGGAGTCGCAGGAAAGGAAGTCCGCACATACTCGTGGGGAATGCAAAGACGACTGGAAATCGCGCTGGGTCTGGTTCACGCGCCTCGCGTCTTGTTTCTGGATGAGCCCACTCTCGGCCTCGACGCGCAGAGCAGGTTGATGATCTGGGACTACATCAAGAGGCTCAATCGGGACTTCAAGATGACGATTCTCTTGACGACGCACTATCTCGAGGAGGCCGACGACCTTTGCAACAGAATCGCCATCATAAACGCAGGGAGAATAGAGGCGGACGGGACCCCGAGCAGCTCAAGAGAGCTTCTGGAGGTGACAAAGTAACCCTGCTGCTCTCAGAGACAAGGGATGAAACTGAGCTGAAGGCCATCCTCGGCCCAATACCAGGAGTGACCAAGTTTTCATACGACGGCGCCTCGGTGGTCGTGGAGGCCGAACGCGGGAACGAGGCCGTCCCTGAAATGATCGCTGCGCTCTCCCTGCGAGGAATCGGCGTGAAGAGCGCCGACGTGCACCAACGGACCCTGAACGAGGTCTTCGTCGAGCACGTGGGAAAGAGCCTTTCCGTGAGCGAACAGGACGATGGCGCCAAGATGATCGCCCGTGCAAGGATGCTCAGAGAGACGAGGAACTAGTCCGAGAATGCGTTAGGAGGAAAACGCCTTTGTTGAGGAGCACAGGACCGACGGCTAGCTTTGGGCGGCGAGGAGCGCGTTCCATTTCGGTCGGCACCGTTCTCCTCCTGGTTGTCCTCGCATTCGTCTCGCAGGCGCCTTCTGCCCGGGGAGCGACGACAAGCTCCACATCGAGTTCGAGTACCACTTCAACGTCCTCCATCCCGCCGAACGTGTCGGGGGATCTCGATAGACCAGCAGCAGTTTGTGGCGACCGTCCCCTCCTACGCTGTGCTTGGCACAAACTACACGGTCAGGGTAGTGATACAGAGCAGCGTGGACATAGTGGTGCCCATCATCGTTCAGATGTCCGCCCCGGTCGGAGCGATATTCTTTCACCCTCGGGTCGTCAGGATGAGTATCCCGCCCATGGGCTTCATGGTTGCCAACTTTACCATCCTGCCATTCGCCCCTCCCCACACGGGGCCGTACAACGTCACAGCTCTTCTCTTCGTGTTCTTCCCCCTTTCAATGAGCAGCCCGCTGCTGGTTGACCAGGTCACGGCCACGGTGTCGACCATGGGTCCCAACCCATTTCCTTACCTCGAGGTGGTGGTCATCTTAGCGGCAGCGGTGACCCTTGTCTTGATTGCGGTGTTCTACCGCGACATCTCTCGCAAGGGAGCTTCTGGTCCCTCTCGATGATTCAAATTACCAACTGGCCCTCGGCCTTCTTCCACTGAGCTGGGCGAATTGGGAGAACTGCTGGGAGACATGGAATTGCCGTTCCGGGTGGTTGCCAACCTGATCATAGAGTCTTGCGGGGAGGGAGATGGCCGGGGCATCACCGGGTCTACAGCCATTCCTGGCGAGTACCAGAACAAGAGCGAAATAGCAGAGCGAAAGCAACCAAGACTGCGAATCCGGTGATGACTGCTGGAGAGGTAATCGCTCCGCTCCCGAACATCAACGTTCTTGAGATGTCTGCGCTGAAGGAGACAGGGTTGTAGGCCGTAAAGGTCGCCATCCAGGATGGGAGCCGGCTCGAAGGATAGAAGACCCTGCTGAACAACATGATGGGAAAGTTGACGGAAGATATCAGCTGCATGGTCCATCTCCTGACCTTGAATGTCAGGACCATGAGAAAAGACAAGAATCCCCATGCAAGGAGAAAGACCCCTGCCAACGAGGCAATCACCGAGACCGGAGAGAGGTTCGAACGTGGAGCCCGAAGGGTATGGCTAGGGCGAGCAGGATGACTGATTGCGAAGGCCCAGAAGAGGACGGTGCCAAATACCTTCGTCAGGGCTATCGTCGAGCGAGACACGGGTGCCACCAAAAGCCTGTCCAGATATCCGCCGCTCCGATTTGGAACAGAGAGGAACCCGCCCTGGTAGCGAGGAGCATGGGCATGGCCGATAGCATCCCCACGGCGAGGTAGCTGAAGCAGTCGGACGCGCCATTGAGAGCGGCCAATGAGGAGCCCCCGGAGAATGCCGCGTTGACAGCTCCTCAAAGACGAAGACCCACAGGACGGTCTGATCACGAAGGAAAAGGCAAGGAAGGGCGACCTCACCCATCCTCTGATCTCCCTCACGGTCAGTATGCGAGCCTTCGCGAGCACGGAAAACGCGCCTCCCTCTTTCGGCATTATATGTCTTGACCCCGCGTGCGCAATCCCGCGCCATCGGAAGGCGGCTCAGGGGTGATGAAGGCGCGAATGTTTTTGAGGGTCAAGCTTGGGCGCGTCCAAAGGGGGCTGCTTGCGATGAGTGAAGGAGGTTGGCGTATTGGTTGAGACAGACTCTTGGAATTCCTTTTCCTCGGCGCCCTATTCGCAGTCTGCGTCGCCATCAGGGGGACGAACCTGTCAACCTTGATCGCGGCACCCGACGAACTCACGTACGCCTCGAGGGCGTTCTTCATTCTGGGGAGCAACTGGAGCTCGGCCTTCCTTCACCATGTGGGACCAGCCTCCGTTGTTCGAGTACATGCTGGCCCTTGTGACGGTCATCTT
>CAWAOY010000014.1:0-3333 GCA_963783755.1 uncultured archaeon
TCTTCCGAGCCTGCGTTGCCTTCTCTGGTACGTCCTTATGGCTCGGAGGAGGTCAATCTTGCGGAACGCGGGCCAGTACACGTCGAGGAAGACCAGCTCGCTATAGGCCCCCTGCCAGAGGAGGAAGCCGCTCATCCGCTCCTCCCCTGACGTCCTGATGATGAGGTCGGGCTCGGGGTTGGGGAGGTGCGAGGTGTACAACCTCTGGGAGATCGTCTCCTCGGTGATGTCCTCCGGGGGGGAGAGCTTCCCGAGCTTCACGTCCTCCGCGATGTCTTTCACGGAGGTCGGTGATCTCCGCCCTCCCGCCGTACGCCACGGCGATGTTGAGGAAATGCCCGTCGTATCCCCGCCGTCCTCTTCTCGACCTCTGCGAGGATCTCCCTCATCGAGGGCGGGGAGGAGGTCGAACTTCCCTATCCCCCTTGACCCTCACTTTGTACTTGTAGATCCTCTCGTCCGTCAGCAGGCCGCTTGAGCCTCTACTAATCAGGCGGTAGAGCTCCGCGACCTCTTCCGAGGATCTCAGGAGGTTCTCCGTGGAGAGGACATAGAGAGTTATCGACTTTATCCCGATCTCATGGCACCAGTCCAGGAGCCTCTCCACGACGTCCGCGCCCTGCGTGTGGCCCAGATCGATTGCAGAGGCTGTGGTTCTGCGCCCACCTCCTGTTCCCGTCCAAGATAATCCCAATGTGGCCGGGAATCGGCCTCTCTCTATCTGTGAGTTCAGGCTGCTCTCGTAGAGCCTGTACACCCCCACGGACCGCAGAATCTCGTCAAGCACAGTTGTCGTCCCTGTCGTTCTTCTGCCGGGTCCTGGTCGTGGTCTGAGGGGGGATCCGGCGTCTTCGTGAGCATAGATGGGCCAGGGCGTCGCCGTCGTGGAGATGGGTGGCCTGCTCCCGGAGGCGCGGGTAGAGGGTCCCGACGACAGGCTAAAGACCATTGCCAACCCGACGAAGACGTAGATCAGCAGGAGTGTCGAAGAGCTCGTCCCGCCTGTGACCAGGTAGCTGCTGAACTGGTCCATGGGGAAGAAGAGCAGCGCAAGGACGACGATGCCGGTCACGCTCCTCCATGCTCTCCGGCTTCCGTGCACGAACTGGATCAGGAGGGTCCCCGCAAGATACACGCCGATAGCCGCCCAGACGAGAAGGAGCGAGCCCTGCAGGTAGTACCCGATGAGAGTTCCCCCCATACTCGAAGAAGCGGGAGGGCGACGCGCTGACGACGGAGATGAGATTGACCCCCGTCGTCGACGCCAAGGTGGCCACCTGGTCGGCCATGTTGGAGTATCCGCTCGAGACCCCCACGATGAGGATCAGGATGCTCGTGGGGATCGTGAAAAGGCGGATGTAGCCGTATGGCTTTTGGCTCAACATCCCCGCCACGAACCTGTCGATGTTGAAGCCGCGCACCAGGAAGGCCGCGCCGATTATGAGGAGAACCGATAGCGTGGCGAGGTAGGCCGCTCCCACGAGTACCAAGATTCCGGCGAGGAGAGAGGGTATTCCCGGGGACGCCAATCGTCCACTTGGAGTACCTCGGCTCGAAGACCAGCATCCTCAGGTATCTCGCGAGCAGCATGTAGTTCTCTTCGACAGACTGGCTGTGCTTGACCACTACCCGCCTAACGGAGACGATGGGCTTCAGGTTCTGGAGGATGGGGATGATCAGCTCGTCTTCCGCCCCGTCGCTGATGAGCACAATCCCCGAATACTGCTGGCTTGAGAGAATGGCCTCGACCTCCCTCCTGATCTTCCTGTCCGCCTTGAAGCCGGTCTCCTCAAGGCCGCAGACCGCTGCGACCTCGCAATCCACCTCCTGCGAGCGAAGCTTGTCGTACTCCTTGACCGCGGCGAACAGCGCGTTGGCGTCGGCTTCCTCGGGGTCGGCCACCGCGAGGCTCGTAGCGGCGGACATCAACACGTCCCTGCCTGAGGATGGGCGACTTGACGCGGGTCTTCCGCTCCAGGTCCCCGTCCCTGTCCACCGCGAGGATCAGGACGCGCTCTGCCATGGCCGACATGCTTTTTCTCATCTTCACGAGGCGCCCCTCGCTACTTAAGGGCTACTCGAGAAGTCGTCCATCGAGAGGCGTTGGGAAAGACAAATTAGCCGCTTGTCGAAGAACTCGCGAAGGAGAATCGTCTTGCAGGTCGAGCGCCCCTGGCGGAAAGCCTGGGCCAAGCACGTCCTCGAGAATGCCGGGGGACCAGCCTGGAGCCCAGACCGCTGTTTGAGTTGGTCTCCGCGACGTCCTCGCTCGACCCCAAGCGCCTCTGCATGAGGTTCCAAGGAGTCGTTCGATGACCTATCGCCAGGTCGACGACCTATCCTCAAGGTTCGCCCAAGCGCTCGTCTCACTTGGGCTTGAAGAAAGGGGACAGGGTCGCCATCTTCATGCCGAACATGCCTCAGTTCGTCCTTTCGTACTTCGGCATCCTAAAGGCCGGCGGGGGCGTTCACCTGCAGCCCGCTGTACAAGGCCAAGGAGCTCGAATTCCAGCTCAGGGACTCTGGCTCCTCTTTCGTGGTCGCGGCGAACAACGTCGTGAAGGTGCGTCGACCTCTTCGCCAGCCTGGACGCCTGTCGCAAGGAGCTCGGCATCAAGGTAATCACGGCGAGCCTCACCGACTATCTCCCCACCGGCGAAGCGCACCCTCGCGGGGCTAGCCGGAGTGAAGAACGTCGGGGACCGGCGTGGCCGGAAGAAAGCTTCGTCGAGCTCGTCGCGAAGAGCCCTCCCTTTCCAAGTTCGCCGAGGTCCACCCGGGCGGCGACATCGCGGTGCTCAGTATACCGGAGGCACGACAGGAGTCGCGAAGGGAGCGATGCTGACCCACGCCAACCTCTACCTCAACGCGGCCGTGATAGCGGCTTGGTTCCCCCTCGCGAAGGACGACATAGCGCTCGGGGTGCTCCCTTCTTCCACATCTACGGGATGACCGCCGCAATGAACGCGCCCCTCTTCGCCGGCGCCTCGTTGGTCCTCCTCCCGAGGTTCGAGGTCGAGGCCGTGATGGAGACGATACAGAATGAGAAGGTCACCTCGTTCTGCGGGGTCCCGACGATGTACATCGCGGTTATACATCATCCCAGACGTCAAGAAGTTCAGCCTGACGACCGTCCGCGGCTGCATCTCCGGAGGGGCGGCATCTCCCCACGGCAGTGATCAAGACGCTTCGGCGAGCTCACGGGTGGACTCTCGTGGAGGGCTACGGCCTGAGCGAGGCGAGCCCCGTCACCCACTGCAACCCGATAGGAGAGGGGGCTTCGCTCAGGGAGGGCTCCATCGGGGTCCCAATCCCCTTCACCGACGCGCAGAT
>CAWAOY010000015.1:0-100116 GCA_963783755.1 uncultured archaeon
CGTGCGCGGCCCTGAAGGAAGAGGCCTTCGGAGACCCGAAGATAAAATTCACATGGGACTCCGTCGTCACCGACGTCTTGGGGAACGGGAAGGTCGAGGGCTTGGCAATCAAGGACGTCAAGAACGGGAAGGAGAGCAAGCTGCAGGTAGACGGGGTGTTCGTCGCCATCGGATACGAGCCCAACACCAAGATCTTCGAGGGGCAGCTGGACCTCGAGCCCAACGGCTACGTCAAGGTGAGGAACGAGACTGAGACCAGCGTCCCCGGGGTCTTCGCAGCGGGGGACGTCAGGGACTACAAGTATCGGCAGGCCGTCACCGCCGCGGCCGACGGGTGCAGGGCGGTGCTCGACGCTGACAAGTTCATCAGGGAGCACGCGAGGGAAGCCAGCGAAGTACGCGACCGCTAACTGAGAATCCTAACAGGCTTTATAACTGAGCCGCACGCCGCAAGGCCAAGGATTGAGCGTTTTTGTCACAAGATAGTCCAGACATCAGGAGCCAAGTGGACGCGAGCCGGGGTCCGCAGAAGAACCTCGAGCTGCTCATCCCGGGGCTCAGGAACTACAGGAAGCTCGACGACATCCGCGTCGCCGACGACATGCTGCGGAACCAGGTCGCCGACAAGCTGAACTCGGCCAAGGCCAACCTCGAGGGGATACGGAAGCAGATGGCGACGGCGGGAGACTTCACCAACCTGACCAACGTCGGGTCCCTGATTTCCCAGCTGCAGCAGATGGCTGGCGAGGTCAGGCACGCCGAGCAGGGATACTCGGGCTGGGTCGCGAGCGTGACCATCGACCAGAACAGGCTCAACCAGCTCTACAACTACGACTACGACTTCGTCGCGCTCGGCGTTCGCGCTCGTTACCGCGACCTCCTCCCCCAACCTGACCTACGACCCCGCGAGCCCCGCGTCGGTCATGGCACCCCTCGCGCGGGTGGGCGCCGCGATGTCCGACTTCAAGCAGAAGTGGGGAGTCAGGATGGAAGCGGTAAAGGGCGTACTGGTGAAGCAGTGAGCCTCAAGGAGAGATTGGACAATGGTTAGTTTGTTCGGAAAGAAGCCTGCTGGCGGCGACGGCTCCGTACCCGCGACCGGAGGCAGCGTCCTCGGCTCGACCACGATAGCCTGGGAGGACGCAGAACAAGCAGGACAACGTGATGTGGAAGGTCCCCCGAAACATCAGGCTCAACGACAACATCGTCGTCAGGGAGGACGAGATCGCGGTCTTCTACAGGGACGGAAAGGTCCTGACCTACTTCGACCAGCCCAACAGGTACGCGCTGACCGACTTCAACGCCCCGATCGTGGGGAACCTTCTGAAGTTCTTCACGGGGGTCGTGCAGCAGGCGGAGGTCTACTACCTCCAGAAGAGGTACATGGACGGCAAGTTCGGGAGCACCCAGCCCTACCAGTTCACCGACCCGACATTCGGGATCGTGAACCTGAGGGTCTTCGGCGAGTACAGGTGGCGCGTCTCCTCCCCGGAGAATTTCATCAACCAGTTCGTGGGAACCTTCAGCGCCGAGACGTCCGCCGACGTCGAGGAGAGGCTGAAGGAGCAGATCGTGATCATCCGTCTACAACGCCCTCGGGAAGATGAAGGCCCAGGGGCTCAAGGTCACCGACCTCGCAGGAAACCTGACGAACATCGAGCAGGTGGTCCTCGCGACCGCGCCGGACAACTTCGGGCAGTATGGCATCGAGATAAACAAGATCTCCGGGCTGACCATCAGCCTCCCGGACGAGGTCCAGAAGGCGATCGACACCAGGTCGCAGATGCAGGTCCTCGGCGTCAACTACCTCCAGTACCAGGCCGGGCAGGCGATGACCGAAGCGGCCTCGAACCCGTCTGGCGTGGCGGGGGTCGGGGCCGGGCTCGGCGTGGGCCTTGGGCGCTGGCGTCGGCGTCGGAGGCGCCTTCGGCTCTGCCATGATGGGTGGGATGGGAGGCGTGGGGCAGGGACGCCACGAGGTCGTGCTCCAACTGCGGCTCGATAATCCCGCTCAACACGGCGTTCTGCCCTAACTGCGGAGCCGCGCAAGCCGCCCCGCAGCAGCAACAGGCTCAACAGCAGCAAACCCAGCAGGCTTCGGGCGGCGACGCCGAAGTTCTGCCCCAACTGCGGGACCGCAATCACGGGGTCGCCGAAGTTCTGCCCCAACTGCGGTACCAAGGTGTAAGCAATGATGTTCTGCCCCAACTGCGGCACCCAACTCCCCGATGGCGCCGCCTTTTGCTACAAGTGCGGTGCCAGCGTCGCCTCGGGCGGTGGAGCCCGGGCTGGACCGCAGGCTTCTCAGACGCCGCCCGCGCAACAGAGCAGCGCGCAGGTCATCGCCCCAGCAGGCGCGACCGCACTAAAGTGCCCGAGCTGCGGCGCGCCGATATCGCCCAAGTTCGGCGAGATGGTCATCACCTGTGAGTACTGCGGGACGGGGATCACCCTCGGCAACCAGGGGTGGAAGGACATCCAGAAGCACACCATGCTCCCGCTGACTTTCACCAGGGACAAGGTCGCCTCCGCCATCCACGGCATGATGGACAAGGGCATCTTCAAGCACCACGTCCAGGAGGAGTCGACTCTCGAGGAGATGACCGCCTCCTACATCCCCTACTGGATAATCCCGGTCTCCGCGCGCACCACGATAGTGGCGGTCGACGAGATGCAGCAGCTCGGCCAGACGGCGACCCAGGCCGCCCTCATGGGAATCGTGCTGGGAGGCTTGGGAGGCGGCCGAGGAGGGGGGTTCGGCGGAGGCGGGGGCGGAAGGAGAAGGTCGTTCGACATGACGAGCCTTCTCGGCTCCGTGGGAGGCAGGAGACTGGGGGTCCTACCGGGCACCCTGCCCGGGACGATGATGTACGGCATGGGAATGGGAATGGGCGGGGGGAGCGAGGAAGACCTACCAGCTCGACGAGAACTACAACTTCCCGGTGGTGGCGATGAACGACCTCACCGAGTACCAGCCGCGCGACTACGCGTTCGCGCTGAGCCAGAGGGTGCTCTTCGACGTCTCCAAGATAGACAAGAGCATCAAGGTCCTGAACGGGGACATCGGCGAGGACGTCGCAAAGGCCCAGGCCAAGACCCTCGTCGACCAGCTCCAGTCGCAAGAAGGCTCACGAGCAGCACCACATGATCCAGCAGATCAACACGGAGATGGACGTCTCCGACGGGGAGCTGCTTCACGTCCCGGTGTGGTTCACACGATACGACCACAAGGGGAAGAAGATAATTTTCGTCATGGACGGGAACTCAGGGGCCGCGATCAACAGCATCGGGGTCTAGGTCCGCGACCCGCTCTTCTTCGCGTTCACGCGGAGGATGCCCGCGACCACTAGGAGACCAAAAGCCAGGGTGATCGGGATTGCCACGGTGACTGGGAACTCGGGCGTGGTCGAGGTCGTCGTCACGGCCGAGACTGGGGCGTAGTAGGAGGAACCCACTATCCCCTGGCTGCTCTTCGTGTCCGACGTCCCCGAGACGCAGTAGACGTACCCCTGGTAGGCGACGCAAGCGCTCGTGTCGATGGCAAGGGGGTATGGCGTCGCGTTGTTCCACGAAGTGACCCCGGCGGAAGTCAACGCCCCGTAGTAGGTGTCGGTGCTGCTGTACTGGTTGCTGTCAAATCCCCCTACGCAGTAGACGTAGCCGGAATACGAGGCGCACGCTGGCGCGGCCAGAGCGGTGGGGTACGAGAGCGCCGCCGTCCACTGCCCTATCCCAGAAGAGCCAAGCGGGGCATAGTAGACGTCGGATATCGGGCTGTTCTGGTTCGAGCCGTTCGCGGTCTCGCCCGCTACGCAGTAGATGTCTCCACCGTAGACGTTGCACGAGGTGCTGTCGACGGCCAGGGGATACTGGGTCGTGCCCGTCCACGAAGTCAGCCCGGAGGAGATTGACGCGTAGTAGGTCGAGCTGGTCTCGTCCCCGTTGCTGTCGAACCCTCCCACGCAGTAGACGTATCCGGAATACGCCACGCAGGAGATCGCGGCGAGTGAGTTGGGATAGGCCGCCTCGCTAGACCAGGGACCGAGCCCCGACGAGGACGCCGACGCGAAGTAGACGTCGTCCAGGACGGTGGTGCCGTCCTCTCCGCCGACGCAGTAAATGCCCGAGGTGGCGTTGACGCAGGATGCGCTGTCGATGGCCGTGGGGTACGCAGTAGTCGAGGACCAGCTGCCGATTCCCGAGGCGCCAAGCGCCGCGTAGTCGACCTGGTTGTGGCTGTTTCCTCCGCCACCGAACCCTCCCACGCAGTAGACGTTTGCCGACAGCGTGACGCAAGACACCCCCGAGAGCGAGGCGTAGCCCGTCGTCGACGTCCAAGAGCCAAGCGACTCTGCGTTCGCCGGGTTCAGCGGAGCAACGAGAAGCAACACGGCCGTCGCAACGACGTAGGGGTAGAGCTTGTCGGAAAAAGTCAAGCCGGGCACTCTTGCGCAGGGAATGGTATTAGCTTTGACGGCGCTCTCTGCCCTCTCCGACCCTACGCATGGTGAGGACGCAAAGGGTCTCGTAGAATAGCCTCTTCTCTGCCACCGATTCGACGGCCAGGCCAAGATTGCTGCAGTGCGAGAGGAAGGATTCAAGGTCTCCTTCAGTCGAGAGAAGCGCGACAATCGTCCCGCCTTCCCCCAAGACCCTCAAGCCCTCCTCGAGGAACGAGACTGGGACCTCCACGCCGGTGGGCCCTCCGTCGACCGCCTCGTCCTCGATTGTCCCTGAAGGGAGATACGGGGGATTGAAGAACACGAGGTCGAAGACGCCGTCGCGGAAGCACGTCGCCCTGTCTGCGAGTACCAGCTCGACCCCTGGGCCGGCCGCGAGCCTCGCCTCTTCGAGGCCGAGGACGTCAGTCCCGACGGGGAGCTGGAACCTTCCAGAGACTCCGGCGAGCACGGCCCCGCTGCCGAAGCCGATCTCAAGGCACGACTTCCCTGTAAAGGGCGCAAGGGCGTCTCGCAGTAGGTAGGTGTCCTCGGCCGGGAGGTACCTGGATCGTCCAGCTCGGGCTGCCAAGGGGGCGGGCTCCGAGGCGTGTGTCCCTTCCGCGCTACTCCTGGAGCTCGCGGTTTGACATTACCTTGTATTCGTCGGGGGTCAGCACCTGCGTGACGTTCTGCGTCTGGTAGAAGTAGGCGGGCGCGCCGTCCGGGCCGTTCCCGGGCCGTCCGTCAGGACCGAGCATCCTGAACACCTTGACCATGACCGGCTTTACCCCCAGGACCGTGCCGTCGTCCAGCGAGTAGTAGCAGTATCTCTCTTGTAATGGCTTGAATCCTACGAGCTTCCCCTTAGGTTGTCCTTCTGGTGTCATGGGCCCAGGGGAGGATTGGCCGCGATAAAAGGAATGGGCGCCTCTCACTGTCGCTTTAGGAGCTTCGCGACCCCGGAACTGAACTGCGCCGCCTTCTTCGGGGCAGCGGCCAGCTCCTCGGGGAGGCCGAGCTCCAGGGCGGCGGCGCGGAGGACCGCCTTGCGCTCTCCCTCCCTTATCTTGTAGTCCAGCGGCAGTCGAGACGCGAACGCGGCTATCCTCTCGTCGGCGTAGGGGAACCTCACTTCGCACGACGCCGAGCAGGCCGCCTCGTCCCTGAGGAACCCCCTGTCAGCGCACGCCCTCACGTCCCGCCTCATCATCGCTTCCGCCGGCCCCAGCGCCTTCCTCTCGGGCCTTGACCGCGTATTTCATGTATCCCCCGAAGAGCTCGTCCGCGAGCTGGCCAAGGAGAATCATCCTGGCGTTCCTTCTCCTTGCGAGCTCGCTCGTTGTCGAGTAGATGCACCAGAGCGCCTTGTCCATCACCGTGGCATCTCCTGGCGGAAGCTCGGCGCCTCGCCGACGCTCTTCGCGAGGGTCTCTTCGTCGAGCAGCGCCGCCTCGAGCTTCAGCCCCAGGAGCGCGGCCGCCCTCTCCGACTGCCTCTCGTCCCTCGAGCCGAGCGCGTAGGCCGAGCAGAGCACGACGTCCGCGTGCCTGGACGCCAGCAGCGCAAGAAGCGAGCTGTCGAGCCCACCCGAGAAGGAGATGGCGACCCGCCCCTGGCCGTGGACGCGCCGCCTCACCGACTCATCGATGAGAGAGGCAAGCGCCTTCGCCGCCTCCTCGAAGGAGAGAGTGCCCGTGCTTTCATGCAGCGCCTCCGCAGTCCTCCCTGTCCTGCCTTTCGCATAGACCGTGCCGGGAGGCAGCAGCTCCGCTCCTCGGAGCAGCCGGTAGTCACTCGCGATCGAGCCGGCGCCCCTCGCCGCTCTTCACCGCCCAGAGGCCCCTCGTCCCGAGGGAGTCTCTCGCGCCATAGAACCCGGTCATCCTCCTTCCCCAGGAGGGAGAACTCCCCGTCCAATGCGGAGGGGCCCGACCACGTAGCCATGGACGAGCGGGAAACCCACCCTTCTCCAGCGAGTACGCCAGGGCGACCTCCCTCTTCCCTGAGATGCGGGCGCCCTCGATCTCCGTGAACTCGTCCTCCGTGCCGACGAGGACCTTCCGCGCGTACCTCCGCACCCTCTCGGCTGCGTCCGATGCGCCAGCGAAGGGGCGCCCTCGCCCCTGAAGTAGGCGAACCCGTTGGTCCGCATCAGGCTGCCTCTTCCTTGATCCTCTGCGCGAGGACAGGGCCTATCTTGTCCACGAGGCCGAGCTTCTCGGCAGGCGCGTCCCTTATCGACTTGATCGTCCTGAACCCGAAGTTGTAGAGAGAGCGCGCCCTCACCCTCCCCACGCCCCGGAGCTTCGTGAGCTCGACGAGCTCGCCCTTGACGCCCACCTCGACCCTCTTCCTGAGGAACCCCGCCTCCTTGATCACTTCGTACTTGCCGTAGAGCCTCGCGAGCTCGCACAGGCAGTAGAGGAGCCAGTCCGCGCTGTCCACCGCCCTGTGGAGGTCGCCCGGCTCCGCCCCGAGCCTCTCGAGGATCGCGTCCTCCTTCTGCTCGTCGATCCACGAGTCGAGCACCATCACCGTCCTCATCTCCTGCAGGAGGTCCTCGTATTCCATGAAGGAAGAGCTCCTCCGCTCGTCCGCGAGGGAGAACGAGGACCTGTGCGACTCGAGGAACTCGTACGCCTGCTGGTAGTGCTTCTCCCGCATGGGGAACTTCGGCTCGAAGTCGGGGCTCTTCGCGACGAGGTGGAGGAGCCTCACAGTGTGGTCGGGGCCGGCCTCGAACCCGCCCAGGTTCTTCCTGAAGAGGACCCCCGTCATGGGGTCGATGTAGAGAGTCGAGATCCTCTTCCCGAATCCCGTGGCCTGGAACGCACCGCTCCTTCTCCACTATGAGCTGCTCCGCGAAGAGGTACCCGAGCGCGTCGTCGACGTGCCTGCGCGACGCTCTCCTTCCCCGTCTGGGCGGCGAGCAGCGTCTTCGAGAAGATCGAGTCGATCTCGTCCCTCGATGATCCCCAAGCGGCTGGCGATCACCGCTAGCAGGTGGACCCGCATCCCCCTCTCTCCGCCGAGCCTCGACTCTATCGGCTCCGGGCTCGACTCGACGTAGTGGCGCATAGGCCTCCTCCGGGCTGTAGCTCGGGGGAGGGACCATCACGGTCTCGCCGTACTCGTCGTACTGCGGCCTCCCCGCCCTGCCCGGCCATCTGCCTGTAGTCGAGGACGGAGATCGCGGCGTTCATGCCGAGCCTCGCCGTCGTACCTGCGAGAGGTCGGCTATCACCACCCTCCTCGCGGGGAGGTTCACCCCGGCTGCGAGGGTGGGCGTGCTCGCGAGGAGCTTGACGGCCCTCTCCCGGTAGGCGTCCTCGACTATCTTCCTGTGCTCGTGCGGCAGCCCCGCGTGGTGGAAGGCGGCTCCCTTCTCACAAGGTCGGCCAGGAGCCTGCTGAGGCCCGTCTCCTCTCCCGACTCCCTGATTCTCCTCGCCGCATCGCTGCAGGCCATCCTCTCCGCCTCGCCCAGGTACCTCGAGGTGAGCTCCGAGGCCTTCGTCGCGAGGCTCACCGCCCTCCTCCTCGTGGAGGCGAAGATGAGGGACTGCCCGCCCGTCGATATCGACTCGATCGGCGACGTCTATCGCGGCGCCGTAGGTCGACCTCACCGTCTCTATCTCTCCCTGCAGGTCGCCGAACCAGACGCGGCCGTGGTCGTAAACCCCCTGACGCAGGGGGACCGGCCTCCAGTCGAGCTCGACGAGGTCCGACCGCAGCCACCTCGCGATCTCCTCGGCGTTGCTTACCGTCGCCGAGAGCGAGAGGAGCTGCGCCTTCACGCCGCTGTGGATCACCTTCGTAAGTATCATCTCCAGGGTCGGGCCCCTGTCGCCGCTCCCCGCCAGGTGGACCTCGTCCGAGACGAAGAGCCCCACGTCGCGGAGCCACGGGATCCCGTGCCTCAGGAGGGAGTCGAACTTCTCGTTGGTGAGGATGAGGAAGTCGTAGTTCTTCAGCGCCTCCCCGGCCGAGTCGAAGTCGCCCGTCGAGATGACGCACCTCACCCCGAACCGCTCGAGCAGGTTCCGGAACTCGGCGTACTTCTCGGAGGCGAGCGCCCGCAGCGGGCTGAGGTAGACGACTTTGCGCTTCTCCTCGACTATCCTCTTGTAGGCGGCCAGGGCTGCGATGAGCGTCTTGCCGCTGGCGGTCGGGCTCGCGATGAACAGGTTCCTTCCCTCCAGCAGCCCAGCCTCGACCGCAGCCGCCTGAGGAGGATAGAGGTTGACGAACCCCTGCGAGTTCAGGAACGAGGTGAACTCCCCCGGCAGCGGAAGCTCAGTCACCTTCATAGCGAGCGCGCCACCTCCTCTGCTCCAGCCTCGCGGGGCGCCATGTTCTCAGCCCCATGCTCTCTAGCCCTGGACTCTTCTGAAGAACCCGGGCTTCGATCTCGAAGATTATGCCTTCCTTGGTTATCTTCTTGATGAGGTTGTCGACCTCGTCCTCGTTCGCGAACTTGTTCGTCCTCATCAGCTCCTGCCTGAAGACCTTCGCCTCGATGGGCTTCCTGTCCGGCCCTTCCAGCGCCCTGAGCGTGTCCATGACGGTCGCCAGCTTGCCCCTCTCGCCGGCGGGCTGGCCGAGCAGGATCCCAAAGTCTCCCTTGGTCTTGGTCTCCGTGTCGGTGAGGACGTCCTCGACCATCTTGTTCATCAGCGAGATCGCGGTGAGCGCGTCGTCCTCAGTGACCTGGTCCCTGAGCATGAGCCTGGCCTTCGCGCTCGCGAGGCGTATCAGGGACTCTAGCGTCCTCGGGGTCGCGCCTATCTGCCCCTCGGTGGCGCTCCTCCTGAGCTGGAGGTAGTACTCCTTGATCCTGTTCTCCGCCTCCATGGTGAGCACCGGGGAGTAGTTCTTGGCGAAAGCGATGTACTTCTTCAGCAGCTCGAACTGGATGGGGGGCGACTCGACGTACGCCCTCTTCCTGTGGACGTCGAGGATGTGCGTGGCGAGCTTCTCGTCCTGCCCGGGGATCGGCGTGTCCCTGAGGACGAAGATCAGGTCGAACCTCGTCAGGAGGGGGATGGGCAGCGTGATGTTGTCTATGAGGTTCTGGTACGGGTTGTACTTGCCCAGTATCGGGTTGGTGGCGGCGAGGATGGCGGTCCTCGCGTTGAGGGTCGCGTAGATCCCGCCCTTGGCGATCGTGACGGTCTGCTGCTCCATCTGCTCGTGGAGGGCGCTCCTGTCCTCCGGCTTCATCTTGTCGAACTCGTCGATGCAGGCGATCCCCTGGTCGGCGAGGACCACCACCCCCGCCTCGAGCATGAGCGTGTTCTTCTCGCGTATCACCGCCGCGGAGAGCCCGGCCGCCGTCGAGCCCCTCCCCGACGCGAACATGCCTCTGGGCGCCACCTGGGCGGCGAACTTCAGCATCTCGGACTTTGCGACTCCGGGGTCGCCGACGAGGAAGACGTTGATGTCTCCCCTGAGCTTCGTCCCGTCTGGGAGGACGGTCTGAGGCCCTCCCACGAGCAGGAGGAGAATGGCCTCCTTCACGGCCTCGTGCCCGAGTATCCCAGGCGCCATGGACTTGATGAGCTTCTGGTAGGCGTCCGGCCCCGAGGCGATGCTCTTGATTATCGCCTCGTCCTCTTTCGTGATGTGGATCTGGCTGGGCTCCTTCCCCACCACCTCGATGTAGTTGGCGTCGATCTTCGAACGGAAAGACCTGCTTCGGGGCTGCCCGAACGAAAAGTCGGGCTCGGCCCTGACTATCCCCGTCATTATGGCCCTGTCGCCGGGCCTCGCCGTGTTCACGATGTCCCCCTCCACGTCGATGTCGAAGAACCGCGGGAGCTGACCCGGGGGGAGCTCCTCCGGCAGCTCCTGGACCCTGAGAATCTGGCTGTCGATGAAGGTGCTGTCCTTCTGGTCGAGCTCGAAGTTCCTCGTCTCGTCGCACCCTTCGCACTTCGCCGGCTTCTTGATGCTCGGGCCCTCCTGGACGACCCTCGTGGTGTGCCCGTCGGGGCAGACGAAGGCCGCGTCGACGAGGAGCGGCCGCAGCTCCGACGTCCTGACCAGCATCCCCGCGAAGGCGATCATCTTGTCAAGGTGGGAGGTGTCGACCTTGCGGAGGTTGACCCTGTCGGTGACACCTCGGAGCCTAACGGTGAGGCTCTTCCTTATCTCGCCCGCGTACCCAGGATTCTCGGTGCTCAGCACCTCGAAGGCCGCCGACTTGCACTCCTTGAGCGCCTTGTCCGGGTCCTTCAGCAGGCTCTCGGCCAGGTCTGTGTTGAAGTGGATAAGGTCCTCGTAGTCGACGATGACCGACTTCCGCCCCGAGGCCGCCAGCTGCGCAAGTATCACCTGGTACTTTCGCTCTCCGTCCTTGTCCTCGAACCCCCTGAGGAACTCCTCGAAGAGCTCAGACAGACCCCTGGTCAAGACGGCCATCTTCGACACTCTCCTTGCTACTGCTCTCCCAGCAGAGCCTTCTTCCACGCCGCGGAGATGGAGCTGCTCATCGAGAAGAAGGCCTTCTCCTCGGGAGTGATCCTGTCCGCGATGGTCTTGACGTTCGCCGAGGAGCTCATCGAGAGCAGCTTGCTCAGCCGCCTTCCGATGAGGTCGTAGCTGGTCGTCTTCAGCTTCTCATAGTCCTCGCGCCTGTATTTCCCCCTCTCCACCCCCGCCCTGACGGCCGCGAGCCGCCTGCGCATCCGGATGTAGAAGTTCGGCTCCAGCGGCGAGAGCTGGGGAGAGGCGAGGATCTTCTCGCGCGTGAGCGCCTTGAAAATCTCGACCTCGAACGCCTCCTCCTGCATCTCGGCGAGCCCCAGCTCCACCAGCTCCTCCGCGACCCAGCGGGGAAGCTCGAGCCTCTCTCCCTCGTTTGACTTTTTGAGGAGCAGGTCACCGACCTCAATCTCGTCGGTCGAGGTCTTCATCGTCACCCTCACCGGCGCGAGAAGGAACTCCCTCTCCCTCTGCTCGAATATCTTCGCTACGTCGGTGCCGGGGTCCTCCAAGATAAACTCAACAACTCCTTTCCTGTGTTATGGGGACTGCCGAACAATTAGCCCCGCATAATTAAGTCTACTTGTCCAGCCCAAGCCTTGAAGTTGGCCGACAGAAGGTATGGACCGAGTGTGCCGTTTGTTGCAGAGACATCGTAGATTCCAGTGAGATTCGCTAGTGAGCTGTCTGGCTGGAAGATCGCGTGGTCTACGTCTACACTTTCCATACACATGAAGCCGAAAGAGACATTTGCCGCTGATGATATGTTCGCCGTCGTGTAGTCACCTTTGAGCACGACTGCCTCTGCCACTGCGATGGTCGACCCGGGGTAGGCGAAGAAACAAGGAGGCCACAATGCTACGGGAACGCCTTGGAAGAGCCAGTCATTGGAGGTTGGGACGCTGTTGACCTCGGGAAGGGTATTGAAGATTGAAACGTTCACCTGCAAAGACTGTCCAAGTGCGATTTGTGTCGCATTGATTGAGGCCGACAGCTGGAGTGCGTTCTGACCTACGTTAGACGCGTTTCCATCAAGTCTATGCGCGTCCTCTAGAGGTCCGACCACTTTCCGATCCCCAGCTTCAGCGCTCGGCGATACGCCAGCCATCCCGCCGCGTTGTCCTCGAAAGCCAAGCCCACGCACTTGAAGAACGTGACCTCGGACCTCGACGCCCGCCCGCGCTTCTTCCCGCTCACGAGCTCGGACAGCTCGGCCTTTATCGCGCTCTTGGACAGCCTGCCCTCGCTGATCGGTATCAGCAGGTCGCCTGCCTCCTCGAGGACCGCCTCCTTCGAGTCGACGAAGATCGACGCCCGCGACACAAAGTCGGAGTCGACTTCGCGGGCCTCTGGCCTGTAGGAGCCCATCGCGATGACGTGCGTCCCCTCCTCGACGACCGAGCCCTCTGAAGACCGGGGTCTTCGAGGTCGTGGCGGTTACCAGCACGTCGCTCCCGCGGACGCACCTGTCGACCTTCTCGACGACCGGGCCTCAACCTTGAGCGAATCTGCGCACCTCTTTGCCAGCGCCTTGCTGCCGGCCGGGTCCATGGAGAATATCCTGACCTTCCTTATCGAGCGGAGCTCGGAAACGACGCCGTTGACCTGCTGGTAGGCCATCCCCCCGGCGCCGACTATCCCCAGCGTCTTGGAGTCCTTCCTCGCGAGGTACCTGCAGGAGAGCCCTGAGACCGCGCCCGTCCTTATCGCCGTCAGGACCCCGCCCGAGAGCATCCCCTTCGGCTCGCCGGTCTCTCCGTCGACCAGGATGGTCACCGCGTTGATCGAGGGGACTCCTCCCTTGTTGTTCGGGAAGACGCTCACTACCTTGACGCTCGCTTCGGCGCTGGCCCGCTTGGCCATCGACGGCATGACGAGGACGTCTCCAGCAGGGGCGGCGAGCCTGGACCTCAGGGGAGAGTCCACCTTGCCTTGGCCTTGGAGGGCGAAGACGTCCGCCATCTCCTCGATGCAGTCGGCCATCGGGCACGCTGTCGTCACTTCGTCTGCGTCCAACGCAAGGATTCTCACGGGTCTGGGTCTTCCTCTCCCATCCCATTCCCAAGACAGATATATACTCAAAAGGCGTCGCCCGATTATTCGTCATGATTTCCGCCGTCGCGACTCTCCGGAGCGGTGCCCTGACTCATGTCGCTCGAGGCTCTGATGTGGGTGGAGAAGTACAGGCCCCACAAGATCGACGACGTCGTCAACCAGGAGGAGGTGAAGGAGCGCCTGAAGCCGCTGCTCGAGAAGAAGAACGAGCTCCCGCACCTCCTCTTCGCAGGCCCGCCGGGCTCGGGGAAGACCACCACGGCGCTCGTCGCTCGCCGAGGGAGCTCCTCGGGCGACCTGGCGAGCGACTACACGCTCTCCCTCAACGCGAGCGACGAGAGGGGGATCGACACCGTCCGGGAGCGGGTCAAGACCTTCGCGAGCTACTCTGACAGGAGGGAGGGCGTCCCCTTCAGGCTCGTGATCCTCGACGAGGCCGACGAGATGACCCGCGACGCGCAGACCGCGCTCCGGCGGATAATGGAGGAGACGTCGAGGTACACCCGCTTCATCCTCATCTGCAACTACTCTTCGAACCTCATCGAGCCGATCCAGAGCCGGTGCGCGATCTTCCGGTTCAAGAGGATCGGGCAGGAGGAGGTGACGCGCGCCTGAAGAAGATCGCAAAGGCCGAGGAGGTGAAGGTCGACCGAGAAGGTCCTCGAGGCCGTCAGCGCGGCCGTCGACGGGGACCTGAGGCAGGGGATCAACCTCCTCCAGGCCGCCTCGGCGGGGGGCGGCGAGGTGACCCTGGAGAGGGTCGAACGCGGTCACCGGGACGCAGCGTGAAGGAGAGGGCCGCGGAGATAGTCCGCCTCGCCCTCGGACGGGGACTTTCTCGGCGGCGCGGCTGAAGCTCGTCGAGCTCACCAGGGTCTACGGGATACCGGAGTCGGACTTCCTGCGCTTCGCCAACGAGGAGATAGTGAAGGGCGAGGGCGAGCAGCACACGGCCGACGCGATCAGGATCCTCGCCGAGTACGACTACCGGCTCGCGCATGGGCGCGAACCCCGAGGTCCAGCTCACCGCCCTGCTCGCGGAGCTGGCCGCGCTTCGTCCAGGCAGGCGGCAGGAAGTGGTGAGATCCCATGGACCTCTCCCAGCCGCGCGGGCATCCGCGACATCGAGCCGGACGAGTTCGACCTGCACCTCAAGATCAGGCGGGCCTTCGAGGAGGTCGCGCAGCGCATACAACTTCAGCTCGATGGAGCCCGGCCCCCTCGAGAGCCTCTCGGTCCTCAGGGCGAAGAGCGGGAGCCAGGTCGACGACCAGATCTACGACTTCAAGGACAAGGCCGACCGCGACATCGGCCTCCGGTTCGACCTCACCGTGGGGATGACGCGCAACGTCTCCTCGAAGAAGGGCCTGAAGCCGCCGGTCAAGCTCGCCTCCTACGGCGGGGTCTGGCGCTACGACGAGCCGCAGCACGCGAGGTACAGGTGGTTCTACCAGTGGGACGTCGAGATATTCGGGGACCAGAGCGTCGAGGCCGACGCCGAGGTGATGGACCTCTCCTACAACCTCTTCAAGAAGGTGGGCCTCCAGGACTTCTCGCTCGAGGTGGGCGACCGGAGCGTCGTCGAGGAGTACATCAGGAAGTCGATCGGCGTCACCTCCGAGGAGAAGGCTCATCGAGATGATGAGGGCCCTCGACAAGGTCCAGAAGAAGACCGAGGAGGAGCTCGTCAGAGGAGTACGCGCGCAAGGGGGTCGGCCGGGAGGCGATCGCCGAGCTCCTGAAGTTCGGGAGGACGAGGGGCTCCCCGGACACAGGTCTGCACGCGGCTGGAAGAGCTGGGGCTCGCGTCGGCCGGAGGCGGGGCTCGTCGACTCTGCGCGACTCTTTGAAGTCGAGGGGCGTCGCGAACGTCGAGTACAACCTGAGCATCGTCAGGGGCCTCGACTACTACACCGGCGATCGTCTTCGAGGTCATGGACCGGAAGCACCCCGACCTCGGGTCGCTCTGCGGCGGAGGGCGGTACGACGTCCTGCCGAAGCTCTTCGGCAGGCCTGACCTCCCGGCCACGGGGGCGGCGGGCGGCGTCGAGCGGATAGCCCTCTCGCATGGGGAGCTCCGGAGCGGCACGGAGCGTCGAGTCCTCGGTCTACGTCGCCTACACGGAGCCCGCGCTGGCCGAGAAGGCGCTGCCACCGTCTCGTCAGCTGAGGGGCGAGGGGATGCGGAGCGAGGTCGGCACCAGGGGCAAGAGCCTGGGGAAGCAGCTGGAGGACGCGAGCTCGAGGGGGTTCGCGTGGGTGGTGATAATCGGGAAGAGGGAGCTCGAGTCCGGGGAGCTCACTGCTGAGGAACATGAGCGACGCGGGCCGAGGAGAAGGTCCCCGTCGACGGCCTCCTCGCCCGCACTGAGTCCGGCCCTAGACCTCAGCTCAGGGTCTTGAGCGGGGACCGGACGCAGAGGAGGACCGCCTCGCCCTCCTCGACCGTGGTCAGGAACGGGACCTGGAGCTCGACCGCCTTGCGCCTGACCTTGTAGAGGTCCTTCCTCATCTTGTTGAGGTTGGTGTTCAGCGAGAGGACCATCGCCACCTTCCCCTTGCTCATCATGTCGAGCATCTCGTCGAGTCGACGCGACCTTCGCCCCGTCGCCCAGGAACGTGGGCGAGCGACTCGGTCGTCACGAAGTCTATCCCCGCCTTCTTGAACCCCTCGACCAGCGCCTTCGCCTCGCCCAGGTCCGACTTCTCGTCGGCGAGGATTATCCCGGTCTCCCCCTCTGGAGGGATCTTGAGGCCGGACGGCGATCAGGGCCCTGCTCATCGCCTCGGCGAGGGTGTCGCCGAAGCACGCCACCTCTCCCGTCGAGCGCATCTCCACCCCGACCGTGGGCTCCGCGCCCTCCATCTGCATGAAGGAGAACTGCGGCGCCTTCACCGCGAACTGCTTCGGCTCGGGGACGTCGCCCATCCCCTCGAGCTTCCCTCCAAGGATGACGGAGGCGGCGAGCTTGATCAGGTTCGCGCCCGTGGCCTTGGAGACGAAGGGGAGCGACCTCGAGGCGCGGAGGTTGCACTCGATCACCTCGCACGTCGTCCTTGACGCAGAGGTACTGGATGTTGAACGGCCCCTTCACCCCCAGCTCCTTCGCGATGGCCCGCGTGTAGTCGCGTATCTTCGACTTCGCGACCTGGCTGATGGTGACCGTGGGGATGGTCATTATCGCGTCCCCCGAGTGGACGCCCGCCTTCTGGACGTGCTCCATTATCGCGCCGATCACCGTCGTCTCCCCGTCGGAGACGCCGTCGACCTCTACCTCCTTCGCGTCCTCGATGAACTTGCTTATCGTGACGGGGTAGTTGGGGTTGACCTCGGCGGCCTTGACGAGGAAGCTCTCCAGCTCCCTGCTGCCCCAGATCACCCTCATCGCCGACCCGCTCAGGACGTGCGACGGCCTGACGATGACCGGGTACCCCACCTTGTCGCAGAACTCCCTGCGCCTGCTTCATCGACCTGAAGCTCCCCCACTCGGGCTGGGGGATCCCGATCTTGTCGAGGAGGAAGGCGAATCTCTCCCTGTCCTCCGCCCTCTCTATCGAGTCGGCGCGTCGTCCCCATGACGTTCACGCCCTTCTTGTCGAGCTCGAGGGCGAGGTCGTTCGGGGTCTGGCCTCCGACGCAGAGGACGGCGCCCATCGGCTTCTCCCTCTCGTAGATCGAGAGCACCCGCTCGACGGTCAGCTCCTCGAAGTAGAGCCTGTCGCTCATGTCGAAGTCGGTGGAGACGGTCTCGGGGTTGCAGTTCACGACGATTATCTCGTCGACCTTCCCGCTCTCCTTGAGCGCCCACGCCATGTTCATCGTCCCCCAGTCGAACTCGACGGAGCTCCCTATCCTGTACGGTCCTGCCCCCAGGACCATGACCTTCCTCTTGTCGCTCGGCTTGGCGTCGTCGGTCGAGGCGTTGTAGGTCACGTAGAGGTAGTTGGTGCGCGCGGGCCACTCCGCGGCGAGCGTGTCTATCGCCTTCACCTTGGGCGTGATCTCCATCCTCTCCCTCATCGCGCGGACGTCGTCCTCGTCGATCTCCACCGCGTTGGCGATCTGCTTGTCGGAGAACCCGAGGCGCTTCGCCTCGAGAAGTACCTCGGGGTCGCGGTCGACCCCCTCCCTCCCGCTCGATGCTCGACCCTGCGATAGGCGTCCACGATGTTCTTGAGCTTGCTGACGAACCACGGGTCGATGACGCTGAGCCTGCGCGACCTCGTCCTCGGGGATCCCGACCATCAGCGCCTCGACCACGTCGAAGATTATCTGGTCGGTGGGGTTCTTCAGCCGGGCCTTCAGGACCTCCAGGTCGTCCTCCTCGACGAGGCGCCTTATCACGCCGTCGTACCTGATGTTGAGCATCCTGGCCGCCTTCTGGATGGCCTCCTCGAAGCTCCGGCCTATCGCCATCACCTCGCCTATCGACTTCATCGCCGTCCCGATCTCCCTCGAGGCCCCCTCGAACTTCTTCGTGTCCCACCTGGGCATCTTCACGACGACGTAGTCGAGCGAGGGCTCGAACATCGCGGTGGTCACGCCCGTCACCTTGTTCTTCAGCTCCGTCAGCGAGTAGCCGAGGCAGATCTTCGCCGCGATGTACGCGATGGGGTAGCCGGTCGCCTTCGAGGCGAGCGCCGACGACCTGGAGAGCCGGGCGTTGATCTCGATCGCGCGGTACGGTCTCCGACCTGGGCTCGAGGGCGAACTGCATGTTGCACTCGCCCGACTATCCCGCACCTCCTCGCGGCCTTGAGGGAGAGGGACCGGAGCATGTGGTACTCGCGGTTGGTTATCGTCTGCGAGGGAGCGACGACGATGTTGTCCCCGGTGTGGACCCTCATGCTCAGGACGTTCTCCATGTTGCAGACGATCTGCCCGTTGTCGTCCGCGTCCCGCATCACCTCGTACTCGATCTGCTTCCAGTGGCCGATGTACTCCTCGATGAGGACCTGGTGCGCCATGCTGAGGTTGAGCCCCCTCTGGACGATCTCGTCGAGCTCCCTCTCGTTCCTGCGCGACCCCTCCGCCCCTCCCGCCGAGCGTGTAGGCGACCCTCATGATGACGGGGTAGCCTATCTCCTTGACCACCGCCTGCGCCTCCTCGAGGGAGTAGGCCGGCTTGCTCTTCGGGCAGGCGACCCCGATCTCCAGCATCGCCTCCTTGAAGAGCTCGCGGTCCTCGGTGATCTCGATCCCCATGATCTGGGTGCCGAGGACCTTCACGCCGTACTTCTCGAGGGTCCCCCTCCTCGAGAGCCCCACCCCGCAGTTGAGGGCGGTCTGCCCCCCGAACCCGAGCATGATCGCGTCCGGCCTCTCCTTCTCGATCACGTCCGTGACGAACTCCGGGTTGACCGGGAGGAAGTAGATCTTGTCCGCCATCCTCTCGTCGGTCTGGATGGTCGCGATGTTCGGGTTGACGAGGAGTGAGCGTGATCCCCTCCTCCCTCAGGGCCTTGAGGCACTGGCTACCGGAGTAGTCGAATTGGCGGCCGCCTATTCAGCGGCTTTCGCCTGCTTCTCCGATCTTTATTGCCCCGCTGCCCAGGACTAGCGCTTTCTTCACGTTTTCATGTTTCGAACTCTCTCACCTACCAGCTCTTCTTCTGATCCACGATCATCTGAGGCGAACCTGTCGAAGACGAACTCAGTGTCGTACGGCCCGGGCGCCGCCTCGGGGTGGAACTGGACGGCGATGCACGGCTTCTTCGCGTGGATCGAGGCCCTCGACGCTCTTGTCGTCGGCGTTGACGAACCAAGGCTTGAGGTCTGTCTTCGAGAGGCTCTTCGGGTCGACCGCGTAGCCGTGGTTCTGGCTGGTGACGTAGCCCCTCCCCGAGACGAGGTCCACGACAGGCTTGTTCTGCCCCCGGTGACCGTACTTCAGCTTGTAGGTCTCGCCCCCTGCGACATGCCGAGCGACCTGCTCGCCCGAGGCAGATCCCGAGCAGCGGGCACCTCCGAGTCGACGAGCCTCGCCGTCGTCTTGACCGTCGTCGACGCAGAGCCGCGGGTCTCCCGGGCCGTTGCTGACTATCGACCCCGACCGGGTCGTGCTTCATGACCTCCGCGTAGGACGTAGTCGAAGGGCATTCTCACGACGCGAGTAGCCCCTCCTGAGCATGTTCCGGATTATGCTCTCCTTCGACGCCGCAGTCGATGAGCACGACCTTCTTCTCCGAGACGCCGTAGGTCTCGGCCTTCTTCACGGAGACCCGTCTTCACAAAGTCGACAGAGTCGTACTTCGCGGCCTTCTCCAGGAGCCTCTTGCAGCTCCCTCCTGTTGGCCACGTCGAGCCCGTTGGCGAGGATGCCACATCATCACGCCCCGCTCCCTGATCGTCGTGACCAGCGCGCGCGTGTCGACGCCCTCGATCCCGGGGACGCCCTGGTCCGCCATCCACCCCGAAAGCGTCTGCCGGACGCCCAGTGGCTCGGCCTCTGGCAGTTCTCCTGGACCACGATCCCGCGTGACCTTGATCCCACCCGACTCGAAGTACCTGGGGAGCCCGAAGACGTCCTTCTCCTCCACGCTCGGGACCCCGTAGTTCCCGATGAGCGGGTACGTGAAGCAGAGGACCTGGCCAGCGTAGGAGGGGTCGGTCATCGACTCGGGATAGCCGACCATCCCCGTGTTGAAGACGACCTCGCCGACGACCGTCGTCTCGGCACCGAAACCCTTCCCGAGGAAGAGCGTCCCGTCCTCGAGAAGCAGGACCGCGGGGTTGCTCCCCTTCAGGTTTTTCCATCACGTCTCTTAAAGAAGAAAAATTCCGGGCTGTGTCCTTTTTTAAACTCTTTGACCAAATTCAGGGCATCATCGCGAATTCATGGCCGATTACCAGATTCACGCTCGCCCGCTCGTCTCGATCCTCTTCCTCTCCTCCGATATGAGGTCGGTGAGCGAGGTGAAGGCCTTCCCGACCTCCTTCATCTTCACGACGATGATCGTGTCGGTGTGGCAGCTCACCGTGTCCTCGATGTTGACGTGCCTCCTCGCTATCTGGTTGTAGAAGTTGATGAGGCACCCGGGGTGTCGTGATCTCTGATCGGGCTCTGGACGATGATCGCCGCGTAGTCGTCGCCCTCCTCGAGGATGGCCGAGTCCGGCGAGCTTGTCCCTGACCTCTTGTGCAGCTTCTGGTCGAAGATCAGCGTGATGATGGAGATGCTCTCGGAGACGTGCAGGAAGTCCTGCTGGTGGCTGGCTAGCATGGAGCTGACGGCCTCGAGGGTCTTCCGGGTCTTCTCGACCGAGATCTTGGAGACGTTCGTCCTCACGTTGACCACGCTGTCCGCTATTATCGCCCTGATCTCCTCCGAGGCGGGCGTGTAGACGCCCCTGCAGCCGCTTCAGGGAGGTGATGATGCTCTCGATGTTCACGTCCTTCCCCAGCTTCTCCTTGATCCTGGGCTGCAGCATCCTCGAGATCGCGCTGACGTTAGCGTAGTCCCTGGCCAGCGCGTCCTGGATGCGAGAGGTCGTAGCTGATCTCGTCCCTGACCGCCGCGATTATCGCGCCCGGAGTGACCGATTTCGTGTCAAGAGCCACCTGTTTTGGGACGCTTGCTGGCCAAAATCTATAAAAGGATTTCACGAGCGGTCCAAAAAATCGTAATTGAAGCAGAAGATAGTGCTCGCCTACTCCGGGGGCCTGGACACCTCCGTCTCGATCAAGTGGCTCCAGGAGAAGTTCGACGCGGACGTCATCACCCTCACGCTCGACCTCGGGCAGCTGGAGGACTTCCAGCGAGATCGCGGAGAGGGCCTACTCGACCGGGCGCGGTAAAGCACTACCAGATGGACGTCAAGGAGGAGTTCGTCACGGACTACGTCCATCCCTTCGATAAAGGCCAACGGGATGTACGAGGGGAAGTACCCCCTCGCCACCGCGCTCGGCCGGCCGCTCATCGCGACCAAGCTCGTCGAGGTGGCGGAGAAGGAGGGCGCCTACGCCGTCGCCCACGGGTGCACCGGGAAGGGCAACGACCAGGTGAGGATGGACGTCACCGTGCGCTCCCTCAACCCGAGCTCAAGGTCATCGCCCCGGTCAGGGAGTGGAACATGAGCCGGGACGAGGAGATCGAGCTACGCGAAGAAGCACGGGATCAAGGTCAAGCCCTCGAAGTCGATCTTCAGCATCGACCAGAACCTCTGGGGGCGGTCGATCGAGAGCGGGCCGCTCGAGGACCCGGAGACCGAGCCCCCGGCCGAGCGCCTTCGAGTGGGTCACGCCCCGTCGACGCGGCGCCCGACGCCCCGGGCTACCTCGAGATTGGCTTCGATCGAGGGCGTACCCGTCTCCGCTCGACGGGCGCGGAGATGGACGGCGTCGAGCTCATCCGGCAGGTCAACGAGTTCGCGGGGAAGCACGGCGTACGGGATAATCGACCACATCGAGGACCGGCTCGTCGGGATAAAGTCGCGGGAGGTCTACGAGTGCCCCGGCAGCCCTCGCGATAATCGAGGCGCACAGGGACCTGGAGCAGCTCGTCCTCACGCGGAACGAGCTCGCGTTCAAGGCGGCAGTCGAGCGGGAGTGGTCCTGGCTCGTCTACTCGGGGCTGTGGATGGAGCCCCTCCGCTTCGCCCTCGACAGCTTCATCGAGACCACGCAGCGGAGGGTCACCGGGAAGGTCAGGCTGAAGTTCTACAAGGGAGGGATGAGGGTCGTGGGCCGGTCCTCGCCGAACTCGCTCTACACGGTCTGAAGCTCTCGACATACCCAAGGAGTCGACCTTCGACCAGAACTCCGCCGTCGGCTTCATCGAGCTCTGGGGCCTTCAGTCTCGCACAGCCGCCAACGCATAGCGCCGTCCGCGAAGGGCGGCAAGAGGAGGAGCAACGTGACCAACATACTGAGAGGAAGCCGAGTCAAGCGCTCAAGTAAGAAGGCCAACGACTTCACCTCCTCGATCAGGCTTCGACGGCCCGCTGAGCCGAAGCACGTCGTGACGATAAACATGGCCCACATGCTCTCTCTGCATCGCGTCGAGGGAGGTGGGCAAGGAGCAGGGGCGTCGGCCTGCCTCAGGTTCCTCGACCGGCTCCCGGGCCAGCATGAAGGTCGACCCCTCCACCGAGGACGTCCACCACTGGCTCGAGCAGAAGGCGATCGGCCTCGATCGGGATGGACGCCGCGGGCTACCTAAACCTCGGAAAGAGCCGGAACGACCAGGTCGCGACCGCCCTGCGCATGGAGGACGCGAGAGCGCGTGCTGCGAGATCCTGCGCGGAGGCGCAGGGCCTGCAGGCTCCCTGCTCGGGTCATGGCCGCAGCTACGGAGAGCTCCCGCTGCCGGGATACACTCACCTCCAGCGCGCCCAGCCCACGACCGTCGCCCATCACATGCAGTCGCACTTCGAGGCGGTCGCAGCGAGGACATCGAGCGGCTCGACGCAGCTCTACGGGCGGGTGAACCTCTCGCCCATGGGCGCGGCCGCCTTCGCGGGGACCTCGGTGAAGGTCGACAGGGCCTCCGTCGCGTCCTGGCTCGGGTTCGACGGCCTGGTCAACAACTCCATGTTCGCGGTCTCCTCGCGGAGCTTCGTGCTCGAGACGCTCTCCGTCCTGGAGATCCTCATGGTGGACCTGAGCAGGATGGCCGAGGAGCTCATCCTCTGGAGCTCCACCGAGTTCGGGTTCGTCGAGCTGGGCGACGAGTACTCGGCGACCAGCAGCATAATGCCCCAGAAGAAGAACCCGGTCGTCGCCGAGACCATCCGGGCCAAGTGCGGGTCGGTCATCGGCGAGGCGACCGCGGCGTTCGCGATAGCGAAGGCCCTGCCGAACGCCTACAACCTCGACCTCCAGGAGATCACGCCCCACCTCTGGAGGGCGCTCGACGACGCGACGTCTTCGGTCTCCCTCATGGCCGGGATGCTCGCCTCGCTGAGATTCGACGCGGAGAGGCTGAGGGAGGCGGTCAAGGAGGACATGTCGACCGCGACCGAGCTGGCCAACGAGCTCGTCCGGGCGCACGGGGTCCCGTTCCGCCAGGCCCACCAGATGGTCGGGGAGCTCGTCCGCATCGCCATCGAGAAGGACATCGACCCTCGAGGAGGCGGCGCTGAGGAGTCGCTCGGCGAGGTCGCGAAGAAAGTCACGGGCCGCGCGATAAAGATTGATAAAGCGCGTCTTCGGGCGGTGCTCGATGCACTCAAAACCCTGAGACTTATCGGAAGCGCCGGCGGGGCGAACCCAAAGTTCGCCAAGCGGCAGATTGTGCAGAACAAGAAACAGATAGAAATACTTAGCAATTGGCTCGAAGCGAAAGAGAACAAACTCAATGAATCCACGAACCGTCTTCGAGCACGAGGTGCGCTCGTATCTGAAACGAGAGGTGAGAAGCTAGCTGAAGACAAAGTGTGAAGAGTGCGACGCAGACATCAACGTCCCAGACGACGCCATAGTCGGCGAGATAGTGAAGTGCAAGGAATGCGGCTCCGACTACGAGGTGGAGTCGATGTCCAAGGGCAACGTCAAGCTCAAGCCGGCCGAGGTCGCCGAGGAAGACTGGGGCGAATAGAGGCCTTGAAGCTCGCAATCACCTTCGACAGGCTCCGCCTCGAGGAGAAGGAGCTGCAGAAGGAGGCCGAGAAGGCCGGGTGCAAGTCGGAGCTCATAGACGTGCAGGAAGCTCTCGTTCAACGTCACCGGCAAGAAGATCAACAACGGCTTCGGGGACGTCGTCCTCCAGAGGTGCATCAGCTACTACCGCTCGCATCTTCCTGCACCAGGATCCTCGAGAACTTCGGGATCCACGTGATCAACATCGACCAAGGTCTCCGAGGCGTGCGGGAACAAGCTGGTCACCTCGATGCTCCTCGCCAAGGCCGGCGTCCCGACCCCGAAGACCTACGTCGCGCTCTCCTCCGAGTCGGTCTTCGAGACGGCCGAGAAGCTGGGCTACCCGGTGGTGATCAAGCCTTTCACGGGGAGCTGGGGGAGGATGGTGGACATCGCGAAGGAGCCGCAGACCCTGGGGACGATAGTCGAGTACCGGGAGTCGATGCAGAGCCCGGTGGAGCACATGTACTACCTCCAGGAGTTCGTCAAGAGGCCGCCGCGGGACATCAGGCTGATAGTCGCCGGCGACGAGGTGATCGCCTCGGTCTACAGGAACGCCCCGAAGGGGGAGTGGCGCACCAACGTAGCGAGGGGAGGCACCACCACGGCCTTCAAGCTGAACAAGGAGATAGAGGACATCACCCTCAAGGCAGCGAAGGCGGTCGGGCGGGGGCATCCTCGGCGTCGACGCCATGGAGTCGAAGGACGACGGCTACACCATCCACGAGGTCAACAACACCGTCGAGTTCAAGGGCGCGCAGGCGTCCACAGAGCACAGGATCGCCAAGAAGATAGTCGACTACGTGATACGGGAGGCGAAGAGATAGATGGTCCGCGTCGGCGTGCTGGGCGCGTCAGGATACGCAGGCGGAGAGCTCCTCGGCTCCTCCTGGGGCACGGCAAGGTCGACCTCGCCTTCGCGAGCTCCAGAAGATACGCCGGCGAGTACCTCTTCCGGGTGCACCCCAACCTGAGGGGGGTGACCGACATGCAGTTCGTCGGACAACGACCTCTCGAAGGTCTCGGGAGGGGCCGACCTCGATCTTCACCGCGCTCCCGCACGGGGAGTCGATGAAGTTCCTGCCACAGCTCATCAAGACCGGGGTGAAGGTGGTCGACCTGAGCGCCGACTTCCGGCTGAAGAACCCGGCCGACTACGAGACCTGGTACGGCTTCAAGCACCCCGCGCCGGAGATGCTCGAGAAGTTCGTCTACGCCGTCCCCGAGCTGAACAAGGACGAGATCCAAGGGCGCCAGCCTGGCCGCCTCGCCGGGATGCATGGCGATAACCTCGATCCTGGCGCTCGCGCCGCTCTTCAAGCAGAAGGAGGTCAAGATAGACAAGGACCACGTCGTCGTCGACGCGAAGATCGCCTCCTCGGGCTCCGGCGGCAAGCCCTCGCTCGCGACCCACTTCTCCGAGAGGTACGGCGTCGTGCGGCCCTACAAGCCGGTGGGGCACAGGCACAGCGGCGAGATAGAGCAGGTGATGAGCGGGCTCTGCGGGCGCGAAGGTCACCGTCTCGATGTCGGCCCACGCCATCAACATGGTCAGGGGGATACTCTCGACCTGCCACGTCTTCTACGAGGGGGACGTCCAGAACTCGAACGTCTGGAAGATGTATCGCTCGCTTTACAACGGCCAGCCGTTCATCCGCATGGTCAAGGACAAGCAGGGGCCCTTCAGGCTGCCCGACCCCAAGGTCGTCATCGGGTCGAACTTCTGCGACGTCGGGTTCGAGATCGACGAGAGGGGGCACAGGATAGTCGCCATCGGCGCCATCGACAACCTGCTGAAGGGGGCCGCGGGCAACGCGGTCCAGGTGATGAACCTCATGCTGGGGCTCGACGAGAAGCAGGGCATCGCGGCGGCCCCGCTCCACCCGGTGTAGCGCGCAATGAGAACAGTGGTGAAGCTGGGCGGCGACATCGTGAAGGGGGAGATCCCGCCCGACTTCATGGCCGACCTGAAGAAGCTCGTCCAGACCAACCAGGTCGTCCTCGTCCACGGAGGAGGGGACGTCGTCACCGAGATTGCGACCAAGCTGGGGAAGGAGCAGCGCTTCGTGGTCTCTCCGGACGGGATGAAGAGCAGGTACACCGACAGGGCGACCGTCGAGATATTCACGATGGTCATGTGCGGCCTGATCGCGAAGAAGCTCGTGGAGATCCTCGAGCGGGGCGGGATAGCCGCCGTCTCGCTCTCGGGCCTCGACGGCGGCGTCCTCCGCGCGACGCGGAAGAAGAAGCTGCTCATAGTCGACGAGCGGGGCAGGAAGGTGGCGATCGAGGGCGGCTACACCGGCAAGATGCAGTCGGCGGGCGGGCCCGTCATCGAAGCCCTCCTCGAGCGGGGCGTCGTCCCCGTGATCTCCCCCGTGGCGATGGGAGAGGAGGCGGAGCCGCTCAACGTCGACTCCGACAGGGCGGCGGCCTTCATGGCGATGGGGGTCCACGCGGACTCGGTCCTCTTCCTGACGGACGTGAAGGGCTTCCTGATGGACGGCAAGGTGGTCGAGAAGCTGACCGCCGAGGAGGCGCGCGGCGCTCCTCCCGAAGACGGGTTTCGGGATGCAGAAGAAGATACTCGCGGGCGTCGAGGCGGTCGAGGCGGGGGTCGGCGAGGCGATAATCGCCTCGGGGTTCGGCCCCGAGCCCCTCTCGAACGCCCTCATGCACAAGGGCTGCACGGTGATGTCGAGGGCATAGTGATAGAATTGGCAACCAAGAAGAAGCTGGACATCATCGCAACCGAGGACGCGCACGGCCCGCACACCTACCAGAAGTTCCCCGTCGCGATAGTCCGGGGCAAGGGGGCGCTGGTCTGGGACGACAAGGGCCGCGAGTACGTGGACTGCATGGGGGGCTACGGGGTCGCGATTGTGGGCCACTCCAACGACAAGGTGGTCGCCGCCATAACGCGCCAGGCGGAGACGCTCATCACCTGCCACGGCTCGCTCTACAACGACGCGCGGGCCGAGTTCCTGGAGACCCTGACCTCGTGCTCGCCGAAGGGCCTCGACGCGGCCTTCCTCTCCAACAGCGGGGCGGAGGCGGTCGAGGTCGCGATAAAGCTCGGGAGGAAGGTCACGGGGAAGAAGGGGCTCATCGCGATGAAGGGCGCCTACCACGGGAAGACCGCGGGCGCGCTCTCCGCCACCTGGAGCAAGAGATACCGGGAGCCCTTCGAGCCGCTCCTCCAGGGGGTCAAGCACGTCGAGAACGGCGACCTCGACGCCCTCGAAAGGGAGATCGACGCGGACATCGGGGCGGTCATAGTCGAGCCCATCCAGGGCGAGGGAGGCATCGTGCTCCCCCCGAAGGGCTTCCTCCAGGGGGTCCGGGAGATCTGCGACAGGAAGGGGGTCCTGCTGATAGCCGACGAGATACAGACCGGGCTGGGGAGGACGGGGAAGCTCTGGGCCATGGAGAACTGGGGCGTCGTCCCGGACATCATGACCGTCGCGAAGGGGCTGGCCGGCGGGGTCCCAATCGGCGCGACCGTGACGAGGGCCGAGATCCTCAACTCGCTGAAGAAGGGCGAGGCGACGAGCACCTTCGGGGGCAACCCCCTCGCTTGCGCCGCGGGGACGGCCACGCTCAGGTACATCCTCGACAACGACCTTCCCTCGCAGGCCAAGAAGAAGGGGAAGCTCTTCTTGGACAAGCTGACGGCGATGGGCAAGGAGCACACAGCTCACGAGGGAGGCGAGGGGGCTCGGGCTGATGCTGGCCTTCGAGCTGAGGGTCGACATCCAGGAGCTGCTGAACGAGGCCATGACCATGGGCGCGATCTTCACCTACTCCGGGCGGACGATAGTCAGGATGCTGCCCCCTCTGGTCATCACCGAGCGCCAGATCGACAGGTCCGTGAAGATACTCGGGGACGCCATCGCCGCGGAGGAGGCGAGGCGCGCGCGTGGCGGAGGCGGTGCCGGCACCGTTGGATAAGACCGACGAGCAGATACTGCAGGTCCTCCGACAGGACTCGAGGGCCGCGTTCGTCGACATCGCCGCCAAGGTCGGGCCTCTCGGAGGCCGCGGTCAGGAGGAGGGTCTCGAACCTGGTGAAGGAGGGCACCATCAAGAGGTTCACGATCGACGTCGACGAGCCGCAGACCGCCACGAGCGCAATCACCTACGTCTCGGTCAGCCCCTCGGCCCCGACCGCCGACGTCAGCAAGAAGCTGAGATCGGTGAAGGGGGTCGAGACCATCTACGAGACCACCGGCGCCTTCGACATCGCCGCCATCATCAAGGGCGCGAGCATCTCCGAGGTCAACAAGTCCGTCGAGGAGATCAGGAGGCTCGACGGCGTCCTGAAGACGGAGACGACGATAATCCTGCGGACGATTCGCTGATTCGAGACGAACATCGTTGATTTACCTTAATAAATAACGCTGTTATAGCCCGTTTGGGCTTCAACGGGGCACAAAATAGCCCCTTTCCTAGGATGGCCGCTATCTATGATATGTTAAGGCTTACGCTTCTTGCGGAACTCCTACTACCACTCTAGCAGCAGTAACAGGAGTAAACTGTCTGCCATTGCATGCAGCAATGACGAAACGCGCACCGCCAATCCTGGAGTAGCTGTCACGAAGAACGAAGAATAGAAGAGGCATGTCATCCGAGCCTCTGGAAACACGAACTGTACTTTCTAAGGAGGCTCCTTTACCTACGTTAAGATTTCCTTTCTTATCAAAAGTGCAAAGAGCCGAGCTTCTTGGCTTTATTGACTTTTTTGCTTTGGTTTTCCCTTTTTTCTTCAGTGCGTAATATGCGCTCAAAGCAGTAACGCCTAACTTCTTAGCTATATCCCTATAATTCATGCCTGATTCAGCAAGCTTCACGGCCTCTGCTTCCTGAGCAGGTGTAATTTCTGACTCTTGGGATTCGTCTATTAGATGATTTGTGTCTTTACCGATGCCCGCAATCCAAAAAGAGTAATCGCTTTTTCCACTGTCATTGAATTTGTCTTTGAGTGAACTTTCTGAGCCAAAAGCAGAAAGCATGAACTGGTAAGTAGGCAGCGCTAATTTAGGCTCTACTATGCGCTTTGCCGACTGTGAAGCATTTGCTTTTTCATTTAACATGTATATTGGTATTCCGTAGGCCTTTCCAATTTCATGAAATCCTAATTCATTTCTTTTCCTTTCTAATGTTGCTTTTGCTGTTGCCATAATGTCACCAGTTTCGTTTCAACGTTCTTTCTCTTTTTCCGCCTTTAACAATTTGTCGAGATTGTCAAGCCTCTGGCTCCAAAGTTGTTTGGTGCGCGCCAGCCAATGTAGGCGAGGGAGCGTAGCATGATGCCGTATGTGAGGTCGTTGCCGTAGTTCCTCATCATCCGGGCAACCGCCTTATACTCCGCGAGCGCCTTCCAGTCCAACTTGGCTTCCTTTCCTACAGCCCTCTGTCCGGTATAACGATGTCATCTTACGTCGTTATCGTTAAATATAATCGGTCGTCGAGCGGTCAAAGGAATCGAGGGTGACCCACTGACGAACTGCGAGGAATGCGACGCGCCACTTACGATTCCCAGCGACGCCATCCAGGGAGAGATCGTGAGCTGCAAGGACTGCGGCGCCTCCTACGAGGTCAAGAAGGACGAGGCCTCCGGGCTGGTCACCCTAAAGCCAGCAGCGAAAGAGCAAGAGGACTGGGGCGAGTAAAGGCCACGCCCTCGTTCGCGCTTCTATACGACGTGATCAGGTGGGAAGAAAAGGCCATCGCTCAGGCCGCCGAGAAGAGGGGCGTCAAGGTGGCGCTCGTCGACCTGAAGGAGATGGAGATCAACCTCACCGGGGCCGGCACCAACCCGAAAATCCGTGAGAGGATAGTCCTGCAGAGGTGCGTCAGCCACTACAAGAACCTCTACTCGACAGCGGCGCTGGAGGCCGCCGGGCACACGGTCGTGAACTCCCTCTACACCGCGTGGAACTCGAGCGACAAAGCTCCTCTGCACCCTCGCGCTGAAGAAGGCGGGCATCCCGACGCCGGAGACCCACCTCGCCTTCACCGAGGATGGGGTGATGCGCGCCCTTAGAGAGCTCGGCTATCCGGCAGTGCTGAAGCCGGCCGTGGGAAGCTGGGGTCGACTCGCAGCCCTGCTCAAGGACGAGGACTTCGCGAGGGCGATCGTCGAGGACAGGGAGTACATGCACCCGAGCTACCAGGTCTATTACCTCCAGGAGTACGTTAAGCGGCCGCCGCGCGACATCAGGACGTTCGTCATCGGCGACAGGACAGTGGCCGCGATCTACCGCACTTCGGCGGGCGACTGGCGGACGAACACCGCGAGGGGAGGCAAGGCCGAGCCGTGCAAGATCACCAAGGAGATAGACGACATCTCGGTCAAGGCCGCGAAGGCGGTCGAGGGCCGCTTCGTTGGAGTCGACCTCATGGAGTCCAAGGACGGGCTCGTCTGCCACGAGGTCAACAACACCACGGAGTTCAAGAACAGCGTCCCAGCCACGGGCATCGACATCCCGGGGCTCGCGGTGGACTACCTCGCTTCGCTCGACAAGCGATGACGTGATAGCGGTGAATCGCAGAGCGAAGCCATGACGACCAAGGACCCCGCCATCGAACTTCTCTTGGAGACGCTGAGAACATACTCCGCTTCTACGAAGGAGGCGAAGCTCTCCAAGCTGCTCAGGGAGCGCATGCGCCAACGGGGCTTCAAGAACGTCAGGACCGACAAGGCGGGAAACGCGATTGGCGAGGTGGGGAGACGGCCATCCACACGTCCTGCTCTGCGGCCACATGGACACCGTGCCGGGCTTCCTCAAGGTCAAGCGCGAGGGCGACAAGGTCTACGGACGAGGAGCCGCCGACGCCAAGTCGCCGATGTGCGCGATGATCTCCGCCGTCAGCGGAGGCGCGGTTCCCGGAGGGATGAAGGTGACGATGGCTTGCGTCACGAGAGAAGAAGGCGACAGCCTAGGTGTCGAGACCTTGATCGAGTCCGGAGGAGACTACGACTATGCCGTCTTCGGCGAGCCAGCGGGCGCGGGGAGGGTTACCGTAGGGTATCGCGGACGGACCGCCGCAAGGATCTCCGTCAAGACCCACGGCGGGCACGCGTCCTCGTCATGGGCCCACCCGAGCGCCGTGGACGAGTCATTGGCCATCATGTCGCTCATCAAAGAATACGAGAAGAGGAACACCGTCGAGGGCGACCACTACAGGTCCCTGAGCGCGTCGCTCACCGTCATAAGGGGCGGCGGCTACTCGAACGTCATCCCTAAGAGCTGCCAGATGACCTTCGACGTCCGCATCCCGCCGGGGATGAGGTCGTCGAGGGTAAAGGAAGACATCACGGCCGCATGGTCGACGGATACGCCAGGATGAAGGGCGGCATCGACGCCAAGGTCGAGTTCGACGGGTCCACGGAGCCCTACGACGCCCCCTCGACTCGGTGGTGGTCAGGGCATTCCAGCGCTCGATACTGAAGACCCTCAACTCCCGCCCCGTCCTGACGCACAAGACCGGGACGGGAGACATGAACACGCTCGCCGAGAGGATGGGGATACCCTGCGTGACCTACGGCCCGGCCGACTCGAACCTCGGGCACACCGAGACGGAGTTCGTGGACATCCCGGACTACCTCGGGTCGATCAGGGTCATCTCCGGGGCCCTCCAGGAGATCAAGACGCTCCACGGAAGGGGCGACTGAGCCTCAGCTCTCGACCCTGTACTTGACCCTGGACTTGCCGAGCGCCGAGATCAGCGTCTTCGTGTGCTCGGCGTTCTGGGTCTCGAGGTCGAAGATCACCTCGGCCTTGCCGATTGGGACGCCCTCGCCCACCCTGTCGTGCTCGATGCTGATCACGTGGGCCCTCGACTGGGCTATCACCTCGATGATGTCCTTTAGCGCGCCTGGCTTGTCCGAGATCAGGATCCTGACCCTGAGCAGCCTGTGCTGCTTCTCCAAGACCTTCGTGACTATCTGGTCGAGGAGGTACATGTCGATGTTCCCTCCGCTCACTACCGTGCCGCACTTCTCGCCCCTCGCCTTCACGAGCCCGGCCATGCAGGCTGCGACGCTCGCCGCCCCCGCGGGCTCGGCGACCACCTTCATCCTCTCGAGCATGAAGAAGATCGCGCTGGCGATGTCCCCGTCGCTGACCAGGACGATGTCGTCGACGTATTTCCTGATGAGCTTGTAGGTGAGCTTCCCTGGCTGCTTGACCGCGATGCCGTCGGCGATGGTCTCCTGGGTCTTGTAGGGCACCATCTTGGCCGTCTTGAACGCCATGTACATGCTTGGGAAAGCCTCGGACTGGACCCCCACCACCTTGATCGAGGGCTTGATGCTCTTGGCCGCGACCGCGACCCCCGAAATGAGCCCTCCGCCTCCTATCGCCACCACGATGGTCTGGAGTTCCGGAGCCGCCTCCATCATCTCGAGCCCAGCCGTCCCCTGCCCAGCGACGACCATCGGGTCGTCGAAGGCGTGGATGAGGGTCGCGTCCTCCTTGCGGGTAATCTCCCGCGCCCTCTCGAGGGCGTCCTCGAAGTTCGCCCCGTGCAGGACCACCCTCGCCCCGTAGCCCTTGGTCGCGTCTATCTTGGCGGGCGACGCGCTCTCCGGCATCACGATCGTGGACTTGACCCCGAGCAAGGTCGCGGCGTTCGCCACGCCCTGGGCGTGGTTGCCGGCGGATGCGGCCACCACTCCTCTCTTCCTCTCCGAGTCGGAGAGCGAGTGGATCTTGTAGTAGGCTCCGCGCATCTTGAACGAGCCCGCCCTCTGGAAGTTCTCCATCTTCAGGTAGAGGTCGATGCCGGTCTCCTCGCTGAGCGTCCTGGAGCGGTCCAGGGGCGTCACGCGGATCACGCCCTTGAGGACGGCCGCCGCCCGTTCGATCTCCTCGAGGGTGACTTCTTTGTCGTCCATCTGCTATCTCACCAGCGCGGCTGCGCCCACCTTGCCTCCGACGGCGAAGGGGTCGCCCAGGTTCCAATCCTCGTCCCCATAGCGCGCCTCGAGGAGGTCTCTCGCTAGCGCGCGCTCGGCAGCGTCGGGCGACCCCTTCTTGATTTCCAAGTTCGTCTCGTCGGCGAGCGTGCGGACGAAGGTGTGAATAAACGAATCTACGTCCAGCGGCGCGTTGGCCGTCTTCACGTCCCGGCTACGCGTGTACCTCCGCGCGAGCGCCTCGGGTGACGGGGTCGTGAGCGCCTTCACCCTGGCGAGGTCAGCCCCTACCAGCAGCGTGCCGTGGCAGAGGAATCCCTTCCTCGAGACGTACGCGGCCATCCCGGATATCTTGCCTTCCTTCGTGAGGATCCGGTTGGGCGGGTCGAGCCAGGCATCCACTCCCGAGGCGGAGAGGGCTGTGAGGAGCGGCCTGGACGCATTCCGGAATATCGCGTGCGGGCTCGATTCGTACCTCAGCGCCCCCGAGCCGAGCCCTTGGCCACGAAGAGCGACCAGTTCAAGTTCCCCGGGCCGTTGTAGACCGTCCCCCCGGCGGTGAAGCGCCTCACTATCGGGATGCCCTCCTCCTTGCAGAACTCGACGTCCGTCTCGTAGCTCGCGAGCTGGGCGCGCCCGATGATGACGGACTCGCTGTTCTCCCAGACCCTCGCGATGAACCCCTCGTTCCTTAGGTAGAGCGCCTCCTCGAGGGCGAGGTTGGCGGCGGGATCATCGGCCTCTCCCATTCTAGATGGGAGTATGGCCCTCCCCGAACCCTCCTCGCTCCTCCCCAAGCTCGTCAAGAGCGAGTCCCCGCGCTCCCGAGCGTGAAAAGCATATTGGCTGGACGCAGGTTCTTAAGCGCCAGATTCCGCCACGGCCCGTTGGTCGGCAAGGGTGGGCGGCATTCGGACTACAGGTTCCTTTCCAACATAGCGCTCGCCGACATCGCTTTCGTCGCCCGGGCGGACTCCCTCCCCTCGCTCTTCGAGTCGGCAGCGAGGGCGCTCACGGAGGTGATGGTGGACAGGAAGACGGTCGTCGGGCGCGTGGTGAGGAGCATCGAGATCAGGTCTCCGACGGTAGACAGGCTGCTCTACGACTTTCTGACCGAGCTCATAGTCATCAAGGACGTCGACTCGCTCCTCTTCAAGGACTTTAGAGTCTCGATCGCTTCCGGGCGGGAGCAGAGGCTCACCTGCGAGATGCGAGGAGAGGAGATCGACAGGGAGCGGCACGCGCTGAGGAACGACGTCAAGGCCGTCACCATGCACATGTTCGGGGTGAAGAAGGCGATAGGGAAGGGCGGCAGGTGGGAGGCGACGGTCGTCCTCGACATCTGAGCGCAGAAGGCTTAAGACCAATCAGCGGCCGCCGCCGGACGAGACGCTCCCCGAAAGATGACAGAGGTCAAGAACGCCAAGCAGATCTCAGACGTCGTATGGGAGATTCCCCCGTCATACAAGGCCGGAATGAACGTCCCCGCCCGCATCTACGCCACCAAGAAGCTCCTCGAGGCGATGGACGCCGGGGTGATCGAGCAGGTCACGAACGTCGCGATGCTCCCGGGGATCGTCGAAGTACTCGTACGCCATGGCGGACGCGCACTGGGGGTACGGCTTCCCGATAGGAGGCGTGGCCGCCTTCGACCCCGAGAAGGGCGTCATCTCGCCGGGAGGGATCGGCTTCGACATCAACTGCGGGATGCGGCTCGTCCGGACGAACCTGCGCCTCTCCGAGGTCAAGCCGAAGATCAAGGAGCTCGTGGACCTCCTATTCCGCCTCGTGCCCACCGGCGTGGGCGTCAAGGGCTTCGTCAAGGTGAACCAGTCGCAGTTCGAGGACGTCATGAGGTGGGGAGTCAAGTGGTGCGCCGAGAACGACTACGGCTGGGACGACGACGTCTCGAAGGTCGAGGAGGGCGGGTTCATCAAGGGCGCGAACCCCTCCAAGGTCAGCCAGCAGGCCTCCAGCAGGGGGATAAGCCAGCTCGGGCACGCTCGGCTCGGGCAACCACTACTGCGAGATGCAGGTGGTCGACCCGGCGCGGTTCTTCGACGCGAAGATGGGGAAGCAGTTCGGGCTCGTCCACGACGACCAGGTCGTCGTCATGGTCCACTGCGGGAGCAGGGGCTTCGGCCACCAGGTGGCGTCCGACTACCTCAGGGTCTTCGACTGAGCGATGAAGAGGTACGGCATCGCGGTGAGGGACAGGGAGCTGGCGTGCGCGCCCTTCTCCTCCAAGGAGGGCGCAGGACTACTACGGCGCGATGGTCTGCGCCGCCAACATGGCGTTCGCGAACAGGCAGGTCATAGTCCACAGGATCCGCGAGGCTTTCCAGCAGGTCTTCCACAAGGACCCCGAGGCCCTCGACATGCACATCATCTACGACGTCTGCCACAACATCGCGAAGGTGGAGAGGCACAGCGGTCGACGGGGGCTCGCAGGGACCTCCTCGTCCACAGGAAGGGGGCGACCAGGAGCTTCGGCCCCGGCCACCCCGACATCCCTCCCGCCTACCGGTCGCTCGGCCAGCCCGTGATCATCGGGGGCTCGATGGAGACCGGCTCCTACCTCCTCCTCGGGACGGAGAAGGCGATGGAGGAGACGTTCGGCTCGACCGCGCACGGCTCGGGCAGGACGATGTCGAGGACGGCCGCGAAGAAGCAGGTGAGCGGCAGCGGACCTCCAGCAGAGGATGGAGAAGAACGGGCATCTACGTCAAGGCCGCGACATGGAGGGGCTGGCCGAGGAGGCGGGCATGGCCTACAAGGACATCTCGGAGGTCGTGGAGACGATGCACCAGGCGGGCATCTCGCTCAAGGTCGCCGCGCTCAGGCCGATAGGCAACATCAAGGGCTGATTCCCGGATCCCATCGCCAATCCTCTTTGAGAAGCGTCAGCCTATGTAGCCGGGCCTGCCCTCTTTCTCGGTGCCCCTGACCTCTTCGGCGTTCTGCTCGGTCATCCTCTGCACCTGGCTGAAGATCTGCTGCGCCTCCTTCGCCCGCTCCTCGATGGAGGCCAGGTCGATCTTGAGGCCCAGTATCCGCGACAGCGACTCCAGCACCGAGTGGGAAGCTGCGGGGTCGAGCAGGTAGCCCGAGGTCTCCCCGAGGAGGGACGCGCCCTCCATCCCGTGCAGCTTCGCCATCCCGACGATGACGCCGTTCATCCCGCTTATCCCGCCCTCCTTCATGATCTGGACGCCGTTCTCGGAGAGTCGAGGCAGGAGCTCAGAGGACGTCGCCGTCCCGAAGACCCGCCGCTCCTTCACGAAGCTCCCCGTGACGTACGCAGCGAGCGAGAAGACCAGCTCTCGCGCGGAGCCTCTTCGCCTCCTTGAGCACCGCGTCGGCGAGCTCGTACTCTCCCGTCGGAGGTCGTGGGCTGGGCGTCGGCCGTGAAGACGAGCAGGTCGTTCTCCTGCCCCGTCTCGCGCGTGGTAGAGCTCGCCCCTGAGCTTGACAGCCAGGCCCTCCTCGCTGACGTTGACGTGCGGCGGGAACGACGTGGAATAGAACTCGGCGACCTTCTTCGCCTTGAAGACCGTCACCAGGTAGTCGGCGGCCAGCTTCCCGACGTACCCGCTCCCGGGAGGCCGCAGACCAGGACCGGCTTCACGGGGGAGGGAGACGAGAGCTGCCTGACCTGTATCTCGGGCAGGGCTTGCACCTCGGCCAGCTCAGTCCGACTCCTGCAGCTCGCTCAGCCCTCTTCCATGTCCATCTTCAGCTTGTCCTTGAGGTCCACGAACTTGCCCTTGTCCTGGATCTTGATCGTGGTCTTCAGGCTGAACCTGAGCCCCAGGTTCCTGAAGAGCTGGTAGAGCTCGCCGCCCGATATCTTCTCCCTCATCCCGTTCTGCTTCAGGAGCCGCGCCAGCTGCGTCGACGACGATCTCGGTCTGGCGCGGATAGGCCTGGTAGGCGGTCTGGAGCACCTCGTCGCCCCTGTCGTAGAGCACCTCAAGCAGGACGTCCCTGTCGCTCTTCGCCGGCTTCGCGGTGGGTCGCGCGGCGAGCGGGAGCCGCGGACGCCCTCTCCGCCCTCCTCTTGAGCTCCGCGAGCTTTCGCGCGTTGATCATGTTCAGTTCCGCGTCTTCGTCCAAGCTGGACCGACGCCCCCTTCTAGCCCTAAATACTTTGTTTTCGGAAGAGTACCGCGCTCCTGAGTCTTCCGCCCTGAGCGTCCTGTGGGCTAGCTTAATAGCGGAAGCGGGAGTTATACGGCGTTTGATAGAAAGAACGGGACCAACAGATTCACTGAGCTCTTTCCTTCGATTGAGGAAGATGTTCTCGCGCTCCTACGGACACCCGGGCTGAGCATCAAGAACCTCGACTCCTGCGACGAAGGAGAAGATGAGGCCATACTTCGTGAGGAAGCACATCGAGGAAGGCGTGTCGCTCAACGACATCGCGAAGCTCATCGGCAACAAGACGAGCGGATACACATGCTGGCTCACCAGACAGCTCGGAGTCCAGCCAGCGGGCCTTCGAGGAGGCAAGGCTGAAGGGGATTCACGAGAAGGTGAGGAAGTACGAGCGGAAGCCGTTCGACGGGACCGACGAGGACAAGGCGTACCTCCTGGGCCTGAGCACGGCGACCTCTCGGCTTCAAGACCATGGATGACGTAGTTAGGAGTCTCGACGAGCACGACCCATCCCGCAATGGCGGAGCTATTCAGAAGCTTGTTCGAGACCATACGGTCACGTCTATCAGCATCCGAGGTACAAGAAGGACACAGCTCCTACGAATGGAACTTCGAGGCAATCCTCGACGACGAGCTTCTCGCTTCCTACTGAAATCGCGACAAGAGCGCTGAAGATGGATTGACAGAAAGGACGCGACGATTCTAGCATATCTTAGCTGGCTTGCTGGACGCTGAAGGGCACCATTGGGATCTACCCAAACGCCAAGACTACGGCTCGGTTGCAAGTCATTTACTACAACACAGACCTAGACACTTCTGCACATGCGTCGAAAAGTGGCTAACTCATGCTCGGGTGTACAGATACGACTGAAGCCCGTATCTTGACAAGCAAAAGGCTCTGCAGATCTCCACGGATTTCCATATCGAAATGAAGAAGGACTATTGGAGAGTCATGGTGGCAAGCTTCGAAGAAGTCAGCAAGCGGTCTTCTGCTTGAGAGCTTCACACCGGGGCACAGGGAGAAAGTCGACGAAGAAGGCACTGGCGCTTTCGATTAGTAAAGGGAACGCATTTGGACACACGTGTAGCCGCCCAAAGTGAAGAAGCTTCAGAAAGTCAGTCCTGAGAAGAAAGGATAAAGATTCACCGAGGAGGCTGAAGAGGACTATCTTCGACGGCATACCGAGTGAAGTGAATCGCTAGCTTCGAATCGGCGAACTCTGAAATTTGGCCGCTATTGGGTGCCTGTTCACCAATTCAGCTACGGCTGCGTTATCTTGATGCACTGTGTCGGACAGCGAAGTCTCGCACGCCATGCAGTAGATGCAGTCCTTCTCCCTCACGGGGTCCGACTTGTCAGACCTCCAGGCCTGCCAGTCCGGCGAGTTCGGGGCGAGGATCATGTCCTTGCCGGAGCCCGATTGGCCGGAGTTGAGCGCCCATTCGTAGACGAAGACCGGGCAGACGTCCATGCAGACGCCGTCGGCGCTGCAGGCGTCCCAGTCGACAGCGGTGTTCGTCCCGTGTATCCCGTGGGCGGTCGGCAGGGGCTTGCCCTCGCCGTCCATCCTCTGGACTCCCGCCGCCCTAACGTTGTGACCGTTGTGCTCTCCCGTTATCGGAAACTCGTTCGGCTTTGGATAGGAATGCCTGGTCAATCGGCTTCGTCTTGTAACCTATCTCACGCGTCATGTGTGCGAATCAAGCTGGCCCGTTACCCACATTATAAATCTGTTCTCAGGCGCCCGATTTCAGGCCTCGTAACCGCCGTCCGGCCTGATCTTGTAGACCGTGATGGGCCTTATCACGAATATCCCCACCTCGACGACGCCCGGGATCGCGACCAGCTCCCGCTCGAGCTGCTCGGGCTTCTCTATCGGCTCGAAGAGGGCGTCCATCAGCAGGTTCCCGTTCTCCGAGTAGGACGGGAATCCCCTCTGGTCCAGCCTTATCCTGACGTCCTTGCTCCCCGCCTTCTTCAGCCTCGACGCCGCGGTCTCCCTGGCGAACGGGCGTCACCTCGACGGGGACTCGCACGTCGTGCATGCACAGCTTCTCCGCGAACTTCTTCTCGTCGGCCACGATGGCCGCGTCGCTTCGTGCTGCTCAGCAGGACCTTCTCCTTCAGCAGCGCCCCTCCCCCTCCCTTGATCATGTTCAGCTTCGCGTCGACCTGGTCCGCCCCGTCGACCACCTTGACGACGTCCGGCGTCGTGAGGGGCACCGTCCTGAGCGAGAGCTCGAGCGCGACGAGCTGAATCTGCAGCGACGTCGGGACCCAGATGCGCCTCGACGCCCCTGTCGCGCATGGCCTTCACCATGACCGGGAGCAGCCGCGCGACCGTGGACCCGCTTCCCAGTCCCACGACGTCGCCGTCCTTGATGCCGGAAGCGAGCTCCTTGCCGAGCCTCTCCGAAGGGGAGGCCTTGGCGCTCAAGTCCCTTCGTTCTCTTTCCTAGAGTCTATCTGCTCGAGCCTCTCGAGGGCCTCCATCACCTCGTCGCGGATGGCCTTGACCCTCCTCTCGCCCTCCGTGTCGTCCCTCTTGGGGGCCTTGCGCTCGACCGCCCTCTCGAGGTCCTCGCCCTGCGACGACTGGGCGGAGCGGTCGCCACGACGGACGTCGCGGACTTGGACCTCGCGCCGGCGGTCATCGACGCCTCTAGCGCCTTTGGCCTGCTGCTGGGTCACGCTGGGGAGCCTCTCCTTGGCCTGGTCGAGCCTGCTCTCGATGTTCTGAATCTTCTCCCTGAATAGCGTCACGAGCTCGTCCCTAAGCCCCTCGAGCTCCCCGACCTCGACGATCAGCTCCTTGTCGCTCAGCTTGGACTCCATGTCCCTGATCTGGGAGCTGTATCTCTTGGCTATCATCTCCCTCTCCTCGCGCGTGATCTTCCCCTCGTTCTCCGCCTCGTAGACCTTGGTCAGGGCCGCGGAGAGGAGGTCCCTCTCCAGAAGCAGCGTGCGCATCTCCCTCCTCGACCTCTCGAGGTCGTCCGCGGTCACGGTCTTCTTGCGGAGCTGGCCTGCCTCGTCTCTCTGCATCACCTGGACCTTCCGGCTCTTGCCTCTGGGATAGAATGCCGCGTAGGAGATTCCGAGACCTGCCGCCCCGCCAGCCGCCACTCCGATCAGGAGCGTCGTTGGGTCGAGGGACATCTGCGCAAGGATTGCGGGCGTCGGGGATATTAACGTTCGCCGGGTCTCGGGCCACCCGGCCACGCGCCGGGCCTCGTGGCGCATGCGGCGCGCACTCGACGAGGCAAAAGCCTAAAAGGAACTCGAGGTCGGATTTCTCCGACGATGAGGTAAACGCCGTCCCAGTCAGAGGCCCAGATAAGCTCCGGGCCAGATGATGAACTCGCGACGATACTGAGTCATCCACGCTTCCATGCTCTCGGAAGCTTTTCAAGCGACGCCCGTCGGGAGATGGACAAATGCTTGTGACGAAAGGCGTCAAGGTCCACGCTGACACTCACAGGGTCTTGAAGGCGATAAAGGAGAGGAACAGGAGCAAGAGCATGGACGAGGTCATCAGGTCCCTCGTCAAGGGAGCGACGGGGAAGAGCGTGGAGGAGTACTCGCGCCCAGAAGAACAACATGCGGCTCTCCTCTTTCGCCGAGTGAGCCGCGCCAGACGCAAGACAGAAATAAACTGCCCGGAGAGGCCAAGCCAGATGGCAAAGTTCAGCGGGATAGTCGAGAAGAGGCTCCTCACGGTGACGGAGAAGGAGAACGAGCTCACGCTCGTCTTTGAGGACAACAGGTTCCTCTTCGTGTCCTTGAAGGACGGAAAGCTCCACTCTGAGAGCGTCCCCGAGTGACGCTGGGCCTTCGAGACTAGGTCGAAATCGCTTCCTCGCGGAAGCCCTGCTTGTCCAGCGTCAGGAGGTCGATGCCGTTCCCGCTCATCGAGTCCCTCTCGATCGCCGCCTTTATCGAGGACACGGTCAGCTCCCTGCGCGTCCTTCTCCGACATCCCCGCGCTGTATCCCGCCTCCATGACTCCCGTCGCCATCTCGGCGCCGGTGCCGACCGAGGCGTACTCGTCGGTGATGAGGCTCCCGAGGGGGTCGAGCACCCAGACTTGCGGCTTTGCGTCGACCCCGCCCAGGATCACCTGGGTCAGCAGGGGCGAGAACCTCCTCTCGAACATTATGACCGAGGTCAGCTTCGCGACCGCCGAGGCCTTCAGCTGCCTCTTGGCCTCGAGCTCCTTGAGCTTCGCGTAGACGCCCACCTCCTTGACGAGGTTCTGCATGTCGGCGACCATCCCGGCGCAGACCGCGCCCACGTTGTCGGTGACCATGAAGACCTTCTTCCCCTTCTTGCTGACCACTAGTTGCCGAGCGTGATCCTCCTCTCCGCCCCGAGCACGACCCCGTCCTTGTAGGTCACTCCCACCGCGGTCGCTCCGGGGATGTATGCATCGAACGACATTTTCTGATGACGACCGAGTGGTCGCCGTTGGCGCGGTGTTATTAGCTATTTTGCTCGCGCGGGCGAGATCGAGAGCAGCGAGGCGCCTCCCCGGTCCTCGAACCCGTGGTCGCGCCGACGTGAACTGCTGCGCGACGTGGAGGCTCGTCCTGAGGTGCTCGGTGACGTAGGGGATGAGGATCGACGAGGGCGAGTCGGCGAGGCAGAGCACCGGGGCGAGCATGTCGGCGAGGTGGATGTCCGCCCTCGCCCTGGTGAAGAACGCCGTCAGGAAGGTCTCCGAGGCCTCCCTGCCCGACGGTCTCCGCCGGCTTCCCCCGCGCCCCGATCGAGTCCCCGCCGAGGTAGCACGCGCTCTCCCACCAGCGAGACGAGCATCGAGCTCCCCGGCGAGACGGAGTCTTCGAGGCGGACGTCCCTCTCGGCCACCTCCACCCCGCGAGCTCGCAGCACCGTGACCGCGGCCCTCGCCTGCCTCTCGGCCACGCTGACCGGGAGCTCGCCGCATCGGCTGACGAGCGAAGGTCTCCCGCCTTCTCCTTCGCCCCTCTGTCGAGGCGAGGTCCAGCGGCACGACCCGCTCGCAGGGTTCGATGCGGAGGCTCGCCCTGCCCTCCGCCGTTGGGGTAGTAGCCGCGCCTCTCGACCTTGAACGAGAAGCCTATCCCGACCGCCTTCATCGCGGGCGACACGACCCTGTTCGATGTAGTCCGAGGTCGGGCTCCACGGCACGTCCGTCCCTCCCACGAGCTCCATGTCGTACGACCTGCCCATCAGGCGAGACCGCCGGTATCACCGCCTGGAGGACGAGGGGGATGCTCGCCGCCGTCCCAAGGTTGAACGACCCGCGGCTCGTCCTCGACCTCTCCGGGCGAGAACGTGAGCTCGGTGGAGCCTACGTCGCCTCCCTCCACCTCCGCGGAGCAGATCTCGCCGAGTATCTTGATCGTGGCGGAGTGCTGCGGGCGGAGCCCCGGGACCTTCCTCCCCGCCCTGATCTTGGTCACGTGGATGGGGACCCCGAGCACCATCGAGAAGCAGACCGCCGTCCTGCAGGATCTGCCCCCCGCCCTCCCCGAAAGAGCCGTCCACCTCTACCGGGCCGGACAGGGAGGCGTGCAGGGCGATGCGTTCGCGTCGTGACTGCGGAAGAGCGGCGAAAACCGCTTAAATACTCACCGAAGACCCGCAGGCAGAGAAGCAGTTGACCGTCGGCGTACTTGTGGGGAGATTCCAGCCTTTCCACAACGGGCACCTCGAAGCCGTGCGCTATGCCCTGAAGAAGGTCGACTACCTCTACATCGTCATCGGGAGCTCGCAGAAGAGCCACGAGCGCGACAACCCGTTCACCGCCGGCGAGAGGATCGCGATGATCAAGGCGGCGCTCGACGCAAGCGACGTCAAGCCGGAGAGGTGGATGGCCATCCCCATCGCCGACACGATATCTCACGCCCTCTGGCCTGCGATCCTGAAGATCACCGTCCCTCCGTTCACAGGGTCTTCACCAACGACGGCCTGACGACCAGGCTCCTGAAGGAGGAGGGCATCAGGGTCGAGGCCGTCCCCTACCTCCAGAGGTCGAGCTACTCCGCGACCAACGTCCGGAACAGGATCCTGGAGATGAAGGAGTGGGAGAAGCTCGTGCCCGGAGCCGGTCGCGTCCATGGTCAAGAGCATCGGAGGCGTGGGGAGGGTTAGAAGCATGATTCACAAAGACCTTGAAGGGGAGGGGTGAGGGGGCAGCCGATGTCCAAGGTCTATCCAGCGAAGAAGCTCCTGATGATTCCCGGGCCGACCAACGTCTCGGACAGGGTCATGAACGCGATGCTAAAGCCGATGATCAACCACAGGTCGACCGAGTTCACCGCCCTCCTGGAGAGCATCACCGAGAAGGGCAAGTACCTCTTCCAGACCAAGGAGCACATCGTCACGATCACCGCGTCGGGGACCGGAGGGGTCGAGGCGGTCGCCTTCGCCCTGGTCCGGCCCGGGGACAACGTCGTCGTCCCGGTCTACGGCGAGTTCGGCGCAGCGCCTGGCGGAGGCGATCGAGCTCGCGGGCGGCAACGTCGTCAAGGTCTTCGCGGAGCCGGGCAACGTCCCGCGCCTCGACGAGGTCAAGGAGGCCATCCGGAGGACGGACAACCTGAAGGCGGTCTACACGGTGCACAACGAGACCAGCACGGGCTGCGCGATCCCCTACATCCAGGAGCTGGCCAAGGCCGCGCACGAGAAGGGCGCCTTCATGGTCGTGGACGGCGTCTCCAGCATCGGCGGATACTCGGTCCCCGTCGACGCCTGGGGCGTGGACATGTGCGTCACGGCGAGCCAAAAGTGCATCGCGGCGCCGCCGGGCATGGTCATCATCTCCCTGAACGGCAAGGTGGCCGACTTCCTGAAGAAGACCCCCCCGACGGTGAGGTACTTCGACCTGGGCAAGCACCTCGACTTCCTGGAGCACGGCTACACGCCGTTCACCCCGGCGGTCCCGCTCTACTACGCGCTCGAGGAGGCGCTTGGCCGCGCTCATGGAGGAGACGCTGGAGAAGAGGGTCGCGAGGCACGTCGAGGTGCGCGAGCCAGCTCTACTCGGCCGTCGGAGTCGATGGGCCTCGAGCCCTTCGCCGACAAGAGCTGCAGGTCGAACACCGTCATCGCCGTGAAGTGCCCGAAGGGGGTCGACGACGAGCAGTTCAGGGCGATCATGAGCGAAGAGCACGGCGTGGTGATAACCGGGGGCTTCGGCCCGCTCAAGGGGAAGATCCTCAGGCTGGGCTCGATGGGCGACGTCACGAGCGCCGACATCCAGACGGACCGTCGACGCGATGGCCAAGACGTTCTCAAAGCTCGGCTACCAGGTCGACCCGAAGCGGGTCGCCGACGTGGCCGTGCGCGGACCATAAGCACTAAGCATTTAAACTGACCCGGAACGACGATGGTGCTTCATACCAAATGCCGTTCGCGAAAGGGCACCCTCGTCTACGTGAACTACACCGCCAAGGTGAAGGACACCGGCGAAGCCATAGAGACGACCATCGAGGAGGAGGCCAAGAAGCTGGACATCTACGACGCCGACCGCAGGTACGAGCCGCGCCTCGTCGCGGTCGGAGAGGACTGGGTCCTGAAGGGGCTGGACGAGGAGATCGCCAAGATGGACGTGGGCGAGAAGAAGACCGCCGAGCTCCCGCCCGACAGGGCGTGGGGCGGACAGGGACCCGACGCTCCTGAGGATGGTGCCGCTCCGCAAGTTCGGCGAGAAGGCGGACGAGCTGCGGGTCGGGGACGAGGTGGAGATGGACAACCGCGTCGCGGTCGTCCGGTTCATCGGGTCCGGGAGGGCCCAGGTGGACTTCAACCACAGGCTGGCGGGCAAGACCCTGGTCTACGACATCGAGGTGGTGAGGAAGGTCGAGCCGGGAGAGGACACGATCCGCTCGCTCATCAAGAGGCGGTTCCCGGGCGAGGGCGAGAAGATCGCGTTCACCCAGAACGAGGGAGACGTCTCGGTCACGATCCCGGACGAGGCTTTCCTGGTCGAGGGGCTCCAGTTCATCAAGAGGGGCATCGCGAACGACGTGCTCCACTTCGTCCCAGAGGTGAAGAAGGTCACGTTCACGGAGGTCTACCCGCGCAAGGAAGAGGCGGGCAAGGCGAAGGAGCAAGGCCGCGGCAGAAGCGCCGAGCGGCAGCCCAGAAGCCGCAGAGAAGAAGGAAGAAGCGAAGCAGACGGCCTAGCGGCGCTAAATCACGCCGGTCTTCCTGGCGAGCTCGCCCGCGGTCTTCTTGTCGAGCCTCACCTTCGAGAGTATCGTGTAGCGGTCGGGCCTTATCGAGGGCGCCTCGACGAGCGCCCTCATTATCTCGTCGTCCGAGATCCCGAGCTCCGCCGCCGAGGTCGGCGCGTTGACGTCCTTCAGCGCCCTCCGGACGTTCTCCCAATCGAGGCCGTGGAGCGAGGCCATCATTATCGTCCCGATGCCGCACTGCTCGCCGTGGAGCCCCTTCCCCGGGCAGATGGCGTCGAGGGCATGGCTGAAGAGGTGCTCCGAGCCGCTGCACGGGCGGCTGCTCCCGGCTATCCCGGCCGCGACCCCGGCGCTGATGAGGCCTTCGACCAGGGCGCGCGCGGAGCCCTTGTCGTAGGCCCCGATCTTCTTGGAGCCGTCGAGGAAGACCTGCGCGCTCATGAGCGCGAGGTTGGCGGCGTAGCCGCCGAAGTACTCGCCCGCCTCCCTGCTCGCGAGCTCCCAGTCCTTCACCGCGGTGAGCTTCGAGACCAGGTCGCCGCAGCCCGCCGCCTCGAGCCTCTTGGGGCGCGGCGGCGATGACGTCGATGTCCGCGAGGATCCCGACCGGCGGCTTCGCGCGCTCGGAGTAGTGCGTGCCCGTCCCCGAGATCGAGGCGAAAGGGCTGGAGATCCCGTCGTGCGAGGCGCTCGTCGGGACAGAGAAGAAGGGGAGGTTGATCCGGTAGGCGGCGAGCTTCCCGACGTCCACGCTCTTCCCGCCGCCGATCCCGACGATGCAGTACGCCTTGGAGGAGGCCTTGATGACGCGCTCGACGTTGCGCATGTCCGAGGAGTCGACCTCCACCCACTCCACGGGGGCGTCTATCGACTTCGTGACGACGCCCCTCACCTTCTCCTGGACGTTCACCCCCGAGGCTACGACCGCGGACCTCTTCCCGGGCGGGAACTCGATGAAGTCACCGAGCTCCCTGAGGATCCCGTCGCCTATCCGGATCCGCCGAGGAAACTCCATCGTGTGGGAGCCCAGCGGCATCGGCTCTCGACGCTGGCAACCCCGAGGATAAAAACTTCCCAACCTCGTCGTCTGCGGGCGGCCCGGTCGTCGCGGTTCATGCAAAGGTTAATTAAGCGACGCAGAGCAACCATTTTTCGTCCTCTCCCGAGGGCATTCCGCATGCATATCCAATCAATCATCGATACAGATAGAGAGAGATAATAGAGCTTGAACGCGCCGACCCAAAAGATACCAGAACAGGCCAGGTACCACGGCACAACCACCGTGGGGATAGTCTGCTCCGACGGCGTCGTCCTCGCGACGGACACGAGGGTCACCGCCGGAGGCTTCATCGCCCACAAGAGGGGCAAGAAGCTCCTTCAGGTCGACCGACACCTGGCAGTGACGATCTCGGGAGGGGTGGCCGACGCCCAGAACGTCGTTGACAGCCTGAAGTACTACGCGGACAGCTACAGGATCGAGAAGGGAGTCCCGCTCCCGGTCAAGTCCGCGGCCCGGATAGTCTCCAACATCCTCTTCGGCTCGCGCTACTATCCCTACATCGCGATCGTCATCGTCGGGGGGTACGACAGACCGGCGGCTCGATCTACAACGTGGACTTCTTCGGCTCGTCGATCCCAGGAGAAGGTGACGGCGACCGGGAGCGGCTCCCCCGTGGCCTACGGCGTCCTCGAGGAGGGGTTCCAGGAAGGGATGACCGTCGCGAAGGGCGTCACGCTCGGCGGCGAACGCGATAATCGCGGCCATGAGGCGGAACGTCTACACCGGCGACCACTTTGACATCGCCATCATAGACAAGGCGGGGTTCAGAGAGGTCTCAGAGCAGGAGAAGGAGAAGCTCCTCGCTCAGTTCGCGGGACGCAGTTAGGGTTTGGCGCAGAAGGCAAATCACGTAAGCCTCATGGGGACGATTCTAAACAGTATCCCAGCGGAGGCTCAGATCACAAGGATAGAGTACGAGGGCCCACGGATCGCGCTCTACACGAAGAACCCCAAGTACCTCCACCAGAACAACTACATCATCTCGGAGATAGTCAACACCGTGAAGAAGCGGGTGGTGACCAGGACCGAGAAGTCGATACGGAAGCCCGAGCAGGACGCCAAGGCCATCCTCGAAAAGGCGCTCCCCGTCGAGGCCGGCGTCTCCAACTACTTCTTCGACGACGCCACGGGCGAGGTCACTGTCGAGGCGAACAACCCGAGGGTGCTCTCCCCGGACGTCGGCTACGACCTCGGCGAGCTGATGGGGCAGACGGGCTGGAAGGTGAAGGTCAGGAAGGCCCCCCACATCGCGTCCGTCCGCGATCCAGAGCATGTACTACGCCCTGAGGACCGGGAGCGACGAGAGGGAGAAGTTCTACAGGGAGCTCGGCGAGACGATCTTCAGGCCGAGGTTCACCACCGCGGAGCAGGTCACGATAAAGTGCCTGGGCGCGGGCCAGGAGGTCGGGCAGGTCCTGCTTCCTGGTCGAGACCTCCGAGAGCAAGGTCCTCATGGACGCCGGGCATATCATCCCGGCGCGAAGAACAGCTGGGACGCCTACCCGCGGCTCGACTGGGCGGACGTCAACCTCAACGAGATCGACGCCGTCGTCCTCAGCCACGCCCACCTCGACCACATGGGGTTCCTGCCGGCGCTCTACAAGTTCGGCTACGACGGGCCCGTCTACTGCACGGAGCCCACGCTCCCCCTGATGACGCTCCTCCAGAACGACTTCATCAAGATAGCCCAGATGGAGGGAGGAAGGATCCTCTACGACCAGAAGGACATCCGGGACCTGATACAGCACACCATCACGCTCCAGTACGGGACGGTCACCGACATCTCGCCCGACATCAAGCTCGTCCTCAACAACGCCGGGCCACATCCTCGGCTCCGCGACGGTCCACCTCCACATCGGCGAGGGGGTCCACAACATCGTCTACACGGGCGACTACAAGTACGGCCGGACCCAGCTCTTCGACTCGGCCAGCTGGAACTACCCGAGGGTCGAGACGCTCATCACCGAGGCCACCTACGGCAACAAGGAGGACATCATGCCTCCTCGCGGAGGAGGTGGAGATGAACTTCGTCAACGCCATCAACAGCACCCTCGCCGAACGGCGGGAAGGTGCTCATCCCGATACCCGCGGTGGGGAGGGCGCAGGAGATAATCCTCGTCCTCGACCACTACATGAGGAACAAGGTCCTCACCGAGGCGCCCGGTCTTCCTCGAAGGGATGATCTCCGAGGCCACCGCGATCCACGTCTCGTACGCCGACTACCTCTCGAGGGAGCTCCGGACGCAAGATCCTCGAGCAGGGCGTCAACCCGTTCGTCAGCGAGTACTTCACCTCGATCGAGCACCCGTCGAACAGGGACGAGGCGCTGAGGGAGGGCCCGGCGGTCATCATGGCGACCTCGGGGATGCTCGAGGGCGGCCCGGTGCTCCAGTACTTCGAGCACATCGCGCCCTCGGAGAGGAACAAGATACTCTTCGTCTCCTACCAGGTCCAGGGGACGCTCGGGCAGGCGCGTCCTCGACGGCACGCACCAGGCGAGCCTGCTGGGAGACAACGGCAAGATCAAGATAGTGGACGTCAAGTGCCAGCACCCAGAAGGTCGAGGGCTTCAGCGGCCACAGCGACTACAACCAGATAATCAGGTTCATCGGGAAGATGCGCCCGAAGCTCCAGCAGGTCATCGTGCAGCACGGCGACAAGAGGAAGATAGAGAACCTCGCCTACGTGATCCAGCGCATCTACAGGGTGCCCGCGCTGAGGCCAGCCGTCCAAGAAGCGATACGCGTATTCTAGCCGGAGAGGGAGCCTCTCCAGATCCGGACGCCGGGCGGCGTGATGACTATCCTCTCCTCGCCCAGCCTCGCGATGTCCCCGCCTATCGAGGTCGCGAACTCGTAGAGCTGCTCGACGACGCGTCTTCAGGTCCTCGACGCTCTTCTGGGCCAGCGGGGTCACCCTGCAGAATCACTATGGTCCTCTTCGCCACGTCGTCCTGTATCGCCTGGAGGTCCTCGGCGCTCCGGAGCTGAAGGGCCTTCAGCAGCATGCCCTCCCTTCCTGCGCAGCGCCCTCTCCGGGCTCCTCGCTGTCAAGCTCGATTCCAAACTAATCTTGTCACGCTCGAAGACATTATCCCGGCTTTTAAACATAAATGCGATATATAGGGCGCGAGGTCAAATTTTCTTGTACGCGTCCCAGAACTTGTCACCAGCGTGGTGGAGGTTCTTGATGCAGTTCCCCTTCTTGAGCTCGGCCATCTCCGCGCTCGTCACGCGCAGTCCTCCCGACCGCCGGCCGCCCTCCCCTTCTTGTCCTCCCGGACGACGACGAGCTTCCTGGCTCGCCCCAGTCGTCGTACTTCGAGATCCCGGGTCTCATCACGTCGGCCCCCTTGATGATGTACTTCAGCGCGCCTTCGTCGATGGTCACCGAAGGGAAGAGCCCGACCGCCTCTGCGGACCCCACGAAGGGAAGGTAGCCGCTTCCGTCGCCGCCGCTGACGAAGGTGAACCTCCCGTCGATGATCACGAACTTCGACTCCTCGTCGGGCTCCAGTATCTCGACCTGAGCCGAGCGCGGCACCTCGAGATGGATCCCGGCGGAGCGCTCGATCTCCGCGATGAGCTCCCTCGAGTCGTGCTTCGACACGACCTGCCTCTTCAATTCTCGGTTGAGCGTCGAATACATCAATTTAATAAAGCCAGTCTGCGACGCCCAATCTCGACCGGTGCGATTAGACACAATGTCCGCGGACATGGCGATCAAGGTGCTCGAGACGAGCCTCGGCAAGGTCGTCCTGATCAAGCTGAAGGGAGGCAAGGTGATCCGGGGCTCCCTCCAGGGCTTCGACCAGCACATGAACCTCTCTCTCGAAAAGGCCGAGGAGATCGTCGCCGACGGCAAGTCCGACCTCTCTGGGGACGCTGATAGTGAGGGGGGACAACATCATCATGATCTCTCCGCCGCCTGGCTGAACTCGGTCACAACCCACGTCCAAAGTAGAACTCTTTTACGAGGGCGGCGCAGCGCTCGCACGACCTGAGCTTGAGCGGCCTAGCCTCTTCCGACGCCCGCAAGATCGCCTCCGTGGCCGTCCTCGGCGCCGGGACCATGGGCCACGGGATAGCGGAGGTGGCAGCGCTCGCCGGATACAGGGTCGTCCTCTACGACGTCGAGCGCCGCTTCCTGGACTCGGGGATGGAGAAGATCAGGTGGAGCCTCTCCAAGCTCGCCGAGAAGGGCGTCATAACCAGCAAGAAGGCGGAGGAGGCCGGCTCGGCGATAACCCCGACCACCGAGCTCGACGAGGCCGCCCGTTGCGAGCCTCATCATAGAGGCGGCCCCCGAGAGCCTGGACCTGAAGAAGGCGCTCTTCGCCCGTCTGGACGCGCTCTCGAAGGGCTCTCTCTTCGCCACGAACACGAGCAGCATCCCGATCACGGAGATCGCCGCGGCCACGAGCAGGCCGGAGAACGTCGTCGGAATGCACTTCTTCAACCCGCCAGTCATGATGCCGCTCGTGGAGGTGGTCAAGGGAGCGAGGACCAGCGACGAGACGGTCCAGACGGCGCGTCGCGTTCTGCAAGGAGCTGGGCAAGCAGGTCGTCGTTTGCGAGAAGGACGTCCCGGGGTTCATCGTGAACAGGATAATCGGCCCGATGATCAACGAGGCGGCTTGGGTCGTGGCCAGGGGAGAGGCGACGATGCGGGAGGTCGACTCGTGCTGCGTCCACAAGGTGGGCCTTCCCATGGGCCTCTTCGAGCTCGCCGACTACACCGGGATAGACGTCATCTACGCTGCGTCGCAGACGATGAAGGGCCGGGACCCGTCCTCGCTTGACGGTCGCCCCCGCCCTCGGGGAGATGGTGAAGGCGGGGAAGCTGGGGCGCAAGAGCGGCGAGGGGTTCTACGACTATTCCGCGGGCCGGCGCCTCCTACGCCCGCGGCGAGGGCGATGCGCTCGACCCGCTCCTCGTCTTCTCCGTGGGGGTAAACGCGGCGGCGTGGCTACTGCGGAACGGGGTCTGCTCCAAGGAGGACCTCGACGCCTCCGTCAAGCTCGGGCTGGGCTTCCCCGAGGGGATTCTCCAGCTCGCCGACGCGTGGGGGATCGACAGGGTGGTCGCGGCCCTCCGCAGAGAAGCAGGCCGCGCACGGCGACGCATACGCCCGGACCCGCTCCTCGTGCAGATGGAGGAGCTGGGCGACCTCGGCTCGTCGTCGGGCAGAGGTTTTTATGACTACAGCTCGAAAGAGACCAAGTTGGAAGAGGTCCTCCTCAGGAAGGCGCCCCCGCTCGCCTGGGTCACGCTGAACCGGCCGCACCGGCACAACACCATCACCCCGAAGATGATGGACGAGCTGGAGGCCGTCTGCCGCCGACCTCGCCAAGGACGGCGCGGTAAGGGTCGTCGTCATCTCGGGGGAGGGAGGGAAGGCCTTCAGCGCCGGGGCAGACCTCACCGCCTTCGAGTTCACCTCTCCCATGAAGGCGTTCGAGTCCGCGAGGAGGATGTTCGAGGTCTTCAGCCTCTTCGAGAAGATGCCGAAGCCGGTCATCGCGGCGATAAACGGGTACGCTTTCGGCGGGGGCTGCGAGCTCGCTCTCGCGTGCGACTTTCAGGCTGGCGTCCGAGTCGAGCCAGATCGGCCTCACCGAGACCAACCTCGGGATAATACCCGGGGCCGGCGGCACCCAGCGCCTCCTGCGCATCGTGGGCGTGAGCAAGGCGAAGGAGATGATATTACTTCGGGGAGCAGGCTTCCGGCGCAGGAGGCGCTCAAGGCGGGGCTCCTGGACAGGGTGTACGCAAACGAGGGTTTTCAGTCCGAGGTCGAGGGTTTCGCGAGAGGCTCGCCAAGCGGGCGCCCTTCTCCCTGAAGCTCGCAAAGTACGCGATCAACCTCGCGCAGCAAGTCCCGTCGCAGACGCGGGCCAGCTCTTCGAGGCCGGCGGGTTCGGCCTGACCCTCTCGACGCAGGACGCCTCCGAGGGCATCAGCTCCTTCCTCTCGAAGAAGGAGCCCGAGTTCAAAGGCGAATGAAACGATAAATACAGTCGGGCCGAACTTTTTTCAGAAGACTTGACAGGCCTTCCCGCGATCGGCTTCTCGCCCGAGCACGAGGACCTCCGCTCCTGGGCCAGGGACTTCGCCAACAGGGAGATCGCCCCGGTCGCCGAAAGGATAGACAGGACCGACGAGTATCCCCGCGACCTCGCCAAGAAGATGGGCGAGTACGGGCTGCTCGGCCTCGGCACGCCGAAGGAGTACGGGGGCCTCGGCCTCGACCTGATCTCGTCCGTGGTCGTCGCGGAGGAGATAGCGAAGGTGAGCCTCTCCGCGGGGCTCATCATCGGGGTCCAGAACGGGCTCGTGGCGTACCCGATCTCGCAGTTCGGCACCAAGGAGCAGAAGGAGAAGTACCTTCCCAGGCTGGTCAAGGGCGAGATCTTCGGCTCCTACGGGCTCACCGAGCCGGGCGCGGGGTCGGACGCCGCCAACATCCAGACCAAGGCGGAGAAGACGCCGGCGGCTCCTACAAGATAAACGGGTCGAAGATCTGGATCTCCCAGGGGCTCTACGCAGACGTCGTCGTCCTCTTCACGAGGACCGGGAGCGTCGCCGACGGCGCCGCCGGGATGACGCGCCTTCATGGTCGACAAGGGGACCCCGGGGTTCAAGGTCGGCGGCAAGCTCGAGGTCATCGGGATCAGGGGGACAGGGACGGCGGAGCTGGTCTTCAACGACTGCACGGTGCCCGCGACGAACATGCTCGGCTCGCCGGGGGACGGCTTCCTGATCGCGATGGCCGTCCTGAACCAGGGGCGAATCGGGGCCGCCGCGGGGGCTCTCGGCGTCGCGAGCGCGGCCCTGGAGGCGTCGATCTCGTACTCCAAGAAGAGGGTGCTCTTCGACAGGCCACTCGAGAAGTTCGAGTGCGATAAGGTTCCTCATCGCCGACATGGCGACGAGGATCGAGGCGGCGCGCCTCCTGACCTACCAGGGCCGCCTACCTCAGGGACAAGGGCGAGGAGTTCGTGAAGGAGGCGTCGATGGCGAAGGTCTTCTCGACCGAGACCGCGGTCTGGGTCTGCGAGCGGGCCATCCAGATCCACGGAGGGATAGGCCTGAGCAAGCTCCTCCCGCTCGAGCGGTACCTCAGGGACGCCAAGATACTGGACATCGTGGAGGGGACCTCGGAGGTCCAGCGATGGATACTCTCGAGGGAGATCCTTCAGGACTGAGCGTCGCGTTGAGGGACGTCGCCATCGTCGGGATAGGGCACTCGAAGTTCGGCAGGAGGACCGACGTCAACGTCGGAGAGCTCGCCTTCGAGTCGATCAAGGGGGCGATGGAGGACTCAGGGGTGCAGAAGAAGGAGATCCAGAACGTCACGCTGGGGAGCGCGGGCGGCTGGTATGAGGAGTCGCTCCCCGCGGTGGTCGTCAACGAGTACGCCGGGTTCGAGAACGTCGGGACGATGAGGGTCGAGGCCGCGTGCGCCAGCGGGAGCGCGGCGGTCAGGAGCGCCTACCTGAGCGTCGCGAGCGGCGAGGCGGAGGTCGCGCATGGCGGTGGGGCGTCGAGAAGATGACCGAGGTGGACACCCTGACCTCGGTCGAGCTGATGGGGAGGTCGGGCTCCTACCTCTGGGAGTTCGAGAACTACGGGATGACCTTCCCGGCATACTACGCCCTCTACGCGGTCGCGCACATGAAGCAGGTTCGGGACGACGGAGGAGGACATGGCGCGGGTCGCCGTCAAGGCGCACCACTACGCGTCGATGAACCCCCTCGCGCAGTTCCAGAAGGAGATAACCCTCGAGAAGGCGCTCTCCTCGCAGGTCGTCTCGTGGCCGCTCAAGCTCTACGACGCCTGCCCGATAACCGACGGCTCGGCCGCCGTCGTCCTCGCGAGCGAGGAGGCGGCGCGGAGGCTCACCGACACCCCGATCTGGATACAAGGGGATCGGCGTCTCGTCGGACTCCGCGAACCTGAGCAAGAGGGCGGACTACGTCGGGCTCGAGGGCCACCGTGGACGCCTCGAGGAAGGCCTACGCCGCCGCGAAGATCGCGCCCAAGGACGTGGACGTCGCCACCTGCCACGACTGCTTCACGATCGCCGAGCTGATGGCCTACGAGGACCTCGGGTTCTGCGCCAAGGGCGAGGGGCGCAAGCTCGTCCGGGAGGGCCAGACCGAGGTCGGAGGGAGGATACCGGTCAACGTCGACGGCGGCCTCAAGGCGAAGGGCCACCCCGTCGGGGCGACGGGGGTCTCGATGATGGTCGAGATCTCGAAGCAGCTCAGGGGCGAGGCCGGGGGAACAGGCAGGCCCGATAAAGAACGGGGTCGGGCTGGTCCACAACGTCGGCGGGACGGGCCACTACTGCTACGTCACGGTCCTCTCGAGGTCGAAGTAGATGACCGATGGACGCCGAACCGCCCACGCTGCATTCGAAGCGGAGCCTCAGCCTCCGGTTCAACATCCCCATCTCCAAGACGCACCAGTTCTGGGAGCTCGCTGGGGGAGGGCAAGTTCGTCACCACGAAGTGCGGGGACTGCGGAACGGTGAGCTTCCCGCCACAGTCGGACTGCCCGAGCTGCATGGGCGGCGACGTCGAGTGGGTCGACCTGGGGACCGAGGCGGAGCTCCTGACCTTCACCTACGTCCAGGTCACCCCGACGAGCTTCGTGGAGAACGACCCCTACGTGGTGGCCATCGGGCAGGCTGAAGGAGGGGCTGAACGTCCTCGCGTGGGTCGAGGGGGCCGACCCTCGACGAAGCTGAAGCCCGGGCATGAAGCTGAGGATCGAGACCAGGAAGGACGCGCGAGGGCGGCCCTACTACGTCTTCGTGACCCGCGTGAGCCGAGTCAGAACTCCACCGGGACCGAGCGGATGACCTCGGCGATCCTCATGAACCTGTCCTTGTAGAAGAGGATCTTGGTTATCGAGCCCTTGAACTTGAGCTGCCCCTTCAAGACGGCCGACTGGAAGTCGACCTCGCCCTTGGCGACCTTGCGTCCACGTCTCGTAGGTCCCCTCGAACGAGAACTCCGCCTGCGCGCCCGGCTCGGTCGGCGAGATGGTCGTCTTCCCCTCCTCGACCTTGAGGAGGTAGCTCGAGGCGACGCTCTGTCGGTCGAGGTGAGCTTGATGCTGGTCTTCAGCCCCTTCGTGTCCTCCTGCCACTTCGGGTCGTTGGCCAGGGCGTCCTGAAGCTGCGCGAAGAACTCGGCGGAGAAGTACTTGACCATTCGCGACCGGCTACCCTGGGACGGCTTTTTTGAGCTTACCTATCGAGCTCCGGAGGTCAGCTTCGACCTGAGCGTGACCGCGCCCGACGCTCACCTGCAGGGCGTCCCTCACCGCGGGATGTCGACGTTGTCGGTCTTCACTATCAGGCGTGCTCGAACCACACCGCCTTCTTGGCCAAGGCCGGGGATATCTTCGCATATCCGGCGCGTCAGCTCCTTCTTCGCCTCCTCGTCGATGCGGCGCCTCGCTCGTGAGCAGGAGGTACCTCTTGTGCCTCGGGCCTCTCAATCAGGCGCCCCCCTCGAAGAGCCTCGCGTAGAACCCCTCGGGGTCGCCCTTGACCATGATAGGAGCGGGGCTTCACCTTGACCCTTATCGGGTCGGAGCTCGCGCAGGACGGCGCTCCCGTTCATCACGAGCACCTGCTTGTTGAGCCTTATGTAAAGCGCGTTGTGCTCGTCCAGGCGCGCGCTCGAGGTCTCCGAGGATCGCCCTCCTCTCGTCGTCGCCGAGGAGGGAGACTATCCTGCCGAAGCGCCGCCTCCGCCTCGTCCCCGGTGAGGTGGCACCCTGACCCAGACGATCGTGTTGCCATAGTGCCCCTCCGCCTCCTGCCGCTCCTCCGGCGGCTCTCCGCCGAGCAGGGCCGCGACCGCCCTCCTGACCTTCTCCTCGTCCTCGGTCATCTGGACGAAGTACAGACCTCGAGCGACTGGACCTCGGTCACGGAGCGTCATCTCCGCAGAGCCCATGCTCTCGCCGAAATAAGTTTATCAAGTCTCGCGAGGCCGAAACCTCTCAGAAGAGCCCAGAATGCGCGGCAACCTGAAAGTCCTCGGCATCGAGAGCACCGCCCACACCTTCTCTGCCTCCGTCGTCACCGAGAAGGAGGGGTCCTGACGAACGCGAAGGACGTCTACATGCCGCCCGAGGGCAGCGGGATACATCCCGCCGAGGCCGCCGAGCACCACCTCTCCGTCGCCGTCAGGGTCGTGCACGAGGCGCTCGAGAGGAAGCGCGAGCGCGGGAGCGACATCGACGACCTCGACGCCGTCGCCTACGCGATGGGGCCCGGCCTGGGTCCCTGCCTCAGGGTGGGAGCGGTCACCGCGAGGACCCTCGCCCTCGTCCACGGGGAAGCCGCTCGTCGCAGTGAACCACGCGGTCGGGCACATCGAGCTCGGATGCCTCCTCACCGGGGCCAAGACTCCCCTGGTCCTCCTGATCTCGGGCGGCCACACGATGGTCGTCGCCCACTCGAACGGCGATCTGGCGGGTGCTCGGAGAGACCCTCGACCTCACGCTGGGGCAGCTCCTCGACCAGCTGGGCCGCTACGTCGGGTTCGCCTCCCCCTGCGGGAGGAGGATAGAGGAGGCCGCCGCCAGGTCGAACAGATACCTGAAGCTCCCCTACACCGTCAAGGGCAACGACGTCTCCTTCTCCGGCGTCCTCACGGCGGCGAAGAGGCTGGTCGACGGGGGCGCCCCCTTCGAGGACGTCTGCTTCTCGGTCCAGGAGACCGCCTTCGCCATCACGACCGAGGTCACGGAGCGGGCGCTCGCCTTCACCGGAGCGCGGGAGCTCATCGTCGTGGGAGGGGTCGCCGCGAACCGGAGGCTCTCGGAGATGCTCGAGACGATGGCGACGAGGCACAAGGCGACGGTCAAGGTCGTCCCGCCCCAGTTCAGCGGGGACTGCGGCGCGCAGATAGCGTGGACGGGGCTTCTCGCGTTCAGGGCCGGAGAGTCCCTCCCAAGGGTCGCGGACAGCGTCGTCAGGCAGTCCTGGCGCCTCGACACGGTCCCGCACCCCTGGAGGAGCTAGGCTGAAGCGAGGTGGACGACCCGAACTGAAGCTCCTCTACCGCGGCGCCGAGGCGGACGTCTTCACGGGCGGAGTGGTGCGGGCAGCCCGCGGTCTACAAGTTGCGCAAGCCGCTCCTCTACAGGCTCCCCGAGCTCGACAACGCTGATCCGGAGCCAGCGGACCGTGCACGAGGCGCAGATGATCCACCAGTCGAAGCTCGCCGGGGTCTCGGCCCCGCACCTCTACTACCTCTCGCCTCCGGAGGCGCTCCTCGTGATGGAGTTCGTGAAGGGCGAGAGGCTCAAGACCCTCCTGCTCGAGGCGGGCTTGACCAAGGGAGAGGGTGGCCGCGCTCGGCGAGGAGTTCGGCCGAAGCGTAGGGAGGCTCCACGCGGCGGGGATAATGCACGGCGACCTCACGACCTCCAACGTGATAGTCGACGGCGACGTCCTCAGCCTCATCGACTTCGGGCTCGCAATCCATTCGCAGCGGCTCGAGGACCAGGCCGTGGACCTGAGGCTGATCAAGGAGACGCTGACGGGCGCCCACAACGAGGTCTCGAAGCGGTTCATGCAGTCGCTTCTCTCGGGCTACTCGGCGGTGCTCGGGGAGGCGAGGGCCGAGGCCGCGACGAAGAAGCTCGCGGAGATTGAGAGGAGGGGGAGGTATGCGAGGGTCGAGTGAGCCCGGAGCAGGCCGGTCGTCTTCGCCACCTCGAACCGCGGGAAGCTCGAGGAGGCGCGGACCATACTCGCGCCCTTCGGGATATCGGTGGAGCAGTACGACGGCAAGGGGGTCGAGATACAGGCGGACACCACCAGCGAGGTCGCGGCCTACGCTTCCAGGGGGGCGGCGAAGGCCGCAGGGAAGGCCGGTCCTGGTCGAGGACGCGGGCCTGTACGTCGACTCGCTCAACGGCTTCCCGGGCCGTACTCCGCCTACGCCTTCAAGACCATAGGGGTGGCCGGGATCATCGCCCTCCTCCGGCCCTCGCCTCGAAGGCAGGGCGGCCAAGTTCGTCAGCTCGCTCGCCTACTGCGAGCCGCTCGGCGAGCCCGTGCTCTTCGAGGGCTCCGCCCGGGGGACGATAACTATCGAGGCCGAGGGGAACGAAGGGGTTCGGGTTCGACCCCATATTCGTCCCGGAGGGCGGCCGCAAGACCTTCGGGGAGCTGACCATCGAGGAGAAGTGCGCCGTCTCCCACAGGGCGGACTCGATGAGGAAGTTCGCGAAGTGGTATCTCTCGCGGGACCTGCGCTGAGGCCGGGAATGGTTTTAAACCGGGCGAAATCGAGTCGGTTCGGTTCGATTGGCGAGGATACATTCCCATCGGCACGGGAAGAGCCACCAGACCAGGCCCACCAGCAAGAGGGCCCCTAGCTGGCTCACCTACAGCGCCGACGAGGTCACTGCGATGGTCATCAAGCTTGCAAAGGAAGGGGTCACACCCAGCTCGATAGGCGTGAGGCTCAGGGACGACTACGGGATACCGCTGGTCAAGCCGATAATCGGCAAGTCGGTCATGGAGCTCCTGAGGGAGAACAAGCTCGCCCCAGCCATCCCCGAGGACCTGCAGAACCTCCTCGACTCGGCGCGGAGGGTCCAGTCTCACCTCAACGCCTTCAAGGCCGACAGGAAGAACGTCCGCTCGCTCGAGCTGATAGAGGCAAAGATCTACAGGCTCTCAAAGTACTACAAGGAGATAGGCGTCCTGCCGCAGGACTTCAAGTACAGCGCCGTAGTGGCTCAGCTAAGCTAGCGAAGAAGGGTGGGATCTCGGAGTGGTAGCGAGCGAGGCTGCTACGACGGCCGCTCCGCGCCACGACCTCCAGCTCGCTCATGGCACGCGCGAGGAGGGAGGCAGAGCACCTCGTCGACCTCTCGAACCGCGGCGCGAGGGTATTGGTCGTCACCCACATCGACGCGGACGGCCTCTCCAGCGGCTCAATCGCCTTCTCGGCGCTCGCGCGGAAGAACTTCGCGGTCTCGGTCAGGGCGATCCCCGACCTAGACCCGAGGGCGATCGAGAAGCTCAAGGCCGACAAGTTCGAGTTCTACCTCTTCACCGACCTCGGCTCCGGGCTCCTCGGGGAGCTGTCGAGGGCCTTCGGGGAGGGGTTCCTCGTGGTCGACCACCACCAGGTGCCCGCCGGAGACTCGTCCCACCCGCGCCTGATCAACGCGTGGAACTTCGGCTACGACGGGGGAGTCGAGGCCTGCTCCTCGACCATGGCCTACGCCTTCGCGAAGGCCGTCGACGAGCGGGGGAACCTCGACCTCTCTGCCCTCGCCCTCGTCGGCGCGCTCGGCGACCGGCAGGACAAGGGGAAGGGCCGTTCGCTCGGAGGGCTCAACAAGGTGGCCCTCGACGACGCGGTCTCGAAGGGCCTGGTCTCGCGTCTCGAAGGACCTCCTGTTCTACGGCAGGGAGACGAGGCCGGTCCACGAGGCGATCGCCATGAGCTATACCCCCTTCATCGCCGGCCTCTCGGGGGCGAAGGACGCCGCGCTCGCCGCCCTCTCGAACTCCGGCTTCAAGCTCAAGGAGGGCGGGAGGTGGCGCACCCTCGGCGAGCTCTCCGAACGAGGAGAAGCAGAAGGTCATCGAGGTGATCTCGGGCTTCATCGCCTCGGCAGGGCACGGGTCCGACGCTCCTCAAGGACCTGGTCGGGACGGTCTACACCTTCGAGTACGAGGACCCGCTCACCCCCCTCCGGGACGCCCGGGAGTTCGCGAGCGTCCTCAACGCCTGCGGGCGGATGGACAGGACGGACCTGGGCATCTCCATCTGCCTCGGTGACAGGGAGGAGGCGCTTCGCCAGGCGCTCTCCCTGATGGCCGAGTACCGGACGAAGCTGAACAAGGCCATCCAGAAGCTCCAGCTCGAGACGGACAAGGTCGCCACCAAGGGGGACGTCATGCTCGTCATGGGGGAGGAATTCATCGAGGAGAGGATGACGGGGTCTGTCTCGTCCCTCCTCGCGTCCTCCGACCGCTTCCGTGACAAGCTCGTCCTGGTCAGGGCCAAGTCGGGCGACTCTGAGCTGAAGTACTCCTCGCGCATCGGCGACTCATACCCGGGAAAGGTCAACCTCGGAGAGGTGATGAGGGAGGCCGCGGAGAGCGTGGGCGGCGTAGGGGGAGGCCACAGCATGGCCGCGGGCGCCAAGATACCCTTCTCGAGGCGCGACGACTTCACGAGGCTGGTCCTCGAGAAGGTGGCTGCGGGGTGACCGTCGGCAAGGGCAGGCGGCCAGAGGGGGGACTGAGCCTCGAGCTCGTGATAGAGTGCGCTGACGAGACCGTCGCTGCGGCGCTCAACGAGGCGCTGATGCCCGACAACCGCTACTTCCCGAAAGACCAGCGATTCCAGGCCTCGAAGCAGGGGAACCTCATCCGCTTCAACGTCGACTCGCCGAGGGCGAGGCCGGCCCTGAGCACGGTGTCGAGCATCATCTCGGACGCCATGCTCTTCCGCGACGTCTGGGTCGAAGCCAAGACCCGAGGGCTCGGGAGCGCGGCGACGCGCTGATTCCCGCCGCCCGCGTCCACTGCAACGATTATCTCCCCTGGGCGCGTGGGGTGACGGAAGGCTGGAGAAGAGAAGGATGCTCGACGTGAAGCTGCTCCGGGAGAACCCCGATGTCATAAGGAAGGACCTCAGGAAGCGCGGCTGGCTCGACAAGCTCCCACTGGTGGACGAGGCATCGGCCGCGGACTCGGAGTGGCGGCAGGCGAAGAAGCGGGTCGACGACCTCAGGCACGCGCAGAACAAGCTCACCGCGGAGATAGCCGCGCTGAAGAAGGCCGGGAAGGACCCGAAGGAGAAGCTCGCGGAGGTGAAGGGGATACCCGAGGAGATCGCGAGCCTTGAGAAGAGGGCGCAGGAGCTTCAGGCCCGCGTGAGGGAGATACTCATGTCCCTCCCGAACATCCTCCACGAGTCGGTGCCCGTCGGGTCCGGACGAGAGCGGGAACGTCACGGTGAGGACCTGGGGCGCAGCCGAGGAAGTTCGATTTCGCTCCGAAGGACCACATCGACCTCCTGGGCGACCTGGGTCTCATCGACATGGAGAGGGCTGCCAAGATCTCCGGGGCCCGGTTCTTCTTCCTGAAGGGCGACGCGGTCAGGCTCGAGCAGTCGATCATGAGGTACGCCGTGGACTTCCTCTCGGAGAGGGGGTTCACCGCCGTGGGGCCGCCGCTGATGATGCGTAAGGAGGCGTACGCCGGGCGTCGTCGACCTGAGCGGACTTCGGGCCGGTGATCTACAAGGTCGAAGGCGACGACCTCTACCTGATCGCGACGTCGGAGCATCCGCTCGTCGCGATGCACATGGACGAGATCGTGGCGGGGGACTCGCTGCCGATGAAGTACTGCGGCTTCAGCCCGAACTTCCGGGTCGAGGCCGGCGCCCACGGAAAGGACACCAAGGGGATCTTCCGCACCCACCAGTTCTACAAGGTGGAGCAGGTCGTCTTCTCAAAGCCGGAGCAGAGCTGGAAGCATCCACGAGGAGCTGATCGCGAACGCGGAGGCCATCTACCAGAGCCTGGGGCTTCACTACCGCGTCGTGAACATCTGCACCGGGGACATGGGCACGGTCGCGGCGAAGAAGTACGACCTGGAGGCTTGGATGCCGGCCCAGCAGAAGTTCAGGGAGATGGTCTCCTGCAGCAACGTCACCGACTACCAGGCCAGGCGCCTGATGATACGGTACAGGGAGAAGCCGAGCGCCGAGCCCGCGCTCGTCCACACCCTCAACTCCACCGCGGTGACCACCAGGGCGCTCGTGGCCGTCGTCGAGAACTTCCAGCAGGCGGACGGCTCGATAGCCATCCCGAAGCCGCTCGTCCCCTACATGGGCGGGCAGGGAGAGGATCGTCGCTAGAGGCTCGAGTTTTTAAGGCCGGAGAATCAGGCCGGCAACCTAGTTGGCCAAGAAAGTGAGCGGGTAAGGTCAAGTGACAAGTGGAAGCGAAGCAATGGGTCACGGTGCTCGCTTCGCCGTCCTTCGGAAACGCGCCCATGGGCAGGGTCCCGCTAACCGACGTCGAGAAGCCGGCAGGGCGGGTCGTCGAGACGACGCTCTACGACATCCTGAAGCAGGACCCCCAGCACTACAGCTTCAAGCTCTACTTCCAGATAGACAGGGTGGACGGAGACACCGCCTACACCATCCTAAGGGCGCACGAGTACTCGAGGGAGTATCTCCGCAGCCTCATCAGGAGGGGCTCGTCCATGTCGGACTTCATCAAGGACTACACGGACGAAGGACGGCTACCTCGTCAGGGTCTACACGCATCGCCCTCTCGCAGGGGAGGATGAACTCGTCGAAGAAGCACGAGATACGCATGATCACGGACAGGATCATCGGGGAGCGCGCGGCCTCCCTGACCTACGACCAGTTCGTCCAGGAGACCGTCCTCCAGAAGCTCGCCTCGGACGTCTACAACGAGGCGAAGAAGGTCACCAGGCTCAGGCACGTCGGCGTGAGGAAGACGAAGCTCATCGAGAGGCCGCAGGGAGGCGCCCCCGCCGAGCTCCGGTCGAAGAGCTAGCCGCGCCTGCCGCTTGACACTATCTTCAGGATGTCCCTGTCCTTGAGGACGTACTCCGAGGAGAGCCGCATCCCCGTCCTCGCGTCCATCGCGTAGAGGAACGTCTCCGCGAGGTCGCTGTGGATCTTCTTCGCAAGGTCGATGGCGGTAGACCCTCCGTTCATCACGTAGGCGTCGGGGAGCACGTCCCCGTCCTTGTTGCAGAGCTTCGTCTCGTCCTCGACGGGATAGACGACCACTGCCTTGAGCAGCCCGAAGTAGGCCTGGTCGATGGCCTGCTGCACGCCCGGTCGCCCCGTAGACGTCCAAGACCCTCTCCTTCACCAGCTCGAGCGCCCTCGTCTGCGCGGGAGTGAGGCCCTCCTTCGTCGACCTTGAAGGAGGCGTCCCCGGGCGTGTAGTCGATCACGCCGCGCTTCGGCCGCCTTCCTCAGGAGGAGCTCCGCCTCGGCCGCGCACGGGACGACGGTCCTCCCGGACGCCCGAAGCCCTCGGAAGCTTCTCGGCGGCGGACGGGAGGTCCGCCTTGTTGGCGGCGATCAGGCTGGGCTTGTTCCTCTCCCTGAGCGCCCTCACGAAGGACTCGAGAGCTCCCGGCCCCCAGCTCAGCGGCTTGTCCGCCTTGAGATGGAGCTTGAGGAGCGTCTCCTCGACCATCGCCTCGCTGATCCCGATGCCCGTGAGCCTCTGGGCGAGCGTCGGCGCTACGCTCGTCTTCGGCTGCTCCGAGAGCTTGGAGGACTTCTCCCAGTCGCGCTTGATGATGTTGAGCATCCAGAGGTCGACCTCGTTCTCGACCATCTCCACGTCCTTCACCGGGTCTTGGCTGCCCGGCGCTCGTCTTCTGACCCTCCAGGTCGGTGGACCCGGAGGCGTCGACGACGTGGACGAGGGCGTCGGCCTGCATGATGTCCTCGAGGAACTGGTTCCCCAGCCCTCTCCCGCTGGACGCGCCCGAGACCAGCCCCGCGACGTCGATCAGCTTCACCGGGATGAGCCTCACCCCGTTCGCGCAGACGGAGTTCTTCGGTTTGTCGACGACGCCCATCTCCTCGTGGACGCACTTCGTCCTGAGGTACGCCATCCCCACGTTCGGTTTTATCGTCGTGAAGGGGAAGTCGGCGATGGGGACGTTCTTCAGGGTCGCCGCGACAAAGAAGGTGGACTTGCCGACGTTGGGCTTCCCCAAGATCCCGACTATCATCTTTCGCTTCTCCGGGCCAGCGAGGATGTTATAACGATGCTTGCAGGTTTGAAGGCCATACATGACGACGCGGAGGGTCGCGGTCATCGGGGGAGGGGTCGCGGGCATCTCGGCCGCGCTCGCCGCCTCGAGCCTCGGCGCGAAGACCACGCTCATCGACTCCTCGAAGAGGGTCGGCCTGTCGAAGGCCCTCATGCCGTTCTTGATATCGGACGGCTGGACGGAGGACGACCTCATCCTCCCCGAGGCCAGAGCACTCGCAGGGGCGGGGGTAGATGCGCGGACCGGCGAGACGGTCACCTCAGTCCAGCGCAGAGGCGACAAGATACGCGTCGAGTCCTCCTCCCGTCGCGGGACCGAGCGCGGCGTTCGACTCGGTCGTCATCTGCACGGGGGCGGCCAGCCGAGGCCCCGCAGCTCAGGGGTCTCTCGAAGCCGAACGTGTTCCTCCTCAAGGAGCCCGCCGACTACCTGAAGTTCTCTGGCGGGCTAGACGCGCTTCCAGACGGTGGTCGTCTCGGGCCCAATCCCGCTAGCGCTCAAGCTCGGAGAGATCCTCGCGAACAAGGGGAAGCGAGTCCAGGTCTACTGCGGGAAGGGAGGCCTCGAGCGCCAGTTCTCCGACCCGGTCGCCGCCGCCATCCGATACAGGGTCTCCTCCGGGGAGAGCGCGGAGCGCGTCCTTCTCGTAGACGGCTCCGTCAACTCAATCCTTGGGGTCGCGAGGGCGGAGGCGATAGTCTCGAACGGGTCGGTCCTCACCTGCGACGCCGTCGTCGTCCTTCCCGGAAGCGTCCCCTCCTTCCCCACCGTCGACTGCCGGAAGGGGCGCGGTGGGGGTTTGCTGGTCGACTCCTCCATGTCTACGAGCCTGCCCGGCGTCTTCGCCGCAGGGGACTCCGCGGAGATCAAGTTCAAGTCCGGCTCGGTCCCCGCGCGCCTCTTCTCGACGAGCCGGATGGGAGGGGAGGTGGCGGGCACCAATGCGGCTGGAGGGAGGGCTTCCGCCGCCCCGTCGTGGGCAGTCGAGCAGACGTGCTTCGGGCTGGAGCTCTGCTCCGCGGGGCTGAGCGAGGTGGAGGCCGTGGCCATGGGGCTCGACGCCGCGACGGAGACCGGAACCATCAGGGAGGCCCGCTCGAAGCGCGACGACAGGCGCGAGACTTCGTCTCCATGGTCTACGACTCCGGGACGCACCAGGTCTACGGGCTGCAGATTGGCGGGGTGGCGCGCATCCGCGCTTTCCGAGGGTCGCTTCCTTGATCGTCTCGCTGGGCCTGACGGTGGAGCAACTCCTCTACGCGGAGTCGCCCTACTCCCCGAGCCTCGGCCACGAGGATTCTCCAATAGCCTTAACAGCAGGAAAAATCCGCAAACTAGAAGGGGCCTGACTTGGCGAAGCGCAGAGTCCTGGTCTGCGACACGTTGGACGTGGCGACCCTGGGACTCACCGAAGGATTCGAGGTCGACTACGAGCCCGAAGATAACTAGGGAAGACCTGCTCGCCAAGGTGGCGGACTACGACGCTCTCGTCGTTCGGAGCCGGACGAAGGTGGACGCCGAGGTGATAGCCCGCGCGACCCGGCTCAAGATCAGTCGCGAGGCCAGGCACGGGTCTCGACAACATCGACCTGAGAGCGGCCAACGCGAGGGGCGTCGAGGTCGTCAACAGCCCCGAGGCGCTCGTGGAGGCGGTCGCGGAGCACGTGATCGGGCTCATGCTCGCCGTCGCAAGGGACATCCCCGCGGCGGACGCCTCGATGAAGGCGGGCCTGTGGGAGAAGGAGCGCTTCGTCGGGGTCGAGCTGAAGGGAAAGACGCTGGGCATCGCAGGCCTAGGGCGCATCGGGAGGCGGGTCGGCGGAGATAGCCAAGGTGATGGGGATGTCGCTCCTGGGCTACGACGTGATCGAGGTGCCACAGGAGACCCTGGCCTCGCTTGGCTGCAGGATGGTGGACCTCGACACCCTCTTCGCGTCGTCGGACTTCATCACGCTCCACGTCCCGCTCACGACGGAGACCAGGCACATGGTCGACCCTCGCAGGATCGCGCTGATGAAGAGGAGCTCGTTCGTGATCAACACCTCCCGCGGAGAGGTCATCGACGAGGCCGCCCTGGCGAGAGCCCTAAGGGCGGGGGAGATAGGAGGCGCGGCGCTCGACGTCTTCGAGAGCGAGCCCCCGGGAGAAGAGATCGTCGGGGCCCCGAGACTCATCACGACCCCTCACATCGGGGGGCAGACCAAGGACGCCCAGACGAACGCCGTCACCATAGTCGGCGCCAAGATAAACCAGTTCTTCGCGGGACGACAATAGCGAAGACTTATCTTCCGGTTTCGAACCGGGGCAACGTTCGCTTTGTACAGGCAGATAGGGGAGACCTGGCAGAAGGTCTTCAAGGACAAGTCGGGTGACATCCTCCAGAGGGCTGTGGAGCTCAGGAGAGGCCCGACCATGGAGCGCATCGAGCGCCCCTCGCGCCTGAACAAGGCGAGGATGTTCGGCTACAAGGCCAAGGAAGGTGTCGTCGTGATCAGGATAAGGGTCGCAGGCGGAGGCATGAGGAGGCCGCGCCCCACCTCGGGCCGCAGGCCAAAGCACCTCGGCGTCCTTAGGATGAAGTCGGACGAGCCAGTCCAGAAGGTAGCGGAGAGGCGCGTCAGGGAGAAGCACACGAACCTCAAGATGCTCGGCTCCTACGAGCTGTGGGTGGACGGCAAGCACAGATGGTACGAGTGCATCATGGTCGACCCGTCGCACCCCGCGATAAAGAAGGACTACGACTACCGGCGCCGGCTCGGCATCGTCTCCTAGCTCTAGAACCTCGCGAGCAGGGGTTGCTCGGGCTTGAGCACCTCCCTCAGGAGGACCGTCGCATACTCCCCCTTCCCCAGAGAGAACTCCAGCACGAACCCACGCTCCTCTCTCTTGAACGACCTGTCGCTGGAGAGGAGGGGCGCGGGCCTGAAGCCACCTTCGCTGCTCATCTCCTCGGCCTCCTTGATGTAGAACGACGCGGGAGAGACGCGCTCCTCCTCCATGACCTTGGCGAGCGCCGAGTCGAACCTCGAGCCGTAGTTCCTGTACGCGTATCCTACAATCTGAATGAGGGGGACCGCCTCTCCCTTCTCCGGGACGTCCTCCTTCACGCCGTGCACCCTTCCCGACGGTGAGCCCGCCCTCCTTGAGGCGCGCCCAGTTGTCCCCTGACCGCGCGTTCGAGAGGTCGATCTCCCTCCACGATGGCGCGGCTCAAGGCGAGGTTGAAGAGATACGCCTGGTAGGAGTTCACGAGCAGCCGCCTGATCGGTATCGGAATCCTCCTGAGGGCTCCGACGTGGTCGCCGGGCTTCTGGGAGAGGTGCGACGCGACCCTCCGCTCCAGTGTCCTGGCGCGGAGAGAAGAGCGGCACCGCCTCTGCGTACCTGCCCCTCCCCGCAGAGCCTCCGCGCCTCCTTGGCCTCCTCGTCCTCTCCTTCCCTGGGCTCGGAGAGGATCAACCCCGTGGCTCGGGCGAAGTCCTTCTCGACTATCGCCTTCCCCGCCCTTCGGTTCACCCCTCCCTTCAGTCCGAACCTCTGGTAGCCGTAGAAGTTCGCGACGCGCCTCTCCGCGCATGCCTTGAAGCACGCTCTCGACGTCGGCCCCGATGTCCTCGGAGGTCTCCACGAGTATCCTGAACCTATTGCCCATGAGCATCCCGCGGGTGACCGGCCTGGAGAAGCCGACCAGCTGGGCCTCGAACCTGCTCCCCCTGAGCTCGGCGGGGGCGGATGCCCTGCTGCTCCTGGCGCTGACGTACTGGACGACCGTCGCGTTCTTGTCCTTCAGGCCGGCGAAGTTCACCTCGCTCTTGATCATCGCCGCAATCTCCCTTGCGACGTGTGGCGTGTCCACCCCCGCCTTGGTGACCCTGTAGACCGGGACGAGCCCCGGAGCCTTGTCCTGGACGACGTCCTTGAGGGACATCAGCTCCTGGACCTGGAAGTCCTGGAAGCTGGTCCGGAGGCGTCCCTCGTGGCGGGCTCCGCCGTGTCGAGTAGGTCAGCAGCCCAGACTCGACGTCGACCTGGGGAGGCTGGGCGTCGGCCGTCGTCTTCAAAGCAGCTTCAGCTTGCCGGTGACCTTGTCGATCTCGCCCGACGGTCCTGGCCCTATCCCCAGGCACGTCGTCGTCCCAGGCTCGACCTGAGTCAGGCCTCTGTCCTGGATCAAGCGAGACGGCAGCCCGAGGCTCCTCGCCTGCTTCTGGAGGTCCTCGAGGGCCTGCTCGCCTCCGTCGGTCTTGACCACAACCTTCGCCTGCCCCTGCTCCCTCCACGATTCATACCACTCGGGGTGCTTCCGCCGCGCCGTCTCAGCGGCGTCGAGCGCCGCGTGCGCCACCTGCGCCGCGACCTTCCCCTTCCCCATCCCCAGGTCCGACCTGACCACTATGACCTGCTTGATCTCGGACACCTCGGCCAGGCCTCCGTTTTCGAAGGGTTATTACGCGCCGGGTTAAGGCTTGCTCCGGCTCTGGACTCGGTCGATCTAATGCCAAACGCCTCTGATACCTCTTCCTCCCGCCGCTACGATGTCGTCGTGGGCGGAGGGAGCGTCGCGGGGCTCGCCTTCGCAGCGGAAGCCTCGAAGAGAGGGCTGAGCGTCCTCGTGCTCGAGGAGGACAAGGAGATAGGAGAGCCCGAGAAGTGCGACGGGCTCGTCAGCCTGCAGGAGCTGAGGAGGTACGCGATGCCGGAGAAGTCGTGCGTCCAGAGCCGCGTGACCAAGGGCGTCGTCTTCTCTCCCTCGGGGCGGAAGGCCTCGCTCGACGCCTCGCGCTTGGACGTCGTGGTCATCGACCGAAGCGCCTTCGACAAGCAGCTGGCCGGGAACGCGGAGGCCTGGGGCGCCGAGGTCAGGCTCGGGGATGCGCGTCACCGGAGTCGAGGAGCGGCAGGACGGGGTCAAGGTCAGCGCGGGCTCCGACGTCTACGCCTGCTCCTACTACGTCGACGCGACCGGCCCGACCGGGGTGATGAAGTTCAACAGAGCAGGGGCTCGTCCCCACCGCCAAGTACGAGGTGGAGGGCGACTGGTTCACCGACGGAGTCGTCGAGGTCTACACCGACCAGGAGAAGTATCCGGGCTTCTTCGCCTGGGTGATCCCCCGGGGCCCGGGGATAGCGAAGGTCGGGGCGGCGGGCTTCGGGATAAACGCCGCGAAGGCGCTGGAGGCCTTCCTCGCAGAGCGGGACTCCAAGATCGTCAGCAAGGTCGCCTGCACCATCTACGTCGGAGGCCCCATCGAGCAGTTCGTCTCGGGGCGGACCGTGTACGTGGGCGAGTCAGCGGGGCAGGTCAAGCCCACGACCGCGGGAGGGATCCCGAGCTCGGTCGCGGGAGGGGTCATCGCCGCGCGTTGGGTCTCCGACTCGGTCATGCTCAAGGACCCCTCGCTCGTCTCGCGATACCAGCCGGACTGGTCTGGGAGGTACGGCAAGGAGTATCGGCTGATGACGAGGCTCAGGCACATCTACGAGAACCTGTCCAACAGCGACCTCGACAAGCTCGTCGCCACCCTCGAGCGGCCGAAGGTCGCGGCGAAGCTCGCGTCGGGCTCCTTCGACTTCCACGCCAGCGCGGCGCTCTCCGCCCTGGGGGTCAAGGGGCTCCTGCAGCTCGCGGGGGTCCTCGTCTCTTCGGAGGCGAAGCAGGCCGTCTCTTCCCTCGTGCGCCCATCAGGGCTCCGAAGAGAAGCTGACCGCGGGGCCGGCGCACTTCGGAAGGTATAATTCCTAGCCTCGGCGGGGCAATTCCGGCTTGTCGCAAAAGTCGATCGCGCTCCCGGTCTGCACGTCCTGCAACCGGCCGGTAATGCCGGGCGAGAAGGCCTCGAAGTTCAACTGCCCGAGCTGCAGCCAGGTCTTCGTCTGGCGCTGCGAAAAGTGCCGCAAGTTCTCCCGAAGATACAAGTGCGTCAACTGCGGGTTCGAGGGGCCATAGCCATGGGATCGTACCTCGTGCGCGTGAAGGTCATGCCCTCAGGCCCCGAAGTCCCCTCGGACAAGCTCCTAGAGTCGGTCAAGGGGGTCCTCGGAAAGGAGATGTCGCTGAAGGGCAGCAAGGTGGACCCGATAGCCTTCGGCCTCTACGCCCTCATCGTCGACGTCGTCGCCCCCGAGGAGGAAGGGATGGTCGACAAGGTGGAGCAGGCCATCGCAAAGGCGCCCCTCGTGACCCAGTCCGACTTGATGGGCGTGAGCAGGATGTCCAGCCACCTCAAGGTCTGAGGCCTCGCTCTCGAAGCTTTTATAAGCCCCGCAGCGCTCTCCTTAACTCTCCGCAGGGTATCAGGCAGAATAGAGCGTCGTTAGAGATTTGAAGCCTCCACTTCGGTTCGCAGTGTTCGAGATTGTCAAGGAGAAGAAGCACGTCACGGACGACGAGCTCCTGGGGATCCTCAGCAAGGGAGGCGGCTACTCCATCCACGAGCTCAACAAGGCGCTCCTGGACCTGGAGATCCTCGGGATGATCAGCGTGAGGTGGGTGGCGAAGGAGAAGCGCCGGGTCGAGTTCGTCGAGGCCGCCGCAGCCCCGTCAGATACGCCGAGTGAGATTAGGTTTTTAGCCCGCAGAAGCGCGCTTTCGCTGGGGGAGCTTCGGACGTGGCAAGCAGTCTGGTGAACCAAAGGCCTTGGGCGTAGACCTGGGCGACGTCCTCCCCAGACGGAAGGTCTCCCTCGAATCCCTCGGCAACAAGAAGATCGCCATCGACGCCTACAACACGCTCTACCAGTTCCTCGCCATAATCCGGGGGGTCGGAGGAGAGCACCTTAAGGACTCCAAGGGCAGGGTCACCAGCCACCTGAGCGGACTCTTCTACAGGAACATCAACCTCATGGAGCTCAACATCAAGCTCGTCTACGTCTTCGACGGGGCCCCGCCCGAGCTCAAGGCCGTGGAGATCCAGAGGCGGAGGAAGCAGCGGGACGAGGCGAGGCGACAGTATGCGGTCGCCGTCGAGGCGGGCGACATGGCGAGCGCGAGGAAGTACGCCGAGGCCTCCACCTCGCTCCGCCAGGACATGGTGGTCGAGTCCAAGCAGCTCCTCGAAGCCATGGGGATACCGTGGGTGGACGCCCCCTCCGAGGGCGAGGCCCAGGCCGCGGTCATGGCGACGGAGGGGACCGTGGACGCCGTGGGCTCGCAGGACCACGACTCGCTCCTCTTCGGCGCCCCCCTGCTCGTGAGGAACATCACGATATCGGGGAGGAGGAGGCTCCCGAGCAAGAACGTCTTCATCGAGGTGGAGCCCGAGACGATCAGCCTCCAGGAGACCCTGAAGGCGTTGGAGATGACTAGGGAGCAGCTCATCGACTTCGGCATCCTCATGGGGACGGACTTCAATCCCGACGGTTTCAAGGGGATAGGCCCCGTCAAGGGGATGAAGCTCCTCAAGACGTACCACTCGATCGACAAGATCGAGCCGCTGAAGGAGGAGGTCGCGAAGATCGAATACCAGGCGATACGAGACCTCTTCATGCACCCGCCCGCGAAGACAGGCGTGAGGCCTTCGTGGGGGGAGCTCAAGCCTGACGCGCTGAAGGCTTTCCTGGTCGACGAGCACTCCTTCTCCGCGGAGCGCGTCGACGCGGCTATCAAGAGGGTCGTCGGGCTCGAGAGCTCGAAGACCGAGACGCTCGAGAAGTGGTTCGGGTAGCCCGCCCTAGTCCTGCGTGAGGCGCCTGAACTCGGCCAGCGTCTTCGCGCGCAGCGCCGGGTTCTTCAGCGCCTCCTCGCCCAGCGTCCTGAACGGGACCTCCCCGTAGTCGTGGCCCGGATAGATGACCGTGTCGCCCGGGAGGGCCATGATGACGTCGTGCAGGCTCGAGAAGAGCTTCGCGTCAGAGCCCCCAGGCAGGTCGGTCCGCCCCCAGGCCTCGATGAAGAGCGTGTCCCCGGTGAAGAGGTGGCTCCCGTCGTAGTAGCAGACGCTGTCCTCGGTGTGCCCCGGGGTGTGGATCACCTCGACCTCGCTCTCTCCCAGCTCAAGGACTCCGCCGTCGCCGACGCTCACCGTCGGGCGGACCACCGACCCCTCGAAAGCCACGGTCGCGGCGCCCAGCTCCGAAGCCAGCTTGTCCATGGTGTCGACGTGGTCGAAGTGTCCGTGGGTGGCGCAGACGTACTTCACGCGCATGCCCTCGCGCGACGCGAGCTTCACGATGGGCTGGGTCTCCCAGCCCGAGTCGACGGCCATCGCCTCCCTGCTCCTCTCGTCTTCCACCAGGTACACGAAGTTCTGCATCGACCCGACCGGGATCTGGTAGACCTTCATGCCGCCTCTCCGCTCATCTTCGCTCCGACCTTATGCCTATCGGCACGACGACCACCTCTCCTGTGAATTCCTCCCGCCCCCTGAGCCCCACCTTCGGGAGGTGAAGCGCGAGAGTGACGTCGGCCCTCACCGTCGGCCGGCTCGCCGACCCGGTGGCGGGGTCTATCCCCGAGGGGAGGTCGATCGCGACCTTGACCCCCCTCGAGCCGTTCACCAGAGAGATCGCCGTCGCGTAGGGCTCGTTGACCACCCCGCCCTTCACCCCCGTCCCGAAGATCGCCACGACTACCACGTCGGCTTCCGCGATAGCGGTGGAGAGCCTCACCAGGGTCGGTGTCTCGCCGGCCACGTGGACCTCCGCCTGGGTGCCGGCGAGGGCCTCCCAGTTCTGGCGCGCCTCCTCCGTCCTTATCCTCTCCGGCGAGGTCAGGAGGATCACCTCCACTCGGCAGCTCGCCGAGAGGTACCTCGCTGCCACGAACCCGTCCCCGCCGTTGTTGCCCCCTCCGCAGACCACGCACACCCGCCTCGCCGGGCCGTACCTCGAGAGGACGAACTCGGCGACACCCCTTCCAGCGTTCTCCATCAGCTGCTTCACGCCGAGCCCGTACTCCGAGGCCCCCTTCTCTAGCTCCCCCATGGCCTCGGGCGTGATGTACTCCAAGCGGCGTTGTCGTCCGAGGGCAGACGCGGCGAATCAGCTTTATCAACCATCGCGGCGTCCTCCCGTCGCAACCAGAATGAGTCGCAACGAAGGCGGGAAGCACGTCTCGGTCTCGCAGATGACGACCGTCAGGCTGATGATGCCGACCGACGGGAACGTCCTGGGGAACGTCTTCGGGGGCGCGATAATGAGGTACATGGACGAGGTCGCCGGGATAGTGGCCTTCCACCACGCGAGGAAGAACGTGGTCACCGCGTCCATCGACAGGATGGACTTCTACGCCCCCGTCTACGTCGGGAACCTCCTCATCCTGAAGGCGGCCGTCAACTACGTCGGGAAGACGTCCATGGAGGTGGGGGTCCGGATCGAGGCCGAGGACCCGCTGACGGGGACGACCGCGCACACGGGCTCCTGCTACCTCACGTTCGTCGCGCTCGACGGAAACGGGAAGCCGAGCCCGGTCGAACCCGTGATCCCGGTCACGGCCGACGAGAAGAGGAGGTACCGCGAGGCGCTCGCCAGGAGGAAGATGAGGGAGGCGATGCTCGGGAAGAGGAAGGAATGAGTTTGATAAACAGTTCAAACAATATAGAGTTCCTATGAGTTAACGCTGCCGTGGGAACCAACCACCGATGAGCTTCTCCGACGCCCTCCAGATGGCCACGATAGGAAAGAGGGACGTGGCCGCGACTCTCTTGAAGGAGGAGTTCGGCAAGCTCCAGTCTCCGGAGCAGAGGGTCAACCTCTGCAAATGGATAGCCGCGTGCTTCGAAGGCCTCGGCGACTACGGAAGCGCAGCCGAGTGGTATGAGATGAGCGGGTTGCTCTCGCTAGGGGAGACCAGCAGCGACGTCGCAAACGCGATCCGCGCCCTGCCAGAGTACGAGAAGGCGCGCGCGTTCTACACGATGTGCGAGGACGAGGAGAAGGTCGAGCTCTGCTCGTCCGTGATCGAGCAGCTGAACAAGTGCTTCGTCGCCTCCTAGCGCGCCGTTCTAGCCTGACTTCTCCTTGTCGAGGGCGGCGCGCCTGTTCACGGTCTTGGTGAAGCAGGAGACGCAGATGAACTCCTCCTTCGTCCCTATCTTGAAGGGCTTCGCGTCCGACTTCAGTTCGGCGTCGCACAGGTAGCACTTTAGTTCCAAGGCGCCTCACTCACTTCCGCGCGCGCAGGCGCCTCTTCTCCAGGTGTCCCCGACCCTTGAAGTGCCAAATCTCTGCGTCGGCGTTGAAAGCTTCTGCCCATTTAACCAATTCTTTGGCCTCCTCGGCCTTCACCCTCGCCTTCCCGTTCTTAACCTGCACCAGCAGCGTCGCCCCGAGCTTGGCCGCGAATGATGTCGACGGGGCTGTGGGAGCCCGCGCTCCTCGCGACGACCCACCCTTCTGTCCTCAGAATCTCCATCGCCCTGTACTCCTTCGATCGGCCCTCCTCGTTGATAATTCAGGTTAGGCAACTTCTCGAAGTTCGCTCCCTCGGAAAGTGACGTAGTCCGATCCAACCTCGGTGGCCAGGATAGTATGACGTTAAGTCTGGCTTGACGAACAAGATGAAGAAATCTCATTCGTAGTGCATCCCGCTATCCTCTTTTGATGGACGATTGACTTTTCCAACCCAGTCGTGACATCCAGCAGGATTCTCTCGCCTTGGTAAGTTGCAATGATGTCAAAAGGAAAGGACCAATGCACCGATGAGACGTGGTAGATTTCCGAGAAGCCGAGCAGAGGAAGAATTTTGTGAGCGGCAAGTCTTTCCGCCTTAATGGCAATCTTGCGATTGGACTTCCCCCAAATTCTTAGCTTCCTTTCTCTTGTGTAGGCGTTAACATGTTGTCGATTCCTCGAAACGTATCTCTGCATGTTGAGCTGTGTTGATTCTTCGTCCGACACTCTTTCGAGCAGTACCTCCACTTGCCCGTGCTCCCTATCCCTTGAACGGCTTCCCGCATAATTTGCAGAAGAATGATCTTTCTCCTTGGTACCAGGACACCAACGAGGGCATCTCTGTCAAGTCGAGTTATAGACACATCGCTCCAATCGAGGGGCAGACTTATGTCTCCCTCGTCAGCCCACCGGCCGACAACCATTTGGAATCCGGAGTAGAGGAGTCGCTGAAGGACATCGAGGCGAACATGCAGGAGGTCCTCGCGAGGAGGGAGAGGATCCTCGAAGACCTCGAGGGACTGCATCTCCTTCTGCTCAAAGGCGATCGTCCACATCCACACGGGAAAGGCCGACGAGGCGCACCGCGAGATCAAGGAGGCCGAGAAGATCCTGAAGAGCATGAGGAAGGAGGCGACCGTCGGGGCTCTGTCGAGGTACCTGGCCTCCCCGAGGCGGAGTTCGTCGAGGCGTCTTCGGTCGAGGCGATCGTGCTGGGCAAGCCCATCCCGAGCGCTAGGGAGCTGGGCGTCTCCGGGGAGGGCTATCTCATGGGCCTGCTCGACACGGTCGGCGAGGTGAAGAGGCTTCTCCTCGACGCCGTCATGCGCTCTGAGATAGAGAAGGCGACGAATTACTTCAAGCTCATGGAAGGGCTCTACTCGATGCTCTCCCCGTTCGCCGTCTACGACCACGTCGCCAACGGGGTCAGGAGGAAGATAGACGTGGACAGGATGCTGACCGAGGACGTCCGCGGAGTGATGGCGGAGGAGGCGAGGAGGACCATCATGGTCTCGTCGATCCAGGGCCTGCAGGCCTCGATGGAGCGCAAGGGCGCGAGGTCGAAGCCCAAGGCATCGCGCAAGTCCGCCTGATGGGCGACTTGTCGAGCTAGGCGCTGAGGTCGTCGGCCCCGAGCGGGGAGGCCTTCCTGTAGTATACGTCCTCGTATCGTGGCACGGGCTTCAGGACGAGGCCTGCGGCGACGAGCCTCTCGCAGGCAGCCTCGACGTCGTCAGGGTCGAGGTCGACCTTGTATCGCTCCTCCACCTCGTTCTCGACCGTGAGCAATCCCTTCTCCTGCATGTCTCCGAGGACGCCCAGTATCCGTCCCTCCAGGGTGTCGGCTCCCGGCGCGGGCGGGAGAGGCGTGATCTTCAGTTGCTTCGCCCTGAGCTTCTCGATGACCTTCGCCCAGTCGTTGAGGTTCTTCCGCCTCGAGGCGCCTGATATCTGCTGCACGAACTCGGTGGCGCGCGTGGCTCCCCCGCCGTCGGTCCAGCTCACCTCGAGCTTCGGGCGCGATGGCCTCTCCGTGGTGGCCCGCCACCTTGGCTATCTTTGAAATCGGAATCTCGACGCTCTCGGAGTCGAGCGGCATCGAGCTCAGGCTCTCCACGTCGGAGAAGAAGAGGCGCTTCGCGCTGAAGCCGCCTATCCTCACGCTCTCCTCCTTCTCGTTGCCGTGGACGTAGACCAGTCGCCTGTCGGTGAGGACCAGCGTCCCCTCGGTCTCTCCGCCGAGCCCGAAGGCGGCCTCTACCCCCTTGCGGATTCCTGGCCCGCGGCGAATCACGGCCTGCTCCTGCGCTAGCATGACCTCTGGTGCCGAGTTGTCCTGCCCCAAGTTAGGTGACCTGCGCCAGTCGCGGACCTAGGCTATTAAAAGAGATGCGACGCCAAACCGACCCCACGGACTTATATCCCGGCCGCAGGGGTTCGCCGCTTCAGCCGCAGTGGAAGAGAGAGAATTGGAGAAGATCAAGCCCGTCCTCATCCCTACGCTCGTGGAGCTGGCCAAGCTCAAGGCCCACGTCGGGTTCGTCCCGCTCTCGACCGAGGAGCTCGCCGAGAAGCTCGGCCAGAGCCAGCAGTCCGCCTCCAAGCACCTGCAGCAGCTGGAGTCGCTCGGCTACGTCGAGAGGAGGCGGTCGGGGCCGAAGTTCACGGTGAAGCTGACCGAGCGCTGGGCAGGACATCGTCCGCACCTACTACTCGAGCCTCAAGGTCGCCCTGGACGGCAAGCCGAAGGAGGAGATGGCCTTCGTCGGAAAGGTCTTCCAAGGGCTGGGAGAGGGCGCGTACTACATCGGGCTCGAGGGCTACAGGACGCAGTTCGCAAAGGCCCTGGGGTTCGACCCCTACCCAGGCACGCTCAACGTGAAGCTGGAGAGCGCTATCCAGATCGAGCAGAAGAGGGAGCTGAGGGGGTTCGACGGCCTGCGGATCGAGGGGTTCCAGCGCGACGGCAGGACCTACGGCGGCGCGAGGTGCTACCGGGCCAAGGTGGGCAAGAAGGAGCTGCCCGGCGCCGTCCTCGTGATCGACCGCACCCACTACGACGACAGCGTCCTCGAGATAATCTCTCCCCATTTCCTGCGAGGCGCCCTGGGCCTAAAGAACGGCGACCTCCTAGAAGTGAGCGTCTCCGTCAGCCTGAAGGCGCTCAGAGCGACATCAGGATCTTCGAGGTCTTGACGTCGGGGATGGGCGACCCGAGCCTCGCCGTCGATATCGTGACGCCCCTCTTCGCCGCCTCTCGGACGATCTCCTCGCCGCTTGTGCCGCTGGTCGTACCCGAGCGCCACGACGTCGGGCCTTATCTTGACGAGTATGTCGTAGATGCTCCCCTTGTTCCCCGGGAGCGCGAGGTCGACCTGCCTGAGCGAAGAGACGAGCGCCACCCTCAAGGCCTGGTTGGTCGCGGGGGCCTCCCCTTGTTCCTCTCGACGCTCTCGTCCGTCGCGACCACGACCACCAGCGTGTTCCCGAGCCCCTTCGCCTCCGAGAGGGCGAGGACGTGGCCAGGATGGATTATCTCGAACGCGCCGCCCAGCATCACGACCTTCAGCAGGCGCCTGCCGGCCGGGGTGAGCTCGGCGCGACCCCTTCGTCACCCTGACCAGCCTCTTCGCGGACGCGTCTCTGAGCGCGGAGCGCACCGAGGAGGCCGGCTCGCCCAGCGCCTTGCTGATCGACCCTGGCCGCGCCCTCCCGTCCCGCAGGCTGGCGACGTACACCGCCCTCAGGAGGTCCAGGGTCGCGAGGTGGCGCCCGCTCCCTGCCTTGTGCGGGGTCACCAGCTCAGCTTCACCTCGCCAGTGAAAGAGAGCGCGTCGATGAGCCCCTCGGCGTATCCCACGCTCAGCATCGCGAGCTCGTCCTGGTCGTTGGCCAGGAAGTTCTCCGAGTCCTTGAGGTAGAGCTCGGCGTTCTCGAGCAGGTCCTTGTGCTTCCCGTTCAAGCTCTCCCTCGCCTCGCTCGAGCGCCCTCTTCGCCTTTTCAACGTAGCGAGGGATGAGGACCTGCGCGGTGCGCTTCACCCCCGCGGAGTTGTCGACGATGTCCTTCTTGTCGAGCCTCAGGATCGGCCGCGAGCGCCTCCTCCTCGGTGAAGTGCAGCCTCCCTGGGACGATGACGCAGTGGGGCGGAGGCCCGAACGACCGCTCTCGGAGCGCCCCCATCGGGCCCGCCGACGACCGCCTCGTCCTTCATCCCCACCCTCCCCAGCACGACCGCGAGCGTCTCCTCCGAGAGGACCCCGCGCTTGAAGTTCTTCTCCGCGTCGAGGAGCCTCTCGAAGACGAAGCCGGGCTCGACGCCCTCGCTCCTTCTCCACGTCGTACTCGAGCAGAAGGAGCGTGTGCTGGCCCTCGAGCAGGTTGCGGTGGATGCGCTGGTAGACGTCCTGGTGGTGCGACGCGCTCTCCGGGTGAACGTGATGGTCCCCCCGAACTTGTAGTAGTGGAGCCCGCTCTCGCTCGCCGCCGCCGCCGGGATGGTGGCGCCGTGGATCACGCTGGTGCGTATCCCGCGCGAGGCCGCCCTGCACCCGCAGGTCGTTGTGGGTCGTCGCTATCATCGGGTCGCCCTGGACGGCCAGCACCACCTTCGACGCGCTCGCCTTCTCGAGGATCTCCTTCCCGTCCTCCACGAACTCCCTCCCGACGACCGAGACGGTCTTCCCCGTGGCGGCCTCGAGGTCCGCTGACCAGCGTCGGAGACGGCGGGCGAGGTGTATCGCTCGAGGTATGTCAGTGTCCGAGGCCTTGATCGCATCGACGCCCGGCCAGGCTTATCCCTCTGTCTCCCAAGCCCCAGACCGACGAAGACCAGCTCTCCCAAGATTTCTTCACTGCGGCTCGCGACCGCCCTGTCGTGCTTAATAATACTCGGCGCTCGAACTGGAAAGCCTAAATATCCGACGTCTGGGCCGGCATGCTCGCGGGCCCGTGGCTCAGCCAGGTCGAGAAGCGGCTGGCTCTTAGCTAGCTCTTGGGAGTAACCAGCATGTCGTGGGAGGCGCAAAGCGCCCACGAATTCAAATCCCACCGGGCCCGCTCAAATCCCTTCTACGGCCAGACTCGCGATGTGTCGTCGCGTTGAAGCCTTGCTTATTAACGAGAACATAAGTTAAATATCACTTTCAATTCGACAATTCAGATTCTTCTTGACCGTGGTCAGCCTGTCGTTTCCGGAGAGCATGCTAAAAGAGATGGACGAGGTGCAGAAGGACTCGGGTTTCACGGGACGGTCTGAGCTGGTGCGCGCGGCCATACGAATGATGCTCGAGGACTCGAGGGAGAGGGCGCTCGCCGTCGGGGACATGAACGGGTTGCTCATGGTCACGCACGACGAGGAGCAGGAGGCGCCTGTGACAAAGCTCAAGCACCAATACGAGGACATCATCACGACCCACGTCCACAACAAGACGAAGACGTCCATGTGCATCGAGCTCTTCGTGCTTCAGGGGGACTCCAAGAAGATCAACGCCATGACCAAGTCCTTCCAGGCCGAAGACAAGATGAAGAGCACGAAGCTGATACCTATCTAGAAGTGTTCTGGCTGGTCATCCCGTGGGCCTGACGATGGTCTCTCGCAAGAGTGCGAGTGCAATTTCGCATAGCCAGAATTCCTTCAAGCAGTTCATGTCGTCTCTTGACGAAATTACTATGACTTACCGATGCGATGCATAAGACTTATGCGCTGTGACCCCCACAAGGTTGCGCAAGATATTACATTTAGACGAATATTTATTAACCCGACGACCGAAGCCTATGCCATGTCTGGTAGCACTGGTAAGGCAAGCAACAAATACATAGTCCCCGCGGCAGTGATCGTAATCCTCCTGGTCGTCGGAGTGGCAGCAGGCGTATATCTCACAAGAGGTTCAACTACTTCTACGTCGAGCTCTTCATCCGGCAATGGCACGAGTACGGGTTCAAACACGGTGATCAACATCGTCGCCGCCGAAAACTTCTGGGGGAGCTTAGCATCGCAGCTTGCTGGGATACATGGCAACGTGACGAGCATAGTTTCGGACCCCAACACAGATCCGCACGAATACCAGAGCAATCCCGCCAATGCCATAGCAATAACGGACGCAAAGTTTGTAATCGTCAATGGAGCCGACTACGACACATGGGCACTAGCGCTAATTGCCTCGAGCAATACTCCGGGCCAGACTGTCTTGAACGTGCAAAACACTATCGGGCTCGCAGGGCAAAGCGACCTCAACCCTCACTTCTGGTACAGTCCCTACTACGTAAACGATACCGTGCACGCCATATACAATGATCTTGTCGCCATCGATCCGACCGACACTACGTACTTCCACCAGCAGTACGCCACTCTGAACTCCTCTCTCTGGACGAGTTACATGAGCCGAGAGGTCGCCATCAAGCATGACTTCTCGGGCGTGCCAGTGGCAGCTACGGAGGACATCTTCGTGTATATGGCAAATGCTACTGGCCTCAACGTCGTCTCTCCTGTTGGATTCATGAGTGCCGTTGCCGAAGGAAACGACCCCCCTGCACAGGATGTGGCCACCTTCCAACAGCTTATGCAAGGCGGAAACAGCACTGTGCACGTACTGGTCTACAATGAGCAGACGGTGACGCCAATCACGCAAAACATCAAAGCGCTGGCCGGAACGAATCAGATTCCAGTCATCGGCGTGACCGAGACCATTCAGCCGCCCGACCTGAGCTTCCAGAGCTGGATGAGTAATGAAGTAGCCTCACTTCAGAACGCGCTCAATGCCGCCTCACTAGGTCAATGACCCAATGAATATAACAGGCTCCAGAACCGTCGAGGTTGGAGTGCAGTCCAACCTCATAACGGCTGAAAACCTCACAGCCGGCTACCGGGACAAGACAGTCTGGCAGGGTGCCAACTTCGCCTTTGGCCGCGGGGAATTCGTGGCGATCATCGGCCCCAACGGGGCAGGGAAGACAACCCTCTTTCGTCTGCTCCTCGGCCTGCAGCAGCCCATAAGCGGGACCATTAAGATCTTCGGCGAACAGCCCAAGCGCGGCAACCCACAGATTGGGTACGTGCCGCAGCGCCATATAATCGACAGCGAAACGAACATCGAATCCCTCGAATTGGTGCGGCTGGGGCTCTCAGGAAAGAAGTGGGGCTTCAATCCGTTCTCCCGGAAAGACCGCGATGCGGCTTGGGCCGCGCTGGAATCTGTCGGGGCTGTAGAGCTGGCACACCGCCCCCTCGGAGTGCTCTCGGGAGGGGAGCTGCAGAGGATATTTCTTGCGGAGGCGTTGGTGAGCAACCCAGACATTCTGCTGCTCGACGAACCGCTCTCGAACCTTGATTTGAGGCGTGAGACTGACCTGTTGCACCTCGTCAACGACGTCGTCCGCACGCGAGGGGTGACGGCGCTGCTGATAGCTCACAACATCAACCCGCTCCTGCCGCATCTTGATGAGGTTGTGTATATCGCGAACGGCAGGGTTGCGACGGGGAAGCCCAGCCAAGTCCTGACCTCTGAAAGCCTCACGGCTCTATATGGGGTCCAGGTCGAGGTCTTGCGCGACCCACATGGCAACGTCGCAATCATAGGCGTCGAGGAGCACCACGGTGCGATTCAATGACCTTCAGCGTCAATCCCTTGACTGACCTGCAGCAGATGCTGCATTACCAGTTCATGGTGAACGCCTTTGAGGCGGGGACCTTGGTCGCAATCGTCGCTGGAATCACGGGTTACTTCGTTGTACTGCGCCGCTCCGCTTTTACAGCGCACGCCTTCTCCGAGATCGGGTTCGCCGGAGCGGCGGCGGCGGTGCTTGTGAATGTCGCCCCTATCGCAGGTCTTCTCGGCGGTTCGATCACCGGCGGCCTGGCGATAGCGGCCCTAGGTCGCCGCGCGACGAACCGCGACACTCAAATTGGCATAGTCCTCGCGTTCTCGCTGGGGATGGGCTTGCTTTTCATAAGCCTATACACTGGCTACGCGACCGAAGCCTACTCCATCCTGTTCGGAGAGATATTGGGGGTAAGCCGCGACCAGGTCCTTCTGACGGTCGGCGCCTGCGTCGCAATTTTGGCGGGAATCGGATTAGTCTACCGGCCGCTTCTCTTCGCGTCGCTGGACGAAGACGTTGCGGAGGCAAAGGGGATGCCAATGCTCTTCCTCGGAACGTTCTTCATGCTTATCGTCGCCGTCGCTGTGTCCTTCGCCGTGCAGGTGACCGGCGTTCTCCTCATCTTCTCGCTGATGGTCACCCCAGCGGCGACGGCACAATATCTGTCTAGACGGCCGCAGACGGCGATAATAATTTCAACAGGCATAGCTCTGATGGCAACGTGGGTTGGGCTTTTCGTTGCGTTCTATACGCCTTATCCGGTCAGCTTCTTCATAACGGCGATTGTGTTCGGCCTCTACTTGGCGGTGAGGCTCACACGCCTAGCGATTCGGCCCAAGAAGCTACCCGTTGCAAGTCTGTGAGAACGGCCGAACTCCGTAGTGCTCAACAAATCCGAACGGAGGGTAGACAGCACCATTTGCTCATTCGTCCGTTCAATAATCGTTGACGTTATATTCGAGGCGCATAAGCTAACCCGCATGCCCGACACCTGCCGAACCCGCCATAGAAGAGCGACGAGAGTTTGGGCTCGAACGGGGGCGGCCAGACGGATGCGGAGATGATTAAGCAAGTCCCGGGAATGGATTGCTTGAAGGCCAACATTATTGATGGGTTGCTTGCGCCAGACCGCTTCAGTCCGCCGCGTGCCAGAGGCGAGTGCAGATAGTTGGGTAACATCCTATTCTTCTCCAAAAAGGAGCTCGCGGTAATCGTCGCCGTAGGGCTCGTCACCGGGCTTTTGAACGACAAGGTCGAGACTGTGGAATTTGCCACGGTCGCCCGCACTCACGTTCTCGTGCTTCTCAACGACTACCTGGCGTTCAAGACCGGGGGTCCAGTGTTCGGGGACGTCCTTGAGACCTGGCTAGAGTACGGGGCGGTCGTCGCGGCCTGTCTGGTGAGAAAGCCAGCCGCCGGGACGATCGCGCTGACGATCAACGGCATCTGCCAAGTCTTCGTCAACGGGACGCACGACCCGCACCTCCTCTATGGGGTCCCCGGCCTCGGCGCTGACCTGGTTTTCGCGTCCTTCCGCTACAAGAGGTATGACCTTCCGACGGTCTGCCTAGCGGGAATCGCGTGCGCGATGTTCTGGTATCCAATCGTCTGGTTCACGCACGGCATCTATCTGTATCCGATCTCCTTCATACTATCGGACCTAGCGCTTCGCATACTCGGGAGCGCGGTCGGAGATGGACTGCTGGGAGGCGCCGTCGCGTTGTTGCTCCTCAGCCTGGTGGGTCGGAAGTGGAACGAGCGCGCGCGCACCAGCGCTAGGTGGCGGAAGGGCCGACGTGAGAGACGCGAACGCCACCGGTCTATTGATGGTCTCCCTAGGAGTCCTTCTGATTGCGCTGACCCACGGGTTCCCTTCGGTCTCGAACTTCTTCCTCAGCATAGGTCCCAACATTCAGCCGGGGATTCCCGGGCTCGAAGAGTACAACCTGGGGTATGTCATCGGCGTCCTCGTGATCTTCCTCGTCGTGACGATCCTGGGGTTCTGGAACTTCCGGTGGGCATATTCGGAAGAAGCGAAAGCCGTCGCAGGCGGATGAAGCGCCGGAATCCCCAGCGCGGACTAGGCGGATGCGCTACGACTGGGTCTGACCGTCCGGCCACGGCAAGCTCCTGGAACATGGGATGGCACACGCCCACGCTGAATGAACCGCTGCCTTCAGAACCCGAGCCATTCGGGAAAGAGATAAATTCTCGAAGGCGGGGGTGCTTCTGTTTGAATCAGCCACGGCGGGGTGTCAGCGCGTCGATAGCTCTTCTCGTAGTCGTCGTTATCATCGCGGCCGCTTTCTACATCGAGATACCGATGGTGTCTTCTTCCTCTACCACGTCGTCGCTCGTATCGACGTCGAGCGCTACCAGCGCCACCGGCAGCTCCAGCACCGCGGGTTCGACGGGGACGCTGACGTTCAAGGTCGCCCAGCCCCTCATCGTCGCCCCTGGCCAGGCCGAGAGCGTCTCTGTGGCCTTCTCGTCGCTAGGGAACATCTCGGGCAACTACACCCTCGGAGCGTCGGCCCTCCCGAGCGGCGTCACTGCCACCTTCCAACCCAGCTCCGTGTCTTTCCCATCCGGACTTTCAAGCTCGGTCACGATGACCCTGACCGCGGCCAGCGGGGCTGCGGTCTTGAACTCAACGATGAACGTGCAAGCGAAGGCTGGCTCGAGCGTTTTCACTCAGCCGTTCTCAATCATGAGCGTCCAGGCCCTGGTCTTGATCCAGGGTAATTCGTTCAAGCCGTCCAGCCTTTCAGTGACGACAGGAACCAAGGTGTACTGGCTCAACCTCGACCCCTCGGTGAGCCCCGACCTGGGCCCTGACATGCACGACGTCTCCGCCGCTGACCACTCCTTCTCCTCAGGTACCGGGACTCTAGGGCAATATGCCATCTACGGCCACACGTTTACAGCTGCCGGAACGGTGAGTTACGAGAGCGCGCAGCAAGGCACGGCAATGACCGGCCAAGTCATAGTCACTGGCTAAACCTGCTTTCTTCAACGGAGAAATTCCCGACGGGTTCTAGGCCACATATCTCATCACCTCGGCTATACTTCCCTCTGTCTTCCGAGCCGCGGAGGTGTCCGGAAGTCTCGCCTTAGTTGTGCCTCATCGCTCTCGCCGGCGTCTCGCAAGGAAGGCCCAAACACCGGCGATGGTGCTCAGCGCCCAGACGCTTAGCAAGACGACGCCTGGGAGGTAAACAACTCCCCAAAAGAAGGGCGCCTTGATAGAGACGTAGACGAAGCTCGCTCCAGACAGCAACGTCACGACCGCGACTGCCCAATATAGGGTCGGGTTTCGCAGCAACGATGACGAAGGCACGCTCAACGAATTTCGCCCTGGCCTTTTTTAGGATTCTGCCGGGGGAAAGGACACGGCCGCTGCGGGAGACCTAGTCCTGTCGCGTGAAGATGAAGATGACGTTCATCAGGCCTAGCAGGGTCCCGATGCAATAGATGAAGATGGATACCCCGATTGGGATCACGAGGGGGCCTATGATGTATGTAATCAAGGACGACCCGACCTGTGTCGCGAACGCGTAGGTCCCGCCGATGTAGCCAGCGGTGAACATGAGGCTCGTCTGCGTATAGACCGGGACCTCGATGAGGACTATGCTTGTGATGGCGAGGAACTTGTCGCAGGACTCGGACGCCGGTGATTCGCCTTATCAGGTCCAGCAAGACCGCCCACCCTAGCGTTCCGAGCACGCCCACGATGAGGAAGACGAAGTACGCGATGAACATCCACGTCCCCGGCCAGACGGTCAGCTTCAGGGGGAAGGCTAGCTGGGGGATGATGACCGGGGTCGTGAACGCGATAGCTGCGAAGACGTTGAATATCGTCAGGTAGACGAAATACCTGACGAGCTTGTCCAAGCCTATCGAAGCCACATCTTTCGCCGAAGAGCGGGCGTATTTAACGGCATACTCGCTCGATTGAGCGAAACGGGTGTCAAGACGACCTGAGCAGGGAGTCGGCTTCTTCGCGAAGGCGGGTTTTCGACCTCCAAGTCGCCGGGCCCGATCGCGCCTACGAATTTAGGTAATGCTTTAATAATTTGACATGGGAAGCATCGCTCCAAGCAATTGGAACGAAAGCTTCCTTTGAACGGCTTTGGACGGGGTGCCTGAACGATGAATCTGTTCTCTCGAACGACCAAAACTGTCGACTTGGCCAAGAGGTTCTTGGCTCTGGGGACTTTCAACGTGGTCCTCTCCGTGATATTCTCGGCGGTCATCCTTGACCCATTCCTCTGCGTCTCCGTCTCGCCCGGTCAGTTCGGGTGCCATGACAACATGGTCACGAGCTGGCCCGGAACTTGGCTCTTCATAGGATACTTCACGTGGCTGATAGTCGGCGTCCTCGGCTCCTTCGGATGGGCCGGCCTCTTCTATCTGGGCGACACCCTGCGGGGCAAGACGGAGGTGAACGCCTTCTTCTCCAGAGTGCACGTGATAGCGTTCGAGGTCGGAGTCCTTGGGCGCGACGGCTTGCATGGCGGCTGTCGGATACGTCGGAGGAGGCGTAGTCGCCACAGGGGGAGGCGCGGCGGTCGCTGCGGAGGCGATATCGCTCGACATCTTCCCGCCCTCTCTCGAACGACACCACTTCGGTCTTCAACGACATGCCCGTGGTAATCGAGGCCGCTTTCATCGTGGTGGCGCTGCTCGGCATCTTCCTGGGGATACTCAACTACATCAACGCAAAGTCTTCGAGCGCATAATCATGGCAAATCTCAACGCGAGAGACCAAGGGTTAATATCGCCCCTCCAACGATGCTTAACGGAAGTCGGGCAACCATGACGAACTTTTCGCGCTCAGTCAGGACTCCCAGCGGGAGGCTGGCGATTTCGGCCTCGCGGTAGCGGTCGTGGTCTTCGTGGCCATCGGAATCGCGGTCGAGCTCGTCTTCCTACCAAAGGCCTCCACCTCGTCTACCCCGACTACTACTACGACCGCTACTACCGCATATTCCTGTTCAGGCTGTGCCGCACCTGCGACTACGGTCAAATCCGCCGTCACGCAATGGATTGCGGACTTCAACTCCCGTGACGTGACAGGTGTTGGCAACTTCTATGCCCAAGACACCACGGTCACTTGGACGGGTACCGCGCCAGGCCTCACTGGGACCTACAACGGCGTCGGAAACGTCCGAATCCTCTTGGGCTCCTCGATCGGCAAGACGACCTCCCTGACCGCGAGCATAGCCAACTACAACGAGAAGGACGTGAACCCATACAACGCCAACGTGACGTTCACGCTCGACCAGGCCGGGAACAGCAGCGTCGTCGGGGCGCTGAGCATCACGATAGCCGCGACTCAGCAGTGGAACTACATCGGGGGACAGTGGCAGATCGTAAAGGAGACCTGGAACTACGTGACGTTCAACGAGCAATTCCCAGTGTCGGCAACGACTTTCCCGCAGTGGACCGCAATGAAGGAAGGGCAAAGCCCGAACTTGGTGTCTGAGAAGAGCTTCGAGTGGAACGCGGGGCCATATGTGGCGGCGTCCATCTACGCGTTCCTCTTCGGTCTGCTCGCGTTCGGCGTGATAAAGTACAGGAATCAGGCCCCAGGCCGAGAGCTGACCCCTGGCGGTGGTCTCCCGGACCCGTGGGTAATCTCGCTGAGATTTTCCAAGGACGACGTGGGCCGCTCAAGAGACAATGGCGAATTGCGCTCGCAAGAAACTATATAATGTCGAAAAATCCCACGAAAGAAGCGATGGTTCGTTATCGCGCAATCGCGGTATTGATGCTTTCGCTTCTTGGTGGTGTCAGGCGTCCTCGGAATCTTCTCGCTTCCGAGTCCTGCAAACGCGGCCGCCTCGTCCGACTCGGGGGCGAACTGGGTAAACATCAACTACAACATGAACGGGACGAACGATTCGCCGCAAACCGCTTTCAGTCCCAGCAACGTGGGCAGTCTCGTGATGAACTGGACTGTCCCGATGCCTTCTACCGATCCCACATGGGCGCAGGTCAACCAACCCAACTGCTATCCCAATTGCGCGACGTGGGCGGTCGAGCCAGGAGCGGACTCGCCTCCCCTCATCGTGCAGGGAATCGCGTACTTTGTCACTAACCAGGGCGTCCTCTATGCCCTGAATGCGGAGAACGGGGTCCAGGTGTGGACCAAGGCGATAACTGGGAGCTTCCAAACGGCGATAAAGACAGTCCCGCTGATTGAGACGCAGGTCGGAGCCGGTAACCTCCAGCCCTGCGCCCCTGGGAAATGCGGCTTCAACGACACATTCTGGTGCAGCACCGCCGTGAATCCGGCCCAGAACTGCGCCATCACCGGTCCAGCACAAGCACGGAGTCACCTATCTGTCGATGAACTACAAGGGGACCACTCAAGGGATCATAAGCGTCACAGGCTTCGACTGCGAAGTCTGGGGCTTCGATGCGTCCACGGGTGACATTGTCTACCACATAACCAACATATGCGTGAACGTGCCAGGCAACGGGGGTGGGGCGTATCCAGCCACCTACACCTCCGACCCTCCCGAGTACTACGACGGGATGCTCGTTTACGTAATGGGCGGTTATACCGACATGGGCGGCAGAACTTTCTTGGTCGCCTATAATGCGACCTCGGTCCTGGCTGCCGGGGCTGCCGGGTTCGATGGGGCTTGTGCAGCGGGAAGCGGGACCTATTCTCCAGGCGGGACGCTATACTCGACCTGCTCCCCCGAGAAGGCCGGGCAGGGACCTCTGTGGCAGCTCTTCCTCCAGCCGCCGAGCACGGGCGACGCCAACTGGGACAACGAGGCCTGTAGCGTGGGATGGGTCTTCGACTATGCGGCCTACCAGAAGAACGGAACCACAGGAATACCGTGCACCAGCATCCCGAACAGCGTGAAGACCGAAGGAGGTGGTGACTGGGGAGTCCCGAAGGCCGCCGCGTCAGGGGTCTCAACCTCTTGGGGACAGTACGCAATCGACAACAAGACCGGAATCATGTATTTCGGCACTGGTGAGGCCGGCCCATTCGAGTACTGTTACGGCCCTACGTGCCCCGCCAACCAGAACGAGAGGCCGGGTCTCAACCTCTACTCCTCGGCCGAGATGGCCGTGGATTTGCATACCGGCAAGATCGTGTGGTGGTACCAGCTGCTCCCGCACGGCCTGAACGACCAGGACGCCTCTTGGAACAGTGTCATCGGGACCACCAACGGAACCCAGGCAATCTTCAAGGGGGACAAGGAGGGGATTCTCTTCTCCCTGAACGCAGCGACCGGGAAGGCGAACTGGGTCTACGTCCCCCCCGCATCGGTAGTGAAGTACGCGACTGGCTCGTTGCCCTATGACCCGACGAATGCCACGCAGATGATGACGCCGTGGCCTGACTATCCCAACGCGACCTGGATTCAGTCGCCGGGGCTGGGAGGCGCGCTCGAGAGCGACGTCGCCTACGACGGGCAGAACCTGTATGGCGCCTGGTTCAACGGCGCTCCAATCGTGTACAAGATGGACAACAGCACCCAGTACGCCGACACCGTGAGGACCCTCAACTGGCCGACCAACACGACTATCATAGCATTAAACGCCAACACTGGCAAGCCGGTCTGGACCCGGTTCTTCAACAACTTCGTGTTCAGGGGAGGCATGACCGTGACCAACGGGATGCTCATCATCCCCACAGGAAACGGCACCATTTTCTTCCTGAACACCAAGGACGGAAGCACGATCAGCAAGCTCTACGACGGTTCGCCGATGTTCTCCGACCCGACCATCGGGCAAGCGGCGAACGGGCAGTGGGTGATGCTGCAGATACTAGGCGGCGGCCGTTGGGCGTCCGCTGGCAGCGTGGGAGGATCGCAGACCCAGCCGGGAGCGTTGATGGCGTTCACGGTTGGGACGGGCGTGGGAGCGGGCACCACGACGGTGTCGACCACAGCTGTGGCGGTAGCGAGCAACCTGCCGCTCAACTACATCTCCTATGCCGCCGTGACGTTCGCCATAATAGTGACTGTGGCCAACGTGGCGATCCGCGGTCGCAACCGGAAGCCGGGCGGATAGCGAACCGAGGGTCCCGCACTCTACGACCCTCTCTCTTGGGTTGGGTCGGTCTGTCGCTGCCTTCCGCCGGCGGTCTTCGCGAGTGTGGATTCGCGGGTTCGGCTGCTAGGAAGGCGGCATTTCGAGAGGAAACTCCTTCTCGAGCTCAGCCACATCGCTCTCGCTCAGCCTCCAGCCGCTTCCGCCCAAGTCTTCGACTACGTGCTTGGCTCGCGAGGCTCGGGGGATCGCAAAGACACCCGGCTTTGAGACCAGCCAGTTGAGGGCTACCTGGGCCGGCGTCTTGGAGTTTCTGCGACAGACCGCCTCCATCCTAGAGTCTGGCTTCGCGAGGAGCCCGTGACCAAGTGGGTAGTAGGCCAGCACTGCGATGCCGTTCTTCTGGCAGTATGGGACGATGTCCTTCTCGACCTTCCTGTGGATGAGGCTGTAGTTTATCTGGCTCGCAGCTATCTCCGACCTTGTCAGCACGGAGTTCGCCTCCATAATCTGGTCGAGGGAGAAGTTGCTCACTCCTATCGCGCGTATCTTCCCCTTCTCCATCATCTCTTCCATCGCTCCCATGGTCTCCCTGATCGGGACGCTCGTGTTCGGGAAGTGGATCTGGTAGAGGTCCACGTAAGTTACCTTCAGGGCTCTGAGGCTCCTCTCGAGGGCGGCTATCAGGTCGTCGTGATGGAGGTGGTCGAGCCAGACCTTCGTCGCGATGAAGAGGTCGTCCCTCTTCCGTCCGCTGATCGCCTTCGCGACGAACGGCTCGGAGTAGTATGCCTCCGCCGTGTCGATGAGGTTTACCCCTCCTTCCAACCCGGCGCGGATCGACTTGATCTTCCTCGAGGCCCCGATCGATATCCCGTGCTTCGCAATCCTGATCCAGGGCTTGTCATAGTAGGTCCCCATGCCGATCTCCGTCACGGCCCTTCCGGTCTTTCCGAACTGCTTGGTCATCATTCTGGATGACCATGCTCCGGGGCTGGACTCGTCTCGCGGCGTGTGGCGGTCATGTCATCCCTTTACCGCGATCACGGCGTCTTGGCTCGCCCTTCGGCTCGGGCTTCCTCCAAGGTGGTACTTCTCGAGAGCAGTCGACTCAGGGGTGGTCTCTGCCCAGGTCCCCCTCGCGATGGGCTCGACGATCTTGAGGCCCGCCTCCTCGTAGAGGTTCTTGACCCACGACTCGGGGTGCGCGATGAAGTGGGCGGGGTCCTTCGAGGTCCTAATCCTGCAGTCCCCGTACTTGTAGATCAGGCGCGGCATGCTCTTCCCCTCGTCGACTATCGGCAGAGTCCTTTCGTTGAGGAGACAGTAGGTGGCCAGGGTGGTCCCGCCGGGCTTCAGGACGCGCTTCGTCTCTGCGACGAAGTTGGCGACCTCGTCCGGGACCATGTGCGTGTAGAGCGACCCTGCGAACGCGAAGTCGAACGTGTTGTCTTCGTAGGGGAAGATGACCTCTGATGCGCCCGTCTTTCCCTGCGGGTTGTATCTCTTGTTGAAGGTGTCGGCGGTCCGGAAGTGGAAGTTCGGGAACTTCGGGGTGATCACGCTCTGCGCCCACTCCACAGGCTTCTTCGCCGCGTCGAACCCTTCGTACGTCGCGCTGGCGTCCAAGTACTTCGTGAGGGCGCGCGCTACCCTCCCACATCCGCAGGCGATGTCAAGGAATGAGGCGTTCGGTTTGAGCCCCGCAATGTCCTTGAACGCCTCGACGTTCATGTCGCCAGCCAGCCTGTAGAGCCTCGGGTCGGCGAACGGCCCTATGTGGATCCTGATCCTAAGGGGGGGAGTCAGCTCCTCCCTCCAGCCCAGGACGCTCTCGACCGCGTTCGTCGTCCTGTCGAAGAGCCGGTTGGCGCCGGGCTGAGCGGACGCGGGGATGACCCTCTTGACCGCCCCGATCACATACCCAGTGATCTTGGAGGTCGTCTCCGCCACGTGGGTCCCCGACATCCTCAGGACCAAGCCTCCGCGAGCTGCCGCATGAATCCCCGACCCCCCTTGTCGCGGCCTGGTCGAATCATATCTTTTTCGGGAAACTCCGAAACCAAGGACGACTTCAGCGGTCTACTATACTTGTTGATGCGAAAGCCGCCTCCCGGCCGAATCAAGACTAGAAGCTGTAGGTGTTGGCCTCGAGCTGGGCCTGGGCGGCGTCCAGCGCGGCCTGAGCCGTGGAGGCGCCCGTGTAAGCCTTGAAGACTTGGGCCGCGATCGTGCCGGCGGCGTTCGTGGAACCCTTGAATGCCGGGACGTGCCCGATCTTCCCGGAAGCGAGTATCTGCTGGGCAAGGCGCACCGGCTCGTAGAGCGGCGTGGCCAGTATCTCCTGGACGAAGGACGAGTTCGCCGCCGACGACCTGCTGGGGACGTACCTGGTCAGATTGTCGGCTACGAGCATCATCTGCGTGCCCGTCGCCGTCGCCCACTGGAGCCACAGCCATGCAGCCTCCGGGTTCTTGGAGTACTTCGACACGCCTATCCCGTCGCCGATGTACGTCGAGTAGGCCCCGCTGGGACCGGCCGGGTTGACGGAATACGCCATGTTGTTCTGCTCGATCGACCTCAGAGGGTCGTTTATGATGGCCGAAGTGTCCTCGAAGGTGATCGCGTTTGCCGCTTGGCCGTGCGCCATGGTCGCGACGCAGTCGTCCCAAGTGAACGTGATGGAGGAGGGGAAGGTGTAGGGGTAGAACCTGGCGAAGTTCTCCAGCGCCGCCACGTTCGCCGGCGAGTTGATCGTCGGGGTGATGCTCTCTCCGTTGATGTCCCAGAACTGACCTCCGAAGCTGTACAGGTGGTTGGCAAACTCGTGATAGATGGGAGTGGTCGTCGAGGCCTGGCTCACGCACCCGTAGACGTTGGTGCCGGAGCCGATCTTCTGCACCTGGTCGAAGTAGTCGTCCCAGGTCACCGGTTGGGGCAGCTGGACCGCGTTGTATATGTCCGTCCGGTAGAACCGAATCATCACGGGAGTGTTGTAAGGCAGGCAGAACACCTCGCCCTGCGGCGTCGGCACCCCGGGGAGGACGGGCGGGTATGTCGCAATCAGGTCGATCGGCGTCTGCAGGAAGTCGTCCAGGTTCAAGCCTGGATAGGTGATGTCGGGATACGTGTCAGCAAGGACCTTCGGGGGGATCAGGTTCTGCTCGAACGTGGGGATGTCTATGGCGTCGAAATCGATGATGTCGATTGCGGGCGACGCCGTCTGGACGGCAAGCCTGGTCTTCTCAAGGTTGATGATGTACGGCTCCAGGTCGTACTGCGAGTTTATGCCGGACGCGGAGAAGAAGTCGGCGTCGAGGTTCTGCAACGCCCGATAGTCAGGCTCGTCCTGGAGATTCACCTCGACCTTCGTCCCCTTGTAAGGTCCTGAGACCGACTGCAGCCAGGCTAGGAACTCCTTGTACTCACTTGGGACGGAGGGGTCGTTCAGCCGGCTTTCTAGCCCTGAATTGAGGCTCGAACTCGACGATGCGGTGCTCGCCAGGTTGCCGCCTTTGCTTGGCGTCGGGGCCAGCGTCACGTACGCCGCCGCCGCGGCTGCCGCGCCGGCCCCCAGAATCGCGCCGGCCTTGAGGAAGTCGCGCCTATTCATGTGCCCACCAGAGATGGTGAGGACCAGAGAGAGAAATTCATCGGCGGCGTAAAACTTCTGCCGACCGAGACCGATTTAAGACCTCCGAAGAGCGCTAGCGTCTCCCTCGCGGGCCCGAAGGCTTCCGGTTGGGAACCGCGTCCGGCGGGGCGATTCGGCGTCCGCTCTGCGTGACCATCCCCCAAGAAAACGCCCGCGCCCGTAACAAGGTTATAATACGGGTCACCGAACAAATCACCGAGGCTTCCCCACTTGAAGAGAAGCGCAGCGCTTGTCAAAGTAACTATCCTAGCGGTCGCGCTAGGGTCGATCGCCGTCGGGGGCCTTGCGGTCTACTTCTACACCCTGCCTCCCGCCTCTGCAAGTGCTGGCGGCACCCCGCCGGCCGCGATCGGCCAGGTCGTGACGAACCAAGTCTCGTCCGGGCATTCCATCACGGTGGAATACAACGGGACGAGCTATAGTGTCCCAGCCAAGGGGGCGAACTCTCCGTCGTTTGCATGCCCTCAGGGCACAGATCCTTCTCTTTGCGCTCTCCTGCAGGAGACCTGCGGCAACGGGGTTGGCTCGGGGCAAGAACCCTGGAAGACCTGTTACCAACTGCGTCTTCGACGCGGGCTGCGCTGGAGACAACAGCTGCGACCCCTACACCCACGAGTGCTCTTCTCCTGCCTCGGCGTGCATGGTGATCGCGGGCGGCTACAGCCAGGCCGGCTAGCCCGCCTGGAAGGCCATTCCCGCCTCTGCCGCTTCCCTCGCATCCTCTGTCTGGTCTAGCAGGCTCACCGTTCACTCGTCTTCCTTCGAGTGGCCACGCCGACTCCCGCAAGGACCGCGATGACGGCCGCTCCGACAGCCAGCGACGCGAACAAACGGCCGGTCGACGATCCTGAGCCCTCAGGCGTCGCCGCAATCTGCACCGCATTGAGCTTCAAAGTCATGCCGGAGTCATGGACGAAGGGAGCGTTGGGGTCGTCATACGCTTCGTATACCACCAGGTTCGCGAAGACGGTCGCATTGGCGACCTGCCCTGCGGAGAGCCCGGCCTGCGAGTCGTTGAGGTCCAGGGTCATGTTGAAAGGTCCCCATCTTCCTCCCTGATAGAGCGTGACGTTGTTCTGGGCCTGTTGAGTCGTCACTTGCTTGGTGTCGGTGTTGACGATTATCTGCAGAATCTGCGTCTGGCTCTGTATCTTCCATCCAGAGAGCAGCGTGACGTAGATGTAGAACGTCATGTTCGTCTTGACTCCCGCATGGATGACCTGCGGCATGGAGTAGTACAAAGTGTAGTTGCTCTCGTTCTCTGAGACCGCCGAACCGAAGGTGTAGAGCGTGCTGCCTGAGACAGTCCCGGTCTGACCCAAGGCTCTCGAGGCCGTCGCTGCGAGCACCAGTCCGACCAGAACAATGCCGACCAGAGCTCTTGTCTGCACCTCCGTCGAGGACCGCTTGCGGCTCTCCGCTCTTCTCATCGCGCTATCACTGCCCGACCGCTCTTGGGCTGGCGACCAGCCAGTGACATTTAAGTCGCTTTCAGCAACTCTCGCCTCCGTTCCAGACAGAATCTATCCGTTGACTCCTCGCCGGAGGGTCTGCGGGACTGATCCTGCCGGGCAAGCACCGCCAGGGGGCCGCCAGCGAGAGAGAAAGGCGTCGGGTCTCTTCGCTTCGGGCGAGAAGAGGTTTTAACTGCGCCAAGGCACTCTGGAGTCCCGTAGTCCTTTGGATAGGCACGCCTACTTCCTGGTCGTCCCCCTCATCGGTTTACTCGCCGTCGTCGAGGCCTACCCATTGGCCTATAGCGTCTACCTGAGCGTCACCAACACCGGCATCGGGGGCGCCTTCGTTGGCCTGACCAACTACGCCCAGCTCTTCTCCCAGCCCGATTTCTGGGCCGCGCTCTCCACGTCCGTCGTCTTCTCGAGCGGGAGCACCGTCCTCTCGATAGTCCTCGGCGTGCTCTTCGCCTACCTCCTGACCCTCGTGAGGAGAGGGCGGGGGTTCTTCGAGGCCATCCTCTTGATGCCTCTCGCAGCAGCCCCGATCGTCGCGGGCGTCGCATTCGCCCCAAGCGGGTTCTGGGACGACGTCAACACCTTCTCGCACTACGTCCTAGGGCAGCCGTACTTCAACGTGGCCAGCAACCATCTCTTCCTCCCGATCATGGTCCTCTCGGATTCGTGGGAGTGGGGTCCGATGATGATGCTCGTCGCCTTGAGCGTCCTCGCCTCCGTGCCCAGGCCAGTCTACGAGGCCTCAGAGGCATTCGGGGCCTCTAGGTGGAGGACGTTCCGGACCGTGGGGCTCCCCGCAATCCTGAACTCGCCAGTCATGCACTTCATGATAATCATCCGCTTCGTTGACGCGATGCGGGCCTTCGAGATCCCCTTCGCGTGGGCCGGGTGGCTCAACTACCTCTACCCGGGCGCCCCTACGGATACGCTGAGCCTGTACCTGTTCAAGCTCCTCCTCCAACCACCCAACGGGGTGATACCGATACCGCTCATCTCCGCAGCCGCCCTCGTCCTCCTCGTGGTGACCCTTCTTGCGACCACCCTGCTCTACCGCCTCATGAGAGGGTTGAGGAAGACTTGACTCGACGTTCGAACGCAAAGCCCAGGCCCTGGGTACTCCGTCGCCTACCGGTCTACCTGGGGCTCCTGCTGGCCTGCCTCTTCTCGTTCTGGCCCATCTTGACCATGTTCTTCGAGGGCGCCAGCATCGACCTGGGGCCGCTATGGTCAGGGAAGGGCTTCTCCTTCGTGTCTGGCGTCCCCTATTACAGCGGCGGGTTCTTCCCGTCATGGGCGAACTTCCGCGACGCCCTGCTCTGGGGGAACTTCCCAAGGCTGGTTCTGAACTCGACCACAATCGCGCTCCTCAGCATCGCCATCGCCATGGCCGCGGGGATACCCGCCGGATATGCGCTCGCCAGGTCGAAGCTAAGGGGGATGGGCGCGATGGGGTTCCTGCTCCTCGCGCTACGCACGGTCTCTCCGTTCGCGATCGTCCTCCCCCTGTACCTCACGTACATCAGGATCGGCCTGTTCGACACCTATCTGGGGATGGGTCTCGCCTATCTGGTGATAGACGTCCCGGTCGTAGTCTGGATGCTCAGCGGCTTCTTCAGGGAAGTGCCGGGCAGCATATATGAGGCGGCCGAGTCCTCTGGCGCGACGGAGACGCAGATCTTCTGGAGAGTCGCCCTCCCCTCCGTCGCGGTGGGGATCGCCGCCACGCTGGTATTCGCCTTCGTCCTAATCTGGAACGAGTTCCTGATGGCGAGCCTTCTCACAGGGGCCACAACAAAGACCGTCAGCTTGGGAGTGTGGTCGGGGGTCGGAGAGGCGTTCGGAGGACTGCAGTCGGCAGACTGGGACGCGATCAACGCTGCGGGGACCCTCGCCTTCGTCCCCGCCTTCGCCCTGATCCTGCTGGTTCGGCAATACCTGGCGAAGGGGTTCAGCCTGGCAACCGCCAGCTGAGGTGTTTGCGCATGGCGGAGCGGGTATGGCTACCCCACATTGTCAGAGGAGGGAAGCGGGCGGAGGAGGAAGGCCGACACGCAAGCCCCATAGTGCCCTTTAGTTTCGTCGGGCAAGAACGCGTAGCTCCTCACGACCTTCCTGCACCCCTTCGTGCCGCACCTGCACCTCATCGAGAAGCCGTCCCAGCCGACGTTGGTCGAGTAGTCGAAGGTGACCTCCTCGCCCGCCTCGATCCTGCGGAGCGCGACTATCTTCGTCCTCCCCATGATTACGCAGTTGGGCTGGCACGAGTGGTTCATGAACCACCCAGCCGACCCCTTCTCGGGCACCACGTACCTGTCGTAGTCGACCTGGAAGCAGTAGCGCCAGACCCTCTTCGGGATCTCCTTGATCCACCTCTCCTCGCCGGCGTAGTCCCAGACGAGCTCTCCGAGCTCGATGCGCCTCGCCGCGAAGACGCCCTTTCCCTTCGCCCCCGCTTCGCCTATGCGCAGAGCCGCCCCTTCGTCCCCCTTCTCCTCGGTGACACGCCGCGGCAAGTCCACCTGAGGGCCTCCGCCCAGCCTTTTATAGAGGGTGCCCAGTTAGAATTATCTGAACCGGAAGATTGAGCCACCAGCTTCTCACGGACGATAGGGCGTCCCCGTCGAAGGGCTGGGTCAGGGACGGCGTCCTCTCATACCTTGCCAGGCGCCCCGGGACCGCCACTGAGATCGCGAGAGCTCTGGGGGTGTCCAAGGCGACCATCTCCTACCACACGAAGGCGCTCATCAGGAGGGACATGATAGAGATCGCGGACATCAAGAGCATCCGGGGAGGAGTCTACAGCAAGACTTACGCGCTTAAGCAGGGGTCGCTGGTGCTCGCGAGACGGAAGGAAGACCAGACCGGCTCGTTGACCAAGCTCGACGAGAGGTTCGAGAGGCTCCTGATGAGCATGCGCTTGGGACCAAGCCGGAAGCCAGCCGACGAGATGGAGATATTCCTCTACCACCTCTTCAGGCTTCTCGCGGAGTCCGACTCCCTCGACGAACACATCTTCGAGGACTATGGCCGTCGCGTCGGGGACGGCCTGATCTCGTCCTGCTCTGAGGTTCGCCGGCCTGAGGAGCGGGCTTGAAGGAGCTCGCGGAGTACCTGGCCTCCGAGGGGTTCGCCGAGGTCACCGCCTCGACTGAGGAAGGGGCAAGAGCCCAGGCTCGTCTGCGCGGGGTGCTTCGAGAACAGGGAGTACGGAAGTCTGGTCTGCTCGTTCACGAAGGGGATGCTGACGGGAGCGATCCGGGCGAGGGACGGCGGGACGCTGCGCCTTGAGAGGATGAGGCAGGAGGACGGTGACGCCCGGCTGCGTCTTCGCCTTGAAGAGGAGGAGCTTCAAGTCCTGAGCAAGAGACCGAAAGGGTCGAGAAGGGCATCGCGCCCCGAGGGGGCAGGAGGCCGGCCGGAGCTCACCCCGGCCGGGCAGGCCGGGAGGCGGAGGCGAGGCCTCTCACCAGGGACGAGTTCCTCAAGCTCCTCGAAGACAAGCTGAGGGAGAAGGACCAGGACAAGCACCCGCTCATGCTCATGCTCTACCAAGGAAAGCTCACCCCGAAGCAGGTCAGGGCGTGGGTCATCAACAGGTTCTACCTCCAGAAGAACATACCGATCAAGGACGCCGCAATCCTCTCCAACTGCCCAGAGACCGACGTGAGGCGGCTCTGGATCGGCAGGATCCTGAAGCGGGAGGGTCTGGGCGGGAGCATCGGGGACGTCGAGGGTTGGGTCGGATTCGCGGAGTCGGCGGGCGTCGCGAGGGACGACATCCTGAGGGCAAGATGCCTTCCCGGAGTCAGGTTCGCGGTGGACGGCTACGTCAACTTCGCGAGGAGGGCCGACTGGACCGAGGGGGTCGCCGCCTCCCTCATCGAGTACTTCGCGAAGGGGGAGCTGATCAAGAGGATAGAGGCGTTCAAGCGGCACTACCCGTGGATAGAGCCGGAGGGCTACCGGTTCTTCATGTCGAGGCTCGGGCAGCTCGACGAAGCCAACGAGACGACCCTTCGCATCGTGCTCCGATACTGCCAGACGAGGGAGATGCAGCTGCGCGCGATCGACGCGGCCGAGTCGATGGCGGACATCTACTGGAGCCTGCACGACGCGATCTACGTCGCCTACGTCGTCCAGGACAGGCCTCTGGCGGACTCGCTCTCCGGCTAGAGCGGGCGTCAGCCGCGCTTCGCGGCCTTTCTCAGCGACCTGTTCTCGACCAGCAGCACCACCACGACGGCGGCAAGGAGCCCGACCGCCACCGCGGGCACGTAGGTCTCCCAGGACGGGAGAAGCGAGGAGGCAGCAGCGTGTACGCCATGAGGTCGCCAGGGACTCCGCCGCCAGAACGCGCCGTACGACGCGGCGCTGGTCAGCTGATAGAGGTAGACCCGCCCGTCGATCCCGGACCCGAGCGTCGGGCTCTCGTAGAGCGACGGCCCGACGTAGAGGTCGTCGACCTGCTTCCCCGTCTTCGCGTCCAGGATGTGGATGCTCCCGTCGAGGCTCCCCGCGAATATCAGCCCGTTGCTCGCCGTGAGCCAGCCCCGGTAGGGGATCGTCGGGAGAGAGTAGCTCCAAGCCACCTTGCCGTTCGAGGCGTGGACGGCGTAGATCGTGGTGTTGGCCTGCAGATAGTCCGGCGTGAGGTCGGTCACCCCCCAGACCTGCCCCCCTTCGACGTTCACGGGCGCGACCTGCCCGAAGGTGCAGAAGTTCATGGTCGCGACGTAGATCATCGAGTAGGCGAAGGCGATGTCCGACTCGATCGCCCCGTTCTCCCCCGGGCACTGCTCGAACTGCTGCGTCGAGGGGTAGTTTATCCACGGGAGGCTGCCCGAGTAGTTGCCCGTCACCACGTAGTTCGCGTTCCCCGTGAGGTGCCTCGCCACCGTGGGCGGGTCGAAGTACCAGAGGAGCGTCCCCGTGAGGGCGTTGAGGGCGTAGAGGTAGCCGTTCTTGCACGCCTTGAAGACCGCCTCCTGCGTGCTCCCGCCCGCGGTGACGTTGCCCAGCACCGTGTTCCACCCGCAGTCGAAGTCGTAGAGGTCGTGGGGCGTGGTCTGGTAGAACCAGAGCATGTGACCGTTCGTCGCGTTGAGCGCGATCACCGAGTCCGCGTAGAGGTCGGGCCCGGGCCTGTACGTCCCGTTCCAGTCCGGGAGACGGCTGGGAGGTGGAGACGTAGACTATCCCGTGCCGGGTGTCCACGACGGGGTCGCCGAAGCTCGGCCCCGCCCCCGCGAGCGGCCCGCTGGCGCCTGGGCCGTTGAGGCTCATCGTCCCCCAGTCGCCGGTCACGGGAGCGACGTTCCCGTGGCACGAGGAGGGAGGGCACGAGTCTGCGTCCCAGCTCGCGTTGCCGCCCGCCGGCGGGCGTGACATACCACCTCCACAGGAGGTCGCCCGTTCGTGATGTCGTACGCGGCGACGAAGCCCCGCCCTACGTCGGTCCCCTCGGAGACCGAGCTCGTCCAAATCATCGTGTTCCCGTCGAAGACGGGAGGGACCTGCGTGGCCGCGT
>CAWAOY010000016.1:0-78056 GCA_963783755.1 uncultured archaeon
GACCACGGCGGTCGTGTCGAAGACGGGTCTCATCTGTCCACATCGGGCACCTCGCGAACGGTGTCACGTACAGACGAGTAGAAACCATTTCGAGCCGGTCAACCCCGTTTGCCCAACCATTCTAAAGACTCAATATGTTCCCGGACGGACACTTAGTGAGGCACAGGTCAAATACCTGAAAGGCCGCCAACTGGACCCACCTCGCATGCTTCGGGCCATCTGAACCACAACTTCACGTTGAACCGAGAACGACCCGCGAAGAGGTGGAATACGCCAACCGCCGGATTTAGGGTCACATGGGACCGCTGCCGAGGATACCCGGTGAAAGGGACGGGTAGCAGAACCGCTCCGAGGGAAGGGAGGCAGGAAGCTGGATGCGAGAGGTCTGGTATGGAGCAAGAGAATCCCGTCAGTGCCATCAAGGCTAACAAGGGAGAGACACCGCCGGCGGGGAACCCGACAAACTGCGGTGGTCGGGAGCTTCGATCTGGACGGATCGCATGGTGTCGAAGCTGGGTAACGGTGTCACAGGTGGCCGGTCCACATCGTACCGCCTGATAACCAAGCGCCGCATTATCAGTATCTCACTGATCAAAATTGCATTGTTCGCGGACCGACTTCTAGTAGCCGCGCACGATATCGTAGCGGTTCGGCAATGGCCCCATCTCGCCACGCCCGCAAATTGTCAGGAACAGATCGAGGCTGATCGGGTTGTAAGTCGCCGGATCATCGGCCGAGGTGTGCGGGCTGATGATCAGGTTCGGCGTGTGTCCACAGCCGGTGGCCGGGCGGGATCGGCTCCGGGTGAACACGTCCAGCACCGCGCCGGACAGATGGCCCGCGTCGAGCCGGTCGCACAGCGCGTCCTGATCGATCAGTTCGCCGCGGCCGATATTCACCATCCCGGCGCCGTCGGGCAGCAATTCCAGCCGCCGCCGGTCGATCAGGCCGCGTGTCGCGGCCGTCAACGGGCAGGCCAGCACCAGAAACCGTGTCCTCGCAGCACGGCATCCAGCGCTCAGCCCCGACCACCCGGGCGCAATGCGGATGCGGCGCCGGGTTCGCCCGGACGCCGGTCACCGTCATGCCGAACCCGCGGCATGCCGTGCGACGGCGCCCCCAGGTGCCCAGGCCGACGATGGTGATCGGTTGCGCCGGTGAGCGACGGCGCCCCAGAGTTTGTGCCAGTCTCCGGCGCGCTGATGGGTCACCATCTCCGGCACGCGATTGGCGAGCATCAGCACCGCCATGATCCCGAACTCGCCCGACTTCACGGCGTGGGTGCCGCGATTGTTCAGCAGGATGACCCCCGGCGGCAGCCAGTCGAATGGGGCGAGCCGGTCGAGGCCGGCATTGGTCACGAACAGCAGTTTCAGCCGCGGCGCCGGGCAGGGAAATTGCGCCTTGATGACGCTGACATCGCAGATCAGCGCTTCGGCGTCGGTCATCGCCGAGGTGAAATCGGCGGTGGTACGGCCGATGCTGACGATGTGGCCACCGCCGATGTCGGGCGCCCGCGCCGCCGCGGCGTCCCACATGGCGCGGAGAAGTCGAACAGCTGATCGTCAACCGGGTTTTGCAGGTGGATGCGCATCCCTGGACCGTGCCACGCGGCGGCGCGTCGAACCAGAGGCACCGAAGCGCATTTGCACCGCGTGCCACGCGGCGAGGCCGACCAAGCCGATGGCGAGCCATTTGTCACCGGCCGGATCAGGTCGAATACCGCCTGGTCCGGCGCGATCGCGTGCGGCACATTCAGACACCAGGAAGAACAACGTTGGTACCGCGGTGGGCGAAGCGGCGGCAGTCAAATAGCCCAGAGCGGACCATCAGCAGCAATCCATACAGTGCCGCTGGCATGCCGCATGGCCGGTCGCCGGCTCGCAGGCCAGCACCAGCCGCAGCACGGCCAACCCGAAGACGCACAGGCCGAGACTTTTGTGCAGCTGATACAACAGGAATTTCACCAATAATACACTTACCGGCCATGCGGTCATCAGCCATGCGATGGCGAAGCCGATGATCACCAACGCAGCAGTCCACCAGTGCAAATGCCGGCGCAGGCGAGCGAGACGTCGTGTCATGACCGAGAGCCTTGCCCAGGATGATGGTCAAAGATCATCGCGGACCGGCTCAGTTACGGGTCGGTATTGAAGTGGCGCGCGGCGAGTACGGCTGGTGCAGACCTGGCCATAACGAGTTGACCGTGGCGAGCTTGGGCGTCGCCCGCTAATACCCGACAGCCCGATCAACAGTTTCGCGCAACGGTTTGCCATCCAGGAAACGGCCCAAGTTGTCCACGAACAGCCGCGCGACGACCTTGTCGCGCTGCGGGTGCCCGCCGCCGATATGCGGCAGCACGATGATGCCCTCGGTGGTCCAGAACGGATGCTCGGCGGGCAACGGCTCCTGGCGGAACACGTCCAGCATCGCGCCGGCGATCCGTTTCGCGCCTCACCGCGGCGATCAGGTCGGCATCGTCGATCAGGTGCGCCGCGGCCGAAATTCAGCAGCCAGGCGGTGGGCTTCATCTGAGCCAGGCGCTCGGCGTTGATGAAGTTCTCGGTCTCCGGCGTCGCCGGCAGCAGCAGCAGGACGAAATCGGACTGCGCCAGCACCGTCGTCGTGCGTTCCGGCGGCAAAACCTCGGCGACGCCCTGGCATCGGCGCGCGGACCGCGCTTGGTGCCGATCACCCGCATGCCCAGCGCGGCGGCGAGCCGCGCCACCTCCTGCCCGATGGCGCCCAGCCCCAGGATGCCGAGCGTCTGGCCGGTCAGCGGCGTGGCGACGCGGCGGGTCCATTTCGGTTGTTTCTGGTCCTGACCGCAGGCGGCGTAGGGCTTGGTCAGATGGAACAGCGCGCCGAGGATGTTCTCCGGCATCGAACTCGCGGTGGGTGCCGCGGGCGCAGGTCAGCGTCAGACCCGGCGGCAGGTCGGGCAGCGCGAGCCAGCCCTCCACGCCGGCGGTCAGCGCCTGCGCCCAGCGCAGCTTCGGCATGTGCGGCAGCAGGCCGGGCGGCGCGCCCCAGGCGAGCATCGCCTCGGTCCGCGCCATTTGGGCGTCTGACGGCTTGTCCTTGCGGGCGAGCGTTTCGACGCGACGCGCGGCGAGGCCGGCGGCGGCGATCGCGTCGACATAGGGCGCAGGGGCGTCGGTCCAGAGCAGAACGTGGGTCGGGTCGGGCATGGGCAGAGGATCCTGATTTGGGTGCCTTGAGCCTAAACGCGCCAGAGACGGACGGCGAGAGGAGCCTGCGTATTCGTCGGCAATCGGCGTAAACTCTCGGTCGCGTCGGTCCATTCGTCGGTCCGGAAACCTGAAATTTGCAGCGACACCGTCATGAAACTGTCGAGCGTTTGCGGGTACCGCGCTTGTACTTTGATGGCTACAATTTCGGACATCCGCGGCGCAGGCTCGCCCGGCCAAACGCAGAACCGGCGACGTTGAGAGCTCCGCAGTGACCTCCTCTGGCGAAGTTGCTGATCAATACTGATGGCGGCAGTCATCGAACATTGAGCGTTTAGCCTGTTAAGCATTGGCGACATCTCTGCTTACTGTTGAAACAATGGTGCGGCGCTGCTTGCCATCGTCTCCACCATGGCGCATCGTCCCAGCACAGGGGCCAATTCCAAGGGGAATCAATTGGAACTCAGGTCGCTTGCCGCGAGCGAGTGACACAGCGCGATGCCAGGAATGTGCCCATGAGAACACGATGGGCGCTCGATTTTGTGCCGCCTGTGGCGCGAGGCTGCAGGTCGCCTGCAGTTCGTGCGGGCACTTCTGCCCACCGGAAGCGCATTATTGCGGTTGGTGTGGCGCGCCCAGAACCGACAGCTCGCGTCTGAATGAGAACGCCGCCGAACGCAAACAGGCCACCGTGTTGTTTGCCGACATCGTGGGCTCGACCGAGTTGATCGTCGGCCTGGACGCCGAAGCCGCGCGTGACCGGCTGGAGCCTTCGGTCCGAGCCATGGTGCGCGCTGTGCGCCGGTTCGATGGCACGGTTATCCGCACCCTCGGCGACGGCCTGAAAGCCGCATTCGGCGTGCCCCTCGCTCGGGAAGGCCACGCGCTGCTTGCCTGCCGGGCGGCGCTGGCCATGCAGGAGGCGGTGGCGGCGTTGCCAGATTCGACGAACATCCGCGTCGGGCTGCACTCCGGCGAGGTGATCGCCGGCACGCTCGATACCGGTTCGGCGGTCGAGCAGGAGGCGCAGGGTATGACCGTGCACCTCGCCAGCCGGATCGAGCAGAGCGCGGAAGCAGGTACGATTTACATCAGCCGGGAAACCTGGTCGCTGGTCGAGCCGTATTGCGACGCTGCCTCGATCGGCGTCCGCTCGCTGCGGGGCATTCCGGAGCCGGTGGAGATTTATCGGCTGACCGGTCTGAAGCCGATGGTCAACAGCGACCATTTTCGCAGTGGCGGTCTGACCCGGCTGCACGGGCGGGATGCCGAGCTTGGGGTCCTGCAGCAGGCTTTGCACGACGCCGGTCGGGATGGTGCCAGCGTGATCGGGATCGCCGGCCCGCCGGGGGTCGGCAAAAGCCGGCTCTGTTTCGAGTTCGGCGAATGGTGCCGGCGGCGGCAGGTGCCGGTGCTGGAGGCGCGGGCGCATGTCCTCGGTCAGGCCACGCCGTTGCTGCCGATGGTGGACATGCTGCGGGCCGCCTTGCGGGTTGCTCCCGGAATGGAACCGGCGGAGGCGCGGCAGCGAATTGCCGAGCGGCTGTGGCAACTCGACCCGTCGCTGGCGGACGGTCTGCCGTTGCTGGCCGACTTCCTGAATGTTGCGGATCCGGATGTGCCGTTGCCGTCGCTCGATCCCCGCACGCGGCAGGCGCGGTTGCGCGAGATTGTCGGCCGCATGGTCAAGGCCGGCGGGCGGCGGGCGAGCGTTATTATCGTTGAGGATCTGCATTGGCTGGATGAGGCCAGCCGGGAGGCCATGGACCGCCTGATCGAAGCGGTGCGCGGTACCAAAACCGTCGTCGTGGTGACATTCCGCCCGCCCTGGTCGGCGCCCTGGTCCGCGGAGGACGGTTACCACGAGGTGCGGTTGGCGGAACTGGAGCCGGGCGACATGCGCCAGGTGGTTCGCGATCTGGTGGGGGATGCTCCGGCGCTCGAGCAGGCGGTGGCCCATGTGGCGAACCAGTCGGGCGGCAATCCGTTTTTCGCCCAGGAACTGGTGCTGTCGTTGGCGCAGAGCGGCGTGCTGGTGGGCGGGCGTGGGCGGTACAGGTTGGGCGCGTCCGGCTGGGATAACCCGGCCCTGCCGGCAACGGTTGAGGCGGTGGTCGGTGCCCGTATCGACCGGCTGAGCGAACCGCAGAAGGAGCTGCTGCAAATCGGCGCGGTTGTCGGCAAGGAATTCCCGTTGGAGGTGGTGCGCGCGGTCGCGGGCGTCGCCGAACCGGCGTTGCAACCGCTGTTGGATCAGCTGTGTGCCGCGGAGCTGATCCAGCCGTGCACGACGTACGCCGGAGCCAGGTTTTGCGTTCCGCCATCCGCTGATCCAGGAGGTCGGCTATGCGATGCAATTGCGCCTCGCGGCGGACCCCGCTGCATGCGGCCGTTGCGGATGCGATTAAGCGGTTCGATTGGGGGCTGAGCGACGAGTCGGCCGGGTTGCTGGCGCATCATTACGAGGCCTCCGGGCAAATGCTCGAGGCGGCGATGCATTTGCAGCGCGCCGCGCGGTGGATCGGCCGGACCAACTCGGCGCGGGCGCTGGAGGATTGGAAGAAGGTGCGGCGGATGATGCTAAATCATCCCTATCGGACATGCGCGATCAATTTCTGGCGGTGGCGGATGGACAATTGCTGAATTTGGCTGGCGCGAAGGGATGGCAGCCGAGGAGGCGAAGGTTTACGCCGAGGAAGCCTTGATCCATGCACGCAAAGTGGGTGACCGGGGGCACGAGGCGAAACTTCTGGGCGGCTATGGCCGAATTATGGCGGCCGTGGGATCCGCGGACGACTATGTTCGGCTCGTGCGTGAAGCTTTGGCACTGAGCGAACCGGGCGCCAGCCTTGAAACCGATCTGTTACTTAACGGCTTGTTGTGCCAGGCATGGAGTCGAGCCGGTTTGCAGCGGGAAGCGCTGGAGGCAAACGACGCTGCGCTCGCGGCCATTGATGCCGCAGGCGGTCCGGATGCGTGCACCGCCCTCGTGGGCAGCGTCAGGCAAATGGTGGGATTTGACGTGGCACACTGGGTCCGTTGTCTTCGGGCAAGTGTGTTAATTGCCCTTGGGCGGTTTGACGAAGCCAAATTTGGCTTGCCCGATTGATGCAGACCGAAGAAGCCGGTTTCGAGCCAATCGTGCAGTACCATCCCACATTTCGCTGCCGTTGAGTTGGCATGGCTGCGTGGCGACGTGGTCACCGCAAAATGGCATGCCTCGGAAGTTGCCCGCTACGCGGAGCAATCGGCGGTTCCGTTTGTTTTGGTCAGGTCGCTTATCTGCCATGGCATGGCGGCGTTTATTGCAGGTGATTTTGTCGCCGCTGCAGGCGGCTTCCGCACGTCATTGGAAACTGCTCGCCAGGGGGGTGCCGGTCTCGATTACGAGGCCAGGGTGCTTGCACTTTTGACCGAGACGTACGTTCGTGCCGGCAATTCCGGGCGTGCTGTGGACACCCTGGCTGAGGCGACGGAAACAGCGCGCCGCCGCGCAGATCGTTATTCGGAATGTCATGCGTCCATTGTCGGAGCCATGGCGCTGGTCATCGGTGGCGGTACGCAAGAACTTCACCATGCAACCGAGCTGCTCGGCAGGGCTCGTGAACTGATTGTCATGACTGGCGCCATCGCCTTCCGCCCATTGCTCGAACAGGCTGAATTGCTGGTTGACACCGGCGACCGATCATGGTCTTGAAGCCACTGGACAAATGTCGAGGCTTTTGCCGCTGACGTTTGGAGGTCGAAACCGGTTCGGGGAAAAGTAATGGGTGGTCTCGTCAAACGGTCCACGCCAGGTGAAATACTTAACAAGGTAAATTCGCGCTTTGCACCTGGCGAAGCATTGCAGGAAATGGTGCAAATCCAAAAGGAATTTCAGGTTTTTTCACCGAACGTCTCGCTGCAGCAGGCATGCCGCGTTCTGGGCCTGGGCCCGGATGATCACGCCGAGCGAGCGATCTATTACAAATATCTCGACCGCCTGAAAAGAGTCCCTTCTGACATGGCAGGGGTAAACGGTCACGACCGCATAGTCAAAGCCCGTCAGGAGAACCTGGAGGACGGTTCGCCTCTTCCTATGTACAACAAGACGCACCGAGCTGAAAACGATAAGCGGGTCACGGTCACCCGCGGTAAACCAATTCCGCACGAGGACCAGGAGTACCTCGTGATTTCGATTCCGGCGGTTCCGTCCAAGCCCGTAGGCGCTTCTCGCGCTCGGCCTGCCGGACCAAAAGGGGCCACGCGAAGAAAAACTTCCGCGTGACCGTGGCTTTCGGTCGGCCCGGTTTGGCGCCGACCCATTCGGCGGAAATGGACGGGGTGTTCCGGAGCGTCGAGGCCTACTACACCGGTAAACTCATGGAGTATGGGGCGAGCCCGCTTGGGGTCGATTGGACCTGCAATGCGACACAATGGCTGCGTTTCGTGCAGCTACTGAAGCTCTGTCAGTTCGACGCTGATTTCTCGCTGAACGATCTGGGTTGCGGCTATGGTGAACTGGCAGCGTTTCTGCATCAGCGCCATCCCGGGACCCGTATCGACTATCTTGGAATCGACCTGTCTGCCGCCATGGTGCAACGCGCCCGGCGCCGGCATCGGGGTGAGCCGACCACCCGGTTCGTCGTCGGGAGAACCTGCCGACGACAGGCCATTACTCGGTCGCCAGCGGGATAATGAACGTCATGCTTGGCCATCCTCTGCCGCTCTGGGAAGACTTTATGCGTGGCATTCTCGTCGATATGCACCGTAGCAGTCGCCGGGGCTTCGCCGTCAATTTTTGCTCTTCACGCCGCCCGGACCTGCGGCCGGACGAATTGTATTGTTCCAATCCCGCCCCCTGGGTCAGCTTCTGTGAAGCTGAACTTGGTTGCTCGGTGGAGGTGGTGCGTGATTATGGGCTACGCGAGTACACTTTACTGGTTCGGCGGGAGTATTCATCATGACTTTTCTGGAACAAGACGTCGCCGATCAGGCTGGGGACTGCGCAGACCCGAAGGAACGCCCTGAAACCGTCACAGGCGGTTGCTGGTCTGGGACTCTACTCGACGCGGCCGTGTTTGCGACATCGCCCGGTGGTCAGGCCGACGAAGTCCGGCTACAGGCTGCTTTCCAGCTCTTGCGATCAAAATCCCCGGTTTACTGGGTCGACACTCTTGGGACCGCCCCGTTCTGGCTCATCACTCGCCACGCCGATGTAATGGCGGTGGAGCGGCGGGGTTCGCCGTTTTCGGCGGAACCACGTAGCTTCCTGGCGAAACAAACCGTCGAAGACCGGATACGCTGCCTGCTGGACACACCATTTGTCATGCGCGGGCTGCTGCAAATGGATGACCCGGACCATGGGGCCTACCGCGCTCTTGCCCAGCCCTGGTTCACTCCGGCGGCTCTGGCCGCGCTGGAACCCTGGCTGGCGGACCGGGCAAGTCGGGTAGTCGAACAAATCGCCGGACGCATCGAGCCGATCGACTTCTCCGAAGATGTCGCAGTGCCTTTCTCGATCGGCGGCATCATGCATATCATGGGGCTGCCCGAGGCCGACGAGGCGATCATCCTGAAACTGTCCCGAGGTTTGGTCGGTCCCGATGATCCGGATCGCCGGCTGGCCCATCATCCGGCCGACGCTTTGGTCCGGGCAGGAGTCGGCTTCCGCAATTATTTCGAACCTGTCGTTGCGGATCGCCGCACCTGCCCTCGCCACGACCTGAGCAGTGTCATTGCCAATGCCCGCATCCGAGATGCCGCGTTACCCGAGTACGAGCTAATGTCCTACTACATGCTCGTCGCCACCGCTGGGCACGACACGATCTCATTTTGCCTTACCGGTGGCATGCAGGCGCTGCTCGATCATCCAGACCAGTTCGCCAGGTTGAAATCCGACCCGTCCTTACTCGACACTGCGATCGAAGAGATGCTGCGCTGGACCTCACCCGGTCGGCATATCATGCGTACCGCGACAGAGGACACCGTGCTTGGTGGCCAACCAATCCGGGCCGGTGAGGCGGTGGCGTTGTTCATGAACTCGGCGAACCGTGATGAGACGGTGTTCGAGGCGGCCGACACCTTCCGCATCGACCGCCGCCCGAACCCCCACATCGCTTTTGGTTTCGGGCGCCACACCTGTGTCGGGGCGTCCTCGCCCGTCTCGAAATGCGCGCCTTGTTCAAAGCCCTGCTGCCGCGACTGCAATCGGCAGAACTCGCCGCGCCGGTCAAACGAACTCATTCTACCATGGTGACCGGAATTGCGTCGCTACCACTCCGGTTCACCTGGGAATAAAGCGCCGCTCATTGCCGCGATCGGAGAGCCTGGTGTCGATCCACCGCGCGCAAGATCGCGGTCCTGTTCTACAATACGCTTCGGCACGGCATGTCATACGCTGATCCCGGCGCGACATATTATGAAGACCGCTACAAACAGCGCGTTCTGACCAACCTTCAACGGCGCGCGAAGTCACTTGGGTTCGTCCTGCGCGAAGCGGATCAGGACGCCGCTCAGGTGGTTGTTTCTTAGGAAACTTCGCCAGCCTGATGAAGAAGGCCCTTCTCGGCACCACCGCCGGAACACCGATCGAGATCTGGTTCCAGGACGAGGCCAGAGTGGGTCAGAAGGGATCGCCACCTATATCTGGGCGCCGATCGGCTCGTGCCCTCTGATGGTGCGCGATAACCGCCATGATTCGGCTTATCTGTTTGGCGCGATTTGCCCGGCCCGAGGCGTCGGCGCCGCCATCATCATGCCCGCCGCCAACGCCGAGGCGATGAACGAGCATCTGAACGAAATCAGCACGCAGGTGACACCGGGCGCCCATGCCGTCCTGGTCTGCGATGGCGCCGGTTGGCATCAGCGGCGGACAGCTGATCGTGCCCGACAACATCACGTTACTGCCTCTGCCGCCGTATTCGCCGGAACTGAACCCAATGGAGAACGTCTGGGAATATCTGCGCGGAAACAAACTCAGTCGCCTGGTCTGGGATACCTATGACGCCATCGTCGCCGCTTGCAAAAACGCCTGGAATTTCCTGATCAACGATCCGGACCGGATCAGATCAATCGGCCCCCGCGATTGGGCATGTGTCAATGTTTAGTCGCCCGAGTTTAATCAAAGTGACGGGTAAAGGCGCCTGAGTTTTATCCGCGCTTTCTCGTTTGTGAACTGCCAGTTCGCTTTGGCATGGTGTTTGTTTCGATGCGGCTGCCAGGCGGCGACTTCGTCGATGAGGATCCTTGTCCGCGATGCGTCGATCCAGACACTGTGAGGACAGAACCCCGAGTTCGGATTCCGCCATGTCCAGCCAACTGCCGTGCTTCGGCGTGTAGTGCCACTCGAACCGCTCCGCGAGGCGGCGCGCCTCGGCCGGCGCGAAGGTGGCGTACAGCGACGCCGCGGTATGCGTGCTGAGATTGTCCTGGACCAGAACGATCTTGCTCGCCCCGGGGAATACCGGTCCGACAGATCCCGAAGGATCGCCGCGTTCCCGATCGGTCACCTCGACGTGCCGCCAGCCCTCCAAAGGAGCGAACAGCATGAAGATATTGGCGGTGCCGTTGCGCTCATACTCATAATCGACGCGCCGCGGGCGGCCACGTTTCATCGGCAACGGTGTGCGGGTTTCCCGGATCAGTTGCTTTGAGGTCTCGTCCAGACAAACCAAAGGCCGGTCGGGATCACGTGGCCTCGTGTAAACCTCCAGCACATCTTCCATCGCCGCCACGAACGCCGCGTTGGCCGTCGGCGGAATGACCCATTGTTGCTTCAGGTGCGGTTTGAGAATGTTTTTTTTAACGTCCGCCCGATCGTGTTGTCGCTGGCTCGTGACGATCCCCAGTTCCACGACCTTCTGTTCCAGCAGGCGGAGCGACCATTTCGCGTGCCCGGCCGGCGGTTTCGAGCAGGCCAGCGTGATCAGTCTGGCTTCCTTCTCGCCATCGAAGATCGGCGGGATCGACGGCCGGGCGCGTGGTTTACGGGCGAGCGCCGCGTCGAGCCCTTCCTCGACCAGACACTGGCGGATCCGGTGCACGGTGGCGAGGCTGGTGTCGAGGGCTTTCACGATACGGCCGTCGCTCCAGGCCTCGCCGGCATCGGAAATGTCGGCCTTAAGCAGGATGCGCGCCTTGAGGATCATGGTGGCCGGGTGTTTGCCCTTGCCGATCACCTCTTCCAACTGCGCGCGTTCCTCCGCGGCCAGCCGCACCACGTACTTCTTCACAACGATTTCTGACATGTCCCGATTCCCGGCAACGTTGACGACGTTGCAAGAAATAGCACGGATTACTGTCAGGTTCAATGACGCGGGCGACTAGGTGGGCTGGTATGACACTGGATCGTTCCACGCTCAGCAACTGGGTCGGCCGCGCCTGCTGGTGGTTGGCGCCGCTGCACGAATTGCTGTTGAGCACGGTGCTGTCTTCGCCTCACGTGTTCGCCGACGACACGACATTGCCGGTGCTTGATCCCGGCCGCGGAAAGACCAAGACCGGACGGCTCTGGTGCTACGCGGTCGATACGAGGCCGTGGCGCGGACCGGGCCATCCCGCTGCCGCGTATGTTTACAGCGAGGACCGCAAGGGCGAGCACCCGGCGAGCCACCTGAAAGGCTTCCGGGGTCTGCTGCAGACCGACGGCTACGCCGGCTTCATCCGCGTTGCGGGCAACGGTGAGGCGTCAAACTCGCCTTCTGCTGGGCGCATGCGCGGCGGAAGTTTCACGACATTCAGGTCGCCACAAAGTCTCCGGTCGCCGAAGAGGCGTTGCGCCGGATCGCCGCTCTCTACGCGATCGAGGCGGACATCCGTGGCCGGAGCGCCGACGAACGACTGACGCGCGCCAGCAACAATCCCGTCCTTTGGTCAATGCGATGCATACGTGGTTCACCGGGAACTGCTCAGCGGCTCTCCGGCCGATCCGCTTTGGCCCAGGCGGTTCGTTACGCTCTGAACCATTGGGACGGACTGACACTGTTCCTCAATGATGGACGTGCCGAACTCGACACCAATACCGTCGAACGCGCGATGCGCCCGGTCGCACTGGGACGCAAGAACGCCTTGTTCGCAGGCTCTGACAGCGGCGGACGCCACTGGGCAATCATCGCCACCCTGATCCAGACGGCAAAACTGAACGGCGTCGATCCACTGGCATGGTTGACCGACGTGCTGGAGCGAATCGTCTCCGGGCGGACCAAACGCAACGAGCTGGCGACGTTGTTGCCGTGGAACTGGAAAACAGAGCGTGCCGCTGAGGCCAGTGCAACCGGATAGCCCCGTTGCTACGAAAACTTCGGCCAATTAACGCCGCTTCGTCACTTCTCGTCATGCCAACGAAGCCATGCTCCCGGGCGCAAGGCCACGTGGTCGCACCGCGACGCTTACTATTTATTAACCAGGGAAGAAGACAATATGGGTAACTGTTACCGCAAAGCCGGAATGTCCCCTTCGCGCAAAGTTAGAATGTCCCCTTCCTGGCGCGTGAATGAGGGAGGGGCGCATGGCCGGGGGGCTTTTGCTGATGAGCGGTCAGGAGCGGGAGCGTTCGCATGTGGTTCGGCAGGCGGTCGAGCACCATCTGAGCCAACAGGAGGGTGCCGAACGTTCTTGGGATCGGTGTGGCGTCGGAGAGCATCAGGATCTCTGGGGTTTTATGCTGCCTCGGCTTGAGCGGCCTCAGCCGCATTGTCGTTGGCGAGGCCGGGATACCATTCCTCGAAGAGAGAGCCGGAGCGTGCCATCGAGCGTGCGGGTTCGGGTCTGCAGCAGCAGGTGCGCGCCGCGCTTCGTCCACTGCATCTGCTGACGTTTGGCGAAGCGCTTGCTGATGACGGCGTTCACCGATGATTCCGCCAGGCACGAGGAGATGCGTTCGCCGGCGCGATATCGCTCGCCATAGTTGATCAGGCTGCCGGCGTTCGAGGCGATGTACACGGAAAACTCCTGCGCGGCACGGGTGAATTTGCTCAGATTGGGGTAGTCCACCTCCAGTGCGTCCACGTCGTCCAGGAAGAATTGAATTGTCTCTCCGGCACGATATTGATTGCCGTGCCAGAGCAGCCACTTGATGCGTTCCAGTTCGGCCAACAGACTTTTACCGGCCGCATCGTCATGCTGTGCGACGCCGCGGGCATATTGGCTCAGCACCGTGATGCGCATGGTGATGTGGAACCAATCGAGCACGTGTTCGGATTCCGGCGTAACAAATTCCGTCAGAGCGCGGATCTCCTCTCCCCCGTCGGTCAGGAAGGTCACATCCTGGTTTGCCTGCAGGCCCTGACTTTTGAGCAGATCGAACAGACGGCGTTTGGGTTTGGAATCATAAGTATGCACCAGACCGACGTAACGGGCGTCACGGTCTTCGGGTACCGACTGACCGACGATGACCTCGAAATTGGTCTTTCGATCGTCCCAGTTACGTACATAGCCGCCATCGAGGCCGACCACGATGCGGCCTTCCGGGATGGGCAGCCCGGCCCAGTCCGCCGGACAGCCATCAATGAAACAGGGCCGCTCCTCCTCCAAGTTCGGCCTCGGCGCGCTCGGCGACACGCAGGGTGTGCTCGCGCAGCGTGGTGGCGTTGGCGCCGGACGCGATCGGCAGGACGTCGGCGAGCAGCCCGGCCGCGGCGGCGTAGGGCACGAGCGACGACCAACGCGCCTCAAGATAGAGCCGCTCCGGAGCGACATGATCGGGGATCAGATCGCGCAGCGGCGACATCGTCGCCGGACCGCCAGTGCCTTGGCACGGGCAGCGATGGAGCCGAGGACTGGAGATTCCTACATCGCCATACAGCGTCATGAAGATGACGGGATGACTGCCCTTGCTGTGCCGACGGGCGCCACACGCCTCGCAACAGCGATGCCGCTCCGCCCATGTCGCCACCTGAGCGTCGACGAGCTGTTGCTGGATGGCGGCCGTCAGCGCCTTGCCCTCGGCGATCGAGAGGCCAAGATCCTCCGGCCGCTCCGTTTGCTTCTCGAATACCGCCACTTCCGCGGCGCCGCCGGCGGAGCCGTCTTCGGCGGTGATCTCAAGAAAAACCTTCACGCGCATGACGAGCCTCCGCTCCTGATCGCCGGCAGGCGAGCTTTCCACAACGAAGCGGAGTGGAAAGCTGGAGACCGATCCGGCACGCCGATCCCCGGCTATTTTGGCCCGCATGGGCATTCTGAAGCCGCAGGTTTGCACCCCGGAGACATTGAAGCAAACTGGGTCATGGCCTCTGTCAAACGCGTCGCCGCCGCCATCGCCGCCATCCTCGTGCGTGAAGGCGTCGACTACGCGCAAAGCAAAGCCGTCTTCAAAGCCGCCAGGGAGCGCGCCGGGCTGCGGGCAGCCCCGGAACATCGCGGCGGCGTCGATCGGCTGACCGTCGAGGAAGAACTTCGCTTCCTCGACCGGGCCTACGCCTATTGCCGCGGGAGCCGCTATCATTATGGCTAGTCCGAGACGTCTATTGTTTACCAAGTCTTTTCACTACATTGCTCGGCTAGCGTCCATCCGCATACCGCAGGACCACAGGTGGAGGCTGCGCATGCATCTGGCCAGCCCGCCGCGCTCTCATCGAAGTGGTTATCGCCTCGAGGACTTGGACATTCCTTGTTCCTATCAGGCTGCTGTTGAGCTGAGGTCCTCGGCCCTCAATCGCGTCAAGAAACTGAAATTGCATGTCCCTGATGGTGTTGTTGGGGACTGTCTTGTCTCCCATCGAGTGAGAGGTCGAGCCGTTCCCGTTCAAGGAACTGGCTGTAGGGAAGGAAGATCTTGGGACCTCAAATGGGCCGCTGGGTGTGTGCAAGGTCACCGTCTGATTGAGGGCATCACAGAACAGGGTGCCGTTCTCGCCGACTATGCGGACGACCCTGTCCTTTCCCCCATGTTGAATCCAGCTCAGATACACGTTCGCGAGTATTCGGTCTGGGAACTCGAGGTTGATGAAAGCCATCTCCTCCAGAAGCTCCTTCTTCCGGACGTAAGACTCGCCTACCGCGTCCACGCTTGAGGGCCATTCGTCAAGGAGGTAGTTCAGAACGTCAACGGGATGGGGTGCGAGGTCGAAGACGATGTCCCTCTCGCCGGGCGGAATCTTGTCTACGGTCCATTCGAGCTTTGCGTAGAAGACTCTGCCAACTACGCCCCCGTTAAGCATCTTCCTCACCATCCGCAGCGCGCTGTTGAACCTGAATATGTGCCCGACCTGGAGGACGAGGCCCTCGCTCCTCGGCCAGCGAGGCGAGCTTGAACGCTTCGCGCGAAGAGGAGGCCATAGGCTTCTCCAGAAGCACGTGCTTCCCAGCTTCCAGGGCCGCGCGCGCCACCGTGTAATGGAAGGGGGTCGGAAGAGCGATGTGCACCGCATCGATGTCCCCGTCCTGGAGCACGGCACGGTAGTCGGTGCGGAAGCTCCTGCCCTCGCCGCCGATTTCCTTCTTGAGGGAATCCAGCGCCGCGGCTGGAAGAATCCACGACACATGTGAGCCTGACGTCCCAATTGGTCCTTTGAATTGCCGCGTACTCGCGAGAGACCTTCGTGCCCCAGTACCCTGCCCCAAGTACGGTGACTCTGATCGGCCTCAATTCACGCGGTCGCCCTCCCCTTGGCGTAGAATTCTGAGATGCGTTCGCAGACGTATCGTGCGTCTTCAGTCGTCAGGAATGGATGCATGGGCAGGCTGAGGCATTCGCTCGCGAATCTCTCGCTCTTCGGATAATCACCTTCCCGGAAATGATACATTGCGCGGTAGAGCGGTTGGAGATGGATTGGAATCGGATAGTGAATCCCGCACTCTATCCCGCTTCGCTCCAGGAATTCCTTGAGAGCGTCCCTCCCCTTTGCGCGTATGACAAACTGGTGAAACACTGGCTCGGCACTGCTGGTTGGGGCGGGCGGCAGTCTGACCTCTCCCGTCGAAGCAAGCCCGCTGAAATAAATCCCTGCTATTTCGCGTCTCCTCCTGTTCCAATCTTCGAGATGTCTGAGCTGGACGCGGCCTATGGCAGCGTGAACGCTGCTGAGCCGCGAGGTGTAGCCAAGCATGTCGTGCTCGTACCAGGACGTTCTGCCGCCATCCCGCAATTTTGAAACGTCTTCGGCGATCTCTTGTCGCTGGTGGTGACCATGCCTCCGTCTCCCAGAACGGTCATGTTCTTGCTCGGATAGAATGAGAAGGCGCCGGCAACGCCCAGGCTTCCGACTGCCCTACCGTCGTATTTCGCACCGTGGGCCTGACACGCGTCCTCGACAACGGGTACGTGGTACTTCTCTGCGAGACTCTGGACCCTGGCAAAATCGACGGGCTGCCCGAAGATGTGGACTGGCAGGATTCCGCGGGCGCCCGCCTTGACCTGCCGCTCCACTTCCCTCGAGTCCAAACAGTAGTCTCCCTCGGAGATATCCGCGAAGACGGGGATTCCCTCCGCGTGGATGATCGCGTTCGCCGAGGCAATGAAGGACATGGGGGTGGTAACGACCTTCTTTCCCTTGATTCCCAAGGAGATGAAGATGAACTGAAGCGCGTTCGTTCCTGAGCTCGTCGAGACCGCGTAATCGGTTCCTGCAAAGCGTGCAAACTCCTCTTCAAACTTGAAAACGTTCTCTCCCCTGAGGAACTTGTCATTGCGAAGCGCGTCCAGAGCCGCATCCTCCATGTCTCGGAGCAGCACGGGCTTCCCGAGCGGAATCTTCTCCTTGGCGATGACGGGAGCCTGCTGTTTCTGCGTAAGCAAGTCATGAGCTGGTCTGTCGCTTTCTTTGGTCAGTAATCAAAGTCATACTCGATGGACCACCGCACTCAAGGAAGCCCTTCCGGTGGTGCTCTCGAGGCAGGAATTTCCTGATGTGTGTTGCGGTTTAGCAAATACATAAGGTAGTTCACAGGATTTCATGTGGAGGCTTAACCCGTATATATGATTTCCCGAAGAGTCGTCTATATTTGTCATACTTGTGAGAGGCCGCTTGCTGTTGTGAACGACAAGGAGTAGCCTCCGAATGCTCCTACTCTACGCCTTCTTGAATCGGCTCGCCAGGCATGAATGATGCTAGCATAAGGCTACTTGTCGACGCTTGGCAGGCTCTTGTCGCGAGGGACGAGGAGCTTTTCGTATGCAATAATTGCATGGATTGGCTTCCTTGAGACAGGCATCTCCGCGAACGAGATGCGCGGGCAGGCAGGTCGAGGCGTTGCTGATGTAGCGGGTCCCGAGAGGCAGGAAGACGGCGCCCTGGCCTTGCTCCTTCGTCATGCTCCCTGTGCCGGCTTCTTGCGGGGGCGAAGGCCTTCTCGTATGCTATGACCGCGCGGGCCGGTCTCTTCAAGACTTACGTCTAGGGGGTCAGCTCTCTATGTGGACCGCTCTATTGGGTCCGTCCAGCATGGTCCTCCACCGATTCAGCAGCTCTCTCCCGAGTAAAGGGTTCAGCAGCAGCGGCGTTGTGTACACGGCACAGTCTATCCTCTCGGAGCCGAGAGGGAGGATTCCCTTCGAGGTCCTGAGAGGCACAGCGACGCCCGTGGCAAGCCTGGCCGAGATGGCCTTCTCCGGCTCCTCGTACAGGTGAAGGCCCAGCTTGAGGTACTGCTCGAGCGTCACCAGCAGGCTCCCTGAGAACCCCGTGTCTATCTTGGCTGTCAACTTCAGGCTCTGCTGCATGAGCGGGTCGTGGAGGGTGACCTCCACGACGGGAGCGGGCGATGGCTCGACCTCGCTGTACTTCGTGCTGATCCTCAAGCGAGCTGCTCCATGAGGCCCCAGCCGAGCTCGACCACCTTTTTCGGCCTCTCCTCTATGCGGGTCACGATCGCGTGCTTCAACCCGGCACGGCGAACGAGGGCGTAGGCGTCCTCTGGCTTGCCGAAGGTCCCGAGGACTCGTCCCTCTCCGATCGCCACGTACTCGCCCTTGTGTGCGGCGAGGAGGTCCCGCCTCCTGCCTCTCGTATGCCGCGTTGTCATCCCGCGCCTCCTCTTCCAGGCTGACCCAATCCGAGATGGAAGCGCCCTTCGCATTGAGCTGGACCCAAAGGCCGAGGGCCTCGTTCACGACCTCGCTGACAGTCTCCCCCCTCAAAGATGCGAGCGCCTTCACCTTCCTGTAGAGAGCCTGATTCACCTTCTTGACCGCGATGGTGGACACGGGATGAGATGACCTCGGCTCGCTAATAAAGTTAACTAGGTTAATAAGATAGCTGGAAATGGTCGCAACCCGCCCGCACTGGGTCACGCAGGCGCCCTCATTGCCGCCGCCTCAGCGCGAGGGACAGGAAAACAGCGGCCCACGGCCGAGTGGAGAAATCTCATTGATCGCTCACGGTCGATTGGGGTCTAGATCGCGAGTCCGTCGCCCCAGGAGAAACGATCAGGGACCATATCGAAGCCCGCCTGCTTGAAGTGTGGGTCGAAAGCGAAGGCCTGGTGCATCCCCAGGGCTCGCATCGTGACGAAGGAAGCGCAGTCCGTGAGGCTCCAGGCCTTGTCCCTGCTCTGCTTGAAGAGCTCAAGCGCTTCCGCGAAGCCTTCCTTCCCGACATACTCGATGGCGAGTATCTTCGAAGCGAGAGAGGCGTCGGCGAACTCCACCGCCTTTCGATGGCTGTGGGCGAGCATTATCAGCGTGATAGTCTCATCCAGGACGTAGTCCGTCGTCACGAGCCCTCTGGTCTTTGACCCCTTCGACCCGAGGGTCTCCATCCAAGCGCGAGCCCGCTCGTGGAACTCGTCATCCTGGTCGTAGTAAGCCTTGAATGCAGAGGAATCTACGAACGCGCGAGAGCTCATCAAGAGTAGAGGACCTTGTCGATCTCGTCCGCTTTCACTTTCACCTTGAACTTGAAAGGCTTCACTCTCACGAGGGGGTCGTCAGCGACGCTGGTCGCGGAGACCGCCCACTCGACAATCGCCGCCTTCGCCGCCTGCTTTATCGTCATCCCCTTCGACTTGGCGCTCGCGGCGAGCATTTCGTACTCCTTGCTCTCGAGCTCCGTCTGCACCACTTTCCTTTCGGCCATGGTCATTTACATCTAGATGTTACATTTAAATGTTGCATTCGCCTTCATTTTCTGCAGACGCCCTAGCACGAGACGCAGGAAAACGGTTTCCTGACCTTGCTCATGATGGGTGGCACGCCGCCCGCTAGCCGTTATGTATCCCCGAGGTCGTGAAGGATGTCGCTGACCTTCTCCTCTTCGGCTCTCTTCCTGAGATACTCGAGGTCGATGCGCTCCCTGAAGCCGTTGAAGAGCACGGCGGCCTGCTCGGAGTCCCGTCTTGCTCTTCCAGGACTTCGCTGCTCTCAACCTGTCTATTATCAGCTCTTCGACCCCGACTACCTTCACGGTGTACGGCCCGACCTCCACGGTGCGAATCCTCTCAGTCCTCGTGGGATACGAGCCGACGATGTGGACTGCGACGGCCAGCTTCTCGTTCAGCCACACCATCCCCTCCCTCTTGAAGCCCAACCGGCTCAGCAGTCTCTCAGTCGCTTCGCGGTCGGTCGTGGTGACGTCGACGTCTCCTGTCGTGAACTGGCCTGCGGTGTAAGTCTCGACCGCCTGCCCGCCGACGAGGAAGAGGAAACCGCCCCTTCTGGACAGCTCGTCCGACAGAAATCCGAGGAGGAGCATCTTCTTCTTGAGCTCGTTCGGCTCCCTAGTGAGCTTCGCGAGGAAAGTTCGGGCGGGACTTCCCCGGGACTTTTTGCCAGGCAAGGAAGGCGCTTTTCTTTTTTGGGTCGTCTTCCTCACTTCATCCGGTAGGCGAGCGCTCCCGTCTCTTCGAAGAGCTCCTTGAACCTGTATTCGGCCAGCTTTGACAGCGCCGAGAGCTCCCCCTCGGCCCTCGGTAGGTCGCCTTGGGTGGGGCGCCCCCGCTCTCCCCTCGTCCTGGCGGAGGTCGAGAACTGTGCGCGCCTCGCCTCGGAGAGTTCCTCAAAACTGAGAGGATCCGCCCGATCTGGTCGTCCACAGCCTTCCAGTCGACGCGTAGCCGCGCGCCGATGCTTGTCCTGACGACTTCGGGCACGCCAGAGGCCAGTTTCGACATAGGGCCTAAGTAGCAGAGGGTCTTCTGCCTGACCTTCTCGCCGTCTCTCTTCCCTTCGACCAGGTAGAGGTATCTCCTGCGTCCTACTCTCTTGGCTCTCACGAACACATGTCGACGCTGTGGGCGGAGTCATGATAACGTTGTGCCCAATAATCTGGGATGTTGTGCCTAAGCCCATCATATTTCGCGGTTCGCAACTGTTCGGTGACGCCGACCTCTTGGCGACCTCGGAATCATCCGGCTATTTCTCGACGCCTGTCCGCGCCTTGTCGCGAGAGGCGAGGAGCTTCTCGTATGCGATCAGCACGCGGATCGGCCTCTTCAAGACGGGCATCTCGCCGAGCGCCTCCCCCACCGTCTCGAGGTCTTCATAGCTCACCGCTCGAAGCAGCGGGGCGATGGTGAGATAGGCGAGAGAGAAGAGCGCGAGCTTGACGATCAAGATGAGGAGGTTTGAGCTGAAGGCGGGCACGAGGTAGCACAGCCCGAAGCTGATCGCACCCGCAGCGAGAGCGGAGATGGCCGCCTTGAAATCAATCATTGAGGCGAATTCCAGACGAAACAGATACAGACCCACAAGGGTGGCCACGAGGTTCGAGAGAAGTAGGCCGTAGATCACTCCATCGACGCCGAGGCTCAGGCCTATCGCAAGCACGGGCGCGGAGGCGAAGAGGACTACCGCGCCGAACCCGAACATCACCAGCGTGAGCCTCGTGCGAGCGATGCCGTTGAAGAGCGAAGGAAGGACCGTGAAGCCCAGAAGGACCGGGGTTGCAGCGACCGCGAGCAAGACGAGAAAGGTCGACCCAGCCCCGTACGAATGGCCGTAGAAGAGGACCATCAGCTGCGTTGCCGTCGCTGCGAGGAGGAAGATCACCGGCATCGTCACGAACCCAACGTACTTCACCGCCATCCTGAAGGCCATCGGCATGTCTGCTTTTCCGCTATGAAGGCTGGTGAAGGCGGGGAAAAGGGCGGAGCCGGCGGCCCCCGAGAGGAGGGCGATTGCGACGGTGAAGTTGTAGGCGGCCTGGTAGTAGCCTATCACCACGTTGGTCGCCACCGCGGCCAGCACGATGGACAGAAAGTAAGGCCCCACCCCGCTCAGGATGCTCGCGCTGTAGACCGGGAGCCCGTAGCTCATCATCTGCTTCGCGTCAGAGGTAAAGCCCTTCCAGTCCAACCTCGAGGACCGAATCTTGGTCGCGTACAGGAGTCCCACGGCGTACCGCGGCCCCCAGGACCGCGGACGCCGTCTGCCCGACGACCGCACCCAAGATGCTGAAGCCTAGCACGATGAGAAGTGGGGACGCGAGAAGCTTGATCAGCGATTGCGCGATGTTCGCGAACGACGCCTGCCCCATCGCGTTCCACCCGATGGCCGCGGCTATCGAGGTGTTGAGCAAAGCCTGACCAAAGACTATCGCGGACGCAAGCTCGACGTATCGCGCGAGGTAAGCCCTGTGAAAGACGTAGGCCGAGAAAAAGCCTGCGGTGAAGAAGCAGGCGGCCGCTAGCACGACGCCGGAGAGGAGGGTGACCAGGAGGGCACTCTCGGCGAACCGCTTGGCTTCCTCGTTCTGGTTCATCGAGGCGTGGTGCGCCACGAAGCGCGTCACCGCCGTGTTCACGCCGAAGGAGGTCAAGAGCTGGAAGATGCTCGGGATGACGAACGCGAGGGAGTAGCTCCCGTAGTTGTCAGGCCCGAGCAGCCTCGCTATCAGGATGCTCGCGACGGTCTGGGCGACCGTGGCCGTCAGGTTGCCCGCGAAGAGCACGATGCTTCCCTGGGCCGACTTCTTGGCGACGTGCAAGGGGGTTGCTTAGGCCATTGCGCCCTCGCCTATATGCTTGGGCAGGCCCCGACAAACAAAGGGGTCAGCCAGAGGTTGTGGTCATTCTTCGATTGACTTCGGATCCAGCCGTTTTAGCTGGTTGAGCTTGTCGCACTCCTTGTCTGCAGAAATGATTTCCTTCAGGCCGTTTCTCCCCATTAACGCCGCGTGCGCACAGGCGCAGGGACCGATGTTGGCTTCAAGGAATGTCTCGCCCGCCTCCCGGACGTCGGTGGCGTCGAGGTGATACACCTCCACTCCCAAGGAGAAGATTGCGCGGACTTCGGCGGCCACCTCCTTAGCGAGGCCGTACTTGCGGAGGCGTCGGCTACCTCGAGGGCCACTAGTAGGATGGAAGCCCCGTCTTTCGTTGGCGGCGGCGCAGCTGTGTTTATATATCTACATGTATACATTTCTCGTATGAGCACGACCATCCGCGTGTCCAGGGAGGACAAGGAGAGGCTGGAAAGGCTTGCGAAGAGGATGAAGGCCAAGAGCTTCGCAGAGGCGCTGCGAAGAGCCCTTGAGAGCGCGGAAGAGGCGGACGAGCGCTTCTCCGGTAGCCTCGAGGCGCTCTCCAAGACGCTGCGAAGCGCGCGGGCGGTTGGCGGCGACGTCTCTTCAAGGGTAGACGAGGAGCTCGCGAAGGCCCTGGAAGGCTGACGGGGAGGCTTGGCGATTCTCGTTGACACGGGTGTCTTCTACGGGCTCTACGACAAGAAGGACAGCAACCACGAGAGCTCTGTGGCGCTAGTGGCGCACGCGCTCGCTGGACGGTGGGGGAGGGTATTCCTCTCCAACTATGTGGCGCTCGAGACCACGCTCCTGCTGCGTTCCAAGATGGGCACCGCGCTCCCAACAACGTTCTTGGGGTTCGTGGAGGAGAGCGGCATGGCGGAGGTGTTCGTGGACGAAGAGACGAGTCGGCAGGCGAAGGAAATCTTCCGCGCAGACCCCGCCCTCAGTTTGACCGACTCGGCATCGGTGGCGTTCCTGCGCGCTCTGCAGATCCGTTGGCTCGGCACGTTCGACGTGAGAATCTTCAGAAGATACTCCCGTGACATCGTCGGACCGTCGTATTGGGAGACGCTGGGAGAAGAGGAGAGGGCGCGCTTGAAGAAGGCGGGACTCAGGTGACGGGAAGCGGGGTCCCACGCTCGTGGAGCGCAAGCGCGTCTTTGCCAACGCGCAGTCAAGAGAATCCCCGGCCTTGAAGCAGGCTGCTTAATCTAGGTGGGCACCCAGGCGCCTGGTTCGACCTTGGTTCTCCGCCCCCTCGTCGACGCGGCGAGGCAGGGCGCGAGGCTCTTCCTCGTGATGGCGGGTTTGCAACGCGCTCTTCATCCTCCTCGGGCTCGTGCTCTCGCCAGCGGCCACGGCTTCCGGGCGTCGCCTCCGTCGCAGCCGCTCGCAGACTGCCGAGCGTCCCTTACGCCGGCTACCAGCTCCTCATACACGTCGTCACCGGGTTCGCCGCGGGAGCGGTCTCGCTCGACCCGGCGGTCGCGCTCATCGGCGGGGCGGTGGGGCCGCTTGATAGACCTCGACCACATCGGGTTCTTCGCGGGGCTCCCCGTGGAGGCGAGGGTGGGGCACAGCCTCGTCCTTGTGGTCCTCATCGTCCTGTTCGACTCGGCGGCTCCACTTTTGGGGCAAGGGGACGCGCAACCTCTTCCTGTTCTTGGCGCTGGAGTACAGCGTGCACTTTGCCGTCGCCCCTCCGGGGTTCCCCCTCTTCGCGCCCGCTGAGCTTCGTGATTGTGACTTCCCGAGGGTCATCCCGGCGGCGCTCGCTGCAGTCTTCGCGGTAGCGTTCTTCTTCGACTCGATGCGCTCGAGGTGGCGCGCCTAGGGAGCGACTCAGGCTAGCGAGGCGGTCGCGTGGCCTGGTCATCGCCAGGCTTCCCTCATCTTCTCGAGCCGCTCCTTCACCTTCGGGTCGCTGAGGGCGACCATCTCGGCGGCGAGGATTCCCGCGTTCCTCGCGTTGTCGATCCCCACGCACGCCACGGGGACGCCGGGGGGCATCTGCACTATCGAGAGGAGCGAGTCCAGGCCGTTGAGCTTCGCGTTCACCGGGACGCCGATGACGGGCTTCACCGTCGTGGAGGCGATCACGCCGGGGAGGTGCGCGGCGAGGCCCGCGATCGCGATGAAGACGTCGGCCTTCGAGCCCGCGAGGAACTTGCGCAGCCCTTCGGGGTTCCTGTGCGCGGAGAGGAACTGGACCTCGTGCGAGACCCCGAGCTCCGTGAGGACCTTCACCGCCTCGTCGACCACCGCCTGGTCGCTCTTGCTGCCGGCGACTATCGCAACCTTGACGTTGTCTGCCATTATCTCGCTACCCACTCCCTCCGTCGGTTTTTGAAGGCTTCTTGCAGGCTCTCTCACCTGGTCGGCCTGACGACCCGTCTCTCGGTCACTATGACGTCGAGCGGGACGTCGTGCTTCGACTCGGGTATCCGCGCGAGGCGCTGCGACTCGAGCGCGAGCCCCACCTTCGTCGTCCTGCTCGCGCCCGCCAGGGCGCGGTCGAAGTAGCCCGCGCCGTAGCCTAGGCGGTGCCCCTTCTCGTCCCACGCCACGAGGGGGACGAGGACGACGTCGGCCTGCGAGAGGGGACCGGGCGCACCTTCCCTGGCTTTGGGCTCGAGGATCCCGAAGGTCCCGGGAGCGAGGTCGTCCTCGAAGGACTCGCAGCTCGGAGAAGCTCAGGGTCTTCGTGCGGACGTCTGTGACTATCACCGCGACGCGCTTCCCTTCCTCGAGAGCCCTCTCTATGATAGGCCTGGTCTGGACCTCGTCGTCCTTCGCGCAGTAGGAGATGACGAGGGTCGCTGCCTTGTACTCCTTCAGGGAGCGCAGGTTCGCCGCCACCCGGGAGCTGAGCTCCGCGAGCTCCTCCGGGTCCATCGAGCGCCTCTTTAGCAACGCCAGGGCCCTGAGCTCCTGCTTCCTCTCCCTAGTGGTGGGGGCGCCTGCGCGGGGGGCTTCGCGCATCGGTCACTTCAGCACCCCGCTGTCCTTGAGGTCGTTCTGGAGCGCGGCTGCGATGAGCGTGTTCTCCATGAGCATCGCCACGGTCATCGGCCCCACGCCTCCCGGGACGGGCGTGATCATCGAGGCCTTCTGGGCCACCTCGTCGAACTCGGCGTCCCCGACCAGCTTCCCGTGGAGCCGGTTCATCGCGACGTCGATGACGACCGCGCCGTCCCTGACCATTTCGCGGGTCAGGGTGAAGCCTGGACGGCGCCCGACGGCGGTGACAAGGACGTCGGCCTGCCTCGTGAGCGAGAGGAGGTCCACAGACTTTGAGTGGCAGACCGTGACGGTCGCGTCCTCCGCGAGCAGGAGGTGCATCAGCGGCCTCCCGACGAGGGCGCTCCGGTTGATGATCACGCACCTCGACCCCGCGAGCGGGACCTTGTAGTGGTGGAGGAGCTCCATCATCCCCTTGGGAGTGCAAGGGATGAGGACTCCCTGGTTGTAGAACAGCCGGCCCATGTTCACGGTGGTGAGCCCGTCGACGTCCTTCTCGGGCGAGATCAGCTCTATCATCGTCCTCGCCGTCGAGGTGCGAGGGGAGGGGGAGCTGCGAGGAGTATCCCGTTGACCGACTTGTCGGCGTTGAGCCTGCCGATAGGAGCTCGAGGTCGCGGGCGGGAGACATCCCGGGCAGGTGGAACCTCTCTACCTTGATGCCCAGGTCCTGGGCCGCGCGGTGCTTCCCCGCGAGGTAGACCTTGGAGGGCGCGTCGTCGCCGACCAGGATGGTGGCGAGCTTCGGCTGGACGCCGGCGCCCTTCATCATCTCAGCCTCCTGCGCGAGGCGGGACTTGACCTCGGCGGCGAGCGCCTTCCCGTCCATTATGACCGCGGTCATTTCTTTCGTATCAACACCCTGCGGCCCTCAATCTTTAGCCTTCCCTCGACGAAGAGCTTGACCGCGAGCGGGTAGATGAGGTGCTCCTGCCTCAGGATCCGTCGCCGAGAGGCTCTCCGACGTGTCACCGTCCTCGACCTTCACGGCGCGCTGGAGGATGATGGGGCCTGAGTCCACCTCGGGGACGACGAAGTGCACCGTGCAGCCTGAGACCTTCACGCCGTACTGCGAGGGCCTGCTCCTGGGCTCTCAGCCCGGGGAAGGAGGGCAGGAGCGCCGGGTGGACGTTCATCATCCTGCCCCTGAAGGCCTCGACGAGCTCGGGGGAGAGGAGCCTCATGAACCCGGCCAGCAGGACTAGGCCGCTCTTGGGCGTCACCCCGTTCTCCTTGAGGACGTCGAGGAGCCTCATGTCGTAGTCGAGCCTGCTTGGCGCTTCGTCCGGGTCCAGCCACACGGCCTCGATCCCGTGGCCCGTGGCCGACTTGAGGGCCGTCGCGGCGCGCTTGTCGCTGATGACCACGGCCACCTTCGCGCCCTTGATCTCCTTCCGCTCGATGGCGCGGACTATCGCGAGCATGTTGCTCCCCCTGCCCGAGACTAGGATGCCGATGTTGCAGGTGGGCAAAGGCCTCAGCCCTTCGTCTCTTTTCTCGGTTCGGCTATCCCCAGCTTCGAGTAGTCCCCGTTGATGCACGCGAAGCAGAGGCTGTCCTTCGGGAGCCCTATGGCCTCGGCGAGGCCGTCGATGTCGTTGTAGTGGAGCTCGTCTACCCCGAGCGACTTTGCCACCTTCGCGCTTATCGCCTCGATGTCGGTCTCGTCGCGCGCGACCCTGTATGCGAGGAGCTCCTCCCTGCTGGGGAAGTCCACCCCCATGTAGCACGCGTGCATGATGGGCGGGAACGTTATCGCCATCTTTACGCTCCTGGCCCCCGCCGCGCGGAGCGCGTTGACGATTATCTCGGAGCTCGTACCTCGCACGACGCTGTCGTCGACCACGATGACGTCCTTGTGCTGGATGGTCTCCTTGATCGGGATTATCCTCTTCACGACCTCCTCCCGCCCGCCCTGCTTGGGCTCGATGAAGCTCCTCATGCTCCCCTTTCGCCGGTACCGGTCCTTCATCAGCCCCTCGTCCATCGGGATCCCGCTCTCGGTGGAGTAGCCGAGCGCGGCGGGGCGGGCCGAGTCGGGGACGGGGATGACGACCTTCCCCTTCATCTTCCTCCGTCGGGCGAGAATCTTGCCGACGTTCTTCCTCGCCTCGTAGACGTTGATCCCGTCGATGACCGACGCGGGATGGGCGAAGTAGGTGTACTCGAAGGAGCAGTGGGCGGGCGCTACTTTGGGCGCGAACCGGAAGGCCTCGAACCCCTTCTTGGGGCTGCCTAGCCGTATCATCTCCCCCGGCGCCACGTCACGGACGAACTGGGCATCGACGGCGGTGAGGGCGCAGCTCTCAGAAGCCGCGATGTAGGTCCCGGACCTTTCGATGAGCCCGATGCAGAGGGGCCTGTAGCCCCTCGGGTCCCTCGCCGCGAAGACCTCGCCCTGCTTGTTGAGTATCGTGAACGAGTAGGCCCCCTTGACCTCCTTGGCCAGGCGCTCGAAGGCCCAGAACCAGTCGTTCTCCTCCTTGAGGATCTGGAGGAGCCTGTGCCCGACCACCTTGGTGTCGGTGGAGCAGTCGGCGCCCGTGCGCGACGCCAGCACGGTCTTCTGGAGGTCCTCCGTGTTGACGATGGTCCCGTTGTGGGCGACGCTGAACTCGGTGCCGAATCTGGATCGGCTGGGCGTTCCCGAGGTTGGAGCGGCCTTTCGTCGAGTACCTGATGTGCCCAATCCCCGAGGCGCCCTTGTACCCGCTGAGCTCTCGCGCGAAGTTGATCCAGTTGAAGGCCAGGCCCATCCGCTTGAAGACGGGCTTCCCATGGACCGCTATCCCCCAGGACTCCTGCCCCCTGTGCTGGAGCGCCTCGAGGCCCTTCAGGATCTTCGGGACGACGTCGGTCCCCTTGCTTGAGTAGGCGCCGAAGACCCCGCAAGCTTCCTTGGCGCCCATCTAGTCCATCAGCTCCGGTATCGCCCCTTCCCACCTCGACTCTCATCGAGGAGACGGGGACGCTCGCGAGGCGGGAGCGCCCAGCCGTGAGAGAGAGCGACGCCCCGCCTACCTTCCCAACGACCGCGTGAGTCACGCCCGCGCCCCTGAGGGACGAGGCGATAGCAGCCCCGTCTCCTCCGGAGACGACGAACCTCCCGTGGGACTCTGAGAAGGCGGTCTCCAGGGTCCGGCGGCAGGTGCTCGGGGCGAGTGCGAGGTCGACCTTCGCGCCCAGGTCTCCCGAGATGGCCATCTCAGCGAGGGCGACGACGAGACCGCCGCTCGAGCAGTCGTGGACCGCGTCCACGAGGCCCTTCCCGATGAGCCGCAGGATGGCCCGGCAGGTCTTCAGGTCCTGCTGGGCGTCCACGCTCGGGGAGAGCGAGGGGACGCCGATGCTCCTCGGGAACCTCGCGGAGAGCTCGGAGCCCTGCCATCTCCGGCCTCGTCTCGCCTACCACCACGACGGAGTCTCCCGCCCGTTTGAACGCCATCGTCCTGATGTCCGCCTCCTTTGAGGTGAGGCCCACGACTAGGGCGATGGGGCTCGGCTTTATCGCGCGCCCGGTCGCGGAGTCCTCGTTGTAGAAGCTCACCTTCCCGCCCACCACCGGGAGGCCGAACGCCTTGCAGTAGTCGGCCATGCCCCTGAGGTTCTCGCGGAAGGCCCAGTAGACCTCGGGGTCGGAGGGGTCGCCCGACTGCAGGTGGTCGACAAGGGCGATGGGCTCTGCGCCCACGGCGACGACGTTCCTGCACGCCTCGGCCACGCAGCCAGCCGCCCCCTGGTATGGGTCGAGGGAGGCCTGCCTGCTGTTCCCGTCGCCCTTGATCGCGAGGAAGCGCCCATTGGGGAGCCTCATCACGGCGGCGTCGGCCTGGCCCGGCCTGACGACGGTCCGGAGGCCGACCTCGTGGTCGTACTGCTGGTAGACCCACCTCTTGCTCGCGATGTTGGGCGAGGAGAGGAGCGTGAGGAGTGCTTCGTTGAGGCGGGGCTCGTCCGCGGGGAGGGCGGGTCTTGGAGAGACGCGGGGAGAGGAGGGCTTCTTGTAAGGCCAGTGGATGAGGGGGGCGTCGGTCACGAGGGAGGAGGGGAGGTCTGCGACGACCTGTCCCGTCCCACCTCAGCACGAGCCTGGGGGAGGAGGTCACCTTCCCGATTACCGAGTATGGGACCCCGTACTTCTCGAGCACAGAGATCACGTCCCTCCCGCCGCCGGGGCCTGAGGGAAGGACGAGGAGCATCCTCTCTTGGGACTCTGATATCATTATCTCCGTAGGCGACATGTCGTCCTCGCGGAGCCTGACCCTCTTCAGCTCCACGTCGACGCCGGTGCCTCCCTTGGACGCGACCTCCGAGAGCGCCGTCGAGAGGCCGCCTCCCCCGAGGTCCTTCATCCCGCGGACCTCCGCGTGGTTACGCGATTATCTCGAGGATGGAGTCGAGCAGGAGCTTCTTCATGAACGGGTCGGGGACCTGCACAGAGGAGCGCTCGCTCGCGGCGTCCTCCTTGAGGTTCTTCGAGGCGAAGGTCGCCCCCTTGATCCCGTCCCTCCCCGTGCTCCCCCCTATCAGGACGAGGACGTCCCCGGGTGCCTTTGCTTCGCCGAGGATGAGGTCGCCTTCCCTCCCAAGCCCCACGCAGGCGACGTCGACCAGGCAGTTCCTCTCGAACGAGTCGTCGAACTCTATCTCCCCCGCCACGGTCGGGACTCCCGTGCAGTTCCCATAGTCGGCGATCCCCCTGACCACGTTCTTGAGGAGCCACCGGGAGTGGCCGCTCTTCTCGATGAGGCCGAAGCGCAGGATGTCGACGAGCGCGATAGGCCTGCTCGCCACGGAGAGGATGTCTCTCAGGACCCCGCCTATGCCGGTCGAGGCGCCACCGTAGGGGTCCACGGCGGAGGGGTGGTTGTGGCTCTCGATGTGGAGCGTCACGACGTACCCGTCCCCGACGTCGACCACTCCCGCGTCGTATCCCGGCCCGAGGACGACCCGCTTCCCCGTGGTCGGGAAGAGCTTGAGGAGCCCGCGCGAGGACTTGTAGCTGCTGTGCTCGGACCATTCCGCGTCGATTATCGACCACTCCGTCTCGTTGGGCTCGCGTCCCAGCGACTTCCTCACCGTGGCAATCTCTTGGGCGGTAAGGCCCAGGCCCAGCTGCTCCGCCTTCAAGCCCGCCGCCTTCCTCCGGACCTAACCAGAAGAGACGACAAGACGAGCGCGCCGTCTGGATGGCCGAGCGGGCTCAGGAGCGCCTCGGCGGCCCTCTCTGGGTGCGGCATCAGCCCGACGACGTTCCCAGCCTTGTTGCAGACCCCCGCGATGTTGTGGAGCGTCCCGGTGGGGTTGCTCCCAGGCGTGGGCCTTCCGGAGGAGTCGCAATACCTGAAGGCGACCTGCCCGTTCTTCTCGAGCTCCGCGAGCTCCGCGTGCGGAAGGAAGAACCTCCCCTCGCCGTGCGCTATGGGCATGCTCAGGACCTGGCCTTCGCTGAGCCCCGAGGTGAAGGGGGTCCGCGTGTTCTCCACTCGGACGTGCGTCCACTTGCAGACGAACTTCAGCGTAGAGTTGCGGAGGAGCGCGCCGGGAAGGAGGCCGCTCTCCACGAGAATCTGAAACCCGTTGCAGACTCCGAGCACGGGGACACCACGGTCGGCGAGCCGCTTCACCCCGGCCATGGCCGGCGAGTTCGCCGCTATCGCGCCTGCCCTGAGACGGTCGGCGAAGGCGAACCCGCCCGGAAGTATCACGGCGCCGTAGCCGCCTCTGCCCAGGGCGGCATCTTCGTGCCAGACCAGGTCCGGCTCTATCCCCTTGATCGTCTTGAGCGCGGCCATCATGTCGAGGTCGCAGTTGCTTCCTGGGAACCGTATCACGGCGACTCTCATTGGCCTGGGACTCTCCCGATGGAAACCTCGCACGAATGCGCCGCCGGGTTGAAGATCCGGAGCTCGTTGCACATCTTCTCGACCAGCTTCTTCGCGGACGCGGGGTCGGGCGCGACGACCTTCACGCGGAGGTATTTCCCGGCGCGGAATCGACTCGACCTGCTCGAAACCCGACTTGGCGACGAGGTCGTGGAGTATGGTCTCACCCTCGGGCTCTCGCACGCCCGGCTTGTTGGAGATGACCACGCTCACCTCGAACGTGCGACCTTTAGTCGTAAAGAACGCCAATTTTTCGCGTCTATTTAAATCGGATTTGTTACGTGCGTGTTAAACGAACGAAGCCACTGACGCGTCGCGGCTTCTTCAAGGCGTCGACTTCGGCTTCTTCACGATGCCCCGGCGGGCGTTGCACCATCTGGAACAGAAAAGGGCAACGAAAAGAACTCAAGTGGAATATGGCCTGTCCATGGACTGACCCCATATGGGTGCAGACCGCAGCCTGGTACCTATCGGGTCGGTTCGGCCCCGATTTCTGTTATCATTCAACAGCCTCTGAGAACTCGTCAAGGGAACGGGTTCGAATCCGGCAGGACTCGCCTAAATAATTAAGCGAATCCCGCAAAATGCCGCATCGCAAGTCTAAACTGCGAGGTCGCCCACATTCAGATGAAATCCCCCACGAAAAGAATCTCCTGACCGTCCGATAGTGTTACGTATCCCATGAAGGTTTGACCGCGCACCGGAGCAAGTGTTAGAAGTGCCGGATCTGGAAAGTCAAGATAGATGGTGCTCGTCGAAGAGCCCACCGGGCCGACGGTGCAGACCCCGGAAGCTGTGAACACGTTGTTCCCTCCGCCCCAGTAGATAGTAGCTCCCACGATGTCCGCACCGGCCGTGCCCGTGTTCGTCATAGCGGCCCAAGCTCCCGTCCCCGAGACCGTGGAACATGCAAAAGTCGCACCTCCTCCGCTCGTTGCAAAATTGAACGCTGGCGCGACGACCGTTGTGACCGAGAGTTGTGCCGTTCCTGGAGACGCTTCCGAGACCAGGAGAAATACGTGCGCTGTCGCCACATGCGCGCCTTCGCTGATTGAGATCACCATTCCAGCCCGCGGATTGGAGTGGCTGGAGAAGATGTTGACGTATGTGAGGTCTCCGATCGCTGCCCCCACGGTTTCGTTCGTCCCGTCCGGGAAGGTCATCGTGAATCTCATGATGCCAAGAAAGACTGTGGTTGCATTGCCGTTCGCAGCGCCGGGACAGCCAGTGTATCCCGAGGGGCAATACGTCTGGAAGGTCACGCCCATGAAGGTGACTGACCCGTTTCGGAAGTAGCTGTAGCCAGGGTCGCCGACCATGGTGTCGTTCCCGACGTCGTCAGCGCAAAATCTCGTACCGTTTAGGGCAATCTGTTGCGCCTCGGGTCCACATGACCCGGTGCCGAACGTTATCGAGCTCGAGGTGCTGGATGTCGCCGGCGACGGACTCGATGTCCCCCGGGAGATAGTCGTGACTGGTGTAGTCGAGGTGGTCGGCGTATTCTTTGTAATTGAAGTAATAGCCAAGGTGGCAAAGACCAGGAGAGCCACAATCAGCGTACCTGCCCCAATGTAGCCCGAGCGGCTCATGCGCACCATAATGTTGTAGGTTGATCTAGTTCACTAATACTTTTGTCCGAACTAATCGAGCCTTCAATACCCCGTTTTGAAATGTAGCAGCTCAAGGCTGATCACTAGTGAGACATGGGCGACCAGTGGGGCGTGGCGCGTTGGAGGATTCGCTTAATTATTTTAGCGGGTCCAGAACGATCTTCACAAATTCGACTCGGTCCAAGCGTGAAAAATTGGCGGGCCTGGCAGGACCCGTCACGTGTGGGTTGACGGTCCGAGGCCGATAAGGTAGACCCAGGTGGCAAGCGGCTTTGCACCCTGTTGCAGGATTATTGTGCACGTCTGCCCTATCAAAGACCTTATCGCTCGCGCAATTTCGACATGTTCAGCTCTACTGCTTCGAGAATGAGTGCCTTTAACGCAGCCTCATCTACAGTGTCACCCTCGCGGAAGTCGATGGCACGAACCGTGTTGCTTTCAGACTCGCGTTGAAGAGCTTCTTCGGATCCTTCATCTGAGCACCTTTGGGGAATGTCAGCCTCACGGCGTTCTTGAGCGTCTTCTCCTATGCAGATGATTCCATCATGAGACCAGACGGGGACTCCCATTGGGTTGGAGGGTTTTTTCCACTTCACTTCTTCGACCACGGCGGGGTCGGCTTTCTTGATCAAAGCGCGCAGCTGTGACAATATCTTGCTCCGCCAGTCACCCGGCTCCTTGATTATGGCATCTATCTGTTGAGAGGGGGACTTGCCTTTCGGGGAAGGACTCGTGCTTGCCTTCATCCTCAGCTCACCGCTTTCTTCACGAGCGTGGCGATCCTTGCCTCTTCGGCGGCAGTCAACCCCTTCAGCGCGAAGGCGACCGGCCACATGGCACCTTCGTCGAGGTTCGCCTTGTCGCTGAAGCCTAACGTCGCGTACCTCGTTTTGAACTTCCGCGCGTCTTGGAAGTAGCAGACGACCTTGCCGTCCTTGTTGGCATACGCGGGCATCCCGTACCAGAGTTTCGGCGAGAGGGCTGGCGCGCTGGCTTTGATGATCGCATGGAGCCGCTTGGCCATGGTGCGATCCGGTTCCGGCATCGCGGCGATCTTCGCGAGCACGGCGCTTTCCCCGTCCCTTGCCGCCTCCGCCTTCAGCTCTTGGATGCGCTCCTTCATCGCGGCCTTTTCTTCGTCCGTGAATCCCTTGAACTTTGCAGTTTTCTTGTCAGTCATAGTCTCACGAGTCCTTTCGAGGTAGGCCGCGGATGGTGAATAGGTTTCCGTCGGGATCGGAGAAGGTGGCAGAGACACCTTGCGGGTATTCTTCCAATTCTCTCCTGAATTCCACGCCCTTGGCCTTCAGCTCCGCGAACATCTTGTAACAATCGTCCACGAGGAGGACGATGGGGGGTGCGTTTCCGGGCTTCCAGTTCTTCGACCACCCCGCTGGGTCGGGCGAACCGACTTGCCACAGTTCCAGCTGCACCTCCCCGGCCCCTCGGCCCCACCGTCACCCACCTGTAGCCGTAGTTCGTCACGTCCGTCCTCTTCTCGAACCCCACCTTCTCCGTGTAGAACTCCAGGGCTTTCGCCTTGTCCTTCACGATGAGTGAGACTGACTCAATCTTGTCCATGCGTCCACGTTAGGGCTTGATGTAATTGAACGCGTGCTCGGTCGAGTTGAGCAAAAGGGAAGACAGGGATATATACGAAATCGCGGAATTCGTCCAAGGACCGGAGTTGGACGCGCTCGACGTAAAGATATTCCGTGCTCTGCTCTCCGAGCGCTCTGTAGCCCCCTCCAGCAATCAGGTGAGCTCGTCCCTGAGGTCCATAGCAGCGCGCCTCGGGGCGGACGACGTTACGGTGAACTATCGATACAAGAAGCTGCGGGAGTCGGGAGTGCTGTCCGGCTGGCGGCTCGCCGTCAACCCAACGCTCTTCGGTTGCAAGTCGCTAGACGCGACCGTGGATGTACAGCCTGAATCGGCGAAGCCAGACATGATCAGGAAGCTCTCATTGGTCGACGAAGTCGTCGGGATGCAGGACTTCTTCGGGAGAGGCCTGAAGACGATTGTGATGTACCGCAGCGATGAGGCGCGCTCTCGAGTCATCGAGCTGATCTCGCGGATAACAAACGCGGAGACGATGACTCAAGTTCGATGGGTTCTCCCCCGATCTAGGACGAAGCGACTGACAACGACGGATGTGGCCATAATCCGATCCTGTCGAACGATGCACGCACGCCTTTGGTTCAGGTAGCAAAGGGGCTTGGTCTCTCGACCAGAACGGTGAGGAACCACGTAGAAAAGCTGCGGAGAGAGAACACCATCCACGCACTCCCGACGCTGAACATGGGTGGTATCCCCGGCCTCATCCCGGTCCACCTTTCCTACTCCTATTCGGGGAGCGAACCGAAAGGCATGGTTGACAGCTCAATACTCTCACACTTCGAGACGAGGTACCTGTCGGTCATGTTCTCAGACCCCGACAGAGGATACATCTGGCTCGTCGCGTCCACCATGAACGACGTGCAGGACTACCTAGAATGGGCGAAGTCGCAGCCTGGCATTGCGAGCGCCAGGACCGACATACTCGTCAGGTGGTTGACGTTTCCCGACAAGCTACTCGAGCTGCTGAATCTGAAAGATGGGACGGGAGCGCTGCAGGAAGACGCATATCTTCTAACATAGGAAATGACCATAGATAGCAACAAGGTATGGTTGGCATACCATGGTCGCGAGAATTCGAATCCGTTTCTGGGGAAGTATTGGAGGCGGGCCCGGCAGGGCCCACCCTGAACAGGCTCTCAAGGTGGATTCCGTACGAACGACTTCTCATGCATCGGGAAAGAAGTTCGAATCGTCCAGGGGCTGACCTACTTCAGGGGTCATAACGGGGTTTTTTGCGCATTTCCCATTCAGGCCTTGTCAAATTTGTCAAAGGTGAAGCTTGGAGGGGGTGTATTCCCCCAACTGATGAGATCGTAACCAACCTAAGCCACTGAGCGGTAGGACAATTTCGGCTGTGTCGAGTTGTCGTTTGGTTCCGGGTGCATCGCATGCTAGACCAAACGAAGACTAGACAGCATTCACCCACCGATACGGCGAAATAGCCAAGGCGGCGGGGAAGGCAGCGTCGGAGGAGAGCGGGTGAAGCGAGTGTCCAAGACAGCCGACGACGTGCAGGTCAAGGCCGCGATACTCAGCGTGGCGGACAAGTCGGGGGTCGTCGACTTCGCGAGAGGCCTGCGCTCTTTCAAGGTCTCGCTCCTGGCCACGGGCGGGACCTACACCGCGCTCAAGGACGCGGGAGTGGAGGTCAAGAGCCTCGGCGAGGCGATGGGCCTCTCGGAGGCGCTGGACGGGCGGGTGAAGACCCTCCACTCGAACCTGTTCGCCGCGATACTCGCCAAAAGAGGGGACGACGGGCACGTGCGCGAGCTCAAGGCGATGGGCGTCTCTCCCATCGACATGGTGGTGTGCAACTTCTACCCCTTCGAGAAGGTGGCGAGAGACCCTGCCGCCACGGACGAGACGGTCGTCGAGAACATCGACATCGGCGGGCCGTCGATGGTCAGGGCTTCGACGAAGAACCATGCCTACGTCACGGTGGTCCCTTCACCGATGTTCTACGCGCCGGTGCTCGAGGAGCTCAGCAAGAGAGGCGGCAGGGTCGGCCTCGAGATGAGGAGGTCGCTCGCCGTCGAGGCCTTCGCGATAACTTCTTCCTATGACGCGGCGATCTACAACGAGCTCAGGAGGAGGTTCTCGCCCGGAGAGGCCTTCCCCCGCAAGTTCGTGCTGTCCGCGTCCAAGCACCAGGACGCGAGATACGGGGAGAACCCAGACCAAAAGGCGGCGATATACTCGATCGACGGCGCCAAGAGCATGACAGCGTGGAAGCAGCTCTCCGGCGATTCGCTCTCGTTCAACAACTATCTCGACATCGGGAGCGCATACGACATCGTCGAGGGATTCGAGGACGTCCCGACGGCCGCTACCGTGAAGCACGGCCAGATCAGCGGGTTCGCGTTCGCCGAGACCGTCGCCAAGGCGTATTCTCTCGCGCACGCTTGCGACCCCGAGGCCGACTTCGGGGGGACCGTGGTGGTGAACCGCGACGTCGACGTCGCGGCCGCCCGCCTGATAGGGAAGAACGAGGGCAAGGAGGACGACTCGGTGTACACCGAGCTCCTCATCGCCCCGGGCTACGCCAAGCTCGCTCGCGAGCTTCTGGAGTCGAAGCAGAAGAAGAAGATACGGATGATCCAGGTCGACGAGAGGCCCGACTACAGATACGACCTGAAGGAGCTCGAGGGGGCGCTGCTCCTGCAGGAGGCCGCGGACTATCGAAAGAAGCTCGATAGGAGCAAGCTGACCTTCCCAACGAAGGTCAAGCCGGACGAAGCGACGGTCGAGAAGCTCCTCGCCACGTGGGAGGTGGTGAGGCGCGTGCAGTCGAACGGGATAGTCGTCGCCGACGGGACGGCCGGCAAGGGCGGGCGCCTCGACGAGTTCTGGACGCTCGGGGTGGCGAGCTTCAGGAAGCGGAGCGGGGCCGTCAAGATCGCCCTCGACAACGCCGGGTCGAGGGCGAGGGGCTCGGTGTGCGCGTCCGACGGGTTCTTCCCGTTCCGCGACAACGTGGACTTCCTCGGGAAGGCCGGGGTCTCCGCGGTGATACAGCCCGGCGGCTCGATTAGCGACCCCGAGGTCGTGAAGGCCGCCGACGAATACGGGATCGCGATGGCCATGACGCACACGAGGGCGTTCAAGCACTAGACAATCCGTCGGGATATCTTAAATTCCCGAGGACGCGACCCGTTGCCTAGAAAACGATTTGGCCCCTACCCGCAGGGCTCTCGGCATTTCGGGCCTTCTGGCGCTCGTGCTCGTCTTGTCGCAGGCCTCCTCTCCGGTGCACGCTGCGAGCTACTCGATGACCCTTCAGACCGACGCGCCGTCGTACTCCGGCCTCCAGCCGATCGTGATCACTGGCACCATCAACCCGGCTCCGGGGGCCGAACACCGCGGTCATAATCACGATAGAGAACTCGGCCGGGACCGTGGCTGACGTCACGGAGGTCATCCCGAGCATGGCGGACGGCAGCTTCAGCTTCACCTCGCACCCCGGCGGGAACCAGGCATGGACCAGCGGCACGTTCACGGTCAACGCCACCTGGGGCGGGTACGGGGCCACCGCGTCGAGCGTCGTGACGTTCACGTACTCCGCCACAACTCGACCTCGACGTCGTCCTCCACGACTCCAGTCACCAGTTCTAGCTCCAGCTCCAGTTCTAGCACGACGCACGAGCTCGACGTACCAGCAGCTCTTCTAGTAGCTCGAGCGAGCACGAGCACGACGACCACGACGCCCGCTCCGGAATTCCCCTCGGGCGCGCTGGCCGCGGTGGCACTGGCCGGGGTGGCGGTGGTCGCGCGTCTTCTCGAGGAGGTTCGACCCTAGACCCGCGGGAAGCGTCGCTCGCTGACCCCTTGCGCAAACGCCGTGAAGACGGATTAAATAGAGCGCATCTTCGGGCGAGCCCTACGGCGATTTCATGATGAAACCAGACCAACTAATGCGAATGCCAGCGACCGACCTCCTCACGGAGGCCGAGATCTTCCCGTCGAGCGAGACCGTCTCTAAGGTGATTGGATACCTTAACGAATCGAAGCTGAGAGAAGCCTTCGTGGACGGCGGCGACGCCGCGACGTGCATCGTCTCAGTCAACGACCTCCTGAACGTGACCACTCTCCAGACGAAGATCTCTTCGGTGATGCACCAGGTTCCTCGTCTGGGCCCGAACAACACCGTCAGCGACGCGGCGACCCTGATGCGGGAGTACAGGACGCGCTCGATGCCGATATACGTGAAAGGAAGCTCATCGGGCAGATCACGTCGCCGTCCATAGTCGCAAAGCTCCTGGACTCCGACGCCCCCGGGAAGATCTCGTCGATAATGACGCCGACACCCATCTGCATGGACGTCTCAGACAGCGTATCGAAGGCGAGGGAGACCATGATGAAGAAGAAGGTCGACCAGGTCCCGGTGACGAAGAAGGGCGCGCTGTACGGAATCGTCACCGCAGACGAGATCGTGTTCAACCTCATGCCGAAGCCCGACAAAAACGTGAAGGGGGACACGTGGACCGGAAGGTACGGCGAGGCGCTCGGAATATTTGCAAAGAGGGACGTGTTGACGAACGAGATCACGGACTCGCTGCGCGATGTGTACCAGAACATGTCCAAGAGCGGGTCTAACTACTCGGTGATAGTGGGCACGGACGAGATCCAAGGGATAGTCACGTACCGCGACTATCCTGACCGTGCTGTCGAAGAAGGCCACCGCCAGCTCGATACCGATGTACATCGTCGGGCTCCCGGACGACCCCTTCGAGGCGGAGACCGCGAGGACGAAGTTCCTCGAGCGCCGTTGAGCTGCTTCGCAGGAGCGTCCCCGACATCTCGGAGGCGAGGGCGGTGATCAAGATGGGGGAGACCAAGTCCCCGAAGAAGAAGTACGAGGTGAAGGTCTTCCTCGTCCATCCAAGAGACCACTACTCGTACACGCGTGCGCTCCTATGAGCTCGCGGACGCCTTCGACGAGGTCAACAACTGGGTCAAGGAGCTGGTGCAGCGCTCGAGACCGAGGAAGCAGAGGACGCCAAACGCCCGCTCCTATCCGGACGACTTCCGTCCCGAGACTGCTCCCGGCTAGGCTTGCCGTCGAGAGGCGCCGACAAGGCCCGGGACAGACGACCGCTCCCGAGGCGCACTACGGAAATATCAGATGATGGATGGCCTGAGCGGGCAAGCGACAGTGTCTCGCACGTCGGTCAAGGCCAGGGAAGAAGGCCCGGTCCCTTCTCTCGGTCTCCGACCTCTCGGCGCGCGACCTCGCGGGGATGCTCGAGCGGATGAAGTCGCTGAAGCCGGCGATAAAGAGGCGGGAGACCCTCACCGACCTCCGAGGGATGGTGGTCGGGCTGCTCTTCGAGAAGCCCTCGACGAGGACCAGGACGAGCTTCGAGGTGGCGACGGTCCGCGCTGGGCGGGTTTCCCGTCTACCTCGCGTCCGACGAGCTTCAGACGAGCCGCGGGGAGCCGATCAAGGACACGGCGAGGATACTCGGGAGCTACCTCGACGTCATAGTCGGGAGGGTGTACTCCCACGAGACCCTGACCGCGATGGCCGCGTTCTCGGGGGTGCCGGTCCTCAACGGCCTCAGCGACCTCGAGCACCCCACTCAGGTGATCTCCGACCTCTTCACGATCATCGAGACGAAGGGGAGGCTGCAGGGGCCTCACCCTGGCTTTCATCGGCGACGGGGACAACGTCTGCAACTCGCTCCTCCTCGGCGCGTCCCTCATGGGGATGAACGTGGTGGCGGCTTGCCCTTCGGGCTACTCGCCCAACCCCGACATCCTGCGCCGGGCGGAGGAGAACGCGAAGAGGTCCGGGTCGACGGTCCGGGTGGTGGACGACCCAAAGGAGGCCGCGGTCGACTCCGACGTGCTCTACACCGACGTCTGGGTGAGCATGGGGGAGGAGAAGGAGAGGAGCAGGCGCCTGCGCGCCTTCCGCGGGTTCCAGATAAACTCGGAGATCCTGAAGCTCGCGTCGAAGGACGCGGTCGTGATGCACTGCCTGCCGGCGCACCGCGGGATGGAGATCACCGACGACGTCATCGAGGGCAAGCAGTCGGTCGTCTGGAGGCAGGCCGAGAACAAGCTCTACGGGGCGGCCGCGGCGCTCGAGTTTGTGACGGGCTGACGCGCCAGGTTTCGCTGCTCGGCCAAGTTTGAGCGCGCCCGGCAAGAGGCGCCGAGAAAGCATATGTATCGTCAATGGGCCACTGCGGCGATGTCCGTTGAAAATCAGAGACGCGCTCCCGCACGTCTTCAACAGGGCGTACCCCGTCCTCGACCCGAAGATGCCGATGCTCCCGGCCGTCTCGATGCTGCGCTTCCAGCAGATCGACGGCCTCCCGCTGGTCATGGACGTGACGGCCGCGAGGCCGCGCGCCCTCCACGGGTACTCGCTGCTGAAGAGGCTGCTCGCGCTCGGCCAGGGGGGGTTCTGGAAGTTCATCGAGAGGCCCTGCGAGGACGCCGCCCAGAGCATCGGCACGGTCGGCGCCGACGAGAGCCTCGAGCGCCTCTTCGAGGTGTTCCTCAAGGAGCGCTTCGGCTTCGCTTGGATCAGCGACACCGAGAGGACGGGGGTACCCGGTGAGCCTCGCCGACGTCCTCGAGCTCTACAAGACGGGGACGATAGAGAGCGACCTCCAGGTGAAGGACGTCGCGTCCCCGGTCTTCGCCCTCCCCGGGATGACCCCGCTGAGGAAGACCCTGCTCTTCATGTTCAGCCACAGGTTCAGGCGAGTCTTCCTCTCCGCCGGAGGCGCGTTCATCTCGGACCGGAGCATAATCAGCCACATATTCAGCCCCGCGGTGCTCCACGACCTGGCCGCCAACCCCGACAGCCTCCTCGAGATGCCGATAGCGGAGATAGAGAAGAGCAGGCCGCGGAGGGTGCCCGGGCGGACCTCGATGAAGGCGGCGGCGAACACCCTGGGCGGGGACATCGGCCAGTGCCTGACATCGCGCGGGACGGTCATAACGCCCTGGGACATCATCATGAAGCCGTGGGTGGCGAAGAAGCTCAAGATAAACCGCTGAGCGGGCCTCTCGTGATTCTCGCGTGCAGCGATCGTCTCAACTGTTTAAGAGGCGCCTATGATTCGCCTGACTGGGTTGTTTTCCCCTCTGCAGCTAGGCGTCAGCACCAGCGATCTGTTGACATTGGTCTACTTGGCCTTCTTCTTCGTCTTTATCGTCTTCGGGCAGCAGCTTCAATATTACATCTCAATAGGAAGCGTCAGTCAGGCTGTGAATCGCCTGAAGCTGATGAAGGACAAGGCGACAAAAGAGACCTTGGACTACGTCGCAGCGGGGAGGCCGCCCGGGGATTCCGCAAAGAAGCTGGCCCAGCTGATCGAGTTTGTGACGATAATGCCGGAGACGCTCGACCCCGCCGGAGTCGTCCCAAAAATGCGGCAGGTGGTGAGGAACAGCGACGTAAGGGTGAGGAGCGAAGTTCAGCGTCTCATCGCGGTCGACGACCCGGTCAGGGTCTCGGTGGCCCAGAACATGGTTGAAATCGCGAGCTCGCTCACCACTATCTACAAGGTCGTCAGACACTACTATCTCACCAGCAGGAAGACGAGGTCATACTTCACGCTCATCCAACTGCAGGCGAGCTTGCCGCAAATAATGGAATTGGCAAATGCCCTGAAGGAGACCACGGCCTCCCTCACCAACGTTCAGCCCATCGGCGATGGTCTGGGCGCTCTTGTCGCCTCAAGATTCATGGCGGACGTGCCGAAGCAGCCGATAGCCCGGGACACGGTCCTGAGCAAGACGGCATACAAAGGGAGGACCTTGTACGTCCTGAAGGCGGAGGGGCCTATGGGATACGTCGGCGAAACCGACGTCGCGATCCGGAAGGTCGTGGAGGAGATGAAGGTCGAGCTGAGCGCCATAATCATGGCCGATGCGGCGTTGAAGCTGGAGGGAGACAAGACAGGCGAGGTGGTCGAGGGGATGGGCGCCGCGATTGGAGGGATCGGGACGGAGAAGTTCGGAATCGAGGAGGTGGCGGCAAGGCACTCCATTCCCATATACGCCATCCTGGTCAAGGAGAGCCAGGTCGAGTCGATGACCGTCATGAGGAAGGAGATAGCCGAGGCTTCACAGGCCGTGGTCGACGCCATTGCGGCCGTGATAGAGCAGAGGACCAAAGAGGGAGACAGCGTGCTCTTCGCGGGAATTGGGAATACCCTGGGGATAGGTCAGTAAGGCGTTCCTGACTGCGGCTCGAAAGACGAAGAGGGATGGGCCGAGCCGGATTCGAACCGGCGAAGCGAAGAGAAGTGGGTCAGGGGAGAATTGAACTCCCGATTTCCGCCGTGTGAGAGCGGCGTCCTACCGGGCTAGACCACTGACCCGACGGCACCGTAGGGGCAGAGCTTTTAAGACGAACGGTCGCTCAACTCTTCGATTCAGGCCAATTTCCTGTCGTGGACAATTCTTCCTAACTTGAGTCGGATGGGCGAATATTAGGCTCCACGGCCTCCACTTATCGTGGCGATTCAGGAGTCAGACGATATCTGCCCTTACACGGACTGGCCTCAGCTCGCCGGATACTTTGATGGTGACGGTAGCATAAGCATCCGGAGGACATCTCGAGGACGACCGTTCACTCTCCTTCCGGCCTTGGAATTTGCCGACATGTCAAGACGACAAATAAGGATGGTGAAGGAATTCCTGCTTTCACGCGGGATTCGTACCGGTGCGATGACCAAGCGAAATGGCGCTTGGAGGGTAGAGGTGGGCACAATCGAGGGTGTGACGAGAGCCCTAACCGCCATGATGCCTTTTCTGTTCAAGAAGAAGACGGAAGCAGGAGCGACACTGGATTACCTGGCTGACAAGATAAGCGGCAATGAGCTCCAGAGAATCCTGAGGGCAGCAGTACGCAGAGGAGACAGGGAGAGAGTCGCACCTTTCATCGACCTCCCGTGGACGAGAAGGGCGGGAGCCAAGAAGGCAATGGAGTTATCTTGGAAATTCGCTGGAGGTAAGCCCTCGCTCGGGCCGGAAGGTCAGCTCGAAATCATTCGTCGCTTCGCGGCGGGACAGAGCCAACGCGGGATAGCAAGGTCTATGGGAATTTCCCGCGGCATGGTACGCCGGACAGTCTCCCGACATACGGCTCGCAAGCCCCGCACGTTCCGCCGTGTGAGAGCGACGTCCAAACCAGGCTAGACGATCGGCCCAGAATCAATGACGCGCCTTTCGAAGCGATTTAAGCTCTGGGTTCCTTGCTACTTCTTGAGCCCGACGGACCTGTTCTTCAGCCTCAGGACCGAGGCGTGGCACTTCCTGCACCTTGTCGCCTGGAGGGCGTTCCTCGCTCCGCAGCGGAGGCAGACCTTCAGGAAGAGGCGCCTCTTCTGGGCGATCTGCTTCTTGGTGACGTCGGCGATCGGCATTAGTGGATTCGTTCCCAAGCCGTTCAGGACCGGCTTAAGGACTTTTCGAGCTTCGAGGCGGGGAGGGGCCTTCTCCTTCTGAACGTCGAGGCCCTTACAAGGGCAGGGATCTCGGAGGTGGTCATCGCGACCTTCGCTCCTGCCTCTCTCAGCGCGGCAATCTTGGACTCGGCGGTGCCGTAGTCCCCGTAGATTATGGCCCCTGCGTGTCCCATGTGCTTCTCCTTGGGGGCGGACCTGCCCGCGATGTAGGCGACGAGGGGCTTCGGGAACCTGGTCTCGATGATGTGCTCCGCGAGCCGCTCTTCGGCGTCCCCGCCTATCTCCCCGACAACGACGACCGACCTGACGTCGTCGACTTCGGCTGCCCAGTCCAAGCACTCGGTCAGGGTGGTGCAGTTGACAGGGTCGCCTCCCACGCCGAGGGCGACGTGCTGGCCGAGGGCGCCCCTCGAGAGGGCGTCGGCCACCTCGTACATCAGCGTCCCGCTCCGCGAGAAGAGCGCGACCCCGCCTTCGCGGAAGGAGGGGGAGGGCATTATGCCGAGCTTCAGCCTCCTCGAAGGCATGATGACGCCCGGCGTGTTCGGGCCTATCACGCGGGCCCCGCTCTCCTCGCAGAGGCGAATCATCTTGAGCGTGTCCCGGATTGGGACGTGCTCGGTTATCGCCACGAGGAGCCTCATCCCGGCCCCCACCGCCTCCTCCGCGGCGGAGAGGAGGGCCGGCGCGGGGACGAAGAGAATCGACGCCCTTGCGCCCGTCTTGTCCGCGGCCTCCTTCACAGTGCCGTAGACGGGCACTCCCTCCACGGCCTGCCCTCCCCTTCCGGGGGTCACTCCCGCGGCCACGTTGGTCCCGTACCTCAGCATCAGCCCGGCGTGGAGGCCGCCGTACCTCCCCGTGATCCCCTGGACGATCACCGGGCTCGTCCACCTCCGGGACCGCGAATGTCAATGCGAGACCGCCTTGACCGCGGCAAGGGCGGCCTCCTGCGGGGTGCGGAAGACCGCGACCCCGGCTCCCGACAGCAGCGCGCGCGCCTCCTCCTCCTCCGCGCCGCTTATCCTCGCGAAGACGAGCGCCATGGGCGCTTCGGAGAGGACGTCCTTCAGCCCCTCTGCGACGTCGGTGGTCCGGGTTATGCCTCCGAATATGTTGACCAGGATCACCCTCGCATCGGGGAGCCCTCGCACCAGCCTCAAGCGCGGCCTCGACCCGGTCCCGCTGTGCCCCGCCTCCGAGGTCGAGGAAGCAGGCCGCCCTGCCTCCGAAGTCGGAGACCAGGTCGAGGGTCGACAGGACGAGCCCCGCTCCGTTGCCGACGACCGCAACGTCCCCGTCGAGCCTCACGAAAGCGAAACCGAACTTCGCTGCCTCCCCTTCGAGTGGGTCCTCGGGAGGGAGCTGCGAGAACTCCGGGTGGCGGAAGAGCGCGTTGTCGTCGAGCACCACCTTGGAGTCGAGCGCGACCAGACTCCCGTCGAAGCGGACTGCGAGCGGGTTGATCTCCGCGAGCTCGCACTCCTCCTCCCTGCGACAGCCTCTCGAGCTTGAGGAGTATCGAGCGAAACTCCGAGGACGTCCTCCCGTAGAGGCCGACCTTCGTGCTCAGCGTGTAGGAGTCGTCGTCCGTCAGCCCTTCGAGGGGGACAGGCACCTCCACCATGGCCCCCTTCGCTAGGGACTCGACCTCGGTTCCTCCGCTCCTCGATGCGAGGGCCACGAACTCCCTCCGCCCTCGGTTGAGCGAGACCGAGAGGTACATTTCCTGTGTGTGCTCGGAGGCCTCCTCGACCAGGAGCGCCCGAGTGGGCTCGCCTCCTACCCTGAGGCCTAGAACGCGTCTTGCTTCCCTCTTTGCCTCGTCCTTCGTCCTCACGAGGACGACCCCGCCGGCCTTCCCCCTTCCGCCGGAGAGGACCTGGGCCTTTATGACCGCGGGAAGCCCGATTTCTTCCACCGCGGACAGCGCCTGCGACTCGTCGCCGGCGAGCTTCGAGCGCGGGACGCGGATGCCATACTTCGAGAAGAGCTCCTTACCCTGGTACTCGAAGAGCCTCATTAGCGATGACGACGAGGATGCAATCTCGGATAAACATAGCCCCCGACGTCGCCCTCTGGTTTTTCAAGGTAGACATTTTGGTTCTGATGCGTTCACCGCGCATGAACGCTATTCCCACCATCGACTGGGCGGATTTGGGTCGCATTGCTCTTTTCCCGTTCCGCCACCATCGCTTCACCTGGCGGGCCGTTGGCGCTGAACCTCAGCGCTCCCTTTGCAGAGATGTTTCTTGCCGCGTTGACATCTCGGTCAACCGTTGTTCTGCATTTCGGGCAGTGGACGCCCCCGTTGCTCATTCGGGTATGTTCTCGACCCACATGTCGAGCAAGTCACGGAAGTCCCTCTCGCTGGCACATAGACGACGGGTATGCCTTCCCACCTTGCCTTATACTCAATCTGTCTCCGAAGCTCATAGTAGCTCCAGGAGCTGAGCCGGGCTCTGTAGTTTCTTCCTTGACCATTGCCTTTACGATAGAGCTTCCTCAGCCCCCTGAGGTCTTCCATTGCTATTCCGAAGCGCTTCTCTCTCGCTTGTCTTACGATTGCAGAGGAGCAGTTGTTTAGGATCCAACCGACCCTGCTTCGCTGAAGAGCGCCATACTTGCTGAAGACTCTCCTCCTGATTCGCACGTCATTCCTCTTGAGATGCGACTTAATCTCTCGATACGTTTTCTTGATTAGCGCAGCTTTGGATAAGTCGAACCTCTGAATCTTTGCATCGCTTGATGCGATGCTAATGTTATCCAAGTTGCGATCAATCCCAATCATTCCTTTGAGCGCCACTTCTTCAACCTCCCTCGCGTAAGCGATACTTAGCGCCATAGGAGTCAGCGTAACAGACCTTGCAGTGCACCCTTGCAGAGCCGCGAGGGTGTGAGGATTGAGTTCAATGTAGACGTATTCGTGCGCCCGGAGAGTGAGCCTTAGTCTGTCGCCTTGAATTCTGAACCCATAACAGTCCGTCAGCATGAGCTTCTTGGCATGAGGCCCCTTCGTCCGGAGATTCTTGTCCAGTGACTTGCGATAATTCCTGAGAATCCCAGCGGCCCTGCTGGTCGCGGTGAGACGGTAATAAGTTGCGGTCTGATACTCAGCGAGAGCGCGGTAGGATGCGAGGCATAGCTTTCGCATCGATGTGATGTTCTTTTTGAGGCCGATCCTGATGCAGTCATTTACCATCAAGCGGAAGTCTTCGAGAAGTTCGAGCGTCTCTTCAGTCGGTAGGTAGTTTTGCTTGACAACCTTGACTACCCGCATGCCATTTTTGGCGGAGTCAGTATTTTTGCGCCCATGCGCTATAGAGACAATAATGCTGACATTTTTATATCAGAGGGAAGAGTGGTTTTCTGAAGCAGGGTTTGCCACTCCGGATACCGATATGCGCCTTTGACGCGAAGACCGGTATCCTCTGTGCCAAATGTCAGGCAAAGCTCAGCGCGGGCCAGATATCGAACTCCGACATCGTGGCCTCGAAGGTCTTGGTAAAGCTGGCCGAGTCCACTCCCGAGCTGAACAAGGCGGCGCTCCTCAGGTCGTACGAGGTCGAGGGGAGCTACGTCTTGGAGATGGAGCAGGCGGACGCCACCGTCGTGAGGTCCAAGCCCGAGATAAAGCAGAAGCTCGAGGACATGCTAAAGGGCAAGGTCTGGGTTATAGGGACATCCAACTCCGACAGGCGGTTCCTGGAGGAGCTGTTCTACCCGATACGAATCCTGACGGTAAACACCGTCTGGCTCCCCGACGGGAGCAAGCTCACGAAGGTGATAATCCCTGGCAGGAGGCCGGAGAGACTGCGGGGAGAAATCGAGGTCCTCAAGAAGATAGTGAAGCAGGTGAAGGGCATAGAGCTCCTCGTCGAGTCCGAGAGGGAAGCAACCCTAAGGATGTAGGGGGACGCGAAAGGGCTTCGGGCCAAGTGCAAACGCGGCTGGGCCAAGATTTAGAAACGCCTGGCTATGGACCGAATCTGTGGAGTTTCGAAGGGCGGCAGGGGAAGGGGGCGCTGAGCAGAGATGGATAGACCACAATCTTCCGACCTGCCCTCTGTGCAGGTCGCCCTCGCTCTGGGGGATCTCGACGGGAGTGGAGCAGCAGGCGCTGGTCAGGTGGTATTTCCAATGCTCCAATTGTAAGGCAGTGATTTCGACGATCCCCGACACAGCAGTGTCCGCGCTGGCCGAGCCCGTCAACGTCACGAAGACCGCCCTGGAGGTGAACCTCCGCTTCGAGAGCGTCCAGAGGAGCGAGGACGAGGACTTCGTTGGAGAGGAGTTCCCCCTCTACGAGCTCCAGCAATGGGCCGAAGAAGACGAGAGTTGACTTCCTGAGGAGTCACGCGAACCCGCTTTGGACGAAGCTCGCCATTACGGCTGACGCGTCCTTCGTGATGGGCGGGCCGTGTCCGGGCAGCAGGAGCGCGTACTGGAGGGAGGAGATCTTCCTTATCGACTCCTTCGCCTGCTCCATGTTGACGGTGAACGAGCCGGGTGGCAGGCCTGGCTTGCCGGAGGCGGAGGTCTTCAGCGCATCGCCGACGAAGATCGCCACCTTGTCCTTGTAGAGGGAGATGCTCCCCTCGGTGTGTCCAGGGGTGTAGACGACGAGGAGATCGAGCAGCCTGTCAGAGTCCTTGAGCTCGATGTCGGGCTTCACCGGGGTGAACCTCATGAAAGGCCCCATCGCCCCGAAGACCACGCCCATCGCCCCCTTGACCTCCTTCAGCTTCTTCTCCCCAGAGAGCCTTGGCGCGTCAGCCTCGTGGATCGCGACCTTCGCGCCGGTCAGGCCCTTCAACTTCGAAGCGCTCCCCGAGTGGTCGATGTCCGGATGGGTGAGGACTAGATAGCCGAGCTTGCCGGGCTCGATCCCAAGCTTCCGGGCGTACTCGACGATCTTCTTCTCGTTTCCGGGAAGCCCGGTGTCGATCACCGCGACGCCTTGGTCGGAGACGACGAGGAAGGAGTTCGCCCCGCTGACGCCCTCGATCTTGTGTATCCCAGGGGAGAGTTCCATGGGGGACGTGAGGCACGCTCCACGGCATAAACGCTTCTTCGGGTCTCGAAGCTAGGGTTGCAACCGCTCGGGATCCCTGGGGAAGAGCGCCGCCTCCTTGATGTTCTCGATGCCGAGCAGCGACGCTGTCAGCCTCTCGATGCCCAGCGAGAACCCGCCGTGCGGCGGGACGCCGTACCTGAAGGGCTCCGTGAACCACATCAGCGCCCTGGGGTCGAGGCCCTTCTCGGCTATCTGCTCGACGATCTTCTCGTGCCTGTGCTCCCTTTGCCCGCCCGAAGAGAGCTCCAGTCCCTTGTAGACCAAGTCCACAGAGCGGGCGAACTCGGGCTCGTCGTCGACCCGCATCACGTAGAAGGGCTTGACCGAGGAGGGGAACCGGTTGACGAAGAAGAAGTCCGAGCCGAACTCCCTCTTCACGTAGCTCGGTGAGGAGCTTCTCGGACTCCCTGTCGAGGTCCTGTCCGCGGGGAGCTCGTGGCCGAGCTTCTTCAAGGTCGCGTAGATGCTCGGGGAAGGAGAGCTCCGGGAAGGGGGTCTTCGGCTCTTCGAGGTCGAGCTGGAGGGCGTCGAGCTCGCCGCGGGCACTTGCTCGTTGACCGTGCCGTATCCCGCTGACGAGCATCGCCTCCTCAACGCGCATCGTGTCCCTCTCGTCCTGTGATGAAGGAGATCTCGGGCGCGATCGTCCTGTGCTCGCTCATGTGCCTCGGGGTGTGCGAGAGCTCCGCCCGCCAGCTCGGCCCGAGGTCGTAGACCCTCCCCAGCCCTCCGGCGATCGCGAGCTGCCGGTGGAGCTGCGGGTCCTGCCGCAGGAAGGCGGGCTTGCCGTAGAAGTCGATCTTGAAGACCTCCGCGCCGCCCTCCGAGATCCCGCCGAGGATGCTCGGCGTGAAGACCTGGAGGAACCCCTCTCGCCGGAGGTGGGCCTCCATCCCGTCGAGCAGGGCGTCCTGGACCTGGAAGATGGCCGTGGATCTCAGGCCTCCGCAGGTCGAGCGTCCGCCAGTTCGAGCCGCGTGTCGAGGTTGGCGTCGGTCACGCCCCTCGGGTCGAGGGGGAGCGGCGTCGCCGAGGCGCTTATCACCGTCGATCGAGTCCGGGATTATCTCGAACCCGTTCCTCGCGACCTTCGCCTCCTTGACTAGGCCGGTGCACAGGATGACGTCCTCGGGATGAAGCGCGGAGACCGCGTCCACGACCTCCTTCGTCACGGCCTTCTTGGGCGTCGGTGATCTGGACTATGCCCTCCCTGTTCCTCAGCAGACGAAGTTGATCCCGCCGAGGAGCCTGACGTCGTGGACCCAGCCCGCTGACCGTGACTCTTCTGGCCGATGCTGCTTCGCTATCGCTTCGGGTGCGGAGAAGTCTCTTCCAAGGCCCTCCCGCTCCCGCCGGTTTCAGGACGCCTTAACGAGAGATCCTCCCCGACGAGGGCGACGTCAGAGGGCCTTGTACTGTTCGGTCCAGTTGGCGTACGCGCGGAGCATCTCAGGAGAGACGCTGGGCTTGCGCGACTTCATTATCTCCTTGAAGTCGGTCATCACTATGGGCCGGGGCTGGACGGTCTTGTCGAGCGCCTTGCCCGCTCTCGAAGAGCTCCCGGACGACCCGGAGCTGCCCGCCCTGGCAGATGTCCCGTGATGTCGGAGCCGGAGTACCCCTCGGAGATCCTGGACAGGTCCTCCAGGCTGATGGTCTGGTCGACGTTGATCGGCGCGGTGTAGTTCTTGAACATCGATATCCTGCCCTCGAAGTTCGGGAGAGGGACGTAGATGCGCTTCTCGAACCGGCGGAGGAACGGCCAGTCGAGCGCCCACGGCTTGTTGGTCGCGCCGATGGTGTAGAGGTGGGTGTGCTTGCCCTTGTCCTGGATCCCGTCCATCTCCTTGAGGAACTGGTTCCTGACCCTGATCTCGCCGCCGACCTCGTTGGTCCGGGAGCCGAGCATGGAGTCGAGCTCGTCGATGAATATGATCACGGGGTCGCCCTTCTCGAGGAGCTTCCTGGCCTCGGTGAAGAGCTTCGAGACGTTCTTCTCGGCCTCGCCCAGCCACTTCGACATTATCGAGGCCGCGTCGATCGAGATGAAGTAGCCGTTGATCTCGGCGGCGGTCGCGGCCGCGAGGATCGTCTTTCCGCACCCCGGCGGGCCGTAGAGGAGCATCCCTCGGGGCCATCCGAGCGGGAAGAGGTCGGGCCTCTCGAACGGGAAGACTATCGACTCCCTGATCGCCCTCTTTGCGTCGTCGAGGCCGATGACGTCGTCCCACTTCACGTTCGGCTTCTCCTTGACGACGAGCTCGTTGAACGAGGACTTGAGCTGCTGGACCATCTGGGGTCCCTTCGCCGCCTCCGTTCCCGTCCCTCGCCGGCGTCGTGGCCGTTCGCCGCGCCTCGGCCGGCCGGCGTCCCGTTGCCGTTCCACCGGCCATCGGGCGTGAAGGTCGCACTCTTCCTGCTGTATGTCTCTGGGGACAGACCGTGAGCCTGCTGGATGGCCTTGACCCTCTCCTGGTAGAGCGCGGCCTTGTCCATGTAGTGCCTGTTGAGCTTGTAGTCCGGATAGAGGCTGGACGAGCTTGATCAGGGTCGAGATCGCCTTCTGGTAGTTCTGGATGGCCATCCCGTGGGCGCCCTGGGAGTCGAGGCGGATGGCCTCGCCCGCGTACTTCCTTGCGTCTTCTTCAAGCTCTCTGGCGGCTACTACGCTCATCGCAATCATTCACTCCTGCTGTTGCTGGCTTAACCTTCCCTGCGGCGACCAGGCGTATCATCGACTGCTCGACCAGGTCCTGGGGGATCCCGAGGCTGCTGCGAGGTCCTCGAGATGTCGAGCGCCCCGTCGTGGGTCGCCGCGTACTTGAGGACCTCGCCCTCGACCTTCGTCGTCGCTTGGGGCCGAGAGATGCGTCCCGAGGACGACTGCTCGTCTTCGCTCGTCGTCGCCCGTAGCGAGGACGGCGATGTGGTCGTCGCGGTCCGGTGGATCTGCTCCTCGAACCTGCTCGGGCATCATGTTGAGGCTGTCCTTGAGGCGGGCCGACTGCTCCTCGGCGTACTTCTTCGCCTGCTCGACGAGGTCCTCGGAGTTCTCGGTCTTGATGTCGATGTTGATGTTCGGGCGAGATCTGGCCCATCTGGGCCATGGTCTCGGCGAGCGTGTTGTTGATGCTCGGTCGAGGCCGCGTCGAGGGCGGGGATGAACCCCTGCATCTCCTTGCTGACCTGCTTCAGCGACTTGAAGGCGGTGTCCATGTGGACCATCGCGTCGCCGATCTCCGTGATGCTCTGCAGCCTGAGGGAGACCTGGGTGAGGGCGAGCTCGCTCGCCTCGACGACCTGGCAGATCTTCCTGCACCTCGGCGTGCTCGGTCGCGTAGACGGTCGCCTTCGACTTGTTCTTCTCCTGGAGCGCCCGGACGGTGGTCTCGAAGAGCTTCTGCCTCCTCTCGGCGAGCCGGGCCTTTAGGCCGTCCAGCTCCTTGCGCTGGGTCTCGATCTCCTCGAAGCGCGACCGCGATCTTCCCTTGTAGTCGCCGCCGCCCTTCCCCCTCCTGAAGATGCGAGTGAGTCCATCGAAGCCATCACTAGGTCGGCACCACCGCTACGGACTCCAAAGCGCACGCTAACAAGGACTCTAGCACGTTCCATGCACGCGAACGCGATGCGAAGTAATCATGCCTTTGGTCAACAAAAGAGAACAAATAACTGAACAAGCTGCGAATCTTCAGCCCCGTAGCGTCTTCTTTTCTAATTGTTGTCAAGAGATTCGGACCGGGTGTGAGGTTTCGAGCTCATGGATTCTAAAAAAGAGGAGGTGAGGGGATGCTCCCGCTCGCGCGGGGTGGGCACCCCTCTCGGTTTCCATTGCTTGGTCCTTTACGATGTGCTTTCCGTCGAGCCTTCCATCGAGGGGAGCCCAGAGGGAATCTCTGGGAACTTCTCCTTCATCCTCTGCTCGGCGACTGCTGCAGCCTCTGCAAGGACCTTCTCGGCGTCCTCGTTGGCAGCCTCGAAGTTCAGCGAGTATCCGCCCACCGTGCCCGCATCCACCAGGATGCTGCTCAGCAGGCCTGATATCTCGCCGATCTCGCCTTCTGCCTCCGGAAGGACGCTGACAAGCCCTTGCCTGACGCTGCGAATCACTGACATTGCAGGGGTGAGGGTCACGACGATGTCGCCCAGCTCGGTGATCGGTGTTCAGCCGCAGGGTTATCTGCTCGAGAGCCAGTTTGGCCTGTGTGACCATCCTGTTCATCTTCCTGATCTCCGCGAGTTCGTTCGCATAGACCGAAGCATGCTGCGAGTCATGCTTCTGGATGGATGACACGATCTTGTTGAAGATCGAGGCGTCTCTCTCCCTGAGCTTTGCCGATGTTGCGTCGAGCTTTGCGACTTGCACCTGAATCTGCCTTACTGCCAGGTCCAGCCTCGGCTTGAGGGGACCTGGGTTCTTGACAGACTCACGTACTCGTGACGTGAATCCGGCTGTTGTTTGACTTCTCCCACTTGCTTGCGAATTGGGACATATTGACTCGCTGGTTCAATGTTGATGACCAGTCTTCTTATGCCGAATGTCACCGAGCAACCAGTCACCGCGGTGAATGGCATGGCAGTGAATCACGGAGCAAGGGGCATGAGCCTCGCGGACGACTCGAGCGAGCTCTCTTCGGCCTCCAGGGGTTCGGGCTGACGGAGTACGAGTCGAGGGTCTACTTCGCGCTCCTCTCCAACGGCGCGTGCACGGTCAACCAGATACAGTACGTCCGAGGGTCCCCAGGACGAAGGTCTACCAGGTCTCCCAGCAGCTCACGAGGAAGGGGCTCCTCAAGGAGGTCGAGGGCGGGAAGCCCGTCAGGTTCGAGGCGCAGCCCCCCGAGGTCTTCCAGTCGATCCTGGTCGAGAGGGAGCGGAAGGTGAGGTCGCTCAAGAAGTCGATGGTCGCTCTCAAGAAGGTGAGGGAGAAGAACATCATGCCCGGGGACTCGGTCGAGGAGAGGTACCTCTCCCTCGGGTCCCAGAGCCTCCTCATGAAGCTCAAGGAGTCGATACTGAAGGCCGAGAAGGAGGTGAAGTGCATCGTCGACAACTGGGGGCTCCACCTCATCCAGGAGTGCTCGAGGAGGTCGAGAGCGCCTGCAGGCACGACGCCGAGGTGAGGGTAGTCTCCTCGCTCCCGGAGACGGTCCCGGAGTTCCCGTTCTCGTCTCCCAAGCTCAAGATGAGGTTCGGGAGGCACTTGTCGCGAAGAGCGTCTTCATCATCGACAACTCGGAGCTGCATCATCGTCAACAGCCAGACGGGGAGGGGGTACCAGATCATCCTCAGCGAGCTGAGGAGCGCGATCAGGCGACGAGTTCTTCGAGGAGCATCTGGAAGAACTCGACGAGCAGCAGGGCGATCTCGCTCGCTCCAGCTCGTCGACGGCCTCCCGTTCTTCGTCGACCCGCTGCTGATGAAGGACCTGTTCGTCGAGGCGGTCGCGCGGGTCGTGAAGGACGAGACGACGATAGAGAGCATCGGCGAGGCTCTGGTGGGCCTCCTCGAGAGAGGGTCTCCTCGAAGCTCAAGCGCGAGCCCTTCGAGACGACCGTCAAGTTCATGCTCGCCATGATGAGGAGGAGCTGGGAGAGGAGGTCACCTCGACCGAGTACGACCCCCTCACGAAGATAGCGAGGATCGAGATGCCCGACAGCCAGGGCGCCGTCCCGAGCTCGGCGTGGTACTTCGCCCTGGCGGGGATGCTCAAGAAGACGGGGACGGCCAACGAGCTCCTGCAGGTGGCCGCTTTCCCCGAGACGAGGAGCCGCATAATCCAGCGGCGGTTCGCCGGCACTCGCTGAAGGCGACGCTCAGGCGAAGTCTTAGATAGCGACCCGATGACTCGAAGGGGCGGCTCAGAATGAAGCGAAGTGACGAACCTCGCGTCGCGTTCATCTCCGACGTGCACTCGAACCTCGAGGCTCTGGAGGCGGTGCTCGACGAGGTGGGGAAGTTGAAGGTCTACTGCTGCGGCGACATCGTCGGCTACGGCGCGTCGCCGAACGAGGTCGTCCGCGTCCTCCGCGAATTGGGGCCACCTGCGTCCTCGGGAACCACGACCTGGCGTCGCTCGAGCGGCGACGTCGGGGACTTCAACCCGAGGGCGGCGATGGCGGCCATGTGGACGTCTCAGCACCTCGACGACGAGAGCAGGGCGTTCCTCGGGTCGCTCCCCATGGAGGTGCGCGACCGAGATCGGGGGGAAGAGGGTCTACATGGCCCACGGGTCGCCCGACGACCACCATGTGGGAGTACGTCCGCCCCGCCACCCACTCGGACCTCTTCGACTACTACCTGCAGAAGGTCGGCGCCGACGTGATCGCGCTGGGGCACACCCACCTGGCCTTCCAGTGGCGGAGCGAGACCGGGGGACTGGTCTTCAACCCCGGCTCGGTCGGGCAGCCCCGGCACGGGGACACGAGGGCGTCCTACGCGATCCTCACGCGTCGAGGCCGGGAGAGGTCAGGGTCGAGGACAGGCAGGTCGAGTACGACGTCGAGAGGGCCGCGAAGAAGATTGTCGAGTCAGGCCTTCCGCCGTCGCTTGCGACGCCAGCTTCTTTCCGGGCGAGTAGGCCCCGCGAGACGTCGAGGTATATCGGCCTCCCGTCGAGCTCGTCCTCCTCCCACTCTCCGCCCGCCGGCCTGCTCCTCGAGGACCTCGACCTCCTTCACCCGGACCAGGAAGGCCAGGTGCTTCCTCGAGCGGCGCGAGCATGGAGATCGTCTCCTCGTCGAGGCCCGCGACCCTCGCCTTCGCGAGCACCGCCGCGGGCGAGTAGCCGCGCTTCTTCCTCGAGCGCCTGGAGCCTCCTGGCGACGTCCCTCTCGACGCCCTCGGCCATCAGCTTGTCGTCCCTGACCTTCTCGATGGCGACGATGGTCTCGCCCCTCGCGGCGGCCTCCCAGTCTCCGGTCCCCCGGAAGTTGAACTCCATCGCGGAGACCGGGACGCTCGACCTTCTCTCCCTTGGCCGGTGGTGAGCTCGATGGGCGCGCCGCGTCCTGTAGGTCTCCCAGGCCGCGTCGCCCTCGAGCACCTTGAGCTGCGCGAGCACGTCGCTGGTCTTCTCCTTGAAGTGGGCGCCGATCTGCGACCTGTTCGGCGTGAGCGTCGACGGAGATCGGGAGCGAGGAGACCTTCGTGGCGAACGAGACCTTCTTCACGTTGCAGAGGAGCGAGATGAGCTTCTGCGCCCGCTTCATCTTCGCGGCCTTCTCGGCGGGGACGTAGACCTCCATGCTCCCGGAGCGGCCACCGCCTCTTCAGCTTGGCCTTCTCCCTCGCGGAGTTGCACGCGCCCTCGACCTCGAGCGCGAACTCGACGGCCTCGCTCTCGGCCTTCGCCGCCTTGGGCAGGGCGAGCTTGGGGAGGTCCTGGAGCAGGAGCGGCCGCTTCCAGGCGCCCTGTCGCGAAGACCTCCTGGTAGAGGTACTCGGTGAGGTAGGGGGAGACGGGGTGAAGGAGCAGGTCGAGCGTGGACAGGGCGTGGCCTAGCACGGCGAAGATCGCGAGCCTCCTCGTGCTTCTCCTTGGGCGTGTCGTTCCAGAGCTCGTTCCTCACCATCCTCACGTAGCCCTGGCTCAGGACCTCGACTATCTGGTGCTCGAGCTCCTTGCAGGCGTCGTTGTACCTGCCCGTCCCGTAAGCCTTCTCGACGGCGCGCACCGCCTGATCGAGGTTGTCGAGGAGCCAGAGGTCCACCTGCGTGAGGAGCTTCTTTCCGGCCGCCCACTTCGACCGTGTGCCTGCTCGGGTCGAAGCCGTCCTGCTCGCCGTTCTGCTTCAGGTAGACGTGCAGGTGGTAGAGCGTGTTGAGCACCTGGTATGGCCTGCCCGGTCATCTCCTTGGTGTCCAGGCTGAGCGCGTCGACGGGCGAGCTCTTCCACATGATGTAGAACCGCAGGAGGTCGACGGAGCCCTTGTTGAGCATCTCGAGCGCGTCGAGGACGTTCCCCAGGCTCTTGCTCATCTTCCTGCCCTTCTCGTCGAGGACGTGCCCCTGGAAGAGGAACGCCCTGTAGGGCGCGACGGGCTTCTCCTCGTAGACGACGTTGAGGACGAGCAGGGTGTACGCCCAGCCCCTCGTCTGGTCGATCCCCTCGGTGAGGTGCTCGACGGGGACGAGCGCCTTCCTCTCCGCGTCGGTGAAGGCCGCGAGGGGGGCGGAGCCGCTGTTGTGCCACGTGTCCAGGACGAACGGCTCCCTCCGTGCAGTCGCCGCCGCACTTCGGGCACCTCAGGACGATCCTGTCTATCCAGGGCCTGTGGAGCTCGAAGTCCTTCCCGTCGGGGAGCGCCACGGCCTTGTCGACTATGCTCTCGGCGCGAGAAGGCGGGCACCTTCTCCTTGCAGTCCGCGCAGACCCAGATCGGGAGGGGCGTCCCCCAGACCCTCTCCCTGGAGATGCACCACGGGGGCGACTGCTTGAGGAACTCGATGAACCTGTTCCGGGGCTGGTCGAAGTAGTACTCGACCTTCTCGGCCGCCTCGACGAGCGTCGTCCTTGACCCTGTCGATCCAGTAGAAGTACTCCCGCCTCGCGACCCAGACGAGCCTGTGCCCCGACCTCCAGCAGGTGGGGTACTCGTGCTCGAGCCGGCCCTCGTTGACGAGGTTCCCGCTCTCCGCGAGGAGCTTCGAGACGAGCGCTGTCCGCGTCCCGGACGAACAGCCCGGCGAACCGTCCCGCCTCCTCGGTGAACCTCACCCTGTCGTCGATGGGCGCGAAGACCGGGACGCTCCCTCCTCGTGGCCACCTGGAAGTCCTCCTCGCCGTTGGCCGGCGCGAGGTGGACGAGGCCCGTCCCGGTCGCGGTGTCGACGAACTCCTCGGCGACCACCTTGTGTATCTTGCCCTGCGCGTGCGAGCTTCTCGAGCCCGGGAATCAGGCCTGAGCAGGGGGTGCTCGTAGGCGAGGCCTTCGAGGTCCCTGCCCTTGACCACCTTGACCGTCTCCCCGAACTCGCAGCCCGAGCTCCTTCGCGAGCGCGGCCTTCCTGTCCTCGCCCGACGACCCAGGTCTCGCCTCCCACCTTGACGTAGGCGTAGTCGGCGTCGGGCTTGACGCCGACCATCTCGTCCGTGACGACGGTGAAGGGCATGGTCGTCCAGATCAGGAGGTAGCTCCCGTCCGGAGCGTCCTCACCTTGTAGTAGAGGCTCGGGTCCTCGAGCGTCTCGTAGCCGAGGACGGCCTCGGCGTGGCTCAGGGAGGTCATGCAGCTCGGGCAGTAGGGGACGACCTTGAACCCCTCCCCGAGTATCCCCTCGCCCAGGCCCTCTCGAGGAACTTCCACTCCCTCTCGATGTAGCAGTCCTGGTAGGTCATGTAGGCCTTCGAGTGGTCGAGGAGCAGGCCCAGGAGGTCGTCCGCCTCCTCCCAGGACTGGAGGTACTTGCCGAGGAGCCGCTTGCAGGCCTCGACGAGCTTCTCCTCCCCTATCTGCTTGAGGTCCTCCCACTTGTTCCCCGAGAGCCCGAGCTCCTTCTCGGCCTGGAGCTCGACCGGGAGCCCCTGGCAGTCCCAGCCCGCGCGGAAGACGACGTTCTCCTTGAGGAGGAGGGTGCTGTAGCGATACCAGAGGTCCTTCATTATCCTTCCGCGGATGTGCCCGATGTGCGGCACGCCGTTGAGCGTGGGCGGGCCCTCGACGTAGCCCACCACGGGCTTCTTCCCCATCGACCTTGGAGACCTCCTTGATGAGGCCGACTTCCTTCGCGAACTTCCTGACCCTCGGCTCGACCACCTTCCAGTCGTAGACCGTAGAGAGCGTTGGTTCCCTCGGCTTTGGCTCACTGGGCACGGATTTGATAATCACTCATGCGCTTCTTGCCGCACAATGCTCGGACGAAATCGATTTTAAAATCCTTCTGCTCGTCGACGGGCCCGAGGCTAGGAGTCGCCGCTGTAGTCCGAGAGCGCGGCCTGGTACCCGTCGAGGGGCTTCGCGTCGAACCCCTCCGCCCGGAGCGTCCTCGCGAACTCGTTGGTGAAGCCGTGCGTGGTGTACACCACCTCGGGGGAGACGTCCTTCACGAGCCGGAGCAGCTCGGCGTAGTCGCAGTGGTCGCTGAGCGGGAAGGAGTAGTCCGCCCCAAGGTAGCTCCCGTACCCCCTCTCGACCGCCCACCCGCTGAATGCCGCTAGCACCGCACCGTACTCCTTCTTGAGCTTCGCCGCGAGCTTGTTCCGCGAGCTCATCATCGGCGCGACCATCACCCATGGGCCTTGGGGGAGCCCTTCGAGCGTCCTGGTCATGGTCTTGGCCTCCTCCTTGAGCGGGACGCCCGACTCCCTGTAGATGTCGTTCATCTGGCCGACCGACTCGTGGACGAAGAAGGGGTTCCAGGAGGAGAAGAGGTATGAGAGGATCTGGGACTTGCCAAGTGGATAGCCCATGAGCACCACCGGCCGCCCCTTGTCGAAGGTGTGCGCCGATCATCTCGTTCACGAGCTTGACGACCTGGTCGAGCGGAGGGAAGATGTAGCGCGGGTCGCCGAAGGTCGTCTCCGTGATAAGGACCCTCGCCTTCTTCGTCCTGCACTTGCTCATGAACGCGCGCTCCCTCCCCGCGGCGTCGCCGGTGTAGAGGAGCTCGTCCTCGATGTAAAGCGCCCTCGCGCCTAGGATGTGCCCGGAGTCGAGGAGCGAGACGCCCTCCGGCGGGTCGTGCCCTGTTCGAGTCCAGCTCCACCCCCCTGGCCCGCGCGAGCAGGACGGTCTCCTTCGAGGCAAGCACCTTCGACTTTGGATGCGGCCTCTCGACGTGGTCCATGTGGGCGTGGGAGACGAAGGTGTAGTCGGACTTGACCGGAGCCTTGGGGTCGAGCGCGTACCTCGTGGCGCCCCGCTCGACCATGATCCCCTCCCCGAGAGATACGCGTGTCTTGCTCAAGTTGACTGAGAGTCTACCTTCCCTAGGCGTCGACCGGAGAAGTTTATGATGTTTAGGGTCGCGGCGAGGTAGACATCGAACCCAGGCTTTGTAGGGGGAGCTTCGGAGGTCGATGAAAGATCACATGCGGCTCCGTGCAGACGGACGTGGAGCATCAGGATATCGTCGTACTGGGTAACGAACCCGCAGAACGAGCACTGCTTGAGATTCGGGGGGAGCTGTTTCTGCTTCTTCTTTCTCATCGCCGAAACGGGGTCTGCCGAGTGCACGACGATCCTCTCACCGGCCACCTCCACGGCGTAGTGGACGGCGTCTTTCCTTCGCGAGACGAAGTCTGTGACGGCGTCCATTCACCACGGACGGCTCCAGGCCTCTCGTCGGAGAGGGCATCCAAGACGATGTCCTCGCCCTTTATCAGGGCGACTGCCACGCCTTCGAGCGCGTCGGAGAGCTGGGACGCGAGGGCGAGCTTCTCGTCGGCCGATAGCTCGGAGCAGTCGACGAGAATCATGGATGTGCGTGGCGCGCGGTCTGCTTTACGCGTTTTGTTGGAGAGGCGTGGCGGTCAACCGCGCCGTCCCGAGGTTCAGGGTGAGGAATGCCTCGGAGATCGCCCTGCGTCACTTGAACTTGCCGAAGAGCCGCTTGAAGAACCCGCCCTTCTGTGGCTCGGGCTTGGACTCGTCGCCGCCACTCGCGGAGCCTGAGGCGCGGTCGGCGGACTCGGCTCCTCTTGCTTGCGGAGGGGGACCGCCCTGGAGGCTGTGCCAGTGTCGGCCCGTTCAGCCTTGCCACGGCCTCCTCGATTATCGAGACGGTGGGAGCCGGCACGACCTGCGCGTCCTGGGGCGCAAGGATGTTGGCTTGGCGTCAGCGGTCCCGTCGAAGGTTGCAAGGCTTCCCGATGCCGCTGCGGCCTCTCGGATCTCAGGGATCTCGCGAGATCTCTGATATCTCTGGCGCCTCTGAGGCTCCCGGCGCGTTCGCAGCTGCCTGCTGGGGTGCGGTGTCTTCGCCCCTTCTCTGGAAGAAAACGTCGTTGTAGGACGCACGAGACGCAGACTGGATTCCGACCTGGGCCGTCCCGTCCTGTGCTACGGAACCGACAACGACGGGGGCCGATCCAGCGGTTGCCTTTGCCCTCTCGCTCCTCGCCCTGGTGAGGGGGTCGTCGCCTAGACGTCTGGGCAATTCAGGATCTCCTTGGCAAGCTCTCGGTACGCCTTCGCGCCCGTGGAATCGGAGTCGTACTCGAAGATGGACTTGTGGTGGCTGGGCGCCTCCGCGAGCCGGACGTTGACCGGGATCACCGTCGTAAAGACCCTCTCGCTGAACTCGTCCCTCACCTTCTCGGCGACCTCCCTGGAGATCAGGGTCCTCCTGTCGTACATCGTGAGGACCACGCCCAGGACGTTCAGGCCTGGATTGATGTCTTCCCTCACCTTCTGGATCGTCTCTTGGAGGTGGACGACGCCGTCCATCGCGAAGTAGTGGGTCTGGACTGGGATTATCACGCCGTTCGCGGCCGTGAGGGTGTTCACCATCAGGAGGCCCAGCGAAGGAGGCGTGTCGATGAACACATAGTCGTAGCTGCGGCTGCCGTCGGTGACGGCCTTCAGCTTCTTCTTGAGCTTGAACTGCATGTTGATGTCGTTCGCGAGCCTGATCTGGCAGGAGCTCAGGTCCTGGTGCGAGGGGATGATGTCGAGGTTCTCCCTGCAGTTCTCGATCACGACGTCGTCAAGAGTGACAGAGTCGTCCAGGAGCAGGTCGGCCGCGGTCTTTCCCGAGTCGGCTTCCGGGAGCGACCAGGTAGTCGGTCGCGTTCGCCTGAGGGTCGAGGTCGATTATCAGGGTCCTCCTTCCCAGCGACGCCAGCTGGCACGAGAGGTTCACCGCGAGGTCGGTCTTTCCCACTCCGCCCTTCTGGTTGGCGACCGCGAGGATTCGCGTGGTCGTCGCCTTGCTGGCGAGCGTGGTCCTCGATCCCGAGGCTGAAGCCTTGCTGACTGTTCCCATTTGTCTCGTCTCCTCTCATCTCGGGGCGTTCACGATAATAACTCCGAGGTGATTTCATTTACATCTGGAGGCCAACTCATCTTAACCTGGGCACGGCCCGCGGCAAGGCTGCGCCTAGGCCTAGGAGTCAGCCGCGCCGCTTTGAAGCCGTCTTGGCTGGGCGAATGAGCGCGTGCTCGGCTGCCCTGACCTGACTGAAGAACGAATCGTTCGACCTCTCGGTCCCGCTGCCCCTCGCCAGCTCGGTCTTCAGGCCGTCGATGACCAGACGCCCTCCGTATTCGCCGAGAAGGAGCCTCACTGACCGCTCATATCTCGGTGGGTCTTGAACAGCCAATCGAGTGTCGACGTAGAACTCTATCGCCTCAGCGTTGCCAAGTCCGACCATTCTCACCAGCGCCCCGTAGATCAGATCGTGACCTGGCCCCCGGGCAGGACTCGCGCGGCCCTCCTTGTCTCCTGGGCGAGCATTTTCACAGTCCCCTACTCGCTTTCCCATAAAAGCGGAGAGGATTTCTGGTCTAGAGCAGAGATAAGGCCCACTTTGAGATTGCGGTGTGCGGCTTCTCGTCGCGGGCGGACGCGCTGTTGCGAGACGACCGGAGTCCGAGACGCGAGGACTCGCAGCTCGTCGCTATTGCTTTCTCTTGTGGAAGAAGTCGAACTTCTTTACCGGCCCCTTGTAGTTCTCGTTCCGGGGGCAGTGCGGGCCGCACTTTTCCTTGAAAGGATGGTTGTGTCCCTTCTCCTTTTCCTCCGCTCGCTTTTGGTATGTTACCAAATCTGACTGTCTTGAGGAAAGAATGGCATCTAATAAGTGCTGTCGGTTGTCCACGAATGCTGGTGGCGCCCGGGCTACTGGGTGACTCGCGAGAGCCTGAGCATCTTCCAAGAGTTCGGTCTTAGCTCGACCTTCGTCTCGAACCTGTTGAGGAGCTTGACGCGCTCCACAGCGCTCCAGAGCCCGGTTTCCTGGCGGAGCTCCTCCATCTGCGCGAAGAGGGCCGTCGAGAACGACTTGGACCTCAACGTGACGGAGATGGCACCCGAGAAGGCGGAGCTGCTCGTGTTGCCAAAGCAGAGCAGCGAAGAATTGCCGTCCCAGAACGAGAGTGCCCTCGAGACCCGACTGGCCGCCAATCCTTTCGCATTCGGGGAAGTGCGAAGAGGTGGTGGCGACGCCTTGGCCGCTCGTCATGGAGGAGTCCTCCAGCGCTTCCCGACCTAACGTCGAGACCACGGCAGTTCTTCCCGCAGACCTGCCCACGAAGATCGAGCCTCTGCGGCCCAGGTCCAGGTCGTGGAGGAAGAGCCACTTCAGCTGAGATGCCTCTGGGACCTGGAACTTCGGGCCTTGCGAGCCTAGCGAGAGGCCCGCCTCTCCGAACAAGACCGCCTCGATGAACCTGGAGGCGGCCACCGGGTCCGAACCTGACCCGACGATCTGCCTCCGCTCCGTGTCAATCCAGTACGGGATCTCGCCGGGTATCCCGCCGAGCCGCTCCACATCGAGGTGCACGAGCCGGGCCACCTTCTCGAGCTGCGCGCTTCCGATGCTCGGGTAGCCGGTCAGGTACGCGAGGATGGCATGGGACATCGCCGCCCTCGTCCAGTAGCCGCCGAGCTGCCCCTCTCCGTAGCTCGGGCTGAAGTAAAGGTTGTTGGAGCCCGCCACCGTGCGCGGTCCGTAGCCCGTCTCGAAGTCCTTCTCTAGCAACCTGTGGACGACGGAGGACGCCAGGTTCATGGTCCGGGGAACAGAACGAGAGCCCGACCGCCTGGTCTATTGTCATCTCCTTATGGACGACGCCGCGGCCGTCGACGTTCAGCGCCAGGACGCCGCTCTCCGAGTCCCTCAGCTTCTCGTTCAGCGCGTTGAGCAGCCTCACGCTGAGCTCCTGGAACTTCGCCGAGTCGCTCCCCTTGCCTGCGAGGTACGCGAGCGTGGAGGCGTCCCTGAGGCCCCTGGTGGCCAGGAGGTTCACTTCCGCTGTGTGTCCCGTCGGGAAGCCCGCGCCCAGTCGCCGCCTCCAGCCGTCGGGCGACTCGGGCGGCGAGGTGACGAGCCCTTCGGCGATCATCCCAGCGAGCCCGTCGGCGACCCGCTTCAGGTGAGGATACCACTTCTTGATGAGCTTCTTGTCGCCCGCCCGCGCGCTGAGATAGGCGCAGGCGCTCAAAAGATACAGCGAGGTCTCCACAGGCCCCGCCCTTTCGCCGTGTTCGCCGGTTGCCGTGGCCTCCGAATAGCGGACTGCTGCCGTCCTTCCTCATGCCCTGCTTTATTGACTCCGCCAGCTTCTCAAAGTAGTCGCCCCTCAATAGGGAAAGCGCCACCCCGCACCACAGCCTCTCGGCGAGGTTGCCCTCGCCCTCGATCGCGAAGAGCGCGGCCTTCGCCCATTCGAAGGAGAAGTTCATCGAAGCGCTCGACGAGGCGAACCCAACCCCTCGCGATTCGGAGGTATCCGATTCCGGCTCGGCGGGACGCGGAGCCGCCGCGCTGAGGGCGGCTTCAAGGGAGGACGGATGGTAGACAGCGAGGCTCCTCACCTCCGCCGTTGCGCCGGGCGGGAGGTCGAAGTCGTGCTGAGTGAGGAGGATGACCGAGCCCGACATCCCGAGCGAGCTCTCGGGGAGCTCCCCCAGCGCGAGGAGCTCGGCCGCCCGGCTCCTGTCCTTGGTCATGTAGATGATCGAGGGTCGGGGGGAGAAGCCGACGACCCGGACGCCGGTCGTGTCTCCAACGTCGTCCATCACGACCTGGTCGTGGCGGTTGAAGGCGTTGACCCCTATCTCGCCAGGAGGGTCCCGCTCCCTCCGGAAGTTGAGCGACGTCGGGTCGTGGAGAGTGAGGACCCTGAGCTTCGCCACCGCGTCTCCCCTGTTCGTGACCCTAACCGACCTCGCCGAGCCCGCGCAGTCCCCGGTCACCAGTCGGACAGAGTGTACCGCCTGTATCTTGTCCTGCCCGCGGGGCGCGTGGGAGACTTCGGTCGGGGTCGCCCTCACCAGCGCGTCTTGGGGCCTCACCGCGATCTTCACCCCGGACTGGATCTTGAAGACCTCCGCCGTCTCCCTCCCGAACAGGAGCTTCCTCGCCGTCGCGCTGTGGACCCACGACGACGACCCGTCCGGCTCGACCCTCGCCTTGAGGTCGCCTCGGAAGAGGTAGACGCCCCGCTTGAGCTGGGAAGCGGAAAGCTCGCGCGTCTGCGAAAACTGAGAGAGCTCGCGCTGCATCTGGGCTGGAGGGCGATAGACGGGAACTAATGCACCGGGATTGAACCTACTTGAGCATAGGTTAAGATGGCGTTGACAAGACGCGCCAGACAGGTCCGTCGGGGGTGTCCTGTACCACAACCCCTCTCTCCTTCAGCTTCTCGCGGATGGCGTCGGCTCTAGCGTAGTCCTTCGCCCTCCTGGCGCCCTCCCGTTCGTCCACCAAGGCCTGTATGTCGGAGTCCTCATCTGCGCGCCGAGGCTCCCCCGAGGCTCGAGTCGGCTCTCGGCCGAACTGCATTATCCCCAGGACGTCGTCCACCTGCGCCAAAGACTCCAGGATGAGCTTGTAGTCGCCTCGCGAAAGCGACTTGGAGTCGATCAGCGCGTTCACAGCGCGCTGAAAGCCGAAGAGCGCCGCCAATGCCCTCGGCGTGTTCAGGTCGTCGTCCATGGCCTGGTCGAAGCCTCGAAGCAAGGACTTGACGGGTCGGACTGCGCGAGCAGCCTTCCGCTTGGCCGCGGACTTGCGTCCGTGGGAGAGCCTCGCGTAGAACTCGTCGATCTTCTTCATCGTCGCGTCCGCCTGCCCCATCGAGCTGTCGGTGAGGTTCAGCTCGTCCCTGTAGTGAGCGCCGATCAGGAACAGCCTTATCGCCCGTCGGGCTCCAACCCTGTTTCACCAGGTCCCTGAGCGTGACGAAGTTCCCCAGCGACTTGCTCATCTTCTCTCCGTTGACGTTGAGGAACTCGGAGTGCATCCAGAACTTGACGAACTTCTTCCCCGTGAGCGCCTCGGACTGCGCGATCTCGTTCTCGTGGTGGGGGAACCTGAGGTCCTTCCCGCCCGTGTGGATGTCGAAGCTCGGACCTAGGTACTTCATGGCCATGACGGAGCACTCTATGTGCCAGCCTGGCCTCCCCTTGCCCAAGCTCGTCTCCCAGAAGACCGCGCCGTCGTCCGGGTCCCATGCCTTCCAGAGCGCAAAGTCGTTGGCTCCCATCTTTTCGTAGTGGTCGACGGCCACCCGCGTCCCGGACTTTACCTCGGCCTGCTTGATCCCGGAGAGCCTGCCGTACCGGGGAACTTCTCGATGGAGAAGTAGACGGAGCCGTCGTCCTCCCGGTAGGCGTAGCCCTTCTTCATCAGCGCCTCGACGGCCTCACGATCTCGTCGATGAACTCGGTCGCCCTAGGGTAGTGCTCCGCCTTCTGGATGTTCAGGGTGTCAAGGTCCTCCATGAACGCCTTCGTGTAGAAGTCGGTGAGCTCCTGCAGGCTCTTGCCGGTCCTCTTGATGCCCTCGATTATCCTGTCTTCCACGTCGGTGATGTTCTTGACCTGGACCACGCCGTAGCCCTTGTGCTTCAGGTACCTCCTCAGGACGTCCTCGAAGACGAAGGTCCGGAAGTTGCCGATGTGAGCGTAGTTGTAGACCGTCGGCCCGCACGTGTACATCCTCACCCTCTTCCCCGAGAGGGGCTGGAACCTCGTGAGCTTCCTGCCGAGCGTGTTGTGGAGGACGAGGACCATCTGGGAAGGCGCGGTTCCCGCAAAGTGCGTGATAAGGTCTTCCTTCGGAGCTCAAAATAAAGAGGAAGGGAGAATCCCGCTTGGTGACTGATTACTTCAGTTTCCCGATGCGGAAGATCGGCTTTCCACAGGACCCGCAAGTTCCCCGAACAGCAAACCGACCGTTCTTCAGTTTGATCTGCTTCGGATTCTTGATCTCCCTGTTCTTCTTCTTCTCGTAGACACAGTAGCCCGTGACCACGTTTGCTCGCGTCTAACCTCGCATGGTTGATATTTAAGCTCTCGGTAACGGAGCAAAATTCACGGTTTTTAGGGAAAACGAAGACTCAGGAACGGGCGGAAGACGTCTTTAGGGCAAGGCGCCACTCGGAGATGAGCGTCCAATTCGTCTAATCAAACCGTTATCGCAGAAAAAGTCCACGGCCCTTGATAGACGCTCTTGAAAGCGGCGCAAAATGCGCCGGTTAGTCTGTGGCGTAGAACAGGAAATCGGACAAATCGCCGCTTAAGAGTCTGAATATCGCTCGCAGAACTTTTCTGCTCTTCAGCGGCGTCCTCGCCCTGACGATGCGCGGAGGTCAGCGAGGCCGAGCCGGCCTCGAGAATGATGCCGACTAGGGCCCTGCGACGACGGTGATCGTCCCGGTCATCCAGAAGTGGTAGACGCAGTCGTATTGGTAGGTCCCGGGGACGGTGAAAGTGAATGAGAACGTGGCTCCCGGAGCCATGTCTCCCGAATCGAACGACGCGCCCGCGGGGGCGCTTGGTCGACGTGACGGTGTGGTGCGCAGAGTCGTTGTTTGTCCAGGTCACGGTGTTGTTGACGCCGATGACGAGCGTGAGGTTGTCAGGCGCGTAACCCGGTGCGCCGTTCGGGTTCCCCGCCCCGTTGGGCATCGATACCTTCACGGCTGCTGCGGACCGGACGGGGCCGCGCCCGCCTTGACGACCACCGTCCCGGTCATCCAATTGTGGTAGTTGCAGTTGTAGAGATACGTCCCTGGGGCCGTGAACGTGTAGGAGTACGAGGCTCCGGCGGCGAGGTTGCCCGAGTCGAACACCGCGGCCCCTGCGGTAGTGTTCACCGCTGTCACCGTGTGAGCGGCGTTGTCGTCGTTGGTCCACGTCACCGAGTTGTTCACGCCGATGACCAGAGTGATGGTGTCAGGGGAGAAGCCCGGCGCGCCAGCCGGATTGGCCGCGCCGCTCGGGATGGACACCTTGACCGTCGTGATGGACGGCCCGCCCGCCTTGACCACCACCGTCCCCTTCATCCAGTTGTGGTAGTTGCATTTGTAAAGGTAAGTCCCCGGCGTCGTGAAGTTGTAGGTGAACGCCTGCCCCGCCGGCAGGTTGCCAGAGTCGAACGCCGCCGTCCCTCCGGTGGTGTTGTCGGCGGTCACCGTGTGGGGCGCGATGTCGTTGTTGGTCCAGGTGACGGTCGAGTTGACGCCTAACACCACGGTGACCGAGTCGGGGGAGAAGCCTGGGGCTCCGGCAGGGTTAGCCGCCCCGTTGGGGATGGAGATCGCGGTCACCGCGATGGCTCCGGTCGAGGAGGTCACGGCCGTGGTCGAGGTCGCGCACGAGAAGGCGCACGAGTACGACGAGCTGTTCGCGAGCCCGCTGACAAGGAAGTATCCTAGCAGGATCGGGATGATGATCGCCACTATCCCCACCACCCCGAGGGTCAGCTTTGGAGGCGCGTAGTCCTGGGTTCTCATATCATTGTCACCTATTGGGCGAAGGCGAAGAGCATGGTCAGTATCAGCACCATGATGAGAGCGAGGGGGGCGAGCATCAGGTACTGTATCACAGGGGGCTCCTTCCGGATGTTCATGAGGAAGAGCGCGGCGACCAGGCTGTTTATCATCGCGATCACGCCTATCGCGATGTCCACCGAGAAGGTCCCGGGCCTGGAGTAGAAGACGAAGACCTCGACCACCGTCGTCACGAGCATGTAGAGCCAGACCGCCACCGGAGTCTTGTAGTTCAATTTCTATATCTCCAAATCAGAGCAGGTAGAACAGCGGGAAGACGAAGATCCAGACGATGTCGACGAAGGCCCAGTAGAGCGCGAAGTTCTCGATTCCTACGTGGTCCTCTTTGGTGTAGCCTCCCATCATGGCTTTCCTGATCAGGTAGGCCATCAGGATCAGCCCCACGGTGACGTGCGCGGCGTGGAGCCCGACCGTGAAGTAGTATGTGCTCCCGGCGACGCTGGAATACCAGGTGAAGCCCTTGGCGAAGTACAGGTTGTACCACTCTGCCCCCTTGATCCCGAGGAAAGTGGCGCCCAGGACGAACGTCGCGCACAGCCACATTATCATGTTCCTCTGCTTGCCCTCCTTGATGGACTCGAGCGCGAGGAACGCGGTCAGACCGCTCGTCAGAAGCACGATCGTGTTGGTGAGCCCGAGCGGAATCTCGTGTATGGAGCCGGGGATGGGCCAGTTCGGCGTGAACGAGCGGATGTAGAGGTAGGCTCCGAGTATCGCTCCGAAGACTATGACGTCCGTGGAGAGGAAGATCCACATCCCGAGCCTCATCTTCGGGATCCCGGCGAATGGCCAGCGCTCCGTGACCTCCTCCGGCATGTGGAACTTCTCGTGCAGGTCCTCGTACATCCAGCCGACCACGGCGAAGCCGTCTATCGCCAGGCCCAAGATGAAGACGGCAAGGCCCCAGGAGTAGACGAGAAGGGAGAGGCCGAGGAAGCTCACCGCTATCCCCGCGGCGAGCCATATCGGCTTCGAGCTCTCGTGTCTGTGGTGCTCCCCTCCCTCCGCTCCCGGCGTCGAGCCGGTGGAGGCGGCGGCGCCGTGGGAGGCGCCCGTTATGACCGGGACCCATTCGGGGGTGGTGGCGCCCCACGGGTTCGGGGGCGAGATCTTCCCGCCCCTGAGCGTCCAGACGATGTTCGCGAGGAGGAAGATCTGCGAGGCCGCGAAGATGAAGGCGCCGACGGTGGAGATGAGGTTGAGGGTGTTCCAGCTCGGCAGCGACTGGTAGGTGTAGATCCTCCTCGGCATGTCGTAGAGGAAGAACATCGGGAAGTAGAGGACGTTGAACCCGATGAACGAGGTGATGAAGTGCCAGTTCGCCATCTTCTCGTGGTACATCTTCCCGGTCATCTTCGGGATGTAGTAGTAGAGGCCGGCTATCAGGCCGAAGATGGCGGCCCCGACCATGACGTAGTGGAAGTGGCCCACGACGAAGTAGGTGTTGTTGTAGACCACGTCCAGGACGAACGACGAGAGGAAGACGCCGGTGATCCCGCCGATGATGAACAGGAAGACGGAGCCGATGCAGAAGATCATCGGCGCGGTCAGGCGGATGGAGGACTTGGTCAGGGTCTTGATGAACGCGAGGGTGATTACGTCGAACGGGAGGGAGATCAGGATCGTCGCGACGCTGAACGCCTCGTCCTCGCTGAGCGTGACGCCCGTGAGGAACATGTGGTGCGACCACACCATGTAGCTGAGGGGGATGACTATGGCTCCCGTGCAGATGAGGATGATGTTCTTCTCGGCGAGCGGCCTTCCCGAGAAGACGGGGAAGATCTCGGCGATCAGGCCGAAGGCGGGGAGGAGGACCACGTAGACCTCGGGGTGCCCGAAGAACCAGAAGAGGTCGTCCCAGAGGATCGCGCCTCCGGCCGAGGCCGAGAAGTACATCGTCCCCAGGACCCTGTCGGAGATGAGCAGCAGAAGGGCCGCGAGCAGGGATGGGAACGAGAAGAGCATCGCGATTATCGTGAAGAGCATGAACCAGCTGAACATGGGGATCTTGCGCCAGGTCATTCCCGGGCCGCGGGAGGTGGCCACGGTCAGCAGGATGTTGACGCTGCCCACCGTGATCGATGTGGCGAGCATGATCAGGCCGGCGAACGCGAGGGTCGGCCCCGCTCCGGGGCTGAACGTAGACGACGATAGCGGGGAGTAGGCGGTCCAACCTCCGGCGGTGTTCCCGCCCGGCATGAAGAACCCGATGGTCGCGACGATCCCCCCGAAGAGCCACAGCCAGTAGCCGAAGGCGTTGACCCTGGGGAGGGCGAGGTCGGCCGCGCCGATCTGCAGAGGCAGGAAGTAGTTGGCGAGACCGATCGCGAGAGGGGACAGGAACCAGAGGATCATGATCAGGCCGTGGAGCGTGACCGCCTGGTTGAAGGAGGCGGCGCTGAGGAAGGTCTGCGTCGCGCTCGGCCAGCACATCCCGCTCACGCCGGCGGCGCAGACGGGGATGGCGAGCTCGACCCGGACCAGCAGTATCAGGATCGCCCCGATGAACCCGAAGTACATCGAGCCGGCGATGTAGAGCAGCCCGACGTCCTTGTGGTTGGTCGTGTAGAGCCAGCGGGACAGCCAGGCGTTCATGTCTCTAAGCCCCTCCCTTCGCGGCCGGCGCGGCAGGGAGCTTCGAGTACCACGCGTTGTACGTGGCGGCGCTTTCGACGACGAGCTTGGAGAGCATCAGCGCGTGCCCGACGCCGCAGAGCTGGCGGCACTCTATCGTGAAGGTGCCGGGCTGGGTGGCGTTGAACCAGAGCTGGCTGTAGATCCCGGGCTGGGCGTCCTTCGCGACGTCCAGCTCAGGCATGTAGAAACCGTGCGTGACGTCCGCGGACGTGATGTTGAGGACCACGATCGTGTTCAACGGCACCGTCAGGTTCTGGAAGTCGGTGTATCCGTTCGGATACGTGAAGCTCCACACGAACTGGCGTCCCACCACCCCGACCTGAATGGCGTTGGGAGGGTCAGGAATCGCGACGAGGTTGGCCGAGGCGAAGGTCTGGTACTCCACGAACGCGAGGACCGACCCCGTCACGCACAGCAGCATCACCACTCCCTTCCAGTTTCCCCAGTCGCCCTCCTCGTGATGGTATGCGGGCGTCTGTCTGCCCGGCCGCTCGCGGTTTTTCGCGATCATGTAGACCATGTAGCTGATGACGATCACGGCCGCGGCGCCTCCCAAAATGAGGTAGTAGTTTTGAAGCGTCGTGAATATCTTTACTGTCGGCGGAGTCGCATCTAATGGAAGCGAAGACAGCATGCAGCGACGAGGCCATCACGAATATTTGATATAAGTCTTGTTCGCCCTCTGTGTGAGCGACCGAGCTCCGTCCCAACGCATATTTACTCGACGATAGGACCGAGTTTCACGAAAAAGCGGTGGGATGGCGGATTGGTTACGCGTGCGCCTGCAGTTTGTTCAGGATGAGACAGAGAGCGCATTCATGTGGGTTCGATTCCCACTCCCACCTTGGTCACCATTCCCTCATTTTGCCCCTTTCTTGTCATTTGGGGCGCCAATTACGCCTATTGGATTATGCGCAGACCGAATCATGGCTTTCCACCAACAGCACGTGAAAGCGCGTCGGATTTCCGTTGGATTGCGAAGCCAACTACCTCTTGGAACTGCGCAAGAGAACGCGCACGCACACGCAAGTAGAACAAGTCTTCATTCTGCCTGTAGAATTTGCCCTTGATCACCACAGTCCTTCCCCCTTTCGTCGCTAGATGAGTACCCGTGGTTTCAATGCCTAGCGAATGTAGGAGTTCGCAGACAAGCTTCAAGAGTTCCAAGATCCTCATTCGACGCCGTTAGTGAGCTGTCATGCATACTGCCTTCAGAATCGAAGAATCCTCTGAGAAACGCGGCTTTGCAATCGTCGCAATGGAGTATCGTTGGAATCAATTCCTTCAACTCTTGCCGCAAGAATCTCATGAGGAGCAAGCTAGAGAGTTCAGCGTGCCAAGAGTGTGTCTTCTCGTGCCACTTCACTCTTGGTGGTTTCCGCCTCAGCAGCACCCCAAGGCACCTTGCGAACTCCTGGGCGAACTCTTCATCGATTACCCTTAGCTTGATCTTGTGATTGTAGTTGCTGGGGCTACTGCTGGTCGAGGCATCTCCCAGACTCACGCCAATCACGTAAGCGAGTTCGGCGCATGGACTAGCATCAAACGCCGTGACGTACCCAAAAGGCATGTGCCTCCCGTTAATCCATCCAGAAATGTGGGACTTTCTGAGGGTGACTCCAGTCTCGGCCTCCACTCTCTCGATAATCTGGTTGTAGCTGAGACCCCCCTCTCGGAGGTCGAGGACGAGGCGGTAGAGCCGATCCCTCTCCGTCGTCGGCCGTTTCTTGACGCCCTTCGTGCTCCCCATGTTTTGAGAGGCGTGGGCGGCTATTAACGGCCCATGTCCTAGAAAGGATAAAAGCGCGCGGAATCCCGTCGTCCTTCAGCTTGAAGATTGTCAATTCGAAGAAGGCCCCGGAGCCGATAGGGCCGTATTCTCACGCGGTCGTCGTCAAGAACCTCGTCTTCGTCTCAGGGATGATCGCCATCGTCCCGGCGACGGGGAAGATGGTGAGCGGCGGTGTCAAAGAGCAGACCGAGCGCGTGCTCGCGAACTTGAAGGCGGTCTTGAAGGCCGCGGGGACCTCTGAGAAGAGCGTGGCGAAGACCACCGTCTTCATCAAGGACGCCTCGATGTTCAAGGAGATGAACGAGGCCTACGCCAAGTTCTTCGGGAAGCACAAGCCCGCGCGGGCCACCCTGGTGACGGGGTTCGTCAGGGACGACATCCTGGTCGAGATAGAAGCCGTCGCCGGCAGGTAGCTCCCTTGGAGAGCTGCCCGTGCTGCGGGACGCCCATGGTCGTCGCCTCGGAGACCGAGACCAGGATCAGCCTAAAGTGCCCCGCGTGCCTGGTGAGCGACGTCAGGACGAAGTAGCCCTCTCTAGACGAAGAGGGCGTAGAGGACGACGGCCGACACGAACACGATCGAGATCGTGTTGAGCACCTTGATGAGCGAGTTGATCGCCGGTCCCGCGGTGTCCTTGAACGGGTCGCCCACGGTGTCCCCCATGACCGCCGCGGCGTGTGTCGGCGTCCCCTTGCCTCCGTAGGCGCCCGTCTCGATGTACTTCTTGGCGTTGTCCCAGGCGGCGCCGCCGTTGGTCATCGTGAAGGCGAGGTAGACGCCCGACACTACGCTCCCTATCAGGACCCCTCCCAGAGAGAGCGGGCCGAGGACGAAGCCCACCACGAGAGGCGTGAGGACCGCGAGGGTGGCGGGGGCGGCGAGCTCCTTGATCGCCGCGGCCGTGCTGATGTCCACGCACTTTGCATAGTCCGGCTTCCCCGTGCCTTCCATGATGCCAGGGATCTCGCGGAACTGCCGCCTGACCTCGTTGACCATCTTCATGGCCGCGCGCCCCACCGCCTGGATGAGGAAGCTGGAGAAGTAGAACGGGAGGAGGCTCCCGATGAAGAGCCCGATGATGACGTGCGGGTCGCTGAGCGTGAAGGAGAGCGTCCCACCCGGCGGAAGGCCGTACTTCGCGAACAGGTTGTGGAGCGCGATCTGCCGGTTCACCTCGCTCTGGAATGCCTCGAAGATCGAGACCGCCGCGAGCGCCGCCGACATCACGGCGAACGCCTTCGTGGTCGCCTTGGTCGTGTTCCCTATCGCGTCCAGTTCGTCGGTGACGGTCCGAACGTTGCCTTCAAGGCCCGCCATCTCCGCGATCCCGTTGGCGTTGTCCGTGATAGGCCCGAAGGAGTCGATCGACATGATGACGCCTGTGAGAGAGAGCATGGACATCGTCGCGATGGCTGTGCTGTAGACTCCCATCAGGACGTCGTGGCCCGAGCCGTAGTAGCCGAGGTAGTAGGAGACCAGGAGGGCGACGACTAGGACGACCGCGGAGGGCGCGGTGCTCTGGAGCCCCGTGGAGAAGCCGGCCAGGAAGTTGGTGGCGGCCCCCGTCTGGCTCGCCTCGGCGATGTGCCGGACCGGTGGGAAGAGGTAGGAAGTGAAGTAGTCCGCGACCCTCTCGATCACGATGACCACCACGACCCCGACGATCGCGCTCCCGAAGAGCCAGTATGAGATCGGGTTGCTTCCGAAGAGGGACTGCCCGATGAAATAGTCGATCACCACGGTGATCACAGCGGCGATCATCAACGACACGTTGAGCGCCGCCATGGGCTTGGATTTTATCGAGCGACGGATGTAGAAGCCTCCCAATATCGAGCCGATGATCCCCGCGACGCCGAGGGTGAGCGGGTAGAGTATCAACTGGTTCGCAGCGACCACCGAGACGAGCTGGGACGGGACGCTCGTTCCCTTCACCGCGAGCTGCACGAGGCCGCCGAGTATCACGGCGGCGATGGCCGTGACGACGAACGACTCGTAGACGTCCGCGCCCATCCCCGCGCAGTCGCCCACGTTGTCGCCGACGTTGTCCGCGATGACCGCCGGGTTGCGTGGGTCGTCCTCGGGGATGTTCGCCTCTACCTTCCCGACGAGGTCAGCGCCGACGTCCGCGGCCTTGGTGTAGATGCCGCCCGAGACCCTCATGAACATCGCGATAAGGGACGCGCCAAAGCCGAGCCCCGCCATGGTGGCGGGGTTCGCTGTGATCGTCCCCTGGTAGGCGATGTAGAAGAGCGAGAGCCCAAGGAGCCCGAAGCCGACGACCGCCATCCCCATCACGCTCCCTCCCCTGAAGGAGACGGTGAGGGCGTCGCCGAGCCCGCTCTTCGCGGCCTCCGCGGTCCTCGAGCTCGTCCGGACCGTTATCGCCATCCCAACGTAGCCGGCGAAGGCCGAGAGGGCGGCGCCTAGGACGAACCCGACGGTGATGGCGCCGTTCGTGCCGAGTGGGATGTCGATGAATATGTAGATCGCAGCGGCAACGATGACCGCGACTGGAGCGATTACCCTGTACTCCCTCGAGAGGAAGGCGTTCGCTCCCTCCCTCACCGCGCCGGCTATCTCCTGCATCTTGGGGGTGCCGGCGTTCTGCGACCTCACGTTGAAGATCAGGACGACCGCGTAGACGAGGGCGACCAGCGCCCCGCCGACGGCTAGAAGACTGTAATCCAGAGCCATTGTCTTGGAAACTGTTTGCGAGGGTTTTCGCGAACCGGTTATAAGCTTAGGGGAGGGCCTTCCGGTTCTGGTAACTCAACTGGTGCGGAAAGTGTCGGCACCAGCAAGTTAACACGGCTACCCGAACGGAACGGCGAAGCTCGGCGGGCATACAGCAGGCGGAAGGAGGGCTATCTCTCCAATTCTGAGCACTGTGCAGAGTCCGAGAAAAAGGATTGCTGGGACGGCGAGCCTGAAACCCCACTCTCCCCATGCTCTGAATCTGTTACCGATGCTCATGATTCTCGGGTGCCGCTCTCCAGCGATACCGTAGGTCATAGCGTAGCTAATGGTCAGAAACGTGATGTAGAAACCGAATGTTCCAGCCAGAATGATGATTCCCCAATCGAGGCCGTTTGTGACATATCCGCCGGGGTCGGGCTGACAGAAATGATAGCTACCGCTGGACCGGAGTTGAATGTAGACAGCCAACGTGGCGAGAATGCCAAGTGCTAAGAGCGCCTTCACCTCGTCCACATCGGTCTGCGAAGGACCGCTTGCTGGACTTGCTGGCGGCTCTGTTTCTTTGGGGAGTGCGGCTGGGGGTGGTGGCGCTGGTGGTGCTGACGGTGGTTGGGATTTTGGAGGGGCGGATTCATCCGCCGTTTCCTTGGGCGCTTCTTTCACTACAGGCGGTTATCCGGGCTTGGACTTGAAGTATTCCCCCAATACCGACCTTATCGCCTCAGGCAAAGTCTCAAGCCTTCTTGCCTTGCGCTCCTGTTCCAGAGACTTCACCATTTCTTCCGAGACGGATACCATTATCTTCTTTCCCACGCTTGCATCACTCCCATTAGCTACCATAAGCAACCTTAATATACCTTACCGTGTATACCATATGGTAGCGAAAGAAACATGGCGACCGCACAAGAAGAGGCTCGCAAGATGAGAGGCCAGCAAATCGCACAGGTAGAATCTAACGTCCGAAGGCTCGACGCGACAGAGTATCGCGTGAAGAGTCAGTCGGGACGCGGCGATTACCAAGTTGTTTCTACCGAAGCAGGCTGGTATTGCTCTTGTCCGGATGCGGGCTTTAGAGGCGTAAAGTGCAAACACGCCTTCGCGGTAGAACTCTCGTTACAGATTAGGCGACGAATAGAGAACGCGAGGCGCGTCGTGCCTCTCGACTTCCAGTCGTGCCTCCAATGCGGCTCTCAGCACATCAAGCGAGACGGCCTTCTGCACAACAAGGCCGGAGACATCCAGAGGTTCGAATGCCTCCAATGTGGGAAGAGGTTCACCAAGAACCTCGGCTTTGAACGGATGCGGGCAAAGCCCGAGGCGATAACGATGGCGATGCAGATGTATTTCGGAGGGGCGAGCCTTCGCAACGTTCAGAAGGCGCTCAAGCTCCAAGGCGCGAATTTCTCCCACGTTGCAATCTACAAGTGGATTCGGAAATACGTGGGCCTGATGGCAGGAATACGTCTCCACGATGGAGCCGAACGTCTCCGACACATGGAGGGCGGACGAGATATACGTGAAGGTGAAGGGAGACATGAAGTATCTATTCGCGGTGATGGACGATGAGTCGAGATACTGGATAGCCCAGCAGGTGAGCGACCACAAGGCCGAGACGAACGCGACCTATCTCTTCCGCAAGGCGAGGGAGGTGGCAGGCAAGGAACCCGCGACCCTGATAACCGACGGCCTCAACTCATACAAGATGGCGAAGGACATGGAATATCCGCACACCAACCACATCAGGGAAATCACGCTCGCCGGGCAGATTCACAACAACAAGATGGAGCGTATGAACGGGGAGATTCGAGACCGCGAGAAGACGATGCGGGGCCTGAAGCGCAAGGACACGCCAATCCTAAAGGGGATGCAGATTTATCACAACTTTGTCAGGCCGCACATGGGCCTTGACGGAGACACGCCAGCCGACCGAGCAGGAATCAAGGTCGAGGGCGTGGACAAGTTCATGACTTTGATTCAGAACGCCCAGCACCAGAGAGTTAACAGGGAGACGGCGAGCACCAGTTGAGTTACCAGAACCGGCCTTCCTGTTCGTCATGGCGCAGCACGCGACCAGTGGGAGGACGGCGGTGGCGTCGGCGATGAGGGTGGTCTTCTTTGCCTTCGGCCTCACCTTCCCCCAGGAGATTGCTTCATTGACCTGACGCCTGTTAGGTTTCTAAGGCCCTGCGCTCGGAGATCTGTAAGGATCGCGCCAGTCTTGGCACCGCTTCATAACGTCATGATATTGGCTGGCTTCTCCTTCGATAGACCGCGCTTGATGAACGCGTCCATAATCAGGAACGCAAATTTTCCGTCCCGCGACAAGCGGTAGTCAAAACCCCTCGGGGTTCTCTTCCGTTCGTTCGCATTTCGCTCTGTTGCACCTGGTGACCTTCGTCCCAAAGACCGGCTGTATTCTTTCTAGAGCGTCTCTCGAGCACATGGTGATGGCGATTCGCAGTGTCCCTTTGATACAGTAAGAACCGCCTTCACCCTCGTGTAATCCAACCGCTCTTTCGAGCAAGAGGGGGTCTCCAAGACCCGGAGGTGTCAGAGGTCTTGTTGGTAGATGTTTCGGCATGTAACCCTTTGGAGGACCAGGTCGTTTCTTTGCTAGAGCCGCCGTATCGGGGCACCGCAATCATAATGCTCCGCAATAATTAACTGCCCACTTGTTCCGAACCGAAGCGATTACGCGGAGCGTAACTTCTTCCTCTCGGTCATCGCGTACGTGGCAATCAATGGAAGAGAC
>CAWAOY010000017.1:0-6266 GCA_963783755.1 uncultured archaeon
TCTCAGGTCTGATAATATGACAACTACAATAATCGACCCATATATCATTAATTCCTGCAAGAAAAGCAGGGCCCTGCGCGGACCGGACTCGCCTCTTGCATAAACACTCGAGTGAGCACATGTGCGTTCGCATGATTCGAACCCCTGCGAGTCCAATCCACTGCAGGGCACAAGCCCTGGGCATAGCGCGTTTCTAACCCTTCGAGAAGGATTCCCTTTAGCTCCAGGATTGTCCCCCCGCCTGACGATCATGCGTGAGTGACGTCACGCTTGGTATTCTCGTCGCGTCGAGTTGTGAGACTCAGGGCGTAGGATGCCGACAAATTACTGAGAGGTCGTCTGGACCCTATTCGCTGGTCTGGCTTCCGACCTTCTCCGGGGGCGTGAGGATGTCAGCGATCACTTGGGCGCCGTAGACGCTAACAGCCGTCGCTATCCCCTCTGCCGCTCCAGGATGACCCTGAAGCGCTGCTTCTCGTAGGATTTGTACGACCTCCCCGTAGGTTAAGTCGCCTCCCCTCGGTACCGCCTGGGGGATGGTCCTCAGCAGGCCTATGGCGAGCCGCGAGGCCATCCCGCACTTGTTCATGTCGTCGTCGAAGCCGCCGCCCATCGCTATAGTGTGGTTGGTGAACTCCGCAATGTACTCGGCCGTCTCTGCGAAGTTCGTGTCGCTGTCGCACTCGACCGAGACCTTGACGCTGTAGTTGAACGCGCCGTGACCTGTCAGCTGGAGATTCGCCGGGTCGACCAGGACGTAGCTCACTTTGGTCGTCTGCACGCCCAGGTTGAGCGTGAGGTCGCCCGGTTGAGGTATGACGGCACCAACGTTGACGGTGAGGTCACCGCTCGCAGCAGTGATCGGTTGACCTTCGACGGACCACTTGAAGGCGGGGTTCTGGCCCATGAAATGGGGAGTGGCTGTGAGGGTGACCTGCTCCTCGTCCGTGGACTCCGTGTAGGGATAGTCCTTTGCCTTGCAGTATTTCGAGCCTGGGAAGTGGTAGGTCCCATTGGCAATCTCGGTCTGGTTGGTTGTCTCGTCGTCGGTCACGGCGAGATCTACGGAGCGGCCTGGACTGAGGGTGGGCGTGGGCGGCGTCGCCACCTTGACCTTCCCCAGCATCGTGAGCCGGTCCGAGAGGATGTCAATCTTCTGGAGAGTGAAGCCGGCGAGGCCGACCTGCTCGCTCTGCCCGAGGCCGAGGTTGAGCGAGGGGGCGAGTATGGGGACGAGGATGTTCGCCAGCCAGTCGAGGGTAAAGAGAATCCAGACCGCGAGGAAGCCTGCGATCGGGGAAAGGACGAATGCCGCCACGAAGTAGAGTATTATGCAGAACCAGCTCACGTCGATGTAGCTGGTGATGTTCGGCGGGTTCGGCACCATGCTTGCCACTATCGTCCCGTCGCTCTTCACACTCAGGAAAAGGTGCGTCCAGAAATTCGCGACCAGTCTGAAGCAGTAGACGTCCGTCTTCCCCTGAATCGCCGTCCCGCTTACCTGCACATACCCGTTCTCCAGCGTTGGGAGGATGTTCGTCAGCTTCAGCCCGCCAGACAGAGGGACGTAGTCCACTGTGCCGCATGCAGGGGGCATCTTGTCGTGGACCAGCTGGGCGAACTGGTCCGGAGTCTGCGTCGTCGGGTCGAACTTGGAGACGAGGCTCTCCGTGATGCCTGGACAGAATATCAGCTGCTGGAAGGTCGGTCCGGACATGCTGAGGGCTGCCCCCAGGGTCCCCGGGAGGCCGGGGATCAGTGCGCACGACCGACGAAGGCGCGTCATTGGCTAGGATCATCATGCAGAAGAGCCCGATGGTGTGCGCGTCGATGTTCTGGACTATGACAGAGCGGAAGCGAAGGCCCGCTTTGCCGAGGAGGCCGTCCTTGTTCTCGTCTTCGTTGAAGAGGAGCCCCGCGCTGGGAGTATTGCTGGAAATCTCGGACCATACCCCCGTCTTTATGAGCGCCTCCATGCTCGCCCTGTCCGCGCTCGAAAGCGCACCGAGTGCATTTTGCGTGGGCGTCCCCTTATCCCATTTGATCGACACTCCTGTCGGAGGGACAACCAGACCTATGTCAAACAATTGATTGGTCGTGTCTTTCATGAACTGGTCCATCGTGCCGTCTATCTCCAGGATGCCCTTGAGGGGGCTTATCACCTGTCCGTTGAAGAACACGGCCGTCTCGTCGAAGGGTATCGAGATGGAGATGCCGTTCGTCCCGACCTTCAGCGAAAAAGTGATCGGGTCCAAGAGCATCGCGTCGATGCCGTTCGTCGTATCTCCTACGACGACCTCCGCAGGCGGGCTGAGCGTGCTGCCTCCAAAAGGGATTGTGGCGATGACGTTCTCTATGATGCTGGAGTTCAGCTCTACGACGAGGTCGAACCCAGCCAGAACGCTCAGGGCGTTCTCACTGCCTGCGAGCCTGCGGCCGGGGGAAGGATTCCTTGAATCTTGACGTTGAGCCGGATTCCCGCGTTCGACCTCATGATCAGGTCGCGGGTCTGTTGTGGCATCGAGGGCAGCATCCCTCCGATGAGCCTACCCCACTCACTGGCGGCCTCCTCGGAGACCAGTACCCCCACCGAAGCAAGCGCACCCACGGGGTCGGTGAGAAACAGCTCGGCGGACCTGGGGGACTCGTTCAAACGGGATTCGGCTTCACGCTCGACTCTTCTGAGCTCTTCGATAGACGCGACATGAATAGGCGCGGGCACCACTCGTGCGAATTCCAAGGATTTCTATTTAACCATTAAGAACGAATGGCTGTGAGACAAAACTCCATCGGTCCCTTTCCGCGATAAACACTTATGTTGAATGCCCGACGCGCTTGCTTGCGGGCCCGTAGCTCAGCACGGATAGAGCGCCAGCCTTCTATCTTGCATCTGGGGAAGCGAGCTGGAAGCCGCGAGTTCAAATCTTGCCGGGCCCGCCAATCTCTCAAACTGAGCTGGTGCCTAGTCTGCACCCGACGAACACGACGTCCAGGAACTGGTTCTCTTCTTTGGCCTTCTTGAAGGACCAATCCAGGTAGGCCCCTGTCCTGACGAAGCCGACTTCCTGCATGGTCCGGAGAAAGTCCTCGTGGTCGAAGAGCCCGAGCCTGTGGACGTCGTCTCTCAGGACGATTGTCTTGGCGCCGTCCTTGATCAGGTAGGAGAAGGACAACTCCCCTATGTCCCCCTCGCGCTTCGAGACGCTGAGCCTGGCGCCAATCACCCTCCCGTCATCGAAGATGTCCTCGCCCCTGTGGCCGTCCACGAACCCCTTCTTCGTGAAGTGGGTGTCGAAGACCACGACGCCCGGCTCCGCAAGGCGGTCGTACAGCCCCTGAATCGTGCGCTTCAGGTCCGGCATGGTCAGGTTGTATGAGATCGAGCTGAAGAGGCAGATTGCTGCGTCATACTTCCCTTCGACCGCGGCGTCGAGGTCTCTCATGTCCCCTCGGAGGAACGTCGCACGGCCCTTCACTTTGCTTCGGGCGATTCTCAGCATGTCGTCGCTGATGTCTACGCCGGTGACCTCGTAGCCCCTCTCGACGAGGATCTTCGAATGGCTGCCCGTCCCGCACGCGATCTCCAGGACGCGCTTGCCTCTGATACCGCACCTCCTCAAGGCCTTGACCAGGAAGTCCACCTCTTGGTCGTAGTCCTTCCACCAGTATACCCTGTCGTAGGACTTCACGAGCTGGGAATACAGGGCGCGCTTCGATGCCGTTCAGCCCACTCTCTTGCGCATCCTCTCGGCGGCCTCCCTAAGCGTCTTGTCCTGCTTGGGGAAGGCTAGCCTGACCTGCTTCTTGCCTAGGCCGGGCGTCGAGAAGAAGCTGGAGGCAGGGACCGTCGCCACGCCGCCGTCCTTGACCATGTGCTCCGCGAAGCCGACGTCATCGCCCTTCCAGATACCGCTAAAGTCCGCTAGGATGTAGTATGCTCCCTGCGGCTCTAGACAATCGAACCCCATCGCCCCGAGCGACTTCATGAGATAGTCGCGCTTCCTCGTGTAGCTCCTCGTGAGGTTCGAGTAGTATGATCCGTCCAGGCTGTAGGCCGTGAGCGCTGCCCTCTGGAGGGGCGACGGAGCGCAGACCGTCAGGAAGTCGTGCACCTTCCTTATTGCCTCGGTGAGCCCCTTCTCCGCTACCGTGTAGCCTATCCTCCACCCAGTCACGCTATAGGTCTTGGAGGCCCCTGAGATGGTCACCGTCGTGTCTGCCATGTCCCCGATGGAGGCCAGGCTCACGTGTTTTGCCCCGTCGTACACAATCTGCTCGTAGATCTCGTCGGTTATCGCAAGGACTCCGTGGTCTGTGCAGAGGTCCGCGAGCAACCCCAGCTCGCTCCTCGAGAGGACCCTACCGGTGGGATTGTTGGGCGTGTTGATTATGATCGCCTTGGGTTTGGGGCCGCCCCGGCCTGAGAACGCGCGCTTCAGCTCCTCCTCGTCGAACTTGAAGCCGGGTCCCGCGAGCCTGACGTGACGCACCTTCGCTCCCGAGATTATCGCCGAGGGAAGGTAGCACTCGTAGAACGGCTCGGGGACGATCACCTCGTCGGTCGAGTCGGTCAGCGCGAGCATGGTCGCCACCATCGCTTCCGTCGCGCCGCAGGTGACCGTGACGTTGTCCTCGCCCGTGGCCTGGATGCGGTTGAAGCGCCGCGCCTTCTCCGCTATCGCCGCCCTGAGTTCCAACGACCCCCAGGTTATCTCGTACTGGTTGTAGTCTTCCTTCACGGCGCGGGCTGCAGCCGCTTTGAGTGACGAGGGCGCGGGGAAGTCGGGGTATCCCTGCGCCATGTTTATGGCCCCGTGGACGGCGGCCAGCCGGGTCATCTCCCGGATCACGGAGTCCGTGAAGAGCTTCACCCGAGGCGAGATGAGCCCCCGAGTCTTCGATTGTGACGGCCTCAAAGCTGGCTCCCAAGACCCGTTCGGCCATCTATGAAGCCTTTCTTGGTTCAGTCTTGCGCTTGTTGGCGAATAAATAGCTATTCTGCCTGTTCCTTCATGGCGCTGGCAAGGAAGTCAATCAGACAGAGTTTCCTTCCTAGCGTTCGACTTTTGTCGCTCATGGAAGACTTCCGCCGGATGACCAACAACTGCATACGAATCGGAGTGCAGTTCGAGAAGAGAAACAAAAATAGGACGCCGTCGATGAAGCAACTTTCTCTCCTCGCGTACGGAGAGCTCAGGACGCGCTACGGTGGCTACTCCCAGTACGTATTGTGTGCCATTTCTAAAGCGGCAGGTATTCTCTCTGCCCGAAGGAAATCAATCAAACGAGGAGTTCAAACGAGGACGCCTTACGTCTCTAGGCCCGTTCTGGTGTCTTGCTATGGGTTTAAGGTCGAAAAGGGTAACCTAGTCATTAGAGTTGAAGCGAAGACGACTGAATCAATCCCTCTGAGTTCCCACACCAGAGCCTTCCTCTCGGACTCAAGGCTGAAAGTCCGTTCCTTCACTCTGGCGGGAGACACTGTGTCTCTCTGCGTTTCGAAAGACGTTAGAGAGACAGATGAAGCAGAACTCACAGGTGCCGTGGGAGTCGACAGGAACCTCAGAAATCTCACCATTGGAGACAGACGAGTGGTGACCTACTACGACATGACGAAGGCGATTGATATCTGCGAGAATACGAGAAGCATCACTCGCTCGTTCAAGCGTGCTGATGCGAGAATAAGGCGTCAAATCTTTTCGAAGTATGGTAAGCGACGGAGCGACAGGGTAAAGCAACTCCTCAACCAGATTTCGAAGAAGGTCGTTGAGGAAGCCAAAGGCGACCGTCAGGCAATCGTCTTTGAAGACATTAGAGGAATTCGTAGGCTTTACGGAAAGGGGAACCGGCAGGGAAGGTCGTATCGAGCAAGAATGAATCATGGTCGTTCGGCGAGTTCAAGCGCCAGGTAGAGTACAAGGCTGCATGGGAAGGAGTCCAGTAATCACGCTAACTAAGGGTGAGACGAGAGGTACCACGATGGACTGTCCACGATGCGGGGAGAGACTCCAAGTGCCAGTCCGAGGTGATGGGGTCACTATCGCCAGCTGTGGTGTGAAGGTGTGGGAGATGGATGGGACCGGGACCTGCTCGCTGTCCTGAACATCTCTAGCAGAGGGTGGTTGAGGTTCGACCATTCGTCTGAAGAAGCAAGGCGAGGCAAGTGAAGCGGTGAATGGGAACGCGGAACACGAAGGGGAGCCGCTAATCCTCAGAGTCGATGCCTCGAAGTTGCGTCGTACACGTTAGACGCGACAGAACCAAGG
>CAWAOY010000018.1:0-65485 GCA_963783755.1 uncultured archaeon
ATTCTCCGACTGGAAACTAGTCGTATGCTTCACCATCGCCCACTCGGCCGTGAGCGACGTGAACGTCGGGTTCGTACAAACGACCACGGGCACGTTGTCTCAGGTAATGCAGTACTTGCAGGTGACGGTCGCCGCCAGGTGGTGTTCGCGATGCCTGTTGGTCGCTCGCGAGCGGCTCCCCCACCGTGATCGAGGACCTGCCCCGTGCAGAGCCCGGCCCCCAGACGAAGTAGTTGTTGTGACCGCTTATCGTCGGGGGGAGCCCCATTCCCTTCCCAAGGAAGTTGACCGCGCTCGCCTCCCCGTAGTTCGACGCGAGGATGCACGCCTGGCTCTGCTCGCTCGGCAGGAGAGCTGAGAGTACACCTGGGCCACCGCCGAGACCATCGAGCCCAGCCGAGCCGGTCCCCAGGTTCTGCGGAGATTGGCCCCGTCTCCCCGCTCGCACCGCTGCTGTTGGCCCCCTGTAGCGTGGACTCCCCGTAGGCGCTCACGAGGGCCGACGGCGAGAGGATGGGCATGGCGAGCGGGGCGAGAAGAACCGCGAGGAGGAGGAGGCCGCTACGACCCACGGCCTTGACCCGAACCACCTCGGGACCCCCTCCGCGACGCCGAACTCCGCTCCACCAGGATGGCGCCCCCGGCGAGGAGCATCGGGTAGACCGGGGAGAGATAGTAGGGCTTCATCCCGAGGGTCGTCATGAACGCGAAGAGAAGGACGTAGGCGAGCCCGAGCGCCCTCAGCTCGCTCCCCCCGTCCGACCTGAGGAAGAACCAGAGCCCAAGGAGGAAGAGCGGGATGTTAAGGTAGTTCAGCTCCGCCAGCTGCCCGACCGCGAAGCCCGTCGGCCCGGCCCCCACGTCCCCGAGAAAGAGAGGTAGAACTGGACGGTTTGCCACCCGTTGATCGCGTTCCAGTATACCATGGGCACGACGAAGACGGCGGCGATGAGGCCGGCGACAATGACCCATCTCGATCGTAGATACTTCCTCTCCGAGGGGATGAGGAAGGAGACGAGACAGAGGAGGGCGCCCACGAAGAAGAACATCGTCAGCTTGGTGAGCAGTCCCACCCCCACGACCAGCCCCGCGCATACCCAGAGCTTGGGCTCCCTGCGTTTCACGAGCCTGATGACCACGTACGAGAGGACTGACCACCAGAGCTGGTCGAAGGCGTCGGGTGCGAACTCAGACCCGTCGGCGAGGAGGGTGAGCACCAAAATGGTGGAGACGGCGGTCGAGGACCTGGGCCCTCCTCCCGCCTCCCAGCTCCCTTGCAATCATCCCCGCGACGAGGACGACTAGGCCCCCCGACAAGGCGGAGACGGCGCGGATGGAGACGAGCGAGTCCGCCGTAAGCGGGTAGAGGAGGGCGGCGACCCAGGCGTGAGCGGGGGGAAGTCGACGTAGTCTAGAGAGAGGTGCTGGGTCCCGCTCACGATGTAGTAGAGCTCGTCGCGGAAAGTAGCCATAGTTTCCCGCGAAGGCCATATGGACGACGAAGTCCGCGAGGCCAAGGTACACGAGGAGCGCCGTGGTGCTGGTGAGCGACTTCTTCGAGATGAGGTCTAAGGCGAGCTCCTTACTGGATCGAGCCGCGCGCTCGGCTGCACTCAACGGCGCGGATCGAGTCACACTTCTAGTATATTTGGAGGATGGCGACGGTGTCTCAAGCCCGGCTGTGATCCGGTCGCGCATCCTGGACACGTTCCTCGGTCTCCGACTTTCATATGCGTGCCAACATCCTGGCCTTGGCGCACACTTCTGTGAAATCAAGCGACGGCCATGGATGGTGAAACACGGTCGGCGCGGAGCCGTGGCCCGCGCTATCGTCGGAGACCTAGGTGACGGTTGGATACTATCCGAGGTCTCACGGCGCAAGCTAGGCAAGGCTGCGGTAGTCTTGTGCGAGCCTGCCGCTGCTCAGTTCCCCGGGCGGAGGGGCGATTGGGCGCCCATGACATAGACGATGACCCGGTAGCCGCGGCGGTGGTCCTTGAAGGTGCAGAACTGCGTCGGGTGCCAACCAGGGATGCCGAAGTCGTGCGAGACTATCGTGGTCCCCTGTGAGAGCTCTCTGAGAAATTTCGCCTTCAGCCTCGCGTTCTCGCTGGCGCTCTGGTAGAGCGTGACCACGCTCGCCTCGGACAGGTCCACGTCGTCGTAGTTCCCTCGATTATGGACGCGTTCCTCAGGCCCCTCGTCTTGGCGAGGGCGATGGAGCAGGGCTTCTTGCTCTGCTCGATCCCGACGACCTTCCTGGCGCCATAGTGTCGGGCCGCGGCGGCGACGATCGCTCCGTCTCCGCTGCCCAGGTCGTAGACGACAGAGTCGGAGTTCACGCCGGCCAGGTCCAACATGCTCTTTATCGCAGACTCAGGCGACGGATAGAATGGCGCGCCCATGGTGCGCCCGAGATGGCGCGCGGCGACGAGATAAGGATGTCCGGTTTCGGACTTCGACCCGCGCACGCCCATCGGCTCAGCGCGCACGCACCGACCGCAGGCCTCGAGCGCCTTGGTTGGAACAAGCGAAGGATGCCTAGCCTTTCGCTCTGTTGCTCTCTCGCTGGGCTCGACTTGCGGCGCCGGTTTAGCTCCGCGATCTTCTCCTTGTATTCCTTCTTCTTCTTCTTGTTTCCTTGGATTCGCGCTTGGTCGTAGAGCCTTCTCAGTTCCTGTTCTTCTTCTGACGCGCCGTCGCCTTCTGACAACTGCGAGATGAAGTCACAGCGACGTAATTATGTCTTTCAGGCGGGACTTCCACGAGTTAGGTAGAGTTAAGGAGACTCGAGATGTGAGGGGGGCCGATGAAAAATGTCGTGGCTGAAGGATAGGAAGCTTGCGCTGGCCAAGAAAGCCAGGAGAGGGGACACCAACTACATCCACGCCCAGCTTCTTCTGGCCGGTCAGAAGGTGGTCAGGGACGAGATCGAGGGAAGGTCTCACCTATACTACTTCGACTGCGGCTGCGTCAGGTCCTACTCCGTGAGCACCGACGTCCTTGGCGTCGGAGAGCATCTCGGCGTGCAAGGCGCACGGCGGGCTGGCGAAACGGCCAAGCAGATAGGGGACTACCGGGGCCGGTTGGTGGAGGTCGTTCAAGAACGACCTCAGCGTATATATACTATATATACTGTCGAATACTCACGCCTCCGCAATGCCCCAAACGAAGGCGATAGTAAGCATCGAGAACGTTGTCGCCTCTGCCTCGATAAACCAGAGGGTCGACCTGAACCAGATAACCAAGAACTTCGTCGACGTGGAGTACCATCCCGACCAGTTCCCTGGACTGGTCTTCAGGCTGAAGACCCCGAAGACGGCAACCCTGATCTTCAGCTCGGGGAAGATGGTCTGCACGGGCGCGAAATCGGAGGACCAGTCGAGAAAGGCCGTGCAGGAGGTCGTCAGGAGGCTGAAGAAGGGCGGCATCCCCATCAAGAACGAGGCGGAGATAGTGATACAGAACATGGTGGCATCGGCGAACCTCGGCGGGAAGGTCCACCTGGAGGAGGCGGCCAGGCAGCTGCCAAAATCGATGTACGAGCCTGAGCAGTTCCCCGGCCTGATCCACAGGATGGCCGACCCGAAGACCGTGATACTTCTCTTCGCCTCCGGGAAGCTCGTCTGCACCGGAGCGAAGAGGGAGAGCGACGTCTACAGGGCCGTGAACAACCTGCACGTGATGCTCGAGGAAAAGAGGCTCATGGTCTACTGACCCTTCTGCAGGCTCACCCCTCACTTGTAGAATGGCGCCGACACCCTCTCCATCGGGTTGCTCTCCCTGGAGGACCTGACCTTCTTCGCTGCCTCCTGGAAGTGCTCGTAGGTGACGATCGCTTCAGTCAGGTGCTTCTTCGCGTCCTCGGGCTTCGGATACTTGGCGATGTATGCTTGAAGAACTATGGAGACTGCCGTGTTCACGAGCGCGGCCAAGTCTGCCCCGTTGAATCCCTCGGTCATCTCGACGAGCTGTCCGACCTCCACGTCCTTTGAGATCGGCTTCCCCTTCAGGTGTATCTGGAGGATCTGCTTCCTCGCGTCCTCGTCGGGGAGCGGGATGCTGATTATCTTGTCGAAACGCCCGGCCTCAATAGCGCCGGGTCGACCATGTCAATCCTGTTGGTCGCAGCGAGCACGACGACCCCCTGAAGCGCCTGTATTCCGTCGAGCTCCGTGAGAAGCTGACTGACGACCCGCTCCGTCACCTTGCTGTCTCCGCCCATCCCTCTCGCTGGCGCGAGCGAGTCGATCTCGTCGAAGAAGATTATGCATGGGGCGGCTTGTCTTGCTCGCCTGAAGACCTCTCGCACCCCCCTTTCCGATTCGCCCACCCACTTGCTGAGCAGCTCTGGTCCCCTGACGCTGATGAAGTTCGCTTCGCTCTCGGTCGCTACCGCCTTGGCCAGGAGCGTCTTTCCAGTCCCGGATGGACCGAAGAGAAGGATCCCCTTCGGCATGTTGTAGCCTATCGCCTTGTACAGGTCAGAGAACTTGAGCGGCCATTCCACCGCCTCCTGAAGCTCCCTCTTGACGCCCTCCAGCCCTCCGATCTCGGACCACTTCACGTCCGGCGTTTCGAGATACACCTCTCTCATCGCCGACGGCACGATGTCTTTCAGCGCGTTCTCGAAGTCGCTCCCCGTGACAATCAGCTTGTCGAGCATCTCCGGGCTCAGCCTCTCTTCCTCGAGCTTCAGCTCTGGCAGCATCCTCCTGAGGGTCTTCATGGCGGCCTCTTTGCAGAGATACTCGAGGTCGGCCCCGACGAACCCGTGCGATACCGAGGCGAGCTTCTCGAGGTCGACGTCCTGCAGCAGTGGCATGTGACGCGTGTGGATCTGCAGTATCTCGTATCTTCCCTTCTTGTCCGGGACCTTGATCTCGATCTCTCTGTCGAACCTGCCCGGTCTTCGGAGGGCTGGGTCCAGCGCGTTGGGCCGGTTGGTGGCCGCTATCACTATGACTTTGCCCCTGGCCTCGAGGCCGTCCATCAAGGAGAGCAACTGGCTGACGACCCTCCTCTCGACTTCTCCGGTCACCTCCTCCCGCTTCGGAGCTATCGAGTCGATCTCGTCGATGAAGATGATGGTGGGGGCCTTCTCCTTTGCCTCCTTGAATATCTCCCTGAGCCTCGCCTCGGACTCGCCGTAGAACTTGCTCATGATCTCCGGACCGCCTATCGGGATGAAGTGAGCGTTGCTCTCGGTGGCCACAGCCTTCGCCAGGAGCGTCTTGCCGGTTCCCGGAGGGCCGTAGAGGAGGACTCCCTTCGGTGCTTCAACGCCCAACTTCTCGAAGATCTCCGGATGTCTCAGCGGGAGCTCGATCGTCTCCCTCACTTTCTGGATCTCGTCCTTTATGCCGCCGATGTCTTCGTAGGTGACCTGGGGTACTCCCCTTGGAGCTTCGCCCTTCTCCGAGATGACGAAGACCGTCTTCTGGGTTATCAGCGCCGCTTCTGCGGCCGGGACTTACTCCGACGACCTGGAAGGTGAGCCTCCCGCCGAAGTAGGGTACCATCACGTTGTCCCCCTTCGTCACCGGAATGCCCTCGAGGGCATCCGCCAAGTATCTCTCGTCGATGGGCGGTGCAGCCTCGAGCGGAGCGACCACGACCTTCTCTGCCGGCGGGGCCTTGACCTTCTTTACGACGACCATGTCACCGATGGCGACGCCAGCGTTGTTCCTGATGAGACCGTCGATCCTCATTATTCCTCTGCCCTCGTCTGAGGGGTAGAGAGGGAGGCACTTCGCGACCGTCCGTCTCTTCCCGACTATCTCGACCACGTCTCCCGTGGACGCCGAAAGCGCGTCCATCGCGTCATAGTCCAGCCTCGCCACACCTCGACCCACATCGCGAGTGTATGCCTCGAGAACCTTGAGCTGGACTGGCTGCTGGCTCACGCCCTTGACGCTCTCGGACATTCTCGGCTCGCGGCTGTGCGGACTTGTCCAACAGATAGGTCTTACTGTCCTGCGCTCGGGGGATGCCAGAACGGACAAAATCGCCGCGGGTCGCGAGGAGAGGCTCTGTATTGGACGTCCGATGGGCTTTTATTTGCAAGCAAATGTGGGGCGTCGGACAGTCAATGTCGTTCAGGGCGGCGAGGATGACCAAGAGTCCTTTTTGGGCAACGAGGCGGGCGACGTCGCGCCGCGAGAACGCCCAGCCTTCCAGCGTCGGCGGCAAGACGGGCTAGGGGAGATACGACCATCGTTGGCCGGCCTCTCGGACTCTAGCACCCCCTCAGAACCTCCGGCCGTCGTCGAGGCTCCCGTCACCCCGAAGGTCGAGTTCGAGCTCCTGATCACCGTCGGGATCCTGCTCGCCCTGCTGATGGGCGCGCTGGACAACTTCGTCGCGCTCACCGCGCTTCCGACCATCCTCCTCCAGTTCGGCACGCCTAACAGCGGCACCTTCGTCATCAGCGCGTACGTCATCACCTCCACCGCCGGCATCCCGATCTTCGCCAAGCTCTCGGACATCTGGAGCAGACGAAACGTCTTCCTGGGCGCCCTCGTCGTGTTCATGGTCGGCTCGGTCCTCTCCGGGCTGAGCCAGAACCTCACGGAGCTCATCGTCTTCCGCGCCATCCAAGGGCTGGGCAGCGGCGGGTTCTTCCCGGTCGGGATCGCCATCGCGGCCGTGGTCTTCCCCCCGAAGACCCGCGCCAGGGTGATCGGGGCTCTCTCGGGCGTATTCGGCATCGCGGTCGTCGCGGGACCGCTCATCGGGAGCGCCATCGTGCAGTACACGTCCTGGCGCTGGGTCTTCTACGTGAACATCCCGGTCGGTCTCGCCGGCTTCGCGCTCGTCGCTGCGACCCTCGGGCCGCTTCGTCCGGAGCTCGTCCGGAAGTTCGACCTCGTCGGGCGCCGTGCTCCTAGTCGGCTGGGTTGCCGCGATGATGTTCCCGCTCTATCAGATAGTCGACAGCGGGTGGGCGTGGACCGACTTGAGGACGGTCGGCCTGCTCGGCCTTGGGACCGCCATCGTCGTCGCCTTCGTGTTCTGGGAGCTTCGGGCGGAGAACCCGCTCGTCCCTCTCAGGCTCTTCAGCCACCGAGTCATGTCGGCGGGAGGAGGGGCGACCTACTTCATCGGCATGGTCTTCTTCCCGGTCGCGACGTTCCTCTCGCTGGTCGTCGGGGTGGTCCTCGCGCCAGGCTCGAACTCCTCGGCGACCGTCAGGGACATCCTCTATTTCCTGGTCCTGCCCATCGTCGTCGGCGCCGCCCTCGGCGGACAGCTCCTGACCAGGCTCTCCTACCGGACGGTGGCTGCGGTCGGGATCGCCATCGGGATGGTGGGGATGATAGGCTTGTCGACACTCTCCACCACGACCCCTCTGTGGAAGTTCGTGCTCGGCTTCATCCCGGTCGGCGGGATCGTCCTGCCCCTGATCCCTCTGGGCTTCGGGGTCGGGCCTCACCTTCCCGGTCTTCCTCCTGGCTGCCCAGAACCAGGTGCAGATGGCAGACGTCGGCGAGGCGGGAGGCCTGATCCAGTTTCTCCAGTCGCTGGGCGGCGCCGTCGGGTTGTCGGTGCTGGCCTCGTTCCAGGCGACACAGTTTGCCGCGCTCGACCCCCGCCCAGCGCCGCTTGCTCGTCGCCGAACCCGCCGGTCGCCGCTGTGCGGGAGCTACCTCGGCTCGCTCGAGAGCTCGCTGATCAAGTCATACGACCAGACCTTCTTCGTCATGCTGGGGCTGCTCGTGGTGGCGTTCCTCTTCGCGCTGTTCCTGAAGGGACGCCTCCCGAGGGGAGTGCCCCGGGACGCGCCCGCGCAAGGGGCCGGCTCGACCGTAAAGGTCGCGAGCGTCGAGACGCGGCCAGCACCTGCGGAACTCGCTGAGCGTTCTCTCCACCGACCAGTCTCTAACTGACTCGGACGAGCCTCTGGCTTTCCCTCTGTTCCAAGACTTATAAGAAATGGAGTTGATTTTGCCGCGTTGACCGGCGGCTTTGGGTGGGTCCGGGACGAGCCCGACGACCGCGACCATCGCTTCGTCGCGCCCCGCGACGTCCTGAGGAACCTCCCCAGGAAGGTCGACCTCAGGCCCCTGTGCCCTCCCGTCTACAACCAGCTTCAGGTCAACAGCTGCACCGCCAACGCGATAGCCGCAGCACTGGAGTTCGACGAGATTCGAGAGGGCGCTAGGAAGCCCCAAACTCCCTCCCGCCTTTTCATCTACTACAACGAGCGCGCGATGGAGGGGACCGTGGGGAAAGACGCCGGGGCAAAGATAAGGGACGGGATCAAGGTCATTGCCAAGGAAGGAGACTGCCCGGAGGAGCTCTGGCCGTATTACAAGAGGAACCTGACGGTGAGGCCGCCCAGGGAATGCTACCGGCGGGCGCGGCGCTACAAGGCTGTCGAGTATCAGAGGATGATGCACGAGCTTGAGGAACTCAAGTCCTGTCTCGCATCGGGTTATCCTTTCGTGGTTGGTTTCAAGGTCTTCGAGAGCTTCATGGGAAAGAGGGTCAAGAAGACAGGTCACCTCGGCATGCCAAAGAAACGGGAGAAGGTCGTAGGCCTGCACGCGGTGCTGGCCGTGGGCTACAAGGATTCAAAGGGGTGGTTCATCCTGAGAAATTCCTGGGGAGAAAAATGGGGAAAGAAGGGATACTTCACGATGCCCTACGAATACGTCCTAGATCCAGAGCTTGCGCACGATTTCTGGACCATCCGCGTCGTGAGATAGTTTCGGAGCGGCAGGTGCGCACCCGCAAGGCGTAAATCGTCGGCGTCCAGGAAGGCTGCCCGTCTAGCCATGGCGAAGAAGCGAGCGAAGAAATCGAAGAAGTCGAAGGGCGGCGGAAGCAAGGCCGGAATCCTCATAAACGAAAAGTGAGAACGGGAAGGACGCTTCCAGTCTCAGCCTTGGCCACCCGGTAGCCAAGGAAATATACGAAAGCCGGCTATCCCGCAGACATGGGCAGGTCTTCGCCGAAGAAGATAGTCGTGTCAAAGGACGGCCCGTACAGGGTCTCGGGCGGCGTGCCCCTGAGCATGCAGATAATCACGCCCAACAAGGAGGGCTTTTCGTGGGACTGGAAGAAGGCAAAGGACTTCCACACGAAGGCGGAGTATGACCTCTGCAGGTGCGGCCACTCCAAGAACAAGCCCTTCTGCGACGGCTCTCATGCGAAGGTCGGGTTCGACGGGATGGAGACGGCGACGCGAAGGCCGTTCGTCAGGCAGGCGGAGGTCTTCGAGGGGGAGACGCTCCTTCTCAGCGACGCGGAGGAGCTGTGCGCGTTCGCGCGCTTCTGCGACCCGGGAGGGAAGATATGGAGCGTGATCGAGCAGCCCGACCCGGACTCACGAAGGCTGGCGACACGCGAGGCCAACCACTGCCCGGCGGGGCGGCTGGTAGTCCACGACAGGAAGACCGGGAAGGAGATAGAGGAGAAGCTCCCGCAATCGATAGGCGTGGTCGAGGACCCCGCCCTGGGGTGCAGCGGGCCTCTGTGGGTCCGGGGCGGCATCAGGATAGAGTCGGAGAACGGGACGCCCTACGAGGCGAGGAACCGGGTGACGCTCTGCCGCTGCGGGGCATCCGCGAACAAGCCCTTCTGCAACGGCAGCCACGCGAGCATCAGGTTCAGGGACGGTCTCGTCGAGTTCGTCAAACTCGAAGAGTAGTCAGCCCCGGTAGCCGCGGAAGACCTCCACGAGAATGTCGGACTCCGGGACGCCTGACACTGAAAGCAGGCGAAACATCTCCGCGACCATGCTCGTCTTTCCGCAGACGTAGTAGACCGGCCTTTCAAGGCCCTGGACGGCCTCCCGGAGCATTCGGGCGCCTATCCGGCCGGTGGACCCCTTCCACCCCTTCGGGGCGGTTCTCCCGTGAGGGTGTGCAGGACGCTGAAGCGCGGGTTTCGCCCCGCCAGCTCCTCGAGCTCGGCCCGATAGGCGATCTCCTCCTCGGTGCGGTTGCTGTAGACGAGCCTGACCGGGATGCGTAGCTCCTTGTCTGTGGCGTACTCCGCCATCCCCTTCAGCGGTGTGATGCCGATCCCTCCCGCAATCAAGACGGCGGGCCGGTCTTCGTCCAAGACAAAGTGTCCGAACGGCCCCTGGACCGCGACCGTGTCTCCGGGTCTTAGAGAGGCGAAGGCGCGTTTGAAGGGGGAGTCGCCCGTGCGAACCGCGTACTCTAGGCTGGGGCGCGTCGTCGAGGTTGCGATGGACATGGGTCGGACGTCCCAGCCCCTGTCGGTCTTCAGCGAGAGAAAGGTGAACTGCGTCGGGCGGAACGAGAACCCGGCCGGTTTCTTCACCATGATGCTGTGGGTCTGGGGCGTGAGCCGGCGGGAGGCGACGACGGACGTCTCGACCGCTTGACCGCCCCATCCGCGAGAGGCTCGCGACTCCATGGCTTGTCACCACACCCGACAGCGTCTCCGGTATATCTTGACGAGGTTTGCACATACCAGGTCACACAGAGCCGGAGACTACTCTTATGAGCAGGCGGGGCCCGATGCGGGCCAATGAAGCGGAGGCGCGCTTCTTTGGCCTTGGCCGTCTTGCTCTTGTTGGTGTTCACCGCGCCTCAGGCTCTCGCAGACCCCGGGGTCACTGGCCCCTTGCAGGCGGCCCTTTCGGCCAGCCCCTCCCAGGGCACGTGCTTCGGCTAAAATGGCGTGAACGACTCTTACATCCCAGGGATAATCGGCGGCCTTCGCATCGCGCTCATACAGCCCATCCTCACGTCGACCCCGTATTCCCAGTACCCCTCCGGGTCGTTCTACGCCTTCTACGCGAAGGAGGCGGGAGTCACCACCAACGTGACCACCAACCTGAACCTCCTCAGCACCAACGTCTCGAGCGGCTACAGCTACAACCAGGGCTGGGGTCTGAGCTACGGTGAGTACCAGTTCTTCACGTCGCAGGCCGCGGTGAACTGCGGGCTGCAAGTCGGAAAGAACGTCCAGATATTGACCGACATGGACGTGGCGAACGGCGGCCTCTTCGACCCCCAGAACAACGCCTCGAGGTTTGACGTCGTCGTCCTCCCATTCTCGGAATACGTGGAGACGTCAGAGTACGTCGCGTTCGAGAATTTCGTGGCGGGAGGCGGGACCCTCGTGATAATGGGGCACTCCCTGGAGTATCCGGTGACCTACAACGCCACGACGAACTTCGAGACGCTCGTCTACGCCCACAATTGGGCTTTCAACGGCAAGTACGCCTATCCGATCGCGTGCGGGTCGAACACCTACGTCGCCTCGTGCCCGTGGGCCAAGAACAACACGGACTGGGTCGGGAGCAACACCTGCGAGGCGAGCTGCTTCCACACCTACAGGTTCAACGGGTCGGCGGTGAACACGGGCGACCCCATCGGCAGGGCGCTCTACAACGAGTTTGGCGGGACGGTCTTCAAGTCGTATGTTTCGCACGAAGAGGACACCGTCATGAACATGAGCGGCACCTCGATTGTGGCCGTCCTCGCCAACGACTCGAGGAATCTCATCGCCTCGTACACCCATCAATTCAGGAGGGGCACGGTGGTAGGCTTCGGATTCTTCGGCGACGACATCATCGCCACCGACCCCTCCGCCCAGTACTTCATGCTGCAGGGGATGGTCCTTGGGAGAGGCGGACCGGCGGCTGCGAAGTCGAGCTCCACGACCACGCCGGCGAGTTCTACGACCGCCATTACGAGCACAGCCCTGAGCCTCTCCAGCCAGACTGCCGCCAGCTCGACCCTCGAGACCTCCACATCGGCGGCGGCCACCTCTACATCACTGGGAGGCCTTCCTTCGGTCTTGGTCGCGCTGGGAGGGCTGGCCGCCGCCATCATCCTGGCCGGCGCCGTGGTCCTCCGTCGAAGGCAGGCGGAGCCGGGCGGCTGAGCGATAACAACAGGGCGGGCAGCGCCAAAGGATAAGTCTCGCCGTTTCTCCTCCCCGGGCGTATGAGGCGGAGCGTGGCGACCGCCGTGGTGGTGGCGGTCTTGTTGATAATCGCCGGGTCTATCTACATCGTGGGGCCGCCGCTGCTGAAGGGCACCTCGGGCTCGAACGGGCCCACCGAGACGGTCTCGGTGAGCGCCGGCCTCTCGACGAGCGTCCAGAACGCAACCTCGGGCGCGACCGCGCAGGACTGGACGACGTATCATGCCGACAACGCGCGCACGGGTTATTTGCCGGTCTCCAACTTCACGACCGTGACAGCCGGGTGGACCTCGGCGGCCTTGGACGGCGACATCTACGCGGAGCCGCTGGTCTTCAGGGGTGACGTGTTCGTCGCGACGGAGAACAACTCCGTCTACGCCTTGGACGGGAGCACCGGAAGCGTCATCTGGCAGAGGAACCTCGGCCCTCCCGTCGCAAGCCAACACGCTGCCCTGCGGGGACATCGGCCCGGTCACAGGGATAACCGGGACGCCGGTCATCGACCCCTCCACCGGGATCATCTACGTGGTGGCCTACAGCGCGATGCACCACACGCTGTGGGCGCTGAGCGTCTCTACGGGCGCCGTCGTGTTCCACGAGTCGGCGACACCGCCAGGGTTCAACGACACAACGCAGCAGGAGCGGACCGCGCTCACACTCGCGAACGGGATGGTGTACATCGGCTACGGAGGCCTTGCGGGCGACTGCGCCCAGTATTACGGATGGGAGGTCGGGCTGCCCGCCAACGCGCCTGGGAAGATGGTCTACTACCAGGTGCCCGTGACGAGGGAGGGAGCGATCTGGGCGCCTTCGGGAGCGGCGGTCGACCCGCAGGGGAACGTCTACGTCACGTCGGGCAACGGGGCTTCCACGACGACCTTCGACCACAGCGACAGCGTCATCAAGCTCTCGCCCACGCTCACGGAGGAGGGATACTTCGCCCCCACGAAGTGGGTGCAGATGAACCAGAACGACGCGGACCTCGGCTCGCTGGCTCCCGCGATTGTCGGCCCCAACCTGCTCTTCCAGATCGGGAAGGAGGGCATCGGCTACCTCCTGAACGCGAGCAAGCTGGGCGGGATAGGAGGGCAGATGTTCTCGGCCAACGTGTGTAACGAGAGCTTCGGAGGGACCGCGTACGTCGACCCCTTACATCTTCGTCCCCTGCATAAACGGCCTGTTCAAGCTCCAGGTCGCCAACGGGAACTTCTCTACGGCGCTCGTGGTCAGCGGCTTCAACGCGGGGCCACCGATAGTCACGGGCGGGGTCGTCTGGACGGTGGACACCAACACGGCGACGCTCTACGGCCTGAGCGCGGCCACGGGATGGCAGGCGCACACCTTCCCGCTGGGGAGCGTCGTGCACTTCACGACCCCGGCGGCCGGCGACGGGCAGGTCTTCGTCGCGGCCAAGAACAAGGTGATGTCCTTCGTCCTCGGCTAGGTCACCCTAGGAGGCCCGGACCAGCTCGGTCAGGATCGTCTCTGGGTCTTTCGCCTTCGTGAAGGCGGAGGAGACGCCCCACCCGTCCGCCCCGAGCTCCAGCGCCTTCGCGACGTCCCCCGGGTTGCTTATCCCAGCCCCGACGAGGCGCCTCACGCTCGGGGCGACCTTGGTCACGAAGTCCGTGATCTGGGAGGGCTTGGCCGTGGAGACCGAGATGCCCGGATGCCGACCAGCTCGGGCGGCTCGTAGGCGATCATCTCGGGGGCGAACGACTCGATCTTCAGGCTCTCCTCGATGCTGTCGGCGAAGCAGAGGCTCATGAGGCCGTGGGCCTTCGCGGCCTTGATCCGCTTCCCGATCTCCTCGATGGTGAGCCGCCGCTCGGAGTGGTTGAGGAGGGTGCCCACCGCGCCCGCCTCCTTCACGGCCAGGGGGGAGACGGAGCCGGTGAACTTCCCGATCCCGTCGTCGATGTGCTGGGCGAAGACTGGCGTGTAGCTCGGAGGTCTCCCTCGATATCCTGTAGATGTCGGTGAATTGCGGGGAGATGATTATTCGCTTTCCGAACCTCATCGCGACGCTCCTGCAGATTCGCGCGAGCCCGAGCGCCCGGTCCCCGGTCGCCTCCTCGTAGGTCTTGAAGTTGATGATTATTATCGGTAGGCGATCAAGGAGGGGGTCGTGCGGGGGGGCCGGCTTCGCTTGGCTCAAGGTGGTTCGGAGCCTGGCCTGCGCGTGCGCCGCTAAATCCGTTTCCCGGGGCACGCCCTCACTTGGGGTTCTGCTCTACCACTCTCGCCACGACATAGGTCCGGACGAGCGTGGTGCCGGCGGAGAGCATCACGAAGCCGATTATCGCCGAGAGAAGGGCCGCGACGACGGCCTGGGTCGGGGGGGAGATCAGCGTGACCGACGCGAGGAAGAAGTAGATGGATATCGCTATCAGTGCTATGCCGACCCAGAGCGAAGCCGCGGCGAACCTCTTGGGCGCGCCAGCGCCGGTGCCGCTCGTCGCCATCAATCATCGTGCTCCGATGTGCCGTTGCGGCCGTTCTGGCTATAAAAACTGGGCGAGACCAAATCAACCCCACAGGAGCTGGATTATCTGCCGGATGTAGTCCTGCGACTGGGCGTAGAGTATGTTGACCCTCACCAGCGCGTTCCGGATCGAGTCCTCGACGAGCACCTCCTGCCGCGGTGGGGGAGGCATGGAGGTCCAGGGAGGCGACGAGGTCACGGGAGAACTGCCCGCGCGGGAGGAAGATGGCCAGGGCCGCGACGAGCCCCACGCAGTAGGCGACCGTCAGGAGGCCCCACGCGAGCCCTCTCGAGGGCCGGTAGCGCGCGATCTTCCTTACGCTCTTTGTGGTCGGCTCTATCTCCGCGAGCAGCTCCTTCTTCGCGTCGGCGGCGTTCAGGGTGAAGTGGAGTATCACGGGCTCGAGGAACTGGCGCATGACCCAGATCGCGGCGCCCGCGACGAAGAGCGTGGTGAAGACTATGCCGATGCGCGACTGGAGGTAGAGCGAGGCGAGCGCCGAGAGGGGCGCGGGGAGGCGCGCCGCCTGCCCCCCGAGGTCGCCGACTACGGTCTCCACCACGACCACGAGGGCGAGGGCGGCAGCGAGCGGGAACGCCGACTCGAGGGCGAGCCCGAGCACGTTGTATCCGAGGGGGCCGGAGGAGGTGACGTTGGGATGCCTCCCGCCGAGTAGTTTGATGCCGCGAGCGTAGTTGAAGCCCGCGAGGGCGAGGAAGGTGGCCGCCACGACCAGGATCACCGTGTCCCCGAGGTTGAGCTGCGCCCCCAGGAAAGCGATCCCGTTCGCGACGCTCGCGGCCACGAAGAAGGACGCGATGAGGAGGGTGACCAGGAGAGACGGGCGGAAGGAGAAGACCGCGTACACCGAGGCGGCGAGCAGCGCCCAAGGGAGGAGCTGCACGGCTGCGGCCACCGCGCTCCCGCCCGGAGCGGCCTGCGTCAGGAGGTCTCCCGGGGGTGGAGACTATGGCTACCGAGAACACCGCCTCCGCGACCAGCGCGGGGAGGACCAGGGCGTAGTAGATCAGGGCCTCTTTCGTGGCGTACCTGGAGACGAGGGACGGCCGCGGTTCCTCTGGGTCGGACAAGGCTACGAGCCTCCCTTCCTCCTCAGCTCCTCGACCTGCGCGACCAGCTTGGGGAAGAGGTCGTCCGGGCCCACGTCGAGGACCGGTATGCCAAGAGCCAGCGCCTGGTTCAGGAGCCTCTTGCGCGTCTGCAGCTCATGGGAGGTCCGTATGGCAGTAGATGGTCCGGTCGAGCCCCTCCAGTCCGTGGGCCTCGAAGAGCGGGGTGTAAGGCGAGACCACGATGACCTCGTGGTTGATCTCGAGGAGCTGCCTCAGGGGCTGGAGGTCGCGCTCGAAGTCGAGGTCCGTGATGACGAAGAAGAGCGTCTTGCCCTTCACGCCGCCGACGGCGAGGCACCTGCTCACGGCGCTCCGCAGCGAGTCGGCGGGGGACTCCTTGGGCGTGAGCCTGCCGAGCGCGCCGAGGAGCTTGTACGCCTGAAGCTCTCCCCTCGCGAGAGGGAGGACGTCCGCGGGCTTGTCTCCCTGGATGACGGTGAGGCCGACGAAGTCTCCGCGCTTGGAGAGGTAGCTCACGAGCGAGGCCACCGCCCTCGCGGCGTAGTCGAGCTTTGTCCGCCCCGCCTCGCCGTAGGCCATGCTCTCGGTCGAGTCGAGGAGCACCATCACGTTGAGCTGGGTCTCCGCGTTCAGCTCCCTGACCATGAGGCGGTTGGTCTTCGCCGTCGAGTGCCACTCTATCCTCTTGTAGGGGTCGCCAGGCTCGTAGCGCCTGATGTCCGCGAACTCGAGGCCTTCCCCCTTCATCCTCGAGGTGAGGCTCCCGCCGTAGGTCGAGATCGCGACGGCGGTCAGCACGCCCTTGGCGAGCGCCTTCCCCGTCGGGGTGACCTCTACCGTGCCCGGGACGGCGTCCGTGATGCTCCTCTCGTAGAAGAAGAGCCCGGCGAGGTCCCTCGTGACGAGCCTGAGGGGGCCGAAGGCGTTCGACCCTATGGAGGTCGGCCTGACCTTGTAGCGGAGCTCGGAGAACCCCTTCGCGGGGACGTTGATGACGGCCGCGTTGGCGCCCGACTTTATCCTGAAGAACGGCGGGTAGGAGTCCTGGAGCTCGAGGGGGAGCCTGACGAAGGTCCTGTTCACGAACCCCACCTCTACCTCGAGGAGGGACCCCTCGCCGATCCTCGGGGAGAACCTCCGCGTTATCTCGAGCTTGTCGAGGGCCTTGACCTTGAGCTGAAGGATGAGCTTGGAGGCGTAGTAGAAGAGGAAGAGGGCCACCCCCGCGTAGAGGAGGAAGGCCTGCGACTCCAGGGCGCCGACTATGCCCAGGGAGACGAGCACGGCGGAGAGGAGGAGGAGGGTGTTCCCCCTCGGCGTCCTTCTGAAGGTCGCCAATCGCTAGGGTACCCTCGTCGACTGGACAAGCTGGCTCACTATCGTCGACTGCGTTACGCCGTCGAGGATCGCCTCCTGCTTCAGGACGATCCTGTGCGCGAGCACGTAGGGGGCGACCTTCTTCACGTCGTCGGGGACCACGTAGGTCCGCCCCTCCACCAGCGCGAGGCCCGCCGCGCCCGTCTGGAGCGACGTCGCCGCCCTGGGAGACCCGCCGAGCCTGACCGCGGGGTGCGACCTGCTCGCCTCCACGATGTCCGTGATGTACCCCCGGATCGAGTCGTCTACGTTCACGCTCCAGATCGCCGAGGGGATCAGGCCTTGCAGCGACTTTGTCGTCCGCGACAGGCTTGATCTTCGTCTCCATGATGCCCTTGAGGTTCTTCAGCATGAGCATGGACTCCGCCCTCGTTGGGTATCCGATCTCCACCCTCATCAGGAACCTGTCGATCTGCGCCTCGGGCAGAGGGTAGGTGCCCTCGAACTCGATCGGGTTCTGGGTCGCGAGGACTATGAAGGGGGCCGGCAGCGGCATGGTCGTCCCCTCGATGGTGACCTGCCTCTCCTGCATCGCCTCGAGGAGCGCGGACTGGGTCTTCGGGGAGGCGCGGTTTATCTCGTCGGCGAGGATGATGTTCCCGAAGATCGGGACCCTTCCTGATCTTGAAGTCGGAGACCTTCTGGTCGAAGACGTAGGTCCCGATGATGTCGGACGGGAGGAGGTCGGGGGTGAACTGGATGCGGTCGAACTGGAGGCCGAGCGAGCTCGCGAGCGCCTTCGCCATGCTCGTCTTGGCGACGCCTGGGACGCCCTCGAGGAGGACGTGGCCGCCCGCGAAGAGGCAGGCCTCGATGAGCTTGAGCTCGTCGGTCTTGCCGACGATGACCTTGGACACCTCCGCCAGGATTCTGTCCGAGAGGCTCTTCACCTGAGCGGCCTGGGTCATCGCCATCTATCTCACACGCCTCCATCGGGGCTCGTCGGCAGTTAAGCTCTCACCCTCTCTCTTCATGAGGCGCTCCACCCTCTGGCCCGACCCCTGGTCCTCGCCGGCTATCGTGATCCCAAGCCGGTTCAGGAAGGCCTCGGCGTCCCTCGTCGTCTTCGCGGTCAGCGCCCTCCAGCGCAGGACCGGCGGGAAGAGGAACCTCCTCTCCCCGGAGGCGTAGTCGTGGAACTTTGCGAGCGAGAGGAAGAGCCTCTTCGCCCTCCTCGCCTCGTCCGCCCCCACCTTCCCCGCGAGGGCCCGCTCCTCGACCGTGGCGATCCCCGCCCCGAACTCTCCCACGACTATCGAGTCGAGGACGTCATAGAGCTGGGCCAGGGTGGCGACGTAGCCCCCCTTGGAGCGCGAGGTCTGGAGGAAGTCCATCCTGGCCCTTGACTCCGCGACGATGGTCCGCTCCACGCTGGGCTGGGGCTGGTCGTCCTTCCCCTTCTTCTCCGGCGCGAACCACCGGGTCACCGCCCCGTAGACTGAGAGAAGTATGACAAGGCGCGACGAGCGCGCCCGCGAGGCCGGGGGAGACGTGTATCCCGTAGCCACCCAGGAACCCGCTGACCTGGGAGGGGTAGCTCGCGTAGTAGCTGTTGAGCCCAGAGAGCTGTTGCTCGATGATGTAGGCGACCAGCGGCCCGACGGGGAGGCCCGCCTGGAACTTCGGCGGCTTCGCACCGCTGTAGTGTGAGGCGTCGAGGAGGATGGGCGTGCTCTTGCCCGGGTCGACGTAGCCCAGCATGGCGGCCACGAAGGCCTTCTCGTCGACGGCCCCCTGCGTGTAGTTGAACAGGAAGTTCGTGAAGGGGGCGGAGTCCGTGAGGACGACCGCCCGCGAGCCGCTCGGGGAGGCGCCGGCAGCGACCACCGTCCTCGGGCCGAGCGTCGCGTTCGTCATGTCGTTCGAGGCCGGCGAGGTGGTGGCCACCGGGCTGAGCGGCGACGAACTCAGCAGGAGCGGGGAGGCGATGTCGATTACACCCGTGGCGTTGGTCTGGCTGAACGCGCCAGGGGCGCGGAGGGAGAGGTCGACTGCGAACACGCGCTTGTCCTGGAAGGTCGAGGTCGGGTCGACTATCGGGTGCCCGGTCGTCTGGGCGCCGAAGGTGGCGAGAAGGCCCTCGTTGGTGGTGTTTCCTTCGGCGATCAGCGCGGAGAACCTCCCGGCGTCGTAGCCGGACTTGAAGTGCTGGACCTCCGAGTTGGTCAAGTTGGTGTCGGCCCCGATGAGGACGTAGACCAGCTTCTGCTGCCCGCCCAGGCTCGCATCCGACCTCCTGCGTCGTGTTGGCCACCTTGACATGGTAACCGGACTGTTGGAGGTAAGAGAGGAACATCGAGGTCCCGGAGGAGGAGGTGTCGGTAGGCCCGGTCCCTCCGTCTCCAGCAGGGGACGCGGACAACCCGATGGTCGACGGCGAGTATATGACCGCCACCAGGGCGACCACGCCCAGGATCTCGACGAACTGGCGGAGCTTCATCGCTCTTCCTTGCCCATGGCGAAGAACTCCGAGGCGGCGAGGTCGGCCTCCGGGCTCCCCACCTCCTTTCCCGAGAACTTCGCCTTCTCGTAGAGCGAGGAGATGGTGCTCACGTGCGGCCGTTCGGGCGTCCCCTCGCACTTCGCTGAGAACTCACGGTGGGTCTCCGACTCCAGCTTCGGGACGCCCCTGCGCCCCATCAGCCTCACGGCCTTGCCGAAGTAGAACTCGATCCTCTTGCGTGGGTCGGAGGGCATGGCCCCGACCTCCTTCTCATCGTCGTCCTTTGCTCCCCTCACGAGCGCCATCCCGGGGAGGCTCTGCGAGCCGATGAGCCTGACGACCCTGCCCCTCGAGAAGAAGAGGGCGGCGGCCATCGCGGCCACGACAAGCGGTATGAGCGAACGCGGTCAGCGGGATGGAGGGAAGTCCGCCCGAGGGGGTTCCGATTGAGAGCGAGGGGGCGCCGGCGGACGGGAGAGACAGGCTCGGGAGCCCGGAGAGGCCTGGGACGGCCACGGGCGCGCCTCCTATCGAGACCCCGTTGCTCCCCAAGAACGCGTTCTGGCTGAGGAGGCTCGAGTTCTGGAGGAGCTCGCTCGCCAGGGTCGAGTTCGCGTATTGCATCAGGCCTGCGAGGCTCTGCATGTCCACGGACAGCTGCTGCTTCGACTCGTTGGAGGAGCCCGAGCTGAGCAGGCTCGCGAGCAAGCCGGAGTTGACGGAGGCTCCGCTGTTCCCGACCGAGAGGCTATTGAGGAGGGCGTTGAGCGGAGGGGTGACGGCGCCCGGCTGGCTCGCCGAGAGGTTCTGGAGCTGGCCGAGCGTCGAGGACGCCCCTGACTCGTTACCGCTGCCCAATTGCGACTGGAACTGCGAGAGGAGCTGCTGGAGCTGCGTGTCGTTGGTCCCCTGCGCGAGCGTGCCCAGCGTGGAGCCGAGCTGGGCGGGGTTGACCGTCGGGACCTGGGCGAGCTGCCCCGCGTTCGAGTCGTCCGCGGCGTGGGCGGGGACGGCCAGGGCGCCCACGCAGGCGACGAGCACGAGGGCCGTCGCGAGCGACAGGGATAGCCACCGGCGCACAAGACCAGCGTCTCCGGGTGCGGCTGGCAACGGTCGCTTCGCGCCCCCCGATTCATATAACCTTGAAGGATTACCAGTCTACTTTCCCGTGCGGGAGCGCCGGCTAGCCCAGCGCCTGTTCGAGGTCGGCCTGGAGGTCCTCGATGTCCTCGAGTCCCAGGGCGAGCCTGAGGAGGTTCTCGGTTATCCCTAGCTCCTTCCGGACCGCGGGCGATATCGTCTTCGAGGCGCTCGTGATCGGGTAGTTGAGGAGGGACTCGGTGCCCCCGAGGCTGGGGGAGGGCTTGACGAGCCGTATCCTCTTCAGGACGTCGATGGCCTTGGGCTTCCCTCCCTTGACCTTGAAGCTGAGGACCCCGCCGTAGAGCCCCTTCTCGAGGAAGAGCTTGTTCGCGGTCTTGTGGTACGGGTTGTCCTTGAGGCCCGGGTAGTAGACGGCCTCCACCTTGGGATGGTCCTCGAGGAACCTCGCGAGGGCGAGGGCGTTCTTGCACTGGACGTCGAAGCGCGCCTTGAGGGTCGCGACTCCGCGGAGGGCGAGGAACGCCTCGAAGGGACCCATTATCGAGCCCAGCCTCCTCCTGAACTCCCAGAGCTCCACGAGGTCGAGGGGGTCGTTCAGGGCGATGGCCCCTCCCACGACGTCGTTGTGCCCGCCGATGTACTTGGTGACGCTGTGCACGGAGAGCCAGGCCCCGCGGTCGAGCGGGCGGTAGAGGAGGGGCGTCGCGAAGGTGTTGTCAACGACGAGCCTCGCCCCGACCTCCTGGCACCTCTTGGTGATCGCGGGGATGTCGACGACCCTGACGAGGGGGTTGGTTATCGTCTCGACGAGGACGAGCGCCACCCCGCTCTTGATCTTCTGGAGGAAGTCCTCGGTGTCCGGCCCCGCGAGGACCGCCTTGACGCCGAACTTCGCGAGGTTGAGCGCCAGGTCCTGCGTGGTGCCGTAGGACTCCTTGGTGATGACCACGGTGTCCCCGCTGCTCAAGGCGGAGAGGTAGACCGCCGCTATCCCGCCCATCCCGCTGCTGAAGGCGAGGGCCTCCTGCGCCTTCTCGAGCTTGGCTATGACCTTCTCGAAGCCCCTGACGGTGGGGTTCTCCTCCCGAGAGTACTTCTGCTCGAAGCCCCGGTCGCTCTTCCTCGACTCTCCTGTCCTCCGGTCCGGGTGCTCGAAGATGGTGGTGAGGTAGAGGGGGACCCGGAAGGCGCCGGTCTCGACGTCGTAGTAGTCGTGGCCGTGGATGCTGTCGGTCGCGGGCTTTGGCAAGAGCTAGCGCCGGATGGCGACTCCGGCACGTTCATAAACTTAACGTAACGGCAAGTCGGATAGGAATAATTCGAGGGGGTGAGGAGGCTAGTCCGAGCCTGCGAGGAGGTTGTCCGCACGGATGTCGGGGACTGTCTATCGTGACGCTCGAATTGGTGACATCGAAGAGAAGACACGCGAAGGAGAGACAGTGCGGCTGGCTAGGATTGGCAAGACCCTCGGAGAGTCGGGCAGTAACCCGAGGTAGGGTGCAGAACCCCCCGCCGCGCCAGGGGGCAGGGAGATAAGGAAGAGCTCCCTAGGGTCGAGCCGTTGAACACCCGTATCGTCGGTCTGGGCGTAATCCTGCTCATCCTCGCTCTGCCAATTGGACTCTACACCAACCAGACAATGCTCATCAGCGGCCAACCAGGAGCCGTGAGTGCAGTGCATGAGAACCCGACGCAGCCCTATCTGACAGAAGCACTTGTTTTAGCGGCCTTAGGGGTGGCCATGGTGATTGCGGGACTCGTGATGCGGAGGCGACCTCCCAGCGATGAACGCGAGGGTTCGCTCGGGGTAGACGAATCCGAGGTGCGTCCCCCAGGGCCGGCCCCCCGCCGCCGCCCGCGCCGTGAGCGGTTTGGAGTTGGGGCGGTAAGGTCATCCTATCGGTGATAGGCAACACGCTCGGAGTCGTTCTCAACTCTCCCGTCCTCCGGTCCGGGTGCAATGCACGGGGGGACCATCACGCGCAAATCTCTCCCGAGAGCGTGTCTATGGTCAGGCTCGAGTTTGTAACGGTGAGAATCCCGCTCGACCCGTGAAGGTCGCCCAAGCTGGTATTGTTGTAAGGCGGTCGCATGAAGGTGGTCGGATAGATGGTGAAGGGGTAGCTTCCGCTGGGCACGGAGAAGACGATGGTCGTGAGGTCAAACTTGCCGCTCGCGTTGTAGCCGTCAGTGGGAATCTGGTAGGTTTGGATGCCTGGGGGTTGGGTGATGGTCAGGTTCCCCAGCTGGACGCCCCATTCGTCGATGTAGCCTCCGCAGCCCCGGCCCTCGTTGAAGGTTACGTCGTAGAGCTGGCTATGGGAGAAGTTGGTCAGGGTGGCGGTGCCCGCTATGATAGTGCTAGTGATGTAGTAGGTAGACGTCGTCCTGTCGGTCAGGATTCCAACGGGCAAGACGGCCGCGACAACAATCGCGATCGCCACTATCGCAGCCACCGCCACCGCTGGCTCGGCTGAAACGGCCCGTCGATTTCGACGACTCATTCTACGCACTAATCAGAAAAGTAGTCGCCACGATGCCCATAAGACTTCCTGCCTCGTCAGCGTGATAGCAACAATCCCGGGAAGGGCTTGAACTCAGGTGACTCTACCAGTAGACCTCGACCGCAGGGCTAGCAAGGTGACGACGCTGAAGAGGAAGGCATATGCCGATGCTGCCAAGTACGGGCCTGCGTGCCACTCGAAGCTCTTCTCGGAGACGAGGTTCGGGTTCCCTCCCTTCAGAGCGTATCCCCACTGAGGGAAGGTCGTAGAGGGTGCTTGGCCGGCGGAGATGTAAGAGGAGTAGAAGAGCGCGTAGTTCCAGTTCTCCTTGGAGAATCTGCCACCCCGAGTTTCCCCAGTTCCAGTCCTGGCTGACATCGACCTTGGCGGTCAGAATCCCGGCCACGGAGCTGTTCCCGCTGATGTTGAGCACGAAGGTCGCATTGGCGTTCGTCGGGCTGAATACGTCCTGCGCATAGTCGCTGAGGTTGGCGTCCAGCGTCCTCGTCTTGCCGACTGAAGTGGCATAGATGAGCCTGATTTGTTCGGGGCCGACGTACTGTCCCGACAGGCCTCCGGTATTGCCGAACCAGATGTCGACCGCGTTTGGACTGTAGAAGTGTCACCAAGCCATCGACGTTCCGGTCGTTGAGGTCCTGGACGAGCTGGTCCACGGCGGTTTGGACTGGGACGGTGGGCGGGCCTGCGGCAGAAGTCTGGGTGGAAGTGGCGGGGCCCCTCGCGAGGAATGCGTAGCCTCCCGCGACTATTAGGACGACGACCACAACCACGGCTGCAGCCAGCTTGGAGACTCCCGTCTTGCCGCGGATCGGGTGCATGACGCGTTTGACGGGCCGGTAATATTTACACCGCACGCTCTCGTCTAATGTGTGGCCTCGCCCCTCCGGGAAGGCTTAACGACCCAAGCCACGACTAATACGTCTGAATCGTGGGGTCGACCTCGCTCCCCCACGCCTTGATGCCGCCCTTCAGGTTCTTGGCCTTCTTGAAGCCGAGCCCGTTGAGGAACCTGACGGCCTGCGCGGACCTCTGGCCCGTGTGGCAGTAGACGACGATCGGCCTCGCGGTGTCGAGCTCGTTGACGCGGGAGGGGAGCTGCCCCAGGGGGATCAGCTTCGCGTTGCCCAGGTGGGCGATCTCGTACTCGAAAGGCTCCCTCACGTCGAGGACCACGACCTCCTTGCCTTCGTCGACCAGCTGTTTCAGCGCTCTCGGGGAGACCTCGAGCTCCGCGCTGAGCCCCTCCTCTACTCCGCAGAATGCCTCGTAGTCTATCAGCTTGGTCACGGTCGGGTTGGGCCCGCAGATGGAGCAATCGGGGTTCTTGCGGAGCTTCAGCTCCTTGAAGGTCATGTCGAGCGCGTCGAAGAGGACGAGCCTCCCGATGAGTGGCCTGCCCTTGCCCAGGATCAGGTCTATCGCCTCCGCGGCCTGGATGCTCCCCATTATCCCCGGGAGGACGCCGAGGACGCCGCCCTCCGCGCAGGAGGGGACCAGCCCGGGCGGCGGGGGCTCAGGGTAGAGGCACCTGTAGCAGGGACCCTCCCTCGCGTAGAAGACCGAGGCCTGCCCGTCGAACCTGAATATGCTCGCGTAGACGTTGGGCTTCCCCAGAAGGACGCACGCGTCGTTCACGAGGTACCGCGTCGGGAAGTTGTCGGTCCCGTCGAGGATGATGTCGTAGGCCCCGAGTATCTCCAGGGCGTTGGAGGAGTCGAGCCTCACCTTGTGCACCTCCACGCTGACGTTGGGGTTGATCTCGAGGAGCCTCTTCCTCGCGACGTCCGCCTTGCTCTTCCCGATGTCCTGCTCGGAGTAGAGAACCTGGCGGTGGAGGTTGCTCTTCTCGATGACGTCGAAGTCGACTATCCCTATCCTGCCCACCCCGGCGGCGGCGAGGTAGGTGGCCGACGGCGTCCCCAGGCCCCCCGCGCCGATTATCAGGACGCTCGCCGACTTTAGCTTGGCTCTGGCCTTCGAGGCCGACCTCGGGCATGATGAGGTGGCGGCTGTAGCGCGCGAACTCCCCGCTGGAGAAGGAGACCCTCTGGTCGTGCTCCTCGTCGTCCGCCGAGGAGTGCGCCCCTCCCGCGACCGCCGGGACTATCATCAGGGTGTCCCCGTCCTTGAGCTGGGTGCTCTCGCCCTCCTTGTACCTGATGTCCTCCTCGTTGAGGTAGATGTTGATGAAGTTCCTCAGTCGCCCGCTCTCCGAGTAGAGGTGCCTCCGCAGGTTGGGGAAGGCGGTAACGAGCTCCTTCAGGGCGTCGCTGACCGTCCTCGCGTTGAGCTTGAGCTCGTCCTCGTCGTCGGTGTGCTGCCGCAGCGCCGTCGGGATGATTATCGTGACGGTCATGCCTTCTGGCTCACTCCTCTGTCTTCGACGATCCCGTCGCGTATCTCTATGGCCTCCTCGGCGACGGAGCTGTGGTCCTCGTTGGGGAGCCACGACCTCGTGTCCCCGGCCTCCCCCTTCGGGACGGAGACGACGACGTAGGAGTACCAGGGGAAGGAGTGCTCGACGTCGAACTTCGAGAGGGTCGCGGGATAGTCGGGGTGAGAGTGGTATATCCCGGCGATGGTCAGGCCCTTCCTCGGCCGCCTCCCTGTCCGCCTTGAAGAGCTCGAGTGGGTCGATGTGATACCTGTCGTGCTTCGGCCCCGAGAAGGCGTTCCTCATCTTGACCGAGTCCACGACGTCCTTGCTGCCCGAGCTCGCGATGAGCAGGCCGCAGCACTCCTCGGGGTAGGTGGACTCGGCGTGAGCGTGGATGTCCTCGAGCGTCCGCCTGCCCAGCCTGATCACCACGCCCTCTTCGTCACGCTTCCATCGGCTCCCGAGACCGTCGCCTGGGGGCGAGAAAAATGCTCTGCTGGGGTCCCGGGCGGCATCGCTCGAACGCGGTCGTCGAGCGCGACCCGGTTCATAAATGTGGTGGTAGGGTATTCCTATCAGAATTACCCTTGATGCGGAATTAGAGGGCAGGCCCTTACATTCCGGGCATGCCGCCCATTCCGCCCATCCCACCCATGCCGCCTCCGCCCGCTCCCGGCGGTGGGCCCGACATCTTGCTGGATGCGATGACGTCGTCGATCCTCAGTAGCATCGACGCTGCCTCGGTCGCGGCCTTGAGTATCTGCAGCTTGACCGCGAGCGGCTCGACCACGCCCTTGGACATCATGTTGGCCACCTTGCCGGAGAGCGCGTCGACTCCCGCCCACTTCTCGCCCTTTCCGTGCCTGGCCCTGAGCTCCACCTGCGTGTCGATCGGGTCCATCCCGGCGTTCTCAGCGAGGATGGTGGCGATCACCTCGATGGCCTCAGCGAACTTCAGCGCGGCGAGCTGCTCTCTGCCCGTGAGCTTCTGCGCCCACTCCCTCACCTGGTACGAGACCTCGACCTCGGGCGCTCCGCCTCCAGCCACGATGGCCGGCTTCTCGATGACGTCCTTCGTCACCATTATCGCGTCGTGCATGCGACCTCTCGGCCTCGTCGACCACCCTCTGCGAGCCTCCGCGGATCAGGATGGTGACCGCCTTCGGGTTCTTCGCACCCTCGATGAAGACCCACTTGTCCTCCTCGACCTTCCTCTCCTCCGCGATCTTGGCGTGCCCAAGGTCCTTGGCGGAGAGGTCGTCGAGGTTGGTGACTATCCTCGCGCCCGTGGCCTTTGATATCTTGGTCATGTCGCTCTCCTTGACGCGCCTGACCGCCATGATGCCCGCCCTCGCGAGGTAGTGCTGCGCGCTGTCGTCGATGCCCTTCTGGCAGACGAGCACGTTCGCCCCTGAGTCGGCCACCTTCTGGACCATCCCCTTCAGGATGTTGCTCTCCTCGTCGAGGAACTCCTGCATCTGGCTGGGGTCGTTGATCCTGATCTCTGCGCTGAACTCGGTCTTCTCTATCTCGAGGGGCGAGTTGATGAGCGCGATCTTGGCGCCCTCGATCTTCTTCGGCATCGCGGAGTGCACGACTTCCTTGTCGAGCGCCACTCCCGAGATGAGCTTGGTGTCCATCATCGAGCCTCCGGGCTTCTTCTCGACCTTCACGTTGTCGATGTCGACCCTGTAACCGTCACCGACCTTCTCCGCGACCTGCAAGACCGCGTCCACGACGAGTCCTGCGAGGAACGGCGCGTCGTCCGAGACCAGCTTGGTCTGCATGCTGGTCGTCGCGACCCTGATGAGGTCAGCCCGCGAGGTGGGGTCGACCTTCTCAGCGATCTTTTCGAGGACCTGCTCGGCCTTCTCGAGGGCCTTCATGTAGCCGTCCACGACCACGGTCGGGTGGACGTCCTGGTTGATCAGCTCCTCGGCCTTCTCGAGGAGCGCGCCGGCCAGGATGACGCCGGAAGTGGTGCCGTCGCCCACCTCGTTGTCGGTGGCCTTGCTGATCTCCACCATCATCTTCGCCGCCGGGTGCTGGACGTCTATCTCCTTCAGCATCGTAGCGCCGTCGTTGGTGATCGTCACGTCGCCGAGCGAGTCGACGAGCATCTTGTCCATTCCCCTCGGGCCGAGGGAGGTCTTCACGAGCTCCGCGATGAGCTTCGCCGCCTGCATGTTGTTGCGCTGGGCGTCCCTGCCCTTCGACTCGGAGCTGCCTTCTTTGAGTATGATATACTGCGGACCGTTCGACATCTAATAGTTCACTCTCACTATACAACTTAGCGTTGTATATAACGGTTACGCGCGAGCGTCGCGGTTGGATGGACGAGGTTAGGTCAGTGGGTTGTCGTGCAGGTCACGTCGGGACCGCTGAGCTCGACTGATACGTCCGAGCCATTCACCGTGACGCTGCCTGCAGGCTGAGCGAACGCCCCGTGCGGGGAGAGGGTGTATTGGTAGACCCCGTCTGGCACCGAGAAGACTATCGTCGATAGGCTCTGGTACTCAGGCCCGGCGACATACCCTCCGGAGATGGGGGTTGTCGCGTTGGAGGGCTCGGCTATGGTCTCGTTCCCGAGGGTCACCGACCACGGAGCCACGTAGGCGAGCGGCGAACAGGCGCCAGATTGGTGGAAGGCCACGTCGTAGAGCTGCGACCCTCCGGCCGTTGAGGTCGTCAGAGTGAAATTCGAGGCCACGGCCGCCTCGCCGAGCATGGTCGCCGTGATCGTCGCCGAACCCTTCGGAAGCGACGTGCTGTTTGTCTCCGTCATGAAGCTGGAGGCGCCGAAGCTCACGCTGATGGTCAGGTTCCCGTTGCCCGGGTCGGCCTTCTCCGCCACGACTTGGAGCGTGGCCCGGCCGCCCTGGTTCCAGTCGGACAGGTAGATCAGGCCGACTCCGCTGCCTGTGTAGCAGTCGATGAAAGCCGGCGTGGTGCCGCTGTAGCCCTCCGCGGTCGCATTCCAACGGCCGGTGTAGTTTACGGCGACGTTGAAAGCGAAGTGACGGGGAGCCGCCAAGTCACCTGTAGGGGAGCACGAGGTGGCGGTCGCGGGCGCGGTGGCGATCGTCTGGGGCGTCGTCGTCGCGGTCCCGAAAAGGGTGGAGGCGAAGATGCCCGCGCCGATCACCACGGCCGCGATGACTATCGCCGCTCCGAGCCGGGCGTAGTTGCGCGGAGCCGCGGGGGTCATTGTGCGTGGATGCGGGGCGTTTGCTTATCAACCGTTTCGTTTCACGCAGGCTCGGATTGGGTCTCGCCATACGAGGGCTCGTCGCGGTCGGGCCGTGCCCTCACGGGAGAGGCCTCTTCGCGAGCAGGGACATCGCGAGAGGGAGCGTGATTCGGGAGTTCGGGGACATCGTCCTCACTTCGCACCCCGCCTCGACGCCTCAGGGAAGGTACGCCCTGCAAATAGGCGAAAACGAATACTGGGACGGGTTTCCAAGGGGCAGTCCCGACTACTGGTCGAACTTCATCGACCACAGCGACGACCCCAACGCCGTCTTCGTCTTCGACGAGGGGAGGACGAGAGCGTCGCTAAAGGCCACGAAGCGGATAAGAAAAGGCGAGGAGATTTTCCTCAGGTATGACTATTACCATCCGACCAATCCCCGGTTCTGACCGGCAGGCTTCAGGTCTCGCTCGACTTTGAAGTCAGGGCGACGAAGGTGAGGAGGTAGTTGATGCAATACAGTGAGACGCAGACGAGGCAGTACACCCCGCCCAGGATCCTGATCTCGATGTCCCAGGGATAGAGCGTGAATACGTTGCCGACCATCAAGAACGGGACCAAGAACGAGCGGATGGGCGACCCGTACTTTCTGATCGCCCAGAGGCCCACCAGGAGGCAGACGGGGAACCAGACTACCCCGTAGACCCAGAACTGCACTCCAAGGAACCTGGTGTAGCCGCTCCCGAAGACCAGTGCGCAGCTGATTTTCTGGTTGAAGCTGCAGGAGCCGAGAGCGTACGTCAGCTCTCCGTAGGCATGGTAGAAGGCCACCGCGATGCCCATCACTGAAAGGGCGATGAACGCCCTGGATTGCCAGTTATAGGCCAAAGCCAAGCTCCGCCTAGACCCAGTCAGGGAAACGGGTCGGAGCGAAACGGGACGCTGCCACAGAAGGCGCCTGTCCCGTCAGGATCGCCTCCGAGGCCAACAGCTGCGAGCTGCCGGAGGGAGGCGTCCTTGCGTAGCTCAGGGTCTGCGCGGCGCTCTGGGAGCAGACGCTCGAGGGCGCGCCGCCGTCGATCTTGCAGATCGCGGAGATCAGGCGGTTGGCAGCCCCGTCGATGCTTATGGCGGGGATGCTGCTCGCGTTGTTGAGCTGGGACGCGATCTGCGTCCAGTTGTATGGGGCCCCTGTCTCGGTATTGCCGACCCTGAGGGCCGATGGCACGAATTGCGAGCTCGTAATCGCGTAGGTGTTGCCGATGTCTACGAACGGGATCGTCCCGCCGGTGTCGTAGGCGGTCAACAACGAAGTCTCCTCCGTGGTGGCGGTCTGGAGTGGCTGGTCGTTCCTGTCGGCCTGCTCGACCGTCACGAAGGTGACGTAATTGCTCGTGTAGGTCGCGCCCACGAAGGTGAAGGTGGGAGTGTTGGGATAGATGTCAGTTCCGCTCGATTGCATGTACTGGATTCCGGTGAAGCTCCCGAACTTGTCGAAGGCGACGATCATCGCCCAGCGCTCCGCCGCGCAATAGGGGCAGTACTCGGCGCCCATGTAGAGAACCTCAGGCTTGCCGTTGAGCGTGAGGGGCGAGCCGCCGGTAAGCGCGGTGGGCGAATTGACGCTGGATACCTTGCCGACCTGGTTCAGGGTGCTCATGCTCACTCCGGAGAGCTCGTTGAGCACGGTCGTCGAGACCGGCTGCCCGATGAGCGGGCTGGCGCCGCCCACCGTGCCCGATTGGGTGAAGATGTAGTAGCCGACGACGCCGGTGACGACGACAAGAATCGGTATGATGTAGACCGCGTTGGACCGCTTGCGCTGACCGGTTCTTACTCTGCGACTCATCTTTCTCGTGCACCGACTCCACGGCGTAATATAACTTGTGGAGAGGTTGGCTTTGCGCCCGCTAGCGCTTGCCAGGCGCCCCTTTGGCCACGAGGACGTCCGTGGACTTTACGATGGCCTCCACCTCGTCGCCTTCCTTCAGGGAGAGGTCATCGACCGCCTCGTTCGTGATTATGGAGGTGAGCGTGCTGGCCGAGACGAGGCGCATCTTCACCTGGGACGTCACCGCGCCCCGCTTCACCTCCAAGACCCTCGCCCTCAGCCTGTTCCGGGCGCTGAGCCTGTAGCCGACGTCCTCCCAGGCCTCCTTGTCGTCGAGGACGTTGAAGAGGAGCTTGCGCGTCTTCCTGAACTCCTTCAGCAGCTGGCTCCCGTCCGCGGTCAGTGTGGCGCCCCCTCCGGTCTTGCCCCCCACCTTGGTCTCGACGAGGCGCCGGTGGAGCTTCTCTTCCATCATCTTCACGCGGTCCCACGCGTTCCGGTAGGAGATCCCGACCTCCTTCGCCGCCTCGGTGAGGGAGTGCGTCTCGCCGACCCTCCTGAGAAGGAAGGCGTCGGTCTGGTCGAACATCACCTCGTTCTTGGCGTCTTCCATCCAGAGGCGGAACGCGGGCTTCAGCGGCGTCCCGGGGTTCTTAGGCACGAGCTAGGCACCTTCTCGCTGAAGGGAGGGCGGCTCGGTATAAACCGTTATGCAGGCGGGGCGGCTACCTCCTCCCGACGAAGTGCGCCGCAAGCGCGATGGGCAGCGAGATGAGGATCATCACGGCCGACGCGGTGACCGCGGCGTCGAGGCCCCCGGGGACGGCGCCGCTGAAGAGCGCGAAGATGGTGACGGAAGCGGGGCTTACCCCGTAGAAGGGGTACTGCAGGACGTAGTAGGCGATTATGGAGATGGAGCCGAACTCGCTCAGCGCCCTGCTCATCGCGATAAATGAAGCGCTCTCGATCCCCGGGACGGAGCTGGGGAGGACCACCGAGAACATCGTCCGGAGACGAGACGCGCCCATCCCCATGGCAAAATCCTCGGGCGCGGGGTCCTTGGACTCGAAGTATGGTTGCATGGCCTTCACGTAGATGGGGGCGGACATGATGACCAAAGCGACCACGAGCCCGAGGACGGTGTTGTAGAAATTGATCCCCAAGGAGTTCAGAAACATCCCGGTCGGCGTACGTGGGCTGTCCAGGATGACTAGCGCGACTCCGACGATCGGGTGAGGGACGCTGACAGGCACGTCGACCAGAGTCTCGGCCAGCCTGTCCCGTCCCCTGGCCAGATAGTAGGCGAGCGGGGTGAAGAGGACGACGTCAACCACCGCCGCGGCAGCCGACGAGACGAGGGAGAGCTCTATCGAGCGCAGGACTCCGACGCTGTATCCGGCGGGACTTCGCAGCGGGCCGAGGCCGTAGTAGAGGAGGACGGCTACTGGGATCAGAAGCAGGAAGAGCGATGCTAGCGAGATGACCCTGAGCCAGTTCATCGCCGAAGGCCTACGGGAGAGCCCCGTTGTCGGCTATTAGTCCTTGCGTCACGAGCTGCTGGATGGCGGCTGGCGGGGGCGTATTTTGGTAGAGAAGCGCGGGTGTGAGGGGCACGAGCCCGAAGGTCGAGAGAGACTTTGCGTTCTGGACCACGTACTGGACGAATTGTAGGGCCTCCGCGGGGTTGACGACGCTGAGCGGGATCGTGACGCAGATGACTATCGGCGCCCCTTTGGTCACGCCCGCGGAGTCGGTGTAGGAGAACTGGGAGTAGAACGAGCTGAGGCTGGGCGTCCCCAGGTTTACGTGAGAGTCCAGGCCTATGTAGTTCAGGTGGTTCGAGATGGCGGCGGACTTGTAGGTGAAGAGGAACTGGATGTCCCCCGCCTGCAGAGGGGCCACCAGGACGGCCGCGCTGGCCGCGGTGGAGTTGGCCTGGTCGCTCAGGAGCGCGCTGACATAGGCCTGCTGGTTGCCTCCCGAATACAGGTACCCCGCGGCCTCCAGGACTAGCCAGGCGCGGAGGCCGGCCGGGTCTTGGGCTGGGGCGGAGATGCCCACCTTGACCGTCCCTCCGACGAGCGCGGTAAAGAAATTGTTCCAATCCGAGGTCGCGTTCGATTTGATGGCCGTGTTTGCCAGGCCGATGATGCTGGTCGTCGCGGCCGTTTGCGTGGTGGAATTCGAATACGCCACGACCAGCTGGTCCGTGGCCAACCCAATCGCCCAGTTGGCGGTCAGGTTGCCGAGATACTGGGTCGAGGTTGCGCTGAGCGAGGCGGACACGAAGACATCGTCCGGGGCCCCCGCCTTTATCGCGGACGCGTCGGCGGTGGAGCCTCCGGACTTTACGGGGGCTACCTGCACCCCCGTGCTCGAGGAGAAGCCGTTGAGCAGCGACGTCACCTCAGTCGCGTAGGCGTCTGCGGAATAGGTGATGAGCGGCGCTTCCTTGGAGCTCGACGTGCTTGTGACCGAGGAGGTCGGCGTCGAGGCAGACGTTGCTGTCGAGGTGGAGGAGGTCGTCGTCTTCGCGGGCGCAGAGTAGACGACGAGCGCCGCTATCAGAATCGCCACGACGACCACCACGACGGAGACCACTGCGATGGTCGATACCCCCCTTCTCTGCGTCTTCATGGAGAGCGATGTGCATAGCCATGCATAACGCTATTTATCCTTTGGGAGAGGCGAAGCGGAGGGCGCATGATCGAGGCTGCCGTGCAGAAGCGGTTCGGTCAGTTCTTGCTCGACGCTGCAGTGAGCGACGGGGGCTTCATCTGCGTCGCGGGCAGGAACGGCTCGGGCAAGACGACGCTCTTGAGGATAGTCGCAGGCCTGACCAAGCCGGATGGCGGGCGCGTCAAGGTCAACGGGAAGGACGTCACCGGGATGCCGCTTGAGAGGAGGGGCGTGGTGATGGTCACGCCGGAGTCCTGCATCCCCAGCATGCGAGAAGACGAGCACCTCAGGTGGGGTGCGAAGCTGAAGGGGGTCGAGGTGGGCGGGGAGAGGCTGCGGGCGGTAAAGGAGGCTCTTGGGATAGACTTTCGGGGGAAGGTGGGGAAGCTGAGCCTGGGCATGCGCGAACGGGTGTCTCTGGCAACCGCGCTCCTCTCGGGGCCGGCGGGGATCCTGGTCGACGAGGCGTTCTCAAACCTGCACGAGCGGGAGGGGTTCATCGCGGCCTATCGCAAGCTAGCCGCTGAAGCGGGGATCGACGTTGTCTTCTCCACGCAGGACGAGTCCGACGGGAGGCTCGCCGAGCACCTCTACGTCATGGAGGACGGCAGGGCGACGAGGAGGTTCTGAGCGCTCAGACCTTCTGGGTCTGGGGCCTGAACTCGTAGCCGCACCTGATGCAGACCCGCCTCCCTGGGGCGTCAGAGATTATCTGCTTGGTGCCGCACTTTGGGCACTCCACCGGCAGCTGGGCCGGCCCCATTGAGATGCTGTGCTGCTCCCGCACCTTGTCTATCGCCTTTGCGTAAGCGTCACGATGTGATCTTGCCAATTTGCTATGTTACCTGAAGAAGGGCCTTTTGTCGCTCTCCTATAAGGCATGTGTAACAGGACACCAGGGACCTCTTTGTGCAGGCGGCCTAGATCCGGGAGAGCTCGGCGGGAGAGATGTAGTCCAGCTCCTTCTCCCTCTGCCGGTAGTCGGGGCAGACTCTTGCCAGCTTCTTCTTGAATGATGGCGAGTGGTTGAACTCCTCGAGGTGAGTCAGCTCGTGGAAGACCACGTACTCGCGGAGCCGCTCGGGAAGGGCGATCAGCTGCCAGCTGAAGGAGAGCCTGCCGGTCCTGGTGCAGTAGCCCCAGCTCTTTATCTCCCTCACGTCGGCGCGCTTGTAGGCCGCCGGAAGGGTCGGCGCGAGGTCGGCGAGCTTCTTCATCACGTATCTCGACGTCTCCCTCAGGAACCACCTGCGCACGAGCTCCCTCACCCTGGACCTCTCGCTTGCGCGGACCACGACCCTCCCGCCCTCGGGGTCGGGGAGTATCTCCTCCTTCTCCAGCGCCTTTTCGTAGACTATCTCCAGGAGCCTGCCGTCGAACATGACCCTTTCGTCGTCGAGGATCCTCTTGGTCTTCTGCATCTCCTCGTACTTTCTCAGGATCCATTCCCTCTTCTGGCCGATGGCCGAGCTCGCGTCTCCCAGCCGCCCCCGGGGCAGGACGACCTCGAGGGTCAGGTCGGGCCTGAACCTGAAGTAGGTGTAGCGCCTGCTCGTGCCCCGGAGCACCAGGTACTCGATCCTCTTCCCGCCTATCTCCAGCGCTGGCACGAAACCCTCGCGAGTTCGCTCTGGGAGTTTGTTTTTAACCCTGCGACCGATTCCGGGCTGTTGGTCCGGTCGAAGCGGGCTTTCGTCGCGCCTCGGTAAAGGCCGCGTAACCTACTATGGTATTCTGCACCTACTTGGTAGCAAAAAACTACTTGGTTTATATGTGGTACTGCGTGTAGCAACTAGTGACCAAAAATGACCGCATTATTGGATCCGTTACTTCCGTACACCGGATACCTCGCCTTGATCCTGAGGGTGTGGGTGGGTGCGAACTTCGTCATCCACGCGCGCCCGAAGATCTCAGAGCATGCCGCAGACAGTCCAGAGCATGAAGGGTCTCGGGGTTCCCGCCGGGGCGACCTACGCCGCGACCGCGCTGGAGCTGGCCGGGGGGATAGCGCTGATCTTGGGGCTTCTGGTCCCGATAGTTGGCGCGTTCTTCGTCCTCTTCATGGTGTCGGCCTCAGTGATGAAGAAGCGCAAGATGCACGCTGACTACATCGCAGTGGGAAAGCCGTCCTACGAGACCGACGTGCTCTACCTGGTCCTGGCCCTCGCGCTCGTGTTCTTGGGCGCCGGTGTGCTCTCCCTCGACGGGGCATTGGGCATCTAGTCCCCGTCGAGGCCCATTTTTTTCTAAACTCCCAGAGGCGAATCTGGGGATCTTTGCTAGTGTGAGAATTCCATCCGCTGGGGGACGGCCTCTTGGCCGGACTTTTGGTTGGGCGGGTAGGTCATCGCGATTATGCGGTTCTTGAGCTGGCGCAACCCGTCACCCCTCACGGCGGAGATCTTCACGATGGTGAATCCCGCGAAGAGGTCGTCCTCCTCGACCTGCCGCAGGGCGGCGCCCTCCAGCCGGTCGACCTTGTTGAGGACGAGGATGGTCTTCTTGGGGTCGACCGCCAGCTGGTCCAGGATGTCCCGGCAGCTGTTGAGCTTGATGGCCATGCTCTCCCTCTCCTCGCTAGCGTCGACCATCAGCAGCACCAGGTCGGCGTAGGTCAGCTCCTCGAGGGTGGACTTGAAGGACTCTACCATGTATGTCGGGATGCGCGAGATGAAGCCGACCGTGTCCGAGAGCATTATCTTCCTGCGCTGGTCGGCGAAGCTCACTGCCCTCATGGTCGTGGTGAGGGTCGTGAAGAGGTCGGGCGACTCCTCCCTCGACTCGTCGGCCAGCTTGTTGAAGAGCGTGGTCTTCCCGCTGCTCGTGTAGCCTGCGAGCGAGACGAAGGGCAGCCCCAGCTTCCTCCTCTCCGCGCGGTGGAGGTTCCGGTTTGCCTGCGCCCTCTCCAGCCTCTCTTTGATGAAGACCATCCTCTTCTTCAGGGCCCTGAACTTGATGTCCACCATGGTCTCGCCCATCCCCATGAATCCCGCCCTTTCGCCGTTGGCGGAGTAGCGGACAGCGTCCCTCGCGCGGGGCATCTCGTACTTGAGCTCCGCGAGCTGGACCTGAAGCTTGGCCTCCGTCGTGACGGCCCTCCTCGGCGAAGATGTTCAGGATGAGGCGGTCGCGGTCGACCACTTCGCAGCGAGTGACCGTCGCGAGCTTGTTGGCCTGGGACGAGGTGACCTCCTCGTCGATTATGAGGATCTTCGACCCGTTCTTGCTCACCATGTCGCGGAGCTCCTCGGCCTTGCCTACGCCGACTCCGTACTCGGACTTCACCACGCGCTTCTGCGTGATCATGCCGACCACCGTGTAGCCGGCCCGCAGCGCCAGCTCCTTGATCTCCTCCTTGGAGAACTCGTCGGGGTAGGTCACGATGGTGGCCTTCTCGTTGGCCATGTTTCTTCGGGTCGCAGCCTTCTCCGTCCGTTATAAGGTGTGGTGCGGGCTCAAACAAGCGGGATGTTCGGAGGCGTGTCGGTGACCGCCTCCTTCCCAGCCACGATTGCGTCGTACCTCTTCATCACCCGCAGGTTCCTCCCGACCAGCAGCCCCGAGCCCAACGAGAGCAGCACGTCCGTCGCGATGCCCGCGTATATCGCGGTGGAGGACAGCGTGGAAGAGGCCCCGCTCGAGGAGAAGGCGAAGGCCTGCGGACCGATGAAGGCGAGGTCGATCGCTATCCTCACGATGAGCCCCACGATGTAGATCAGGTAGACGATGATCGCCCCCTTGTAGTAGATGGAGCCGTCAGCCGCCTTCCAGAAGCCAATCCGCGCGTCCGAGAAGACGTATGAGCCGTACGCGCCGACCGCCCCGACCAGCGCGTAGAGGACTAGGTAGACCGCGGAGACGCCGCCTGAGAATACGGAGACGGCTATGAGGAGGCCGGCGAAACCGAGATAGTAGACCGAGAAGGCTATCGTCCTGCCCCTGCTGACCTTGGACCCTCGGATGACCCTGGAGAACCGCCGGATTACCAGGAGGATGAGGACGCCCAGGAAGATGTAGACCGAGGCGTCGTTTGCCCCGGACCCGGCGGAGGAGGACACGGGAGGCCAGAAGAGGGCGGCCGAGATGAATCTTTCGTCGGGAGGCCTAGTCGCCGAAAGCGGCGAGGAACCCCTTCATCTTCCAGTATATCTCGAGGAACTCCAGACCCCTGTTGGTGACGCCGTAGTAATACACGCCCGCCTCGTCGCCCTCCTCATCCTCGGCGGCGATCTTCCTCACCAGGCCGTTGGCGGAGAGCGCCTCCACCATCACCTTGAGCCTGTCCACAGGGACGCCGACCCCGTATGAGATACGCGTGATGCGGCCGCCTTCAGGATACCGGCGGATCACCTCGAGTATGGTCGCGTAGAGGTCGACCTTGGTCCTCTTCGTCCTCCCCGTCATGACGAAGGCCTCCACACAGGTCGTCCTTGCAGCTCAGGTCGAGGGCGGCTCAGCGTCGTCACTCCCCTCAGAGCGGGAACGGGGGCAGCACGGCGACCTTCTCGGCGGGGTGGGTGAGGAACTGGCGCCCGCTGCTCCTGCGCAGCTCCTGGGTGTAGGTCACCTGGTCGACAGTGCAGCCGTCGCTGAGCTCCACCCTCTCGGCGAATATCCTCCTGCACCTCCCGTTCGACCCCAGGACGACGTCGGCACCGTAGATGTCCTCCGCGTCGGTCATCCTTCCTATCCCCCGCATCATGATGGACTGCCCAGCCCAGCGCGTCCCCCAGTTCGCGAGGACGAGGCCGCTCTTTCCGAGCTCCACGCGCTCGCCGACGAGCGGTCCCCTGCACCTCGTCCCGGTCCTGATCACGATGGACTTTCCCTTCAGCCCCTTCACGGTGTCGACCTCTCCGGCTATGTCCGCCTGGTTGCTGAGCAGCGCCTTGCGGGCCTTGAAGCGGCCTCCGACGCGAAGGTCGGTCGCCCATGAGCTCGCCTCCCACCTCGCACGACCCGTTGACCTCCAGCATCCCCTTCGTGGAGAGCGACCCGGAGACGTCGAGCTTCCCGTTGACCAGCACTTCCGAAGAGTTGAGGTCCCCGCGGACCGTCGTCAGGCCGCCTACGTCCACCTGCTCGCAGGCCAGGTTCCCCTCGACCGAGAGCTTCCCGAACGTGGAGAGCTTCTTGCCCTTGGAGCCGGCGGGCAGGGTGCACCTGCCGTAGACTTGCAGCTCCCCGAACTCCAGAGGGCCCGTGCTCGCGAAGACCCCTCCGACGCTCGTGTGTCCCTTGATGATGCCTCCGCCGACGTCCGCCTTCCCGCCGACGCCGAGGTCTGTCAGCTTCACCGCTCCTGAGACGTCGACCTTCCCACCCACCTCTACCGACACGGCCTCGAGCCTCTCCTTGACTTCCACAATCCCGCCTACTCTGACCGAATCCACGCAGGAGACAGACCTCGCGAACATCTTGCCCCCGACGTCGATGTCGTGGGCGCTGATGGTGCCGCCCACATCCACGGTGTGCGCGACGTCCAAGCCCTTGTGCACTGTCAGGTTGCCCGAGACAATCAGCTTGCCTTTCTCGACCGTGAGGGAGTCGCACTCGAAGTCGCAGTCAATCTCGGCGTCGCCTTCGAAGTAGGCGCCCTTGGCGACCGTCACCGCCTTCCCCTTGGCGGCTATCTTGGCGCCCCTGCCCACCCTGAGCTCGCCGTCGACGTTATCGAGGCGCGTTGTGCTCCCCTTCTCGACGTACACGTCGGGCATGGTCTCCCAGCCAGCCTACTCGGGCTTCATCGCCCTAGCCGCGGCCCAATAGCCCAGGATGGCCATGACCACTACGAATCCCACGAGGTAGAGCATGTCGCCCACGAAGGTGCCCATCATGCCGTTCGCGGCCGGGTTGCCGCTGACGATGAGGATCCTTGCCGCCTCGTCCGCCTTTGAGATTGGGTTGACGTTCGAGACGCTCTGAAGCCAGCTCGGGAAAGAGCTCGAGGGAAAGAGGGAGCTGCTCATGAATATCAGTGGGAGGTTGATGAAGTTCACCACGGCGATGAGGGAGTCGATGCTCCTCGCGAGGAGCGCGAGGGAGGTGAAGATGCAGGAGAGACCTAGGCCCAGGAGCGTGAATGCGGCGAAGGCCCCGAGCAGCTCGAGGATGCCGAAGCTCGAAGTGAGCTTGAGGCCGTCAGGGATGATGAGGGCGATGACGAAGGTGAGGACCGCGAGGAGCATCGCCTTCGCGAGGTTCTGGAAGACTCCCGAGAAGTAGATGGATGCCCGCGGGATTGGCGACGTCAACAAGGTGTTGAAGTAACCAAGCTGCCTGTCGAGGACGATGTCGATCCCGCCGAACGACATGTTGAAGACGATGATGAGGCAGATTACCCCCGCCGTGAGGTAGGTGATGTAGGTCGCGGCACCGCCGAAGGTCGTGCTGAGTATCGCGGACTTGGCGGCGGCGCCTGCTGATGCGGGGACCAGGTTCGTGGGGTTGAACGAGTTCCCGAACAGCGCGAGGTAGAACGCAGACGTCGCGAGGCCGGGGATGATGGTGAACGGGTTCCTCACCCACTTCTTGAGCGCCCTGTTCGTCAGTGCCAGCGTCTCGTCAAACATGGCCGCTCACTTCATCCTCTCCGTGATGATGTTCTGGACCCAGGACTCGCTCTCTCCAGCGTCCTCGTCCCGCATCGACTTGCCGGTGACCTCGAGGAAGACCTCGTCGAGGGTCGGCTTGGTGAAGGCGATCTCCTTGATCTCGAGGCCCTTCTTTGTGACCCCGTCGACTATCGCGGGGAGGGCCTTCTCGGTCTTCGGGAGCTTGATGCGGTAGGACTGGTCGGTCTTGACCACGTCGTGGACGTCGGGGATCGACCTCAGGAAGTCGGTGATGTCGGGCCCCGTGGTCAGCTCGATGGTCAGGACGTCCCCTCCCACCCTCTCCTTGAGCTGGGAAGGCGACCCGGAGACCTTGATCACGCCGTGGTCGATGATCGCGACGCGGTTGCAGAGGCCGTCTGCCTCCTCGAGGTAGTGGGTGGTCATGAAGATGGTGAGGCCCTGCTCCTTGTTGAGCCCGCTCATGTACTCCCACATCTTCGTCCTCGTCTGGATGTCTAGGCCGAGAGTGGGCTCATCCAGGAAGAGGATCTTGGGGGTGTGGATGAGGCCTATCGCGAGCTGGAGGCGCCTCCGCATCCCCCCGGAGTAGGTCTTGACCCGTCTGCCTGCCGCGCCGTCTAGGTCGACCAGCTTCAGGAGCTCGCTCGCCCTCTTCTTCGCCTCGTCGCCGCGGACGTGGTGGAGGCGGGCGGAGAGCAGGATGTTCTCCATGCCGTTGAGCTCGTCGTCGGCGGTCAGCTCCTGGGGGACCACTCCTATTACGTCCCTGACCTTCGCCGGGTGCTTGGTCACGTCCTGCCCCGCTACTGTCGCCTTGCCGCTGGTTATCGACGCGATCGTATTGAGCATCTTGATAGTCGTGGTCTTCCCGGCGCCGTTGGGGCCGAGGAACCCGAAAATCTCCCCCTCTTCGACTGAGAAGGAGATGTTGTCGACCGCCTTGACCTTCCCCTTGTAGACTTTGGTCAGGTTCTCGGCCTCTATGATTTTGGTCTTGGGCATCTTTCCACTCTCGCTCTATTCCCAGTTCTTATCCTTGCGCCGTCCGCATGAGCCGGAAACCCGTGTCGCTCGGGGGGAAGAGGCCCTCGTTCAGGTACGCGTAGACCGAGATGTATTTCGGTCTCTCAAAGTCCTCGTTTTTCCGTCTTCGTCTTCCGAACATTTGTTTCTCGGGTGGCCGAGAGCTCCGACCGCGTATATACTCGGCGCACCACTAGTAATCACATAACGTTAGTGCGCGGCGCGGGGCGTGACTAGGGCCGCTTGATGTTTGTCACGAGCAGCCTGAACTGGAGGGTCTTTCCCGCCATCTGGTGCCTGCCCGTCTTCCCGTAGGCCTTCTCCGGTGGGATGGTGACCTCCTTGGTCTCGTTGATCTTCATCCCGACGAGCGCCTCCTCGAATCCGGGGATGACCTGGTGCGCACCAAGCACTACCTGCAGGGGCTTGTAGTCGCGGGCCGGGTTGAAGATGCCGGCCTTCTCCGCCTCGGACTTCATGCTGGTGTCGAAGACCTTTCCTCCCGGGAACTTCCCGAGGTAGTGGACCGAGATGGTGTCTCCGTTCTGGGCAGTGAGGTTGCTCGCTGACATCGAAGGCGAACGACCCCGGCCCGAGCCTTTAACGATTTTGGCCGCCTAGTGCTTCCGCTTCTCGAAGTCCAAGGAGACGGAGTTTATGCAGTAGCGCAACCCCGTGGGCTCGGGCCCGTCGTCGAAGACGTGGCCGAGATGGGAACCGCATTCCGCGCACTCGGCCTCGACCCTGTGCATGTCGTAGCTGTAGTCGTCCTTCTCCTTCACGTTCTCCTTCTTAGCGGGCTGCCAGAAGCTCGGCCACCCCGTGCCGGACTCGAACTTGGTGGATGAGTCGAAGAGCTCCGCTCCGCAGACGGCGCACCTGTAGACCCCCTCGTCGTGGTTGTCCCAGTACTCTCCCGTGAAGGGCATCTCCGTTCCCTTGTTCACGCAGACCTCGGCCTGCTCGGGGGTGAGCTTCGACCTCAGCTTCGCGACCTCATCCTTTTTGAGCACGAAGTAGTTTTTCGCGCCGCGTCAGTATAAGCATTGGTCCGCAGCCGGGGAGACACTGCTACGATGTCAGGTACTTGCGCAGGGTCTCTTCGTTGTTCTCGGCGTGGAAGAAGACCGGGATGTTCTGGGTCGCCGTCGCCTTGAAACTCGTGATGAGCCAGTCCCCGTTCTGGAAGGCGAGCGTCCGGTCCACGAAGGCGTCGCCGATCGCGAAGGTGTCGGCGACCAGCTGCCTGTCGTAGGGCCTGGGCATGGTCGAGATGAAGTAGCTGTGGAGCTGCTGCAGGGCGTTGGTGTTCAGGTGCGCTATCCTCTGGGTGCTCACCCAGCAGAAGAGGTTGTACTTCCTCCCGTGCCTGAGGAGCCTCTCGACTGCCCTGCTGGACTCGTAGGCGTTGTCGCCCTTCCTCGCGTCCTGGGGGATGAACTCCTGAGCCTCGTCGATGATGAAGAGCACCTTCGGGGTGAGGCTGAAGCTCCTCTTCCTCTTGCGGAAGACCTGTTGATGACGTCGGCGGTCTGCGCCCTCGCGTCCTCGGCCTCGGGGAGGTTGATGACGAAGACCCGGGGGGAGTCCTTGTCAGTGGAGAGTATCTCGTCGGGGAGGGTCTCCCAGGGGGACTTCTCCAGCTCTTCCTCTGGGGTCGCCTGCTCGACGACCTTGCTCAGGCTGTCGAAGGTCTTCTTCAGCGAGCTGGTGGCAGGCAGGTCGGTGAGCAGAGTCTGTATCTGCGTGATGAGCTTCGCGGTCTTGGCGTTGAACCTGGTGTCCGGGGTGAAGCCCTCGTCGTGCATGAACTCCTTGATGCGGCTGATGACCTGAGGGACGAGGATCTTCTGCTGGACCGCGCCGTACTTGTCGTTGAGAGTGTTCGTGAGCACCTCGATGAGGCCGCCGTAGGTGCTGAAGCGCTCCACCTCCTCGCTCCCCTGCCAGCGGGAGCTCCGCGAAGACGACCTTGTCGTCGTCGAAGAGCTTGGCAGATCTTCGTCTCGAACTCGTTCTGGAGGTCGGCGAGCGCCTCGGGGCAGACGTGGCGCTTGAAGTACTCGGCCGGGCTTCTGCTTCGACCCCGCGAACGAGTCGGTGAAGAGGACCTTGCTCGGGTACTCGTTGAGGACGTCGAGGATGTGGATGCCGTACTCGGAGGAGACGTCGAAGATCACGACCTTCAGGTCGGGGATGACCTTGAGGGCCTTCCTGATGACCGTGGACGTGAGGTTCGACTTGCCGCGTGCCGGTGAAGGCGAAGACCCCAACGTGATAGTGGATGAGCTTCTCGATGTCCACCGTGAACGGGATCGTCTCGTCGATGACACCGAGGAGGTTGCCGAACTGGTAGTCGGCAGGCTGCTCCCCCTTGGGCAGGGCTGTAGCAGATGAGCTTCTCGACGGAGTCGCTTGCTCAGGAGCTTGACGGGGCTCCCGGCGAGCGGGGCGTAGGGCTTCCTCTCGAAGGTGATCGCGCCGTCCTCTGACGTCCTCATGACGTAGCCTATCGGGGCGGCGACTATCTCTATCCAGGTGCTCTTGGAGCCCTTCTTCCACTCGCTCTCGATGAGCTCCATGAACTCCTTCCGGATCGCGGCGGGCTGGGACCTGTCGAGGGTGGGCATGGAGTAGTGCATGGGGAAGACGTCGGCTATCTCGTAGACCGAGAAGAAGTTGTCCGCGCCCGAGGGTCTGGACGTTGGGTATCGCGACGAGCTGCCCGGTGGCGAGCTTCTTGACGACGCTTGGGGTTGTAGTCGCACTCTATCCCCGCCGTGCTGAAGGTGACCGTGGAGGTCCCGTCGGCGGTCTGCCTGGTCGTCGAGACTATCTCCCTGAGCCTGCCCTGGAACTCGCCGTCGAGGTCGTCGAAGACCGGCGTCTGCTGCATCATCTCACTTGCCTCCCTTCCTCTTGGCCTCGACCTGGCTCCGATAGTCCCTGAACCTCTGGGAGAAGAGCACCTGCTGGTCGAGGTCGGACTTCGCCATCTCCACGTCCACGGCGCCGAGGTAGGCCTTCCTGCTCTGCTTGAGGACGAACTTCGCCTTCTTGTCGGCGAGGAAGAGCGGGTAGTTGTGGCCGAGGGCCTCGGGGACCACCTCCCCGGACATCTCGAAGAGGATGGACATCGCGAGGTTGGTCATCGCGGACTCCTCGCGCAGATTGAGTATCGGCGCTGATCCTCTCGTCTATCTCGTTGTCCTTGTTGTGGACGACGAGGTCGCCCCAGTGGTCGAACCCCGCGTAGGCGGGCCTGTCGAAGGTGAAGACGTGGATCCTCACCGCGGGGTCGTTCCTGCTGCTCCAGAGCTGGATGTAGGTCTTCACGAACACCCTCTCGGGGTAGATCACGTTGCGGTAGGCCCCTCGCGCCCTAGCCTCCCCCTGCGGGAGGCTGTCGTCGGCGACGGGCACCATGGTCCTGAACGCGGCGTCGATGTCCACGGTGTGCCACGGGGTCGGGACGCTCGCGGCGTTGACGACGCTGTTGGTCTGCAGGAGCATCTTGTCGCTGTTGAAGTTGGGGAGGGCGTGCGCGAACTCTCCGAGGTCGGAGTCCCGCAGGAGCGGCACGACCGTCTTGACGAGCTCGGCGGCGGCCGAGTCCTTGGTGAGGCCTATGGGCAGGACGCCCTCCGACCAGGCCTTCCGCGTGAGCTCGAGGACGAATATCAGGACGAGGTAGTCGAGGTCGTCGGCGGTTATCCACCTCTCCGCGTGGTCGGTCCGTGCCTTGATCCTCAGCGGGTGCTCGCTCTTGGGGTTGAAGACGTGGTCGGCCACCGCGAAGCGCGGCGCCGCACGACCCGCTCCCGGTAGTCCTTGACGCCCGGCCTGAGCTTGAACTTTCTGTCTTCGCGGTCTTCGCCCTCCTCGAAGACGTGGATAGGCCGCGTCGAGCTCCCGCAGGTCCTCTCGCAGGACGGGGAGGTGCGACCGGTCGGAGCCTATCCTGTCGAGCATCTGGGAGAGGGTCAGCTCCGCGCCGTCGAAGAGCGAGAGCATGGCCGCGAACTTCAGGAGCTGGCTCCGCGGGGAGGGGATCTTCGAGCTCTGGGTTGGCCACGAGCAGCCTCGCGAGCTCGAGGTCGAAGTTGGTCACCGTGCCGAAGGGCGTCTCCATGCCCTCGAGGACGGAGAGGTGGTCCTGGACGAGGTCCCGCGTGCTCCAGACGAGGTGCGCGACGTCCCCGGCGAGCGGCCTGTCCAGGAGGACGACCTTGGGCTGGTCGCCGGAGGAGACGGCCTTGAGCGCGATGTAGTACTCGGCCAGGTGCATCACCGCGTTGGGGAGGCGCTCGGACTCGATGTCGACCTCGGTCCCCGACTCGGTCCTCTGCCCGAACACGGTGGCGGCGTCTTCCTCGGACAGGGGGATGGACGCTGAGACCGCCGCCGAGGACCGGTTCATCGGGGAGGGGTCGCCCACAATGACCTCACCATCTTCGAATCGTAACGTCCCGGAGTAGCCAAAAGCGCCGACGTAGAAGACGAGCAGGTCGAGGTGCTGGTCGACGGAGCAGGTCCCGTCGACGGCGAGGTACCGCACCTCGTCCTTCCCGAAGAACTTCCTGCCGGTCGAGCTGGCGGACTTTTGGTCTACGCCGAACCGCAAGAGCGTCTGGATGTCGGGCCCGGCTGAGGCCTTGAGCTCGTCTATCTTGCCCTTGAACGAGTTGAGCAGGAACCGTGTGGAGCTCCTGACCTCCTGCATGGTCCTCGCCTCGAGCTCGGGGAGGTCTGCGGGTCCTGACGACATCGTAAACGATTCCCGAAGAAAGCCAATCGGGTTTAAGCTTTGGTTCTCTTGGAAGGGGCCTTCTTCTTCTTTGTAGTCGCCTTCCTGGAGCGGAAGACGAACTTGAGCAAGGGCTCGCTCATGCCCATCACGTCCTTTGTCGAGATGATTCCTACGGGTGTCCCGTTCTTCTCGATCACGGGGAGATGCCTCACGTTCTCCTTCATCATCCTCTCGACCGCCGTGAGGACGCTCTCGTTGGGGATGGCCATGATGGACGTCTTCGACATGATCGAAGAGACCGGGACCTGTCGGCCGACAAGGGACTTGGTCACGGCGAATATTATGTCGCTCGCCGTGATTATGCCTGCCATCTTCCCTTCTTTGTCGACCACTATGACGCTCCCGATCCTCTTCTCCCACATGGTCGAGGCCGCCTGGTCTATGGTGGTCTCTTCGCTGACGACGATGGGTGGAGCCTCCATGAAGTCCTTCACCTTTGCGCTGAGGTGCTCGGTGCTCTTGGACAAGGAGAGCGACGCGCTGATTTTGTCCCATATAACGGTTAGTCCTTGCGGGCTCGCCGCAGGGGTGATCTGATTAGTCGGGCAGGTCCCCGACCGGCCCGACGATGTGACCCCAGCAAGTCGTTGGTCTGGTCCACGTGCTCGCGGGGCTCGTGCTTCTCTACGCCCTGCGAGGGGTCTTCGTCGACCTCAGCCCGCTCGTGCTGGGCTTCCTTGGAGTCCTCCTGGCCCTGGTCCTCGTCGCGGCGGGACTCGCGATGGTCTTCCGGTCCCGACGACTCCGGTGAGGCCTTCTAGGTGACGCGCTTCGCGACGTCCATCCTGCTGAAGTAGGCGAGCGCGATGAGCACCGCGGAGAGAAAGTAGACCGCTATCAAGAGGGCCGAGACGCCTATCGAGGGCTCCACCGGCGTGGCCGCGAACCTGAAGACGAGCTGGACCGAGCTCGGGAAGTTCGGCTCGGCGAGGAGGAGCGGAAGGGAGTCCACGGAGGACGTCGGAAGGTAATAGTTGGCCACCTTGTAGATGTCGGTCCCTGTCAGGCTGTAGAGTATGTTGAGGAACACGCCGACGACCTCGCTGGTGAAGAAGACGGAGGCGGAGAGGATGTAGGAGAGGGAGGACCTCCTCATCAGCTCTCCGACCATGAACGCGAACGAGTAGAAGACCAGCGCCGCGAACACCTGGGCCAGGAGAATCATCGGCTATGATGCCCAGCTCCAACTGTGGGCCGAAGACAAAGGTCGCGGAAGTGATGCTCAGGACGACGTCCAGGATCACTATCCCGACTACGAGCGCGTAGCCCCCGAGGTACTTGCCGAAGAAGTACTCCTGCCTCGAGACGGGCTTCGAGAGCAGGACCTCGGCGGTCCCTTGCTCGTACTCCTCGGACATCGAGCCGGCGGCTATGAGGAGCGCGGTGAACTGGAGGAAGAACGCCTGGGGGAGGAAGACCCCGAGTATCCAAAGGTAGGGGCGGAGGGGCGGCGTGACCAGGGAGGTGTGGGTCGCGTACAAGGCGTAGTATGGCGCTATGGCGATGAGGATGGTGAGCGCCACGAGGGCGAGGACCTTCTTCCGCGCTACGGCGCGCCGGATCTCGTAGCGCGCGAAGGTGAGTACCCTGGAAGCCCTCATTGGGTCGGCGTCCCCCTTATGGCGCTGATGTAGGCCTCGTCCAGCTCGCTCCTCGAGTGGCCCAGGCCGACGAGCTTCGCCCCGGACTCCACGACCAGCCTCGAGATCTCAGCCCTCGGGTCGGAGTCGGGGGCAACCTCCACGAGGAGGCCCGCTGGGGCCGGGGTGACCCGCTTCACGCCGCTCACGGAAGAAATCCGGTCGACGAGCGCGCTGCCCGGGCCCGCCAGGGCCGGGGCGTCCGCTATCTCCACGACGATGGACCTCGAGCCCAGGCGCTCGCGGATGAAAGCCTGGATGCCGCCCCTGAACAGGATTCTCCCGGAGTGGATCACGACGAGGCTGGTGCAGAGGGACTCGACCTCGGTGAGTATGTGGGAGGACATCACTATCGTCCCCCCGTCCCTGACGAAATCCCTGAAGATCGACCGGAACTGGACGACCCCCGCGGGGTCTATCCCTATCATGGGCTCGTCGAGGATGAGCACCTTGGGGGTGCCCATCATGGCCTGCGCTACGCTCAGCCTCTGGACCATCCCCTTGCTGAGCTTGGCGATCTTGTAGTCCTGGTACTGGATCAGGCCGACGTCCTCCAGCAGGACGGGGAGCTGGTCGTCAGTCTCCTTGCGGCCCAGCCCGAGCTCCTTGGCGGTGAGCTCGAGCAGCTCCCCCGGCGTCAGGAACGACTGGAGGTTCGGCAGCTCGGGCGAATAGCCCACCTGCTCGAGGGCCCGGACGTGGTCGTGTAGCGGGTCCCTCTGCATCAGCCTCACCGTCCCCGAGGTCGGCTTGATGAGCCCTAGGAGCATCCTGATGGTCGTGGACTTGCCTGAGCCGTTGGGGCCGAGGAACCCTACGATCTCCCCCCGGCCGACGGAGAACGTGACCGGGCCTATCTCCTTGGGGCCGTAGTCCTTTACGGCCTGCTCGAAACTGATTACCGCTTCTGAGGTCGTCGCTCTCTCATCCACCTGAAGGGTGCTCGTGAGGTTGTGGTGTGTGACCGGATCGTCCGTCAATCTACCCAGTGTTCTGGGTTCGAAGGTCCGGAGGGCGCCTGCTTTCTCTTCATCCTTACCCCCAGCGAAAGCGCCACCGCTCCTGCTGCCAGCGAGAGCCCGATGCCCGCGGAGGCTGCCTGCAGAGCGGGAGCCGCGGCGGCCCCGGTAAGCGAGAGCGACGTCGCTGTCAGCGTGGCCGCGACGCTTGTGCCGTTGGACTGGGCTGTGGCCGAGTACACGAGGTCGGACGGGAAGGCGGAGACGGTGCCGGTGATCGTCCGCGACCCGTTGGCCGAGCCGACGTCCGCCGAGAACGCGTATTCCGTCAGCGTGTAGGCCGTGCCCTGGAAGGTCACCTGCGAGCTCCCATGCTGGGAGATGCTAGCAGAGACCGTGTAAGATGAGTTCGAGTAGCTGTAAGTCTGGTTCGAGATGGCCGGCAGATAGGGGAAGAGCGTCAGGGAGGAGTTCACTGCGCGCGAATAGGTGAAGTTGCTCTGGGTCCCTTCGACCGTGAGCAGGATGATAGACTCGCCGGGGCTCGAGCTCGGCGTGACGCTCTCGTTCACGGAGGCAGTCCGGGTGGTCCCGTTCTGGGTGAATTGGACGTTGTAGGCGGCGTAACCGGAAGAAGGCGAGGCGGCGCTTGACGAGGTTGACGCCTGCGCGAGGGGCACTAACGCAAGCAGCGAGATGGTTGCGAGCAGGAGGCCCACAGTGAGTTTCAAACTGGACGAACACGTCTCTGCTCCTTGATAAGGGTTGTTGATGGACTTGAGGTCCTGCCGCGCACCCGGATTGGGCCCGGTCTCGAGCCCGTCCGCTACGGGGCCGTGGAGGCAGCTCGACTCGGCGTGGCGCCTGGCGATGTCGGCAGCGTCCGCCTCAGACGCGACGTCGCCAAAATCACGGCGGCGATGACCGCGAAGAGGGTGACCGCGAGCGCGGCGGACGGAAACTCGGGGGTGGTGTGGGTGGAAGTGGAAGTGGAGGCCAACACCACCACGCTGCCTGTCATCCACGAGTGGAGGGTGCAGTGGTACTCGTAGGTGCCCGGGGTGGTGAAGGTCTCCGTGAAGTTGGCGCCCTCCTTCAGTATCCCGGAGTCGAAGGAAGCCGCCCCGCTGGGGACGCTCAACGACGTGACGGTGTGGTCCGTGCCGCCGTTGTCCGTGTCCTTGTTGGTCCACGTCACGGTATTGTTTACGCCGATTACGACCGTGACATTCTCGGGCGAGAAGCCGGGGGCGGCCGAGGACCTACGCCCACCCCGACGGGTATGTTCACGACGACGGCGGTTTGGGCGCTCGCGGCCGGCAAGGCCAAGGCGGTTCCTGACAAGAAGAGGATGACCAGGCCGCTCGCAATAGCGAGAACCTTTCGGGAAGTCATCGGGAGAAAGCGGAAGTTCTTGGCCATTAACCTTTCTGGTCCTCCGGGGCCGTTCTTGCTCGAAGATTGCCTTATATTGACAGGATGCGTCGCTACGGCCGATTGTCGCACAGCCGACGCGCGAAGCGAAAGGGCGGAGCAGTCGCCCGTGGGCGGCCAGCGAAGAAGGCCGGCGCGGTCGCGCGGCGGAAGGTGCAGAAGATCAGCGAGCAGGAGCTTGTCAGGGAGACGGTCTCGGAGGCCACGGGAGCGCGCTTCGAGCTAGTGGCGCCGCATCCCGCGTTCCCGCTCGCGATCGACCGCCTCGAGTGGTTCATGAGGGTGCGAAACCGCGAGGAGATAGGGAAGGCGCCATACCTCAACGCCGTCTGGAAGGAGAAGGGTGTGGGGATTTGGCTCGAGTCGCTCGCCGTGGGAGACACGATCGACTGGATCGAGCTCGCGTACGGCGACGAGAAGGCGGGCGCGTCTCTCGACATCGACTACTCGCGTTTCGAGGACGCGTCGTTTCAGGAGGACTTCAGGCAGAGGTTCCCGATCGTGATGGCGAGGATAAGGGAGTACGAGCAGGTCGCCGCGGACGTCTCGAAGAAGAGGAGGGTGCGGCTTCAGATTCGGCGCGCGGGCTCGAAGGGGATGCTGGTCTTCACGGTCGCAGCCCTCGTCCAGGGCCCGAAGCGCGGCGCGAAAGGGTCCCTCGTGTCTGCGGTCAAGAGGAGCGTCTCAGCCCTGAAGGAGGTCTACCAGCAGATCGCGGAGCTCTACGGCCTATCCTTGCCCGTCGTCGCGACCGCGAGTCCGTCTGACCCTCTCCGCGACGATCTCGTTCCCCAGGGCGCCCAGAACGGGCCTGACTGACCTGCTTGTGGGCAGCCTGCTAAGCGCCCATCGCGGGCGAGGGCGGCTGCAATCCTTCCTTCCCCTCGGTTTGGGCGCTCGCGACGATCTGCGCAGCGAGCTGCGCCTTCATGGAGCCGGTGATGAACACGCTCGCGGCGAGGGCTACGACCCCCATGCCGAGGCTGACCCAGAGGAGCGGGGTTATGGAGCTCGCAAACGCGACCCTGAGCTGGGGGACGAAGGCGGCGAGAGCCGGGCTCTGGCTCGTCATCTGCGCCAGGGCGGCTGGGGTGGCCAGCACCTGCCCCACTAGGTTCGGGTTGCTCAGGAACGGGGCCGCCGCGGCCTGTCCCTGGGGAGGGACGGACTGCAAGATGGCGCTCAGCTTGGCGCCGAAGGTGTTCGCCTGTATCGCCCCGAGGATCGCCAGGCCTATCGAGCTGCCCAGGTTGCTCATGAACTGGGCGAGAGATGACGCCACCCCTATCTTCTCCTTCGGTACTGAGTACTGGACGGCTATCACGATGCTGGCGAATGTGAGACCGGCCCCGAAGCCCATTATCGCCGACCTTTCGGCTATGTCGACGACGGTGGAGGTCTGGCTGATCCCCGTCAGGAAATACATACCCACGGTCATCACCGCCAACCCCGCGAAGATCACGCCTCGGTAGCTCGTCCTCACGGCGAGCTGCCCTCCGATGATCGCGGTGACGATGAGGGGGAGCAGGAAGCCGTAGAGGGCGTTCCTCCCGTCGTTGACGGAGCCCCCCAGGGCCGCCTGGACGAAGAGCGGGATGAAGCTGATGACCGCGAAGAAGGACACGCCCCTCAAGAACGCCACCGCGGAGGCGGACGACACGGTCCTGCTCCTGAAGAGGTCGAGCGGGATGACGGGCTCCTTGGCCCTCCTCTCGATCACCAGGAAAGCAAAGAAGAGGACTACGGCCCCGGCGAAGGTCGCCACCTCCTGCCACGAGTACCACGCGAAGGTGGTGCCGCCGTCAAGGAAGCCGAGTATCAGGAGGACGACCCAGGCCGTCAAGGTGGCCACCCCGAGGAAGTCAATCGACCGCCTCGCGTTCGAGTTCCTCGACTCCTTGACGCCCAGCATGATGAGCGCGAACGAGATGACTCCGAGGGGCAGGTTGATGTAGAAGATCCACCTCCAGTTGATCGCGTCCACGATGTAGGAGCCTGCCGAAGGCCCCACCACGGCCGCGATCCCGAAGACGCTCGCGAAGATGCCCTGGAGCCTGCCTCGCATGGCTGGCGGGAAGGAGACCCCGACTATCGCGAGCGCGATCGGAAAGAACGCGCCGCTCCCTATCCCTTGTATCGCCCTGAACACAATCAGCTCGTCGATGTTCTGCGACGGCCCCCGAAAGGATGGACCCGCCCATGAAGATCGCAAGGCCCAGCACGAAGAACCTCCTCCTGCCGTAGAGGTCGGAGAGCTTGCCGAATATCGGGAGCGCCACCGTCTGGGCCAGGATGTACGCGCTGAAGACCCACGCATAGAGGCTGAGCCCTCCGAGGTCCGAGATTATCGTGGGCCCGGCCGTCGCGACGATCGTCTGGTCGAGGGCGGCCAGTAGAAGCCCGGTAAGGAGGCCGCCGATTATCAATAGGGTGTTGCGTCTGGTAGGCATGCTGGCCGGGAAGCTCCCGTTGGCCTGAGGTGACTGCATGCCGCTGGCTCCCCCCTCTGCTGCCGCTATCCTGGTACTTGTTGACGGGGAGCGCGGGAACTCGGTCACAGGTTCGCGACTCAAGGACTCGAGCCCGAGCAACAGCGGTTTAATAACCTAAGTTATGAAAGCGATATAGTTTCGGGTCGGTCAGTCCTTCGACTATTCCGTTCTTCAGCCTCCCCGTTTCTTTTCGACGAGACTTCGAGGACGTTGCCCACTTCAAGAACCTCGCGCCCTAGCCTCCTACTGCGAGGAGGGGCATGGCGCGGCGTCCTTCTGCAGGTCGACGACCTTCTCGCCCATCAGCAGCCCCAGGCGCTTTTGGGCCCATGGACGGCTAGCTTCATGGAAAGCTGCGTGCCAGCCCTTCATTCGTCTGATGAGCTTCCAGGTTTCTTGCTAGCTTGGGGCGAGGACCGTCATGTTTCCCGAGGTGTCCTGTATCCCTGTGCAGGAACCGCAGACTCCGGGCGGCTCGAAATATTCGAAGACACCCGCATGGTTCGGCACGAAGACTACCCTCGTCGAGCTGCCACCCTGCACGATGTTGGTGTCGACGCCGAATTGCGGTATCACCAACTCGTGAGCGTTGTCGTCGTTGTTCTCGAACACAAGGGTGACCTGCGCCCCTTCGACGACGGTGAAGTTGCGTGGCGAGAATGCGTCCGCCGCCCCGTTCTGGGCGGTGCCGTTCGTGACTTGTATGACGACCGTCACCGAGTTCTTGGAGCCGCCGCTGACGGTCGAGGATGTAGTAGGCCGCGCTCAGCGCAAGGACCGCGACGATGAATATTGCCAGGACGACCCGCCTGGAGACCATCGTCTGATTCGGGCTCAGGTCGAAGCATAAGGCTTGTGAGTGCAGTTGAGGAATCGGTGGACCAGTCCACTTGTTTCCGCGGAAGGAGTCGGAGGCTCCGCCGCTCGAAGAAGACGGGGTCTGACGGCCGAACGCCTTTGCCTGATTGGGCCGCACCTAGTTAGAATGATTCTAAAATAATATTTATATTACCCACGTTATAGCGATTTTTGATTCATTATGCAAATCCATCCAGAGAAGGTGGTGGCGAAGAAGCACGGAAATGAGAACGAGTTAATTGTATATGGTCCGTTTCACAAGACGTTCTTCGACTTCCTAACGCAGTTCCGCCACAGATACTATGGTCTCGACATAGACCTCACCTATTATGCCGCTCACCCGGTCGAGGTGGTCCAGAAAGTGAGGGACGAGGTGAAGTACGGCATCCCGACCGCCGACGTGGTGATGCTTCCGCACTACACCACTTTGATGCTCAAGGAGTCGGGGCACCTTCGTGACTACCGCTCCCCCGAGCTCAAGGCCTACGACCCGATGTTCAAGGACAAGGAAGGTATGTGGTCCGCCATCGCGGTCGAGCCCACGAACTTCATCTACAACCGCCAGTTCCTCGACCAGAAGCTCGTCCCGAACAAGTTGATGGACCTGACAAACCCTGGACTCAAGGGGCTGGTCTCGATGCAGTCCACCCAAGACTGGTCTGACGGGATGTACAGCTTCTTCTACTTCGCGACCCTGCTCAGCCTGATCGGGGAGAAGAAGTGGGACGAGTTCGTGAAGGCGTTCCTCAAGAACACGCAGCCTGCGGTGTTCGCGTGCTACCACAACATGCAAAAGTACGTCTCGAGGGGAGACTATGCCATCGGGCTGCCTCTCCCGCTGATAAAGGTCGGCTGGGAGGTCGAGACGCTCAACCTGTCAGACGTCCCGAAGACCGCGAGCATGAGGAGCATCGGGATTGTCAAGGAGGCGGCGCACCAGAAGAACGCCGAGACGTTCGTCAACCACCTGCTTTCCGCCGAGTGGCAGAACACGATGGGCAAGAACTACGAGGGATTGGTCCCGACAAGGCCGGGCGCGACCATGAAGTACAACGCCCCGTTCGTCAACCCGACGACCGCGTTCAAGTACTTCCCAGACGAGCACGGCGTGAAGGACGCGTTCTCGCCCCACTCGCTGCTCGAGAAGTTCAAGGCCGCCGGGCTCCCATAGTCCTGCGGCAAGCCAGCCGCGCCCCGGATTTAGCCGAGAAGACAGCGGAGGCTCTACTTTCGCGAAGAGCCTCTGCGAGGGTGGAGATGGAGTCCGCGGAGCGGGCGCAACACCTTCTCGTTGGGGAACGGGGTGAACTTTTCCTTCCCCACCATCTTCTCGAATGAGTAGGGCGCGCCCGTCCCCGTCCTCGCGGGTATCCTCAGGTAGGTGCTCCCGACCATCTTCTGGCCCTTCCTTCGAGAGGAGGAAGTCGACCAGGAGCTCCGCCGCGGCGGGATGCCTGCCCGCGCGCGTCCTCGCGATGGCGTTGAATGTCATCAGCATCGGCACGTCCTTCAGCTTCAGGCGCTCGATGTCCCGCTTCGCTCGCTTCGCCTTTACGTAAGTCGTGCAGGAGCACCGTCAGGCCGATCTTGGTCTCGCCGCTGGTCACAGAGTCGACGACGGTGTCGTAGAGGGGGTACGCCTTCGGCCGGTTCTTGGCGAGCCCTTCGATGAAGTTCTGCCACTTCTTCTCGCCGAAGATTGGCCTGAGCGACGCCAGCCAGTAGGCACCGAGCGTCCCCACCGTCAGGTCGTGCGTCACTATGGCGTCCCTCCACTTGGGTCGGCCAGGTCCATGGCCGTCTTGGGCAGCTCGCTCTTCTTCACCAGCTTCGGGTTGTAGACCTGGATCATGCCTATCGAGACGATCGGGAACCAGTAGCCCTGCGGCTGGCGGACTGCCTTCGGGTAGGCCGCCGACTCCTTCTGCTTCGCCTTCGCCAGCAGGTTCAGGCCCCGGAACTGCAGGAGGGGAGGCACCGCCACGATGACGGCGTCGGCGGTCTCCTTCCCCGCCTCGGTCTCCTCCATTATCGTCCTTGGCCATCGGGGGCGGGGTCCCGGGCACGTACTTCCTCTTGTACTCGACCTCGATGCCCGGATATTTCTTCTCGAATGAATCCTTCCAGCCCGAGAACTCGTCTATCTCGACGGTGCCGTAGACCAGCACCCTGCCCTCCTTCTTGGCCTTCTCGACGGTGGGGCTCGTTGCGCTCGTTTCTGCTACGCCTCTCGTTCGTTTCGGCCGCTCGGCTAGATATGTCTTCTCGCAGGAGCCGGTCGCGTGCGCTACCTCTCCCACTTGCCGCCCCAATAGCGGCGCACGACGCACAGCGACTACCAGCAAGAGGGCTATGATCCCCGTGAAGACCACGGAAGCGGCCGCGACGGTGTCGATCGAGCTGAAGAGCGTGCTGGTGTTGTAGTAGTGCAGGAGAAGGACCGTGAAGGTCGTGGTCTGCGCGGTCGTCAGGATTATCACTCCGCCGAGCTCCCTGAGAGAGTCGACGAACGTGTAGACGAGGCTGTTGAAGAGGCCGTTCTTGATCAGCGGCATGATGACCCTCGTGAAGGTCCTGAAGAAGCCTGCGCCGGCCACCTGTGAGGCCTCCTCGAGCTCGTTCGAGACCTGGACCAGGTTGCCTGAGACTATGCGGGTCGAGAACGGCAGGCGGATGAAGACCAGCGATATCACCAGAGGCCAGATCGTCCCGTAGATCAGGTTCAACCCCGGGACGAGGAGGAACGTCCAGAAGAGGGCGACCCCGTAGACCACTCCGGGGAAGGCGAGAGGTATCGCCGAGATGTATTCCGCGAACCTCGCCCCCTCTGGTCTTGACCTTCAGGGCGGAGTACGCAAGCAGCGCGCCGACGACGGTCGCCAGCGTCGCGGCGATGAGCCCGAAAACGAACGAGGTCTCCAAGGACTGAGAAGAGGGACGGGATTTGGAAGGCGGTGAGATACGACGAGGGAAAGTTGAACTTCATGCTGTTGATACTCGGAGCCGTAGATGGTGGTCGTGGACATCAAGAACAGGGTCGAAGAAGGGCAGGATGAACTCGAAGAACACGATCCCGAAGCAGATCGAGGAGCGCGACGTATCGATACCGCGCCGAGCTTTTGGACGTTCTTCGAGACGCGAGCGCCCGGTCACGACCTGAAACTTGAAGGACCTGCCGGGTCGACCAGATGTAGATGGTCACCCCGACGAGCGTGATGACGCTGTAGAGGATGCTGATCTCGCCGGCGGTCCCGTAGGCCGGAGGGACGCGCTCCTGGGCCAGAAGAGTACACCTCCGTCGCCAGGACGTGGATGTTGCCCGGGATCCCGAGGACGAACGGGTACTCGAAGGTCCCGACCCCGCCGATGACCGCGAGCACGAAAGCTGAGAGGACCGCGGGCCTGACCATGGGAAAGGTCACGTCCCGAAACGTCGCGAGGATGCTCTTCCCTGCGATCCTCGAGGCCTCCTCCAGGGTGGAGTCCATGGACTTCATCGCCGGCAGGATGACGAGGTAGACGATGGGGACGTTGGTGAACGACATGGACGAAGATGAGCCCCGCCATCGTGTTGATGTTCAGAACCGGGGCGCCACGGCCTAGAATCGCCTTCAGGACGTCGTGTTGATGATTCCCGCGTGCGGGTTTAGGAGGAACGACCAGGCGAAGGCCTTGAAGAGCAGGGGCACGCTCAGCCCAAGGACGGGGAGCAGCTCGAGGAAGCGCTTCCCGTAGACGTCCGTCCGGGCGACGAACCAGGCGTAGAGGTCGCGAAGATGGTCGTGAAGACGGCGCTGACGACGCTGAACTCCAGCGTGTTCTCGACGAGGGTGGCGGTGCTCGGCATCGTGATGAAGCCCAGAACGAAAAGCTGGTCGTGCCGAGCGACGGGAAGAACGTGATCCCGACGTAGAGGGCAAAGACGGGAATCAGGAGCAGGAGGAAGACGATTGTCGACTACTGCGAGCAGGATTCTGTTCGAGAACAACCCTTCTACCTGGACTCCTGGATGCGGAGTGCTGCGCGCTGGCCACGCGGGGCAGTCCCAGGTGGAGACCTAGAGGGAAGTCGGCCCGCCCCATGTTCTCTTGCGGGCTACGCGCCGAAGATGGTCTTGAACGTGTCGCTCCAGATCCCGTGTCGGTCAAGCAGCGCGGTGTTCGCGTAGGCGTTCGTCAGCCGGTAGTCAGACGGCAGGTAGGCCAAGAGGTTGCTCGACAGCGACGACATGTAGGGGTCGTGGTTGGTGCGGAGGACCCCGTCTGGCCTGGGACGGAGATGTACAAGGCCTCGAAGAGCTTGGCCATGTTGGGATGGGGGGCGCCCGCTGGTTATCGTGACGACCCCAGGCGTGTAGACTATCGGCTCGATGTCGTCGAACGCTATGGCGGACGCTCGCGTTGGCCTTCAGGTCGGAGACGTAGTCGTCGAAGGTGGCGATCCCTATCGCCGCCTGGCCGCTTATCACGTCCTGCTCGGCGTTTCCCGCTGTCGTGGTGATTATCGGGTGGTTGGCAGCGATCCCCTGCATCAGCGTCGTCCAGCTCGAGTTGCTCATCTGGGTTGAAAGGTAGTAGAACTCGGCCGTCGTGATGCCGAGAGACGTGCCGGTCTGGAACGCTATCCAGTTCTTGTATATCGGGGTTAGCCAGGTCAGACCAACTCTTCGGGATCGGCAGGTTGTTTTCCTTAAGAGCCTGGGGGTTGTAGATCATGTGCACGATCGCGCCTGTTGGTCGTGACCCACGCAGGCCCGTAGCTGCCTGACGTGTAGTTCATGAACGGCACCAGCGGGCGAGGTGTAGTTGATGACCGCGCCGGCTGCGACCGCCGGGATAAGTCCCGCCAGGGTGCCTGTGATCACGTCTGCCTGGACGTTGTTGGCTTGGTAGTTCGAGATCACGGTCGGTCGTCAGTTGCGGCGGTGAGAGTCACTGACGTAGCTCACCTTCCCTGCGGCCCATGGGTATAGGTTGTCGAACAGCGGTGCGTAACAGTTCGCCCAGTTAGAAGCCGACTGCGTAGTCAAAATCGTGAGACACGTCGACCCCGCTGCAGCGCATTCCGCCTGAGCCGCTGACGCGAGGCTCGACTCGATCGCCGTCGTTGACGTTACAGTGCTGGACCCGGTAACCGTCACTGTCGACCCGTTCACAGTTGATGGTGGACCCGGAGCCCGTGGGACGGGCAAACCCGTAGGCGGCCGCCGCGCCGAGGATTACGACCAGCACGACAAGGGCATAGACAGTTTGGGATGCAGCAGACCGACGAACGGAACACGCCGCAAAATTCCGCGGAACGATACTTAATCCTTGCGTTCGAATCATTCTAACTTGTCCTGCGCGTTACCGCCCGACTTTCCTGAGGGCGTCTGAGGCGAGCGTCCGCGCTCAAATTATATACCGATGGAGTCCGTGTATCCGGCGTGTCCCGAAACGGGGCTGCCAAGATAGAAGTCCAGAGCGTGGTCAAGCGCTTCGGAAAGGTCATGGCGGTCAACGGGGTGTCCTTCGCGGTCAAGGAGGGGGAGATCTTGGGGCTCCTCGGGCCGAGCGGCTGCGGAAAGACCACGATCCTCCGGAGCATCTCGGGCCTGGAGGAGATAGACGGCGGCAAGATCTTCCTCGACGGCGCGGTCGTGAGCTCGCCGGCGGAGAAGAAGTTCGTCCCTCCCGAGAAGCGCCGCCTCGGGTTCGTCTTCCAGAACTACGCGCTGTGGCCCAACATGACGGTCAAGCAGAACATCGCGTACTGCCTGAAGGGGTTCTCGAAGGAGGAGAAGGAGAGGAGGATAGCCAACTCGCTCGAGCTCGTGGGGCTCTCCGATGTGGGCGAGCGCTATCCGTCGCAGCTGAGCGGGGGGCAGCAGCAGAGGGTCGCGCTCGCGAGGAGCGTCTCCTACGAGCCCAAGGTCATACTGCTCGACGAGCCCCTGAGCAACCTGGACCAGAAGGAGCGCGAGCGAGTCCGCGGAGAGCTCAGGGTGCTCCTGAAGACGGATCGGGATAACGACGGTCTTCGTCACCCACGACCAGGAGGAGGCCTTCGTCATCTGCGACAGGGTCATCCTGATGAACAACGGGAAGATCGAGCAGGAGGGCACGCCCGACTTCCTGTACGCCTCGCCCGCGAACCTGTTCGTCGCCGAGTTCATCGGGAGGGGGAACATACTCAAGGCGGAGCTCAAGAACGCGGACAGCGCCGCAGGCATCGCCACCTTCGAGGATCCCCGACATGGACGCGGAGCTGACCTGCCAGTATGACGGGGGGCTCCCCGAAAAGGTGTCCTACGTCGTGATAAGGCGCAACGAGATAGACCTCAGCAAGGCCAAGCCGAACTTCAAGGAGAACGTGCTGAGCGGGAAGATAGTCGCCAAGGAGTTCAGGGGGGCGGTCACGGACAACAGGATCCGCGTCGGAAACGCCGAGATCGTCGCGACGAAGCACAAGTTCGAGATGGACTCGGAGACTGCCGAGGGAGACGACGTCTACCTGCACGTGCCTCCGCGGGCGGTCAAGCCCGTGGCGGACTGAGGCCTTCCCGCGCTGCTCTGCGCCCCGCGGGAGAGGGCGGCTTTGGGAGGCCGAGCCTGCTTCGCGGTTGAGCCGGCGCGCCCAGCCCGGATCAACGACCAGACGTTCGCCTGCGTGAGCGGGAGGTCGGTTATCTTCACCCCAAAGTCGGACAGCGCGTCCTCGACCGCGTTGGCGATCGCCGGGAAGACCGGGATGGTCGGCCCCTCCCCGACCGCCTTGGCTCCGGTCGCCGTGAAGGGCGACGGGTACTCCAGGTGGCCGACCTCGACGTCGGGCGTGTCCGCGGCGGTGTTCTTCAGGTAGTCGCTGAAGGTCGCGGTGAGCATCTGCCCGTCCTTGCTCCAGACCATCTCCTCCCTCAGGGCCGCCGAAACGATGTGGGCGACGTGGCCGTGTATCTGCCCCTCCACCACCATGGGATTGATCAGGACCCCCGCGTCGTGGGCGACCACGTACCTCAGCACCGACGTCTTGCCCGTCTCGACGTCGACCTCGACGACGGCGACGTGCACCTGGCTCCCGTAGTTGTTGTGGGCGGCGACCCTCCTCTTGTCGTCCGGCAGGTCAGCGTAGGGATAGAAGTAGTAGGCGGTCTCGTGGAGCCCGGGCTCGACCCCGGGCGGGAGGGTCTCGGCCCTCACCCGGTCGTACGCGGCCACGGCGACGTCGGCGATCGAGACCGAGCGCTGGCTGCCCTGGACGAAGGCCCTGCCGTCGTCGAGCTGGACCTCCTCGGGCTTTGCGTCGAGCATGTGGGCCGCGAACTTCTGGACCTTCGCCCTGACCTTCCTCGCCGCCGCGACTATCGCGCCCATGTCGATGCTGGTGAAGCTGTCGGCGCCCGTGCCGGAGGTGCTCGACCAGGGGTTGCTGAGGCTGTCGAAGACCGAGGAGACCTCGACGTCGTCGGGGGAGACGCCCAGCTCGTCGGCCACCACCTGGGAGGTCGTCGTCTCGTGGCTCTGCCCCCAGTTCGTGGCCCCTATCTGGACGGTGACCTTTCCGAGCGGGTCCATCCTCACCGTGGCGCCCGTGAGCCTCTGGCCGGGGAGGTCGGGGCCGCCCCTGACCATCTGCTCCCTGCCCGGGTTGGCGCCGCCGGGGTCGACGTTGCACGCGATCCCTATCCCGACGTGCCGGCCCGCCCGCCTCATCTTCTTCTGCTCACCCCTCCAGCGCTCGTAGCCCACCATCTCCAGGGCCTTCTCGAGGAGCTCGTGGAAGTTCCCCGCGTCTATGGTGTTCCCGCTCGGGGTGCGGTAGGGCAGCTCCTCGGGCCTGATGAAGTTCCTGCGCCTTATCTCGGCGGGGTCGAGGTCGAGGCGCTTCGCCGCGAGGTCCACCATGCGCTCCAGGACGAAGCCCATGTGGGGCTTGCTCAGGCCCCTGTTGGAGCCCCCGGCCCCTTGTTGGTGGCGACGGAGTAGGCCTCGAGCGCGATGCTCTTCATCCTGTAGAGCCCCGTGATGTTGGTCAGCTTGATGGCGTTGTAGTAGCCCGCGTAGTAGCCGGAGCCTCCCTCGTTGGTGACGTCCTTGAGCCTGTGGCCGAGGATGGTGCCGTCCTTCTTCAGGGCCATGTCCATGTGGTAGACCGCGTCCCTCGCGCCGTTCGTCCCCGCCATGAGCATCTCCTTCCTGTCCTTGACGTACTTCACGGGCCTGCCCGTCTTCCAGGAGAGCAGGGAGACGATGGTCATGTCCTGCAGGGACACGCTCCACCTCTCGCCGAAGGTCCCGCCGGTGTCGGGGATGACGTACCTGACCTTCACGTCCTTGACCGGGAAGCCCCTCGCCTGGGCTCTCAGGGACCCCGTCCCCGTGGCGTTGCAGTAGAACGTGAGCGTGTTCTGGGCCTGGTCGTAGTGGGCCATGGCCGTGTCGGGCTCGAGGGGGGTCGAGCTGTACCTGTGGACCGAGAAGCGCTCGCTGAGCACGAGGTCGGCTTCGCGGAAGGCCGACTCGACGTCGCCGTACTCGAGGTTGAGCGAGGAGAACACGTTGTCGGGCACGTCCTTGAATATCCTCGGGGCCCCGGGCTTCATCGCCTCCTCGGGGTCCACGACGGCGGGGAGCTCCTCGTAGTCGACCTGGATCAGGTCGAGGGCGTCCTCGGCGAGGCCCCTGCTCTCGGCGGCCACCGCGGCGACGGGCTGCCCGGCGTAGACGGCCTTCTCCACGGCCATGGCGTACTCCTTGATGGGATAACCGGTCCTGCTGCGCATGGGATTGGTCAGGCCCGGCAGCTCCGGCCCGGTCAGGGTCGCGACGACGCCCTCGAGGCTCGCCGCCTTCGAGACGTCTATCCTCTTGATGTTGGCGTGGGCGTGCGGGCTCCTGAGCACCGCGGCGTAGAGCGTCCGCCTGAGCTGGATGTCGTCGGAGTAGAGGCCCTTCCCCTGCACGAACCTGCGGTCCTCCTTGGTCTTGACCGGCTTGCCGACCCATCGCGCGGACGGCAGGTTGGCTCATCGACGACTCATCCCGTGCACGGCCCCGGGTTATACTTATATCGCTAGTTGGGCGAAAATCGTCATGCCAAAGGTCGCCGTCGTCGGCGCCGGCTTCGGAGGAGTGAGCGCGGCCGCGTGCGCGCGCAAGGCGGGGGCGGAGGTCACCCTCGTCGAGCGGACCGACGAGCTCCTGGGCGTCGGGCGCAACTCAGGGATATTCTACAACGACGGGAGGCAGGCGGGAAGCGAGGAGCTCAAGGCGATGGGAGGAGGATACATCCTCGACATCATCGAGAACCCGCCAGTCCTGACCCATCCGCGCACGGACATGAACTGGAACGCCGTGGAGGACCTGAAGCAGCAGATTCACACGCAGGCCATCTTCCACTGCATGAAGGCGGAGACCCACATCAGGAAGTACCTGCAGGACATCGGGGTGGAGCTGATCTTCGCCAACAAGGCCGTCGACGTGGAGCTGGGCAGGTCGCAGCAGGCCAAGGGGGACGTGGTCCTCAAGGTCGTCTTGGAGAAGGGCCAGAGGCTCGAGTGCGACGCGTTCGTCGACACCTCGGGCGGGGCGGGCGGGATTCAGATTTGCAAGCAGTACGGGTACGGGTGCGTCGAGTGCCTGCTCCGCTGCAACACCTTCGGGGACAGGGTGAGCATAGCGACGAAGGCCGGCGCGCCCGAGCTGAGGAAGATACGCGACGCGAAGCACGGAGGCGGGTTCGGAGGCCTGAGCTCGGCCTGCGCCTTTCACGACGACTCGATAGAGCCGGAGCTCCTGGCCAACGTGAAGAGGGAGGGGAGCTGGAAGGTGCCCATCCCCGAGGAGGTCCAGCAGATGACCAAGATCGGCCTGAGCACCAACCTTCCCTACGACCCGTCGCACGTGAAGTCCATGAAGGTGGCTTACCCGGGCTTCTTCAAGGCCAACGGGATGGTCTTCATGCCCCTGCAAGACGTGCGAAAGATACCGGGATTCAAGGACGCGCGGTACTCGGACCCTCTCGGCGGGGGAGTGGGGAACGCGGTGCGCTTCATGTCCATGGCGCCCAGGGACAACTCGATGAGGGTGCAGGGCTTCAGGAACCTCTTCGTCGGAGGCGAGAAGGGCGGCCCCACCGTCGGGATACAGGAGTGCATGATCACGGGGGCCTTGGCGGGGCACAACGCCGCCCGCGTCGCTTTCGGCAAGGAGCCGCTGGTCCTCCCCAGGGAGACCATCATAGGAGACTTCGTGGCCTATGTCGGCGAGAAGATGGGGAGCGAGAAGGGGCTGACGGAGACGTACTCCATGACGAAGCCCCCCTACAGGACGAGGATGGCCGAGAGGGGCTGGTGGTCCAAGACGGTGCCCCAGGCGGTCGAGGAGTCGAAGCAGAGGATAGAAGCCGCTGGCCTCACCGGAGTCATGGCGCGAGAAGCTCGGCTGACGCCGCGCCTTTTGCTTTCTTCGAGGCGCCATCTTCTCCGCCGCGGCCTTGACGGCCTTCACGATGTTGACGTAGCCGGTGCACATGCAGAGGTTCCCCGGTTATCCCCTCCCTGATCTCCGCCTCGGTTGGGTGGGGGTTTCTTTTCAGGAGGTCGTAGGTCGACAGGAGCATCCCCGGGGTGCAGTAGCCGCACTGGAGGCCGTGGTGCTCCCAGAAGGCCTCTTGGATGGGGTGAAGCTGCGAGCCCTTCGCCAGGCCCTCGACGGTCAGTATCTCGGAGCCTTCCACCTGCGAGGCGAAGAGCAGGCACGACTTCACGGCCTTCCCGTTCAGGATTATCGTGCACGCGCCGCACTTCCCCACGATGCAGCCGATGTGCGTGCCCGTGAGGCCCAGCTCGTCCCTGAGGAAGTGGGTCAGGAGGGTCCTCGGCTCGGCGCGGCCGGAGTACTTCTGGCCGTTGACGGTCAGGTCGATTTGCTTTGGCGAGCTCAAGACGACAATCCCATCCCTCGTCAGATCCTGGCGAGGCTCTGTCTTATGGCCCTCCTCACGTAGACCTTGACCATCTCGCGCTTGTACTCCGCGCTCCCCCTGATGTCGGAGGAGGGATTGGACATCTCGGACGCCTTCTCGCCCGCTTCCGCCATCAGGTCGTCGCTGGGCGTCTGGCCCTTCAGCACGTCCTCGGCTCTTGTGGCCCTGATGGGCGTCGAACCGACTCCCGCCAGCCCGAGCCTCGCGTCCTTGCACGCCCCCGCGTTGTCGAGGGTGACCACTGCGGCCACCCCCACAGTCGCCAGGTCGCTCGCGCCTCTCCCGAGCTTCAGGTAGGCGCCTCCGCTCCTGGGCGGGAGGACCGGGACCCTGACCTCGGTGAGGATCTCGTCCCGCCTGAGACTGGTCGTAAAGCATGTCTTCGAAGAAGTCCCTCGCCTTGATGACGCGGCGGTGGTGGTGGCCGGCGACCTTGAGCTCCGCGTCCAAGGCCACCACGGCGGCGGGGACGTCGCCCGCGGGGTCGGCGTGGCATATCGTGCCTCCTATGGTCCCCCTGTTCCTGACCTGCTGGTCGCCGATTCGGCTGGCCGCTTCGGAGAGAGTTTCGCACCTCTTGTTGACCACCGGAGAAGTGGCCACTTCGTTGTGAGTCGTCATCGAGCCTATGAGCAGCCGGCCTCTTCTCTTCCCTGATGTAGCTGAGGCCAGGTATCTTCCCCAGGTCCACGATGTTGGCGGGGCTGACGAGCCTCAGCTTCATGAGGGGGACGAGGCTCTGCCCTCCCGCCAAGGCCTTCGAGTCGTCCACGTTCTTGAGCAGCGAAGTTGCTTCTGAAAGAGTGGAGGGCGAGTGCAGCTCAAAAGGGCGCGGGATCATGCCCGAACTTCAGATTCATCAAAAGTAGATATGTCTTTGCGGTGCCCGGGAAAATTGAGTGGCCAGGCGCCCTGCGGCGTGCGCCTGACTCTTGTGGTCCCCTAGTTCTGCGTCGGGATGGTCGCGAAGGTGACTGCCTTCTCGTCGACTGCCTTTGAGCCGATGTCCAAGACCTCGTCCACGGATGAGACGAAGATCTTCCCGTCTCCCACCGATGCGGTGGAGGCATGAGCCATGATGGCGTCGATGACGCGCTGCGCGTTGCTTTCCTGGACTAGGATCTCCAGCTTGAGGTGCTTGATGTACTCCTCTTCGTAATCTCCATCTGCCCTTCGCTAGGACCGTAGTCGTGTGCCTCGCGCGACCCCTGCCTGCGACTTCCTCGACCGTCAGTCCGCCGACACCCAACTGCTTCAGGGCGGCGTCGACCGCGGGGAACTTCTCCCTTCTGATTATCGCTTCAATCTTCTTCAAGACTGTTTTCGCCTTGGAGGTAAATGGCCGGTGGTTTTACTTAAATGTTGCGCCGAAACCTTACAATTGGTTTTTGTCTATATATAGTATCCAAACGTTTGGGTTCAGCGCTATAAATGGTGCAACTGCAATCGTCACGGACGCATTTATAGTGCGCGCACACATGTCCATTCCTGGCTCGGCCCCCATTCGATTGCCCTAGGGTTCGGGCGGCTCGCTGATCTCCTCGATCGGGGGCGCGCGGCTTCTGGTCGGGCCCCTCAGGACCGAGGGGATGATCCCGAGGAGGAGGAACACCGTGGACAGGTAGTAGACCGTGTGGATGGAGTCGATGAAGTTCCCGATCCAGGGAGCGTTGCTGAGGGCGGTCCCGCCGACGAAGATGGTCTGGA
>CAWAOY010000019.1:0-91293 GCA_963783755.1 uncultured archaeon
CGCTCAGGAACTTCGTTGTTCCCACTGATGAAAATCGTGTTCTCCCCTTATGTGTCGGGCGCCCTCGGTTGGGGTGAGGCGAAGAAGCGTGGAAACGACCAGGGAGGGGTCCGGACGAAACGGAATCTCAGTGAGTTACGTAGACATCGAAACCTACTCCGTCACGCTCCCGGGAATCCTTGCGGCGCCGAAGAACCCGCTGGCCTTCGTCGTGTTCGCGCACGGCAGCGGAAGCAGCCGGCTCAGCCCCAGGAATTCTTTCGTCGCGACGGTCCTCCACGATTCCGGCTTCGGAACTCTGCTCTTCGACCTGCTGACGAGCAGGGAAGACGAGGTCTACGACAACCGCTTCGATATCGACCTCCTCGCCGAAAGGCTCGCGGCTGCCACAGAGTGGTTGCACGAGCAGAAGGGAATCGCTGACCTCAAGTTGGGCTATTTCGGCGCCAGCACGGGGGCAGCAGCGGCTTTGCAAGCCTCGGTGAGGCGTGAAGACGTCAAGGCGATCGTCTCTCGGGGCGGAAGGCCAGACCTTGCTTGGGACTACCTCGACCGTGTGACGGCCCCAACGCTCCTCATTGTAGGAGGAAGCGACGACAGGGCCGTGATAGAGCTCAACAAGCGGGCCCTACGACGGCTCAACATGGGGGGCAAGAGGAATGGACAACGACCTCGCCATAGTCCCTGGAGCGACGCACCTCTTCGAAGAGCCAGGAGCGCTTGAGGAAGTCGCGAGAATGGCGGCGAAATGGTTCCTGAAGTTTCTCGGGTGAAACCCATGATTTTCAAAGACAGGACGGAGGCTGGACGGATGCTGGCTAGAGCCCTGACCTTCCTGAAGGGCACGAAAGGCTTGATAGTGCTGGCGATTCCACGCGGCGGCGTCCCAGTTGCCAAGGAAGTCGCTACTGCTCTGGGCGCCCCGCTAGACCTTGTCGTAACGCGGAAGATAGGCGCCCCATCGCAACCGGAGCTGGCGGTTGGGGCGGTCACGCAGGATGGCGAGGTCATGGTCGACGATGAAATGATCAGGGCGCTCGGCATATCGGCCGACTACCTGGAGCGAGAATCCGCGAGGCAGGTCAAGGAGATAGCTAGCAGGATGAAGAAATACCGAGGGGACCGCCCTTACCCTCTGCTTGACGGGAAGACCGTGGTCATAGTCGACGACGGGATTGCGACCGGCTCAACGATCAGAGCTGCCATCCAATCCGTGAAGGGAAGGCATGCGGCGAAGATAATCGTGGCGGCTCCAGTAGGGCCTCCTGAGAGGGTGGCTGCGCTCTCGAAGACCGTGGACCGCGTCGTCTGCCTCGGCATGCCTGAGTACTTCGAGGCGATTGGTGAATTCTACGAGGAGTTCGGGCAAGTTGACGACGATATCGTAAGGGCGCTCTTGGCTGAATCGCTGGCCTCCCGACAGGAAGCCGCATAAGCCCTTTTTTCACCGTCGTCAGACACGGCTACGACCGCTCGCCCTGCTCCCAACGCAGCGTCGGCGAGGCCGAGTTCACCTTCCTCACGAGAGCGATGGTTCTCTCCCTGAGGTCATCAAGGGGGGCGAACTCTCTGACGATTTCGCCATTCCTCATGAGCGGGTGCAAGAGCGGGACGTACTTTCCCTCAGGGGGCTCGTCGCCGGTCGTTACCACGTCGCTCATCGTCTCGGGATTGCGAAACACGTTCTTGCGGCCTGCGAGGTCGCCCCTCTTGGCGCGAGGAATCCTTCTCCCGCTCTCGTCCTGAATCTCGACTATCTTGCAGGAGAAGTCGATGACCGGGGCGGCCGAGATGCTCGTCCCTATCCCGAAGCCGTCCACCCAGTCCCTGAGCTCGACCACGTCCTTCTCGTCGATGCCGCCGGAGACGATGATCTTGACGCTCTCCCCACCGCGCAGATTGAGCTCCCACCGGACCTCCTGGACGAGCTTCCTCATGTCTCCCCGCCGCGAGCCTGGCGTATCCAGCCTGACGCCGTAGAGCTTGCTCCCGAGCGTTTGGAGGGCGAGTATCGAGGCGAACTTCTCGTCGCTGATGGTGTCTACCAGCACTATCCTTGGGATGTCCTCGGGGAGGGCACTGTCGAAAATCCTCCAGGCCTCAGCCTCGTCTCCGACGCAAAGTATGAACGCGTGGGGCATGGTCCCGCTCGCCGTCCTCTTCATGAGCCTGGCGCCGAGCACGTTCGAGACGCTGTCGAGACCACCCAGAATCGAGCTCCTCTCGACGATGGGGCGAGCGCCGGGTGCACCCTCCTAGTCCCGAAGCCGATTACCATCTTCCCTCCGCTAGGTAGACGAGCCGGGCGGCCTTCGTGCAGACGCCGCTCGCCTGGCAGAGGAAGCCGAGGACGGGGTTCTCGTAGACCCCGAAGTCCTGGTAGCGCCCGGTGATCCTCAGAACCGGCTCGTTGACCGCGAGCTCGGGGTCTGTGAGGAAGACCTCGCCCTCCTCCATGGCGTCGACATCGACGGGGAGCCCCTGCAGGAGCTTGGCCACTTCGTAGATGCCAGAGACGACAGCCCAGCTCGAGCCGAAGGGGTTCTTCCGGGTGAAGACCTCCATCGTCACGACGGGGTTGATCCCGCGAACTTCAGCGCGTCCCTGCGCGTACTCGAAGTAGACATCCGTCGTCAGGGCGTCCTTGATCTCTTCCTCGTTCGGCATCCAGAAGAGGCGGTCGTCCAGGTCGCTCTTCCTAGTCGCAGACCTGTCTAACTTCGAGGAGCTCATGAATCCCGACCGTGCCCGCTCCTACTTCACTACCAGGACATCGCACTTGGCGTGGTTGATGACGGCGGTGGAGACGCTTCCCATCAGAAACCTCTCGAGCGCTCGCATCCCTCTCCTTCCCACCACTATCAGGTTCACCTTGTATTCCGTGGCCAGGGTGAGGATCATGTCTGCGGGCTGGCCCTCTTCGTCCGACGCGTAGACGTCCTTGACTCCGGCGAGCTTGGCTGTGTCGAGCGCGGCGCTCGCCAGGTTAACGGCGTTCTCCTTCGTCTGCTCGTTGAACCGCCTGTAGATCCTCCGCTCGCGGTCGCAGCGTAGCTCACGGTGTCAGCGACCACGGCTATCCTCAACTCTCCCTTGGACTGCTTTGCCAGCTCTATCGCCCTTTCCAGCGCCCTTTGCGCGTTGTTCGAGCCGTCGTATCCGACGATTATCCTCTCGTAAGACTCCCTTCTGGCTCAAGTCTCGCTCCTCTCCTGCACTTGTCGTCACTGCGATTCACTCGGAGTTATGGCGAGGCCTCGCATATTTAACACCCGCAAGCGATTCTCAAGATTGATACCGCGCAGAAGAACCGCCCTCGTCTCATCCGTCTCTTGTCTTCGAGGACGCGGACGGTCCGCAGGGAGACGGAATGCCAAGTTTGGGAATCGTGGCTCTGGTTTTTAAGAGCGCAGGTCGCTCTGCCGAATGAAGAGCGAGTTGTCACTAATCGATGCGCCGGTGAGGAGCGCCATGACGAAGGACGTGAAGACAATCGATGCAACGAAGACCGTTGCAGATGGCATCAAGATGATGCGCGATGCCAACATCGGGAGCTTGGTCGTCGTGGGGAAGGACCATTCCCCCGTGGGGATATTCACGGAGACGGGATTTCGTGAGAAGGATGGCGGAGAAGGGCCACGGATTCCTCGCCCTACCATGGCGCAGGTCATGACCAAACCTTTGACGATCATCTCTCCTGTCGCGACCATCTGGGACGCGGTGACCCTCATGGGGAGGGCTGACATAAGGCGGCTTCCAGTCGTGGAGAACGGCCACCTCATCGGAATACTCACCGAGAGGGACGTCTTCCGCCTCATACTGGCCCAGCAGAACCTACTCTTGGAATCGGTGTCGGAGTCCCTTCCGACGGCCACAAGGGAGCAACTCAGGGGAATCGCCGGACGCTTTGGCCTTGGGAGTCCTCCCGGCCGAGCTGCCACGTGATCAGGCCTCTCGGGGCGCCCTATCTCAGAGCCATGTCAGAGTGAAGTGGTCGCCGCGAGAACCCATCGGTGAGAAGGGCGTCCCCGTCCCGGCGTAGAACTGGGAGAGCCACTCATAGAGCTGGAGCCTCATGTCTTGGATGTACACGATCACGCCCTCCAGGGTTATCACCGCGATGTTCAGCAAGGCCGCGACGACCACGCCCACGACGCCGTAGGATAGGACGCCCGCCACCAAGGCTTCCCAGCAGCGTTGTGGTGATCAAGAGGACTCCAAGCCTGATGTAGCTGATCGTGTTCAAGAAGAACTCGAATGGCTTCGCCACCGCTTCAAGGAGGCCGTCGCCCAGCCCCCTTACGGCGCTCCTCAACGTGTGAGCGGACAAGATACTCGCGGATGGGGTGCCCAGCTATGAGAACGAGCAGCGTCGCGACTATGCACCGGGAGAGAGACCCGCGCGGTCGCGGCGATGGGGATGTCCAGCCCCAAGAGATTGTTGAATATGGGGGTCGGCGCGGTGCTTGTGAAGAGCACGCCAAAGTCAAGGGCGGTCCCCGCCACGGCGAAGCCGAAAGGTATCAGGAAGGAGTAGAGCACGATCGTAGGCAGCCTGTCAAGGAACGCGTCGAGGTAGTTCCCCGCCCTCTCTTGGTTGACGAAGGCGATCGCATATCCGCTCGCAAGGTGAAAAGCGCCGATGAGAATCGCAACCTCTAGCAGGAACGGGATGGACGAGAGCGTGAAGCCGGCGCTAAGGGCGGGCGGGAGCGAAATCACCCGCTCGAGGGGCGACGTGAACGGCACGCCGAAGAACGACCCCCGGACGAAGCCGAAGAGCACCGTCGAGAGGCTGAGGACGAGGATGAGCTTGCCCCAGTTCTTGTATGCCGTCCGGTAGACCAGGTAGAGGCCGAAAGCGAACAGCGCGACCCCGTGACCCACGTCGGCGAACATCACCCCGAAGAAGAAAGGGAAGACAAAAGCCAGGATGGGAGTCGGGTCGACCTCGCCGTACTTGGGGAGCCCGCGCTCGAGGGTCAGGCTCTCGAAGACCGAAACCACTCGGGGGTTTACGAGGAGAGTGGGGATGTAGGCCGCGTCTTTGCCCTGCGTCTTGACTGGCTCGGCGGCGACGACGTAGCCTCCCATCAGGCCCTTGAACGCCTCCAGAGAGTGCGCGGGGACGAATCCCTCGAACCTCACGTCGACGCCGTCCGAGGGGATACACGAAGATCCTCTGGAGGTCGTCGAACACCATGAGCGACGCCTCCTGGACAGCCAAGAGGACCTGCGTCACGCCCCACTTGTCGTCCTCCTCGGTGAAGAGCGAGAGGTTCTTCTCGATTGTCTCCAGATACTCCTCCAGCTCTCTCACAGCTCCTCCACGTCGTGCGCCTCGAACTTCTCGACCTGCCTTTCCCGGTCGCCGGTCTTGAACACGCCCTCGCCGAGCAGTTCGCTGGCCTGCGAGTAGACTTCGTGCGCCCTGGAGCCCAGCAGAAGCAGCCCGATGTCCTGCACCATCCCCTCCTTCCTCGACGGGTGGAATTCGGTGAACCCGATTACCTTCGCCAGCAGCCGGCCGACCTCCGCCCTGGGCGCTTCCAGAGTGACCCTGACGAGACGAGCTACCGCCAACTTGAAGGCGCCCTCCGGATCCTTCTCAGCGTATCACGAGGACCGCGCATCCCGAGTACTCGACGAGGCCTGACGCTACGCTCCCCACGAGGATCCTCCTCGAAGGGGTCGTCCCGCGAGTCCCCGTGACGATGAGGTCGGCCTTCATCGTCTCCGCGTAGCCGATGATCGCGTCCACCACCGAGTAGGCGCCCACGACGACCTCGGCCTTCACGACGACCCCGTTCCTGGTCGCCATGTCCTCGACGTCTTTCATCCACTTCTTCGCGTTCCTCCTGGCGTTCGCATAGTTGTCAGCGAGCCCTCCCTGCATCTCGAACTGAGGAGCGGGCACGACGTGGAGGGCCAAGAGCTCCGCCCCGTCCTGTTTGGCTAGGCGCGCCGCGTGTTCTGCCGCCCTGAGGGAGACCTCAGAGCCGTCCACTGCGACGACGATCCGGGTGAAGCCTTTCTTGCCCGTCGACGGCGCAGACATGCGTGCTTCAGTTGGCCCTTTCGTATTTAATCTGCCGGTGGCCCGGAGACATGAAACGAAGGAGCTCTTCCAAGGGCGGAGCGCCAAAGCAAAGGCAAAATACTCTCGCCGCGCGTGGGATGGCAATGAGCTCCGACAATGATGAGGATGCGGTCGTCCAAGAGCGCGAGGTAGCGGCCGAGCCGGACGTCGAAGCGGTCGAAGAAGCGGAAGAAGAGGAAGAAGGGCACGAGGAAGAAGTAGAGGAGGAGACGGAGGAGAAGGAATCCGAAAAGATCGAAGACAGGCTGGACCAGAAGGTCAGCGTCGAGACCGCCGCCGGAGCTGCCAAGAGGCGGAGAGGCAAGAAGAAGAAAGCAAAAGCGAAGAAGCCCTCCTCGAAAAGGGCCAAGCGCGAGAAGCGACGGTGACAGACGCAACCCTCAAGCCCTGGGCGGCGGCAATTTCCTCCTCTTGTCGAAAGTTCTCTCAAGGAAATCTTGCCTTACAGTCTCTTCTTGGCTAGAATTGCCTGCCTGCCTCCGACAGCCAATGCGAATTCTCGGTTCTGAGAATCACCCGCCGGAATTAAATACCGAAGGGAACCCATTCTCGAAATCATGGCTGAAGAGAAGAAGGAATCGCAACCCATGGACTCTAAAGGAACGGCAAGACGGAAGCTTCTCACAGGAGCGGTGGGCGGCCTCGTCGTCGGCGCGGTGGCTGGCACAGCAATAGGTTCGCTAGGCTTCCCGAAGACCGTCACCCAAGTGCAGACGCAGACATCTACCACAACATCAGTCTCTCAGCCCTGGCTCCCCTCGAAGTGGGACCAGGTCGCCGACGTGGTCGTGGTGGGATACGGCGGCGCAGGGGCGGTTACCGCACTGGCTGCCCAGGGGGCGGGTGCCAACGTCCTCATCCTGGAGAAGACCCCCAGCCTCGCCTCGCTCGCAGTCCCTGGCGCCAACATTTCAGGCGGGGGCGGCAATACCCACATCAATGGCGGGCTCGTCGTGGTCCCCAGCGACGCCGCCAATGGGGCGGAGCACGCGTATTATCTCTGCTGGGGCACTACTCCCATGCCGGTCTGTCAGGCTTGGGCCAACCTCGGCACACAGATCAACTCGTATCTCGACGGTCTTGGCCTGAAGTACACGATTCAGCAGAACGCTGCTGAGATGCCGAACCTTCCGGGCGCTTCGTCGGTGACGATCTCGACGATCAATGGTGGAGGGGCGGCGCTGTTTCATGCTCTTGACCAAGCGGTCCAGGCAAAGAAGATCAACGTGCTCTTCGGGACAGCGGCGACAGACTTGATTCAGGACCCAACGACGAACGAGGTCCTCGGCGTCCGCGCGGTGTCCTACCCAGCTCCGTCTTCCTCTTCGACCACCGTTTGGCAGCCAAGCAACGGAACGCCTCTGAACATCAAGGCCAACAGGGCCGTCGTCTTGTGCACGGGAGGCTTCGAATATGACGACCAGACCAAGGCCTCATCCCTGAAGATGTACCCTGCACACTTCTACGGTTGGATCTACAACACCGGCGACGGTGGCAGAATGGCCAGCAAGGCCGGTGCGATGATGTGGCACATGAACGAAATCTCGGGGAGGTGCGTCCCGTGGTTCCCCGACCACGATGAGGCTTACAGCTACCAAGTCAGCGCGCAGCTCACCTACCCAAAGATCTTGGTCGACAAGTACGGAAGGCGTTACGCCAACGAGAGCTCGCCGGCGGCGGGGCACAATTGGTGGACTCTGCTCGACGAATTCAACATCAGCGTTCCTGAATACTCCAGAATCCCGACGTTCATGATATTTGACGAGACTCTGAGGACGAAGGGAGGGGCGATAAGCAGCGGGGGGAGCCAGTCCCTCCCGACGCAGCTGGGAGGGACCACGGTCTGGAGCTCCGACAACAGCGCAGAGATAGGGCGAGGCTGGATCATGCAAGGGTCTACGCCGGCAGCCCTGGCTGCGGCGATCAACAGCTCAACCATCGTCGGCTGGAACAGTGACGACGCCGTGACCGTCCCGGCAGGAATCAAGGTGAACATCGACCCGGACGTCTTGACTTCGACCATAACCGACTACAACAACTACTGTGCCAACGGAGTTGACCCGGACTTCGGCAGGTCCAAGTCCACGCTTATCCCGCTGGCGACCCCACCATTCTACGCGCTTCCGCTCTGGCCTGGGGGGCCGAACACGCAGGGAGGGCCAAGGCGCAACGAAAAGGGACAGGTGCTCGACTTGGACGGTAATCCGATACCTCGTCTCTACAGCAACGGGGAGTGCGGCTCAATGTGGGCCCTCTATCCGGCTGGCGGCGGAGACAACAGCGAGCTCGTCGTCTTCGGACAGATCAGCGGCCAGAACGCGGCCGCAGAGACACCTCAGGGCTAAGGCAAGGGCGGCGAAGGCAAATGAGGACGACGCTGATGTCGCGGAGGCCCGGAGTCCTCGCTGCCTTCCTGGCGCTGGCATTCCTGATGGGGGCCTTCTCACCGCAATCCGCCAGCGCCGTCACCATCGTCAAGGTCTACCAGTCGCAGCATCCCGTCACGCTTGACGGGCTCATCCAACCCGGAGAATGGAGCGACACGCCGATTGTCACAGACTCCTCGTCCGGCCTCACCTACGCGTTCAAGCAGAACGGCACGGGCCTGCTTTTCCTCATGCAGTGGAGCGAATCGATCGCATGCCCGACGTGCTTCGGCGGCATCGAACTGGGCCATCAGAACAACACGGCAGTCATGGGAGCGCCCTCGACGCCGACGATCATGATACTGGCGAGTCCTTCTTTCAAGGGGAGCGTCGACGACTTCGTCTCGACGGGGGAGTTCACGCCCATCCCCGTTGAGCAGGACGGCTACACGACTCAGACCACGTGCGGTTTGGATTACACAGGGGGAGCGTACACCGCTGAGTGTTATCGGCCATTCAAGCTGAACAACGCCTCGCCGTACGACTTCAACTTCACGCTGGGGTCATCGGCCGAACTTGGATTCGCCGTGGGAGTGTTTACGCAGCCGGGCGACCACCTGGCAACGGACATGTCGACCTATGTGCTCTCCATAACCAACGAGACATACTCCTCGACGAGCGCGACCAGCACGACCGGCACCGGATCGACCTCTTCCAGCGCGCCGACCAACTCAACGACTTCAACCACCGGCTCTACGCCCTCTGCCATCGTCACCACCGCACCGACTACCGCGTCAACATACGCCGAGGAACTTCTCGTCATGGCAATAGGGTTCTCGGTCTTGATCCTGGTAGCCCTTGCAAGGTATGAGAGGAGCTGAATGGAATGGAGTTTCTCGGAACCCAGATGCTGACGTGGCACGACTTCGTCGTCGAACTGCACACGGGAGTCGTCGTCTTCGTCGTCTTGGCTATAGCACTACGCGTCCTCGTCGACGTGGGTCAAGGAGGCAAGGAGGCCGCTTCGGCCCGAGTCGAGGAAGTCCGCCAGGGGACGGATTTCGTCGCGTACGCAGGGTCTGTCCTGGCGGTGATCTTCCTCATCGCCTCAGGAATAACCGGCTATCTCCTCCTGCCATACTCGACACTCGTCGGCCAGCCAATCTACCTCAACAAGGAATTCACCGCATTGGCCGCGCTCTTCTTCTGGATTGCGTTCGCCTTCATGCGGTACTGGTCTGGCCCCACCATGTGGCAGAAGAAGGGGCTGTACGCGCTCGCGGTATTCACGGCTCTCCTCGGGCTGCTCTTCACGACGCTAGCGGGCTCGATCGGGGCGGAGCTCTCGATAGGCCAGTCCGTGTTGACCCCGCTCTACAATGCGCTCTCGATAAACTTCAAACAACTGACGCTGCAGCCGATAGACGTCGAGATAACCGCCGCGTTGCTTGTAGTTGCGATCATCGTCGTGGCGTTCCTCAAACCTTCACGAAAGAGCGAGAAAGGGCCCGGCTAGATGCCGTGCGAAGGTGACGTGCGGGTGTTCGGCGTCGCAAGGGGCACAATCAAAGCCAATACACATGGCTGACAGTATTTGCCACAAAGTAGCTAAACGTTTGAAAAATGCGCACTAGACTTAAATATAGTTGCGGCGAAACCGTCGCCGACTTTACAACATGTCCGAGTCAGGCGTGAAGCAAATCGAGGCCATAATCAGCAGCTCAAAGTTCCCGAGCGTCGACAAGGCGCTGAGGGACCTCGGCGTGAGCGGGGTGACGATGGTAGAGGCAAGGGGGAGGGGAAGGGACAAGATCATCACCACGTCCTTCGTGAGGGGCAGGTGGACGTGGACCACCGACGTCGTCCACCGCGTCATCGTGAACGTGGTGGTGGACGCCGCCGACGTTGACAAGGTCGTCGACGCCATAGTCAAGAGCGCAAGCACGAAGAAGGTCGGCGACGGGAAGATATTCGTCTACCCGATAGAGAGGGCGATAGACATCAGCACGGGCGAGGCGGACGACCACACCCTGAATACTGCGCGGGCGGCCAAGAAGTCCTAGCGAGCCTGTCAACGCGAAAGCCCGACGATTCTAGACGTCTCATCCCACAGCGCGAGCGCCTTCTTCTCGTCATAGGACTCGTCCGACGACTTCTTCTCCTTCTTGTTCTCGAAGTACTTGCCTGAGACGCCCTCGACCTCTGGTGAGGACGCCAGGTAGATTGAAGTCTCGGCTCCTTCTTTCGCGCTCTTCAGGAACGGCCTTGTGACCGCGGTCGGGACCTTCCAGATGTTGGTGGCCACGCCGCCCGGGTGAAGGCAGTTCGCAGTCACGCCCGTCCCCTGGAGCCTCCGGGCGAGCTCGTAGGTGAACATCACGAGCGCCAGCTTCGAGTTCGAGTAGGCGCCCCACCCCGAGGGCGTCTCCTTCTTCTCTATCGCGGCCAAGTCGATGTGCCCGTTGAAGTGCGCCACCGAGGAGACGTTGACGACGCGAGAAGGGGCGTTTGCCTCTAGAAGCTCGAGCAGGAGGTTCGTGAGGAGGAACGGGGCGAGATAGTCAACGGCGAAGGTGGTCTCGTAGCCGTCGACGGTCCTGCCCGAGAAGCTGAAGACCCCGGCGTTGTTGACCAGGACGTGGAGCCTGGCGTAGCGGTTCCGGATCTCAGCGGCGAGCGTGCGCACCTCCGCGAGGGAGGACAGGTCGCTGAGCAGCAGGTCGACGGACTCGTTTCCCGACTCTTTCGAGATCTCTCGCCTAGCGGCGTCCCCCTTGTCCTTGTTGCGGCAGACCATTACCACGGTGGCCTTCATCTGCGCCAGCGCCAGCGCGGTCTCCTTGCCCATGCCTGAGTTGGCCCCGGTGACCAGGCAGGTCTTGCCTTCGAGCATGGAATCTGCGCCGGAGCCCACCTCCCTTTAAGGGAAATGCTGGAAAGTAGACGAACTGTTGGATCTGGGCGACACGTCATCCCGCCTGGCGTCGCGCCTGGCGTCACTTGGGGCGAACGGCCTGTCAGGAGCCATGCCCACAACAGGCTGGATGTCTGGCACCTTAACGGTGCATCGAGGACTAGGAATAACCATGAAATGCATATGAGGTGGCTCAAGGGAGTAAGAGACATGAGGCGCATCGGCCTCTTCGTCGCAGTCTTGGCGTCCTCCGCGGCAGCCCTCCTCCTGGTCGTTGCCTGGTATCTCTTGTCATACCAGGGGGGAAATGGCTCGATGTCGGAACTCATGGGGCAGATGATGGGGAACCAATACGCCCAGGGCACGGTCGCGCCGATGCCCGGCTACGTCTCGACTTCCATCGTGACGCTCTTCGTCCTTATCGCGGTAGGAGTCTTTGGGCTCGCCTACTATCTAGCCTACCCAGAGATCAAGAACGCTGCTCCCGAGCAAGCGATTGATGCTCGCGCCAATTTAGCTCCATCCGTCGCGAAGGAGAGTTGGGAAACCGTGATCCGAACCTCGAAACCCGAAGAGCGGAAGGTGTTGGACATCCTAGCCACACACGATGGGACGCGTCTCCAGAAGCTCATAGTCAAGGAATCAGGCCTGAGCAAGCTCAAGACTCACAGAATCGTCTCTCGCTTCGTGGAAAGAGGGATAGCCACGGCGGTGAAGAGCGGGAACACGAACGAGGTTTCCCTGACTCCCTGGCTCAAGGCGGACTTGAAAGACCGCAAGACTCCGTGATTTAGCGAATTACCCTTCGATACTTGAAGGATTTGGAAGAAACAGCATCCAAAAGGCCGCTGAAACGGTTTCACTGTTTCGTTTCAGCGAACTACCATACCCCTGCCGGCGCATACTGCTGCCAGAGGCGAAAGAAATGGACAGCAGAAACACGGTGATGTTGGGACTAGGGGTCGCAATCGTCCTTGTTATTTCGGCGGGGGCGGCCTACGGAATGATGGGGCAGACGGCGCACCAGCAGAGTACGTACTCCAGCAGCGTTTCGGGCGCGTCGGGATACGAAGGCGGGATGATGGGCGGAAGGTCGATTTCGAGTGCGGCGCCGCCACAGGGCGCTAACGCTGGCAGCGTCACCGGCGCCCCTGGCTACCTTGGAGGGATGATGGGAGGGTATGGCGGGGCGGTCTATCCAGGAGGCGTGATGGGTGGAGGATACGGCGGGATCATGGGTAGCTTCGGAGGCATGATGACCCAGTTCGCCCAGTCCATGGGCAACTACTGGAACCATGCCCAGTGACGTGGGTGAACATGGACTTTGTCCAGCACACCGTCACTGCCGGAACGGAGCAAGCTCCGACGAACCTCTTCGACTCGCACGAGCTCAACCACATGCAGAGCTCAGCTACACTTCAGCGTGCCAGGCACATTCACCTCCTACTCCGACGTCCACCCCAGCATGGTTGGAACGGTAACTGTTAACGGTAGGAGGTCCTGATCGAAGTCATGGCCTCCTTCCCGACCTTCTTTCTCGAGAGCCAGCGGGCTTGTTCCGTTCAGTCAACGGGTTGTCTAAAGGAGCTTCAGAGTTCAAACCACTTTGGCACGGTGACGAGTCTCGTGATTCCTGATGGCCCTATCCAAAGGCTAGTTCCCGCTTCTGAGAATCGTATGAGTGCATTTATGCCTCGCGTGCTTCCAGACAAGAAAGGCGTAATGGAGTGTCGGATGCGGAGAAAAACAGAGACTGTGGGGAATGGGACGATTGATGAAGCGAGCTAGAGCATCGAACACGCGCGCTAGGCTTCTCGGGATAAAGGCGGAGCACGGAGTCTCCAATTCCATCTTTGCAGTGGTCGTCATAATAATCATCGCCATCGCCTCAGTTGCTGCCTACGGCGCGTATACTCTGGGAGGCGGTGGCGCCAGGGCAGGGGCAAGCAGTAGCACGCTATCCAGCAGCGGAACAGGTTCCACTAGCAGCGTGACAACATCAAGCACCAGCCCATCCGCCCCGGGCCCGTCGAGCGAGAATGTTTCCATCAGCGATGCCATGGCACTAATGCGGACGCCGCTGGCAGGCGCGAGCGTCTCGCAAAGCACCGACTCCATTGCATTCAGCTCGCCCAACGTCAGCGTAACGGCGTTCGCGATTGCTCCTCAAAACGCGACGAGCATCACCGGGATGCACCCGCCCTCGTATTCGCAGGGCGATGTCTTTGTGATAGGAGGGATGATCGATCCAACTCTCAACTTCCAGAACGGGGCGAGCGTGAGGTTCACAATCGTCAATATGGCCAACAGCATGTACCACGACTTCGTCGTCTCCACGGTCGCTCCACCGTATCCGTCCACTATGGCTCAGTACATGGTGGGAGGAGGATACGGACAAGGCATGATGGGCGGCGAGTACGGGGCCGGATCCGGAGGCTTCCTCTACATGATGTCTGTCCTCAGCCCCGCCAACTACGGCGCTGGCTGGGCGTCCACGTACTCGTATACAGCCACGATTCCGAATTACGGGAGCCTGTGGTACCTGTGCACCTATCCGGGACACGCCGAGGGCGGCATGTACGGAAAGATAGTCACGACGACCGGGACAGGCTCCAGCACGGCCACTGCGTCTTATAACGCGTCCAGCACCTCCTCTTCCACCGCTCTTCCGCCAGGGACGATCTCCATCAGCGATGCCACGACTCTGCTGAAGACACCGCTGCCAAGCGCGAACGTCTCACAAACCACCAACTCCATAACCTTCACCTCGCGGAACATCAACCTCATCGCCTTCGCAACCATGCCCGAGGACGCAACCAGCCTGACGGGAATGCAGCCGCCATCTTACGCAAAGGACGATGTCTTCGTCATAGGCGGGCTAATCGACCCCACCTTGTACATCCCAAAGGGCGCGAGCGTCAAGGTCACCATCGTGAATCTGGACAACGACATGTACCACGACTTCGTCGTCTCCACGATCGCCCCTCCGTATCCTTACATGACCATGCAGGGCATGATGTGGGGCTCGGGCGGATTCCTGTACATGATGCCAGTTCTCAGTCCAGCCAACTATGCCAGCGGCTGGGCGCCGATCTACTCCTACAACATCTCGGTCCCGAGCAACGCGAACCTTTGGTACCTCTGCACCTATCCGGGCCATGCCGATGGTGGCATGTACGGGGAAATCGTCACTACCTGACAGCCTGACTCAATAGACCCGTTTTCGGTCGGATGTCTAGTTGCTTCCCCATCAAGGGGTGAACACGAGCCCCAAAGAGTGAGCAAGGCGCCGTGGGCAGGTCGGTGCGGTGCTACTTCGGATGACCGTACTTGTGCGGGTCCTTGTCGAAGGCGGTCTTGCAGGCCGTCGAGCAAAAGTAGAACGTCTTGCCTTCGTGCTCAGACTTCAGCTTCGTCTTCCTTTCGTCCACCATCATCCCGCAGACTGGGTCTTTCATCACGATTTCTTGACTATGCTCCGCCGATCCTCCGAGTATATCAAAACTTGCATTTTCAATAGGCGCGCTTCATAGATCCCGGGCATTTGCGCATTTATTCTTGGCTGGAGAAGAGGGACTGCTAGACGGTTGGAAGAACTCATTTCCGGCGCAGGAAAACGGACTAGGGCGCGTACCGATATGCCGGATTGGTGGGAAACCAGTTATCATCGTGGCCTCCACAGTGTGAACAGCGGAAACCTTGGCAGGGAATTTGTACGGAAACTCACGCGAAGTGAAACCGCCAAACCAATAAGCACTCCGATTGGAACGATTAGACCAGATTTGAGGGGGCCTGGAGACGTAATCCGGGAAGTGAAGACCGGCATGGCTAGGTGGTCCCTGCCGCGCATCCGGGCACAGTTGCGTCAAATGCTCTTCCTTCGCGACAACGGTTACACAGCCAGGCTTGAATATTGGTTCGTCGAGAGCCCCTACTCACACAGTATCGGTCCAGACGCCGAGTTTGAGAAGGCTCTAGGACGCGCCGGTATGCCGATCATCTATGCTTACAAGGATAGGATAACTTTGATGTAAATCGCTTCTAGCCGTCTAGCCGTTTTCCATGCTTTTCTGCGAGAATATCGAGAACGAGCTTCGATAAAGCTGATTTGCCGATACACCCAGTGACGGCATTGGTAGTGCGTTGAAACCGGTTTCAAGACTTTAGCTTAAAGGCAACCAACCCGAAACCGAATCATGCCGACGGCTCCATTGGGTGGGTGGACAACGTAGCGGCCGATCCAATCTGCGGGATGTTCGTAGACGAGGCCACAGCGGAGCTGAAGGCCGAGGTCGAGGGGGTGACCTACTACTTCTGCAGCGAGAACTGTATGCGCGAGTTCCTCGCCCCTGAGAAGGAGCTGCGAAAGCTCAAGATCGAAGTCCTGGCATCGGCGTTGCTTTCTATTCCGATTCTGCTCTTCACCTATGCCTCTCCCTTGCCCGCGCAGTCCTCCAACTACGTCCTCTTCGCTCTCGACACGCCTATCCAGTTCGTCGTCGGATGGAGGTTCTACGGAGGGACCTACGACAGCATCAAGAACAGGATGGGGAACATGGACGTGCTCATCGCGCTCGGCACTTCTGCGGCGTGGGCCTACTCGACGGTGGTCACCTTCGCCCCGGGCTTCTTCCCTTCCTCGGGCGTCTACTTCGACACGTCCGCGATCATAATCACCCTGATACTGGCTGGCCGGTATCTCGAGCACGTGACGAAGAGCAGGGCCTCGGCGGCGGTGAGGAAGCTCGTCGAGCTTCAACCTACCGTGGCTCACAAGCTCGACGAGACCGGCGCGGAGGTCGACGTTCCCGATAGAGCAGGTCCAGGTCGGAGACGTCCTAGTGGTCAGGCCTGGCGAGAAGATACCCGTGGACGCGATAATCGTGGAGGGAAGGTCGGCCGTCGACGAATCCATGATCACGGGTGAGAGCATGCCCGCCGAGAAGTCGGTGGGGGACGAGGTGATAGGGGCGACGATCAACAGGTCCGGCCTCCTGAAGCTGAAGGCGGACAAGGTGGGCCAGGACACGGCCCTCTCCCAGATCGTCAAGCTCGTGGAGGAGGCCCAGGTCGGAAAGGCGCCCAATCCAGCGGCTCGCGGACAAGATTGCTTCGTATTTCGTCCCGGTGGTAATCGCGGCCGCGACTGTTGCCAGCCTATCCTGGTACTACCTCGGCCACATCGGCCTCGGCTTCTCCATGCTCGTCTTCGTCTCGGTCGTGGTGATATCTTGTCCGTGCGCCCTAGGCATCGCCACACCCGCAGCGCTCCTTGTGGGGACGAGCAAGGGCGCACAGAGCGGAGTCCTGATCAAGGGAGGCGAGTACCTGGAGCTCGCCAGCAAGGTCGACACGGTGATCTTCGACAAGACGGGCACCCTCACTGTTAGGAAGACCCTCGGTCACGGACATCGTTGCAACCGACAGGGCTCAGCTCAGACGAGCTTCTGCGTCTAGCGGCCTCCGTCGAGAAGGGTTCCGAGCACCCGCTGGGAGAGGCCATAGTCGAACGAGGCGAAGAGCCGTTCCATCGGTGTGTCCGACCCGCTAGGACTTCGAGGCAATCGCCGGAAAAGGCGTCAAGGCAAGAGTGGACGGCAAGATGGTCCTGCTCGGGAACAGGCGGCTCATCATGGAGAATGGAGTGAGATCTCTCCGCCGTGGAGACGGAGCTGAGAAAGCTTGAGGAGGAAGGAAAGACCGCCAGTGGTCGTAGTCTCTGGACGGCAAGGTCGGAGGGATCATCGCCGTCGCGGATACGGTGAAGCCTTCAGCGAAGGCGACTGTGGAAGCCCTGAAGGGAATGGGAGTTCAGGTGGTGATGCTGACTGGAGACAACTCTCGGACGGCGGCCGCCATCGCTCAGAAGATAGGCATCGAGAAGTTTGTCGCCGAGGTTCTCCCGCAGCAGAAGGAGGAGAAGATCGAGTCTCTGCAAAAGGAAGGGAGGGTGGTCGCCATGGTCGGGGATGGCATCAACGACGCGCCTGCGCTGGCCAAGGCGGACGTCGGGATAGCGATCGGCAGCGGGACCGACATCGCGAAGGAGACGGGAGGGATCGTGCTGATCAAGGACGACCTCCGGAACGTGGCGACCGCGATCAAGCTCAGCCGGAAGACGCTCTCGAAGATCAAGCAGAACCTGTTCTGGGCTTTCGCCTACAACGTCGTCCTGATCCCCGTCGCCGCGGGAGCGCTTGGTGCCCTTCTTCGGCGCCCAGGTCTACGACGTCCTGCCCTTCCTAGCGGCCGGAGCGATGGCCATCAGCTCGGTCACGGTGATCAGCAACTCGCTCCTTCTCTTCCGATTCAAGCCGTCCTGAGGGGCCGGGCAGCTCGTCCTGGCCGGCTATCTGGGCGAGGGTCTTCTTGCTGACCGCGGAGAAGTCATAGTCGTTCGCGTCGTATCCGGGCTGCGAGTACTCGTCGCGATGCTTGATTAGCAGCCAAGATTCCTTCCCGCCAAACCCGGCAGTGCGTACGAGCGCGAAGGAGCCATGCAGCTTCTTGCCGTAGAGCCGGAACTTCAGGTTCCCTTCCTCCAGGCTCTTCCTAGCGACCATCTCGGCCTCCTCCTTATTCACGACCTCCCTCCTTACCCCCTTGCTCACCTCGACCTCGGGGTCGTAGGTCCCCTCGTCCCAGATCATGACCGGTCCTGCCCCGTACTCGCCCTTGAGCACGCCCTCGAAGTGCCGATACTCCATCAGGTGGTCGGAGGTCGGCATCGCGAGGCGCCTGACCCCGCTGTCGAGCGACGGCCCCTTCGGGACCGACCACGACGGCATCACCCCTCCAATCTCGAGCCGAAAGTCGTAGTGCAGCGAAGTCGCCCTGTGCTTCTGGACCACGAACGCGAGCTGCCCTCCCTTCGATGTCTTCTTCATCTCGACGCAGCCCCCTGCGAAAGACCCTAGCACTGTTTTTATCTTTCCGATTTGCCGATGACCTCCGTGCAGAAGGACCCGCGCCTTCGTGTGGCCGAGACCAGTTCGACGCTAGTCGGACGCGGGCCTGGCAGCCATGGACCCCAAGGTGATGGAGAGCCTCGGGCTGTCCCCGGGGGACGTCATCGAGATCACTGGCAAGGGCAAGAAGAGCCACGCCGTGGTGTGGACGGGCTACCCCGAGGACTACGGCAGGGGACTGATCCGCATCGACGGCTACACCAGGAACAACCTCGGGGTCGGCATCGACGACACGGTCTCGATCGCACCCGCAAACGCCAAGGAGGCGCAGGAGGTCGTCCTCGCCCCCACCGAGCAGCTGAGCGTCGAAGGGCTGGAGGAGGCCTTCCCCGAGATCCTGGAGAACCGGGTGATGACCAAGGGAGACTCCCTCCCGTTCAGCATAATGGGCAAGAAGATCGACTTTGTGGTGGACTCGACCTCGCCTTCTGGCGCGGTCGTGGTCACGCTCGAGACCACGGTTCAGGCTCGGGACGATGCACAAGCCCCTCGAACACAGGCGTCCCGCGCATCACCTACGAGGACCTCGGAGGGCTCACAAAGGAGATCCAGAAGATCCGCGAGATGATAGAGCTCCCGCTGAGGCATCCGGAGATCTTCGAGCGCGTGGGGATAGAGGCGCCCAAGGGCGTCCTGCTCTACGGCCCGCCCGGGACGGGGAAGACCCTGCTCGCAAAGGCGGTCGCGAACGAGACCAACTCCAACTTCTACTCGATCGCGGGCCCCGAGATCATGGGCAAGTACTACGGGGAGAGCGAGGAGAGGCTCAGGGGGATCTTCAAGGAGGCGCAGGAGAACGCCCCGAGCATAATCTTCATCGACGAGATAGACTCGATCGCCCCGAAGAGGGAGGAGGTCTCGGGAGAGCTGGAGAAGAGGATCGTCTCCCAGCTGCTCACCCTGATGGACGGGCTCGAGTCGCGCGGGAAGGTCGTCGTGATAGCCGCGACCAACAGGCCTGACGCGCTCGACCCCGCGCTTAGGCGCCCCGGGCAGGTTCGACAGGGAGATCGAGATCGGGATACCGGACGAGAAGAGCCGCCTCGAGATCCTGCAGATCCACACGAGGGGGATGCCGCATGGAGCCCGACGTGAAGCTCGAGGAGATGGCGAGGGTCACCCACGGGTTCGTCGGGGCCGACCTCCAGGCGCTCGCCAAGGAGGCCGCGATCCTCGCCGTGAGGAGGGTCATCCCCGAGATAAGCATGGACGAGACCAAGGTCCCAGCGAAGACGCTCAACAAGATCAAGGTGAAGATGCAGGACTTCCAGGACGCGCTGCGGGACGTCCAGCCCTCCGCGATGAGGGAGGTGCTGGTGCAGGTCCCGAACGTGAAGTGGGAGGACATCGGCGGCCTGACCGCCGTGAAGGAGGAGCTGACCGAGGCGGTCGAGTGGCCGCTCAAGTACGGCAAGCTCTTCGCGAAGGGAGACGTCAAGCCTCCCAAGGGGATACTGCTCTACGGCCCGCCGGGGACGGGGAAGACCCTGATAGCGAAGGCCGTCGCGAACGAGAGCGAGGCGAACTTCATCAGCATCAAGGGGCCCGAGCTCATCTCGAAGTGGGTCGGGGAGTCCGAGAAGGGCGTGAGGGAGGTCTTCAGGAAGGCCCGCGCCGCAGCCCCGTGCGTCATCTTCTTCGACGAGGTCGACGCGATAGCCCCGAGGAGGAAGTCGGGGGAGACCGACAGCCAGGTGACCGAGCGCGTGGTCAGCCAGCTCCTGACCGAGATGGACGGGCTCGAGGAGCTGAAGGGCGTGGTCGTGCTGGGCGCGACGAACAGGCCGGACATCATCGACGAGGCGCTGCTGCGGCCCGGCAGGTTCGACAAGCTCCTGCGCATCCCGCCGCCCGACAAGGAGGGCAGGATCGAGATACTCAAGATACACACGAAGAAGAAGCCCCTCGCCAAGGACGTCGACATCACGAAGCTCGCCGAGCATGACCGAGGGCTACACGGGGGCGGAGCTGGCCGCAGCCGCGAACGCGGCCTCGATCGCCGCGATCAAGCAGTTCGTCAAGGCACACGGGAAGGAGGCGGAGAGCCGGCGCGGGAGACCTCACGATCACGATGCGCGACTTTGAAGAGGCGATCAAGGAGACGAGACGGAAGGCCAGCCCGGAATCAGGTCGCCAACGGCCTGGGCTAGGCTAGTCAGGCAGGCGCTGGAGCGGGCTTCTGCTCCCCTTCGTTGAGGAAGCGCTTTATCCCGGTCCCGAACATCAGCATCATCAGCCAGAAGCCGGCCATCATTGCGACGAGGGAGTACATGCTGTAGAGGTTGAGGGCCACCAGACCTGCCACTATTATCGTCGCTCCGATGAAGTTCGAAAGGCCCCAGAGGACGTTGGTCCGCGGTGACGACCTCTGCCCGAAGGGGCTCCGGAAGACCTTCCCCGCCGCGCCGAATGTGAAGTGCGGGACGCCGTTTCCCAGCAGGAATCCGAGCACGAAATACCAGATCAGGAAGAGGTGGACCATGCGTGGCGACCACTAGACAATGTCGTGCACACGCTATAAGCCTATTCGGCCATAGCCGCCCGCTTGCCTCAAAGGTCCTCCCTCGCGCCAAGCGACCTCCCCGCGGCCGAGAGGAGGTAGTCCAAGATGAGGACCGTGTAGGCGAGGGCGAGACCGAGGAGGGCGACGGAGAGAGGCACCAGCGCCGAGGCGCCGAGAGCCACCTCCATCGGTCCCGCTGCCAGCACGAGCGCCATGATCGGCGAGACCAGGAGCAGGTTGATGACCGTCTGGTAGAGGAACCTCTTCACGTCGGTCAGGTCCTGCCCTTGCGCGAGAAGCAGGTCGTCCGACGTGCTCTGACCGTACTTCGCCGCGAAGTACATCCCTCCCGCCATCATTATCGCCGCGACCTCGAGCGCGCCTGGGAGGGAGAGGCTCACGGGAAGCAGGGAGGACGGGCGCTTCAGGTCGCTCAGAATGAGCGGGGCGCCGACGGCCACCGCGACGGGCGACAGGAGGAGCAGCAGCGGCGTGACCCTGGCGCGATAGGCCTCGCTTGACGTAGCGCGTCAGGTCAAGAGGGGAGGTCTTGATTATCCAGAGCCTCTCCTTCTCCAGCCATCTGGCGGCCGTCCCCGACCCGAAGGAGCCGATGATGAAGAGGATGAACAGGAACGAGGTCGGCGACGACTGGAAGACCCCCGAGAGGGAGTAGATGACCATGAAGCCGGCGAGGAAGAGCGTGTTGATCAGCATGCTCCGCGTCTCCTTCGTCCTGCTCATCATCACCCTCTCCTTCGCCCTCACGACCGACCAGACCGACCTCCCACTCGTCTCGAGCTCGACGAGCCCTCTTCCCCGCTTCGTCCCCGGTCGAACGAGTCTGCGTCTCCAGCCGGAGCACCTCGTAGAACTGCGCCCGCGACATCCTCACCCCCAGGCCGAGGAGGCCGACGAACCACGCGCCGAGGGCCAGCGAGCGCGAGCCCCGACCCGGCGTCCAACGCGCGCCGCTCACGAGGCCGAAGCTCACCCTGGCCGCCAGCCCGCTCGGCAGGACGTCGACGACCTCTCCCAGGATGGGAGGCGCTCCAGGGATCAGGAGAGTGATCGGGACGAGGCTGACGACTATCACCGCGGCCATCAGGCCGTTCCTGAAGAGCCTGAGCCTGGGCCCGAGCCTCGAGTTGAGCGAGAGGGTGATGTCGGCGCTGAGGAACAGGCCCATGACGAAGAACGCGAGCGTCACCATCCCTGCCAGGACGGCGGAAGCAACGGGGTCCCGTAGGACTCGGCGAACCTGAGGTAGAGGGCGAGGATCGGCGGAAACGACAGGAGCGACGGTCGTCACGGAGTTCATCAGCACCTTCGCCGCGAAGACCTCGCGCGGCCTCACCGGAGACGTGAAGACGTAGTCGACGTCAGCCGAGGAGACCGGGAGGCCGCTCCCGTTGAACCCGCTCTGGATGAGGCCCACGAGGAAGAAAGCGAAGATCAGGCTCAGGCTGGTGTCGGAGATGCCTGCTGCCGAGGCTGAACCTCGAGGAGAAGGAGAGGAACGGTCCCTCCGACGAAGAGGACGAAGACCAAGGCGAAGGCCTCCCCGAGGAGCATCCAGACAGCGATGGCCCTGGTGAACCGGCCCTTCATCCAGTAGCGGACGAGGGTCGCGACGGCGCTCCAGCTATTCAAGGGGTCAGTTCTCCATGGCGCCTTGCGGCTACGCCGGTCTCGGCGGTGAGCTTGAGGAAGACCTCGTCGAGCCTCGCGTCCTTGCCCGCGTCGGCCATCTTGCGGAGGCTGTCGAGCGCTCCCAGGGCTATTATGCTGCCCTTGTCGATTATCGCGATCCTGGTGGCGTGGTCCTGGGCGATCTCGAGGTTGTGCGTCGAGAGGAGCACGGTGGTCCCCTTCTTGCCCTGTGAAGCAATCCAGCTGTTGACGAAGACCTGGGTCTTGGGGTCGAGGGCCGTGAGCGGCTCGTCGAGGACCAGGACCTTCGGGTCGTGAAGCGTCGCGGCGATGAGGGCGACCTTCTGCTTCATCCCCTTCGAGAGCGCGCCCAGCAGCGCGTCGGCCTTCTCCTCTAGCGAGAAGGTCATCAGCGCCTCAGAGATCTTGTCCTGCAGAGCGTCGTCGGGAACGTCCCTGATCTTCCCGAGGAACCTCAGGAACTCGCTCACGGTCAGCCCGGTGTAGAGCGACGGGTTCTCCGGGAGGTAGCCGACGTTCCTCTTCGCGGCCTCCGGCTCCTTCGCGATGTCGCTCCCGCCCACCCTGACGTAGCCCGTCGTGGGACGCAGGATCCCCACGACTATCTTCATCAGGGTGCTCTTCCCCGCGCCGTTCGGCCCGAGGAGGCCGAGGATCTCTCCCGCGCCGACCTCGAGCGAGACGCCGTTCAGTGCCACGACCTTTCCGTACGTCTTGGTCAGGTTGGCTATCTCGATCTCATTGTCTGGCAACTCGACCAGCCTCCATCCAAGTCGACTGAGCGGGCCGCGAATGCATCGCGTGCCAAAGACGGGTCACTCTCTTGCTGGGCGTCCGCCGGAAGACCGCGCTCGCCCGGATCTTGGCAGCGCCCGGCGGGACCTGCCTCATCTCGTTGAAGATGTCCCCGTAGGCCTTCTCGAAGTACTGCATGGACCTCTCCAAGGTGGCCTCCCCCTCCCTCGTGAGCTCGTAGACGGAGTTTCGCCCCTGCTGGTTCGCCACTATCAGCCGACGGGCGGCCAGCTCCTTGAGCGCCGGGTATATCGTCCCAGGATTGGGCTTGTCTCCCCTCCGGTTCCCTATCTCCGTAGCGAGCTCCTGCCCGTACATCGGTCGCCTTGACAGCAGCCAAAGGATGGTGAATGAAAGCATGCCGCGCATGTCGCACATCTCCTCTCCTCCGTCTTGCTTCACCATCTTCATCTCTGAGGACCGTGCGTGACATTCGCCTCCGCAATTATAAGGATATGGGGTGACCAATACCACTATCCTTATATTGGACGTCCCATACTATCTCTTCAGGCGAAATCGGATGGTTGCCTTCTCTGATGGCGGGGGTTCGCGGGCCGTGACCCAGCGTCGAGAGGCGGGAGGTCGTGGGGTTGTCTAGCCCGCTCGGAGGCATCAGCCTGGGCAGCCATCATCAGCTACGCCTACTACGCCTTCGTTTTCGTCTTCATATTCTACGGCGGGAGGATCCAGTCGCGCCTCTCAATCAACAGCGTCGGCAAGTCGCTCGGCCGTCTCGAGTCGATGAGGGACAAGGCAAAGAGGGACGTCGTGGACTACTTCAACTCCAAGGGCTCCCCGGCGGGCGACGTCGGCGAGAAGGTAGACCGTTTCTTGGACTACGTCACGATAATGCCGGTGGACATGGACCCGGCCGGGATCATCGGGAAGATCGAGCACATCGCTGACACCAGCGACGACCGGGCGAGGGCGGAGATCAAGAGCATCATCGGCGGAGCCGACGCGGTCTCCCTTTCCGTGGCGCAGAACATGCTCGAGCTGGCGAGCGGCCTGAACAGCATCCACAAGGTCGTCAGGCACTACTACCTTCTCGGCAAGAAGACCAGCTCTCCCATGGCGCTCATGCAGCTGCAGATGAGCCTCCCGCAGATAATGGAACAGGCCAACGCGATGTCAAAGGCGATGGACTCGGTCAAGACCGGGATGCCCATCGGCGACGGGGTGGGGCCGCTGGTCGCTTCCAAGTTCATCGGCGAGGTGCCCAAGCAGACCGTCGCCAAGGACACCGTCGTGGGCACGACCACCTTCGAGGGCCGGACGCTCTACGTGCTGAAGGCGGAGGGGCCGATGGGGTACGTCGGCCAGCCCGGAGTCGGGATCCGGCGCCTCGTGGAGGAGATGAAAGTCCCCCTCAAGGCGATCATCATGGTGGACGCGGCGGCCAAGCTCGAAGGCGAGGAGACGGGAGAGGTGGCGGAGGGCGTCGGCGCCGCGATAGGAGGCTTGGGCGTCGAGAAGTTCCAGATAGAGGAGGTGGCGACGAAGCACAACATACCGGTCTACGCCGTCCTGGTGAAGGAGGGCGACCTCGACGTGATGGCGTCCATGAAGAAGGAGATTGCCGACGGTGCGGAAAGGGCGGTGAGCCTCGTCAAGAGGATAATCCAGGAGAGGACGAAGGACGGCGAGGCCGTCCTCCTGGCCGGGATAGGGAACACCCTGGGCGTGGGCCAGTAGCCTCGGAGATGGGAAAGTTGGACTCCAAGCTCTCGACCCGCCCTGCCGCCGAGCTCGCGCCTTTCGTGATGGACGAAGGGATGAGCCTCGGGGCGCCGACCCTACGGGTGAGGCGCCTGCGGCCGATGCTCGACTTCTATGTGGGTCGCCTAGGCCTAACTCCGAGGGTGATCGAGGACGGCGTGTCGGGCCTCAGGACGGTCGACCTAGGATTCGCGCGCGCCCCCGGCCCAGCTCTGTTGACGCTGAGGGAGGACCCGAAGGCGAGGCAGGCCCCGAGCGACTTCGCGGGGCTCTACCACTACGCGGCACTCGTCCCGGACAGGAGAAGCCTCGCCTCGACGTTCCTGGCGATAGGGAGCTCGGGCGTGGCCTACGAAGGCTTCGCCGACCACCAGGTGAGCGAGTCCCTCTACCTCCACGACGTCGAGGGGAACGGGATGGAGATCTACGCGGACAGGCCAAGAAGCACCTGGTCTGACTGGAGGAAGATATCGGAGCGCATAGCGGCCACGGGGGACGTCTCGCTCATGGCCCCGATGAGCCAGCCCCTGGACTTCGAGTCGCTCCTCGGCGAGCTCGGCAGAGGAAGGCGCCCGAGGGAAGCCCGCGGCCTTCCCCGCGGGGGCGAAGATCGGGCACTTGCACCTGAGGGTGACCGACCTCGAGAGGTCGGTGAAGTTCTACCACGAGAAGCTCGGTTTGGAGATAATGATGCACGTCCCGCAGATGGGCGCGGCGTTCCTCTCGGCTGGAGGATACCACCATCACCTCGGGCTCAACACCTGGCACAGCCTCGGTGGGACGCCCCACGAAGACGGAGACGCAGGACTGGACGAGCTCAAGGTCGTCGTGCCTGCCGGGGCCAGTCTTGAAGGGGGTGGCGCGAAGGATTCCGGGCGCCCGCTCAGAGGGCGGAGGCTTCGTGGTGAGCGACCCAGACGGGATCCGCATATCGCTCGTCCCCGAGGCGCCGTCGCAGCCGGACTGACCCGGCCACTGTCTTCTACGCAGCCCTCGAGCCCTTCGCGATCATGCCGACGGCCTTCCTGATTCGACTCTCGCGCGTCTCCGGCCTCTTCGCCTGCTCGATCCAGTCCACGTACGCCTTCCGATGGCTGTAGGCCATCCTTTCGAAGGCGGCCTTCGCCTTCGCGTCGGCCTCGATGGCCCTGAGGAGGTCGTTTGGCGCGCTGACCGACCTGGGCTCGGGGTCGCGCTCCATCGCCACCTGCACCCTCTCTCCCGCCTCCTTGGCGATAGCCCTCCTGATGTCGCTCTTGACCACCAGGAAGTGCCCGCCGTCGCCTGTCGGGAGCAGGGTGCTCCTGAAGGGGTGCCCGTCGACCGTCCCTTTGACCCTGACCTGAGACCTGGTCCCGAACTCTTCGCTCGTCCCGAGGGGGACCACCAGGAACGTCCATGTCCCCGTCCCTTCAGGCCTAACGAGAGTTGCCTCGAACTTGTGGGCTCGCACCGGCGGAAAACACGGCCCCTGCAGATTAAAGGCTTGCATCACCCGACCAGGCGCCGTAACTTCCTGGCGCTCGAACTGCTTATAGGGCGCAGGGCGTGAGTTTTCCGAAATGCCGAGCATCGATGTCGACGGCGTCTCGCTCTACTACGAACGCGCCGGAAGCGGAGAGCCGGTCTTGTTCTCCCACGGGATTCCCACCGACTACCGCGCCTGGAGCTCGCAGGTCGCCGAGTTCTCCCAGAGATACTCGACGGTGACCTACAGCAGGCGATACGCCGCCCCGAACCAAAGGGACGGAGACGTGACGGACAGCACCGTGGCGGCGAACGCGGCCGACCTCAAGGGCCTGATCGAGAGGCTCGGCATCGCGCCCGTCCACCTGGTGGGGCACTCCTACGGGGGATTCGTGGCCGCGTACCTCGCCGCCGACCACCCGGACCTCGTGCGCACCCTCGTCCTCGTGGAGCCCGCCATCGCCACCCTGCTGGTGGAGGACCCGAACAGCTCGGGACAGATGTTCACCCTGCTCATAACCAGCCCCGGGGTCGCGCTGTCTGCCAGGCGATTCCAGTCGGGCTCCCTCGTCCCCTCGCTGAAGGCGCTGGACTCAGGGCAGACCAAGAAGGCCGTCCAGCTGAACGTCGACGGCATCCAGAACAGGGTAGGAGCGTTCGCCGAGCTGCCCGACTCCGCGAAGGAGATGATGCTGGACAACGCCAAGACCATCGCGGAGCTAAGGACCAGGCTGCCGCCGTTCAAGGCCCAGGCGGGGAAGATCTCCTGCCGGACGCTCGTCATCAACGGTCAGCAGAGCGCGTGTGGCTCCAGCGCATCGGCGAGCTCGTCGCGCGCGCCGTCCCCCACAGCCGGGCCTTGACGGTCAGCGGCTCGAGGCACTTCCCTCACCTCGAGAACCCGTCCGAGTTCAACGCCGAAGCGCTCAAGTTCCTCTCCAAGCGCGAATAGGCAGAGTCCGGTCGCGGCAGAATCACGGACCAGCAGCCACAGCTTATATCGGCTCGGCCTCGAAGCCACCTCCCATTGGCCCTTGACACGCGGAGGGCGATTCTCACACTCCCGATAGCATACGTCGTCTGGTTCTTCGCCTTTCAGGTCCCGGTCCTCAACTTCTGGCTGAGGATAACCATCGCGGCCTTCATCCTGCTGGCAACCGCGCTCGCGGTCGGGAGGAAGGAGCTCTCGCTGAAGCCGACGCCCCTCGGAATCGTCGTCGGCGTCGTCTCCGCGGTGCTCCTCTATCTCTTCTTCTGGTCAGGCTACCAGGTTCTCAGCGGCTTCCCCCAATTCACGGGGACGATCTCTTCCGTCTACTCGCTGAAGGGGGCCGAGCCGACCTCCTTCATCGCCACCGTCCTCCTCTTCCCCATAGGCCCCACGGAGGAGATCTATCTGGAGGGGCTTCATCCAGCACGCCCTGAGCAAGAAGCTCTCGACCAGGAACTCGGTCCTCCTGACCTCGACCATCTATGCAGCATCCACCTCCCGACCCTGAATCCCTCGCTCATCTTCGTGGCCTTCATCGGAGGGCTGGTGTGGGGATACGTCTACTTCAGGTGGGGCCTGGCCGCTTCGATGGTCTCGCACGTCCTCTGGGACGAGATGATCTTCGTCTTCTTCGTGATCGGCTAGCCGAGCCGGCCTCACGCCAAGAACAGCCCGATCGCCAGGAGGAGCGTGAACGCCACGGTGTGCGCGAACGTCCTCATCGTCCTCGTCGCATACGTCTGGGGCGGCGGCTGGCCTTCCGGAAGCCGTGCTCGCGACCACAGCAAGAGGGGGGATGCCGCGAAGCAGAGTAGGCCGGAGGGAGGAACCCAACCCACCGCGACCGACGCCGCTATTGTCAGGTATGCGAGAGCAGAGAAGGCCAGGACGAGGCTCTGCGTTCTCTTTGCCCCGAGCACCACCGCCAGGGAGCGCTTACCTGCCTGCCTGTATGGCTCGAAGAAGATCAGGTCGTGCATCATGAGGACGTTCACCGTGAGCAACCCGGTCGAGATCGAGGCCGCTACCGGGAGGACCGAGACGCCGCCCGTGAGGACGTAGAAGGCACCCAGGCAGGGGATAGGCCCGAAGCTCAGGAGGATCGACAGCTCCCCAAGGCCCAGTCCGCGATAGTCAAGCTTCAAGGGGGGTGCCGTGTAGAAGAAGCTGAGCAGGATGCCTGGGAGTGCGATCCCGATCGCGAGCCACCCGACGACCGCGGAGAGGTAGAGCCCGATGCCGACGCTCAGAGCGTAGAAGAACCCGGAGATGACGAATCCGTCCCTCACGCTGATTACTCCCCTCGTTATGGGCTTCCAGCCGGGGAACTCCTTGGGGAAGAGGCGATCCGCCGTCGCGTCGACCCCGTTGAGCTGGTCGTAGACGTCGTCGATGCCGTTAGCCGCCAGGAGCAGCGAGACGCTCCCCAGGAGGGTGAGGACGAAGAGGGCGGGCTCGAAGGCGTGGGTCGCGTGCCAGGCGACCGCGGTCCCGAGGATGACGGGGCCGACCATCACGGGCGCGAACTGGAGCCTGACGAACCTCGAGAGGATTTGCGGGAATGATTGTCTCGGGACCGTCATGCAGCCAACCGCTCACCCGGGGCCAGCGAGTCCATGGCGTAGCCGGTGTTGCCGATCGGCATTATTATCGGAAGGTCCACGCCGACCTTGGCGTACTCGGCGATGCGCTGCAGCGCCTTGTCTGGCGTCCCAACGATGGTCAAGGCGTCCACGGCCTCCTCGGGGACCAGGCGGCTCGCCTCCGCGATGTTCCCTTTCTTCCACGCCTCCTTCATGGGTCTGAGCCGCTCCTCGGTAACCCCGTATTTCTCCAGGGTGTTGGGAGGAAGGACGTCGCTGAGCTGGTAGAGGAAGAAGTAGAACTTCTTCACCGTCTCCCTGGCCGCCTTCACGTCAGGGTCGAGGCTCGTCATCATGTACGAGACCCTCTCGACCTTCCTGTTTCCGGCCGTCTCGCCCTCCTTGACGAAGTTGGCCATCCGCGCCGTCGCCTCGACCGTGGCGAGGGTGGGCGAGAGAATCGCGCCGTCCGCCGACCTGCCTGCGAACTTCAGCGTCATGGGGAAGAGCGAGGCGAGGTAGAGGGGGACCTGGTGGGTCATCTTGAAGCCGAGCTCGAGGTCGTTGACCGTGAAGACGCTCCCCTTGAAGCTGACCTTCTGCCCCGACCAGACGGCCCGAAGGACGTTGACGTACTCCTTCATCCTCCTCAGGGGCTTCGTCTCGCTCGCGGGGAATATCTTGTAGCCGATGAGCGGGATCGTGGGGAAGCTCCCCAACCCCAGGCCCAGGATGGCGCGCCCCTCCGAGAGCTCGGCGAGGTTCGCGAACGTGGTCGCGGTCGTGACGGGGTGCCTCGTGAACGTGTTGATGGCGCCCGAGGCGGCCTTGATCCGCTTCGTGGACGCGAGGATGGAGGCGAGGTAGGTGATGACGTCCCTCTGGTAGAGGCTCTCGTGGATCCATATCGACTCGTAGCCCTTCGCCTCCGCCCCTAGCGCGAGCTTCGTCATCTCCCTGACGGGGAAGACCGGGTTGAACCCAAGAGCGAGTCTCATGGAGGGATTACCACTTCAGAGTGGTATTATTAATCATGCGCAGCCGCGCTCGAATCCGCTCGCTTCTACATCGCGTCGAGGGCTTTCGCGTCCTCGTCGGCGACCTTCACGAAGGAGTCCTTGGCCCGCCCCTTGATGAAGAAGCCGAGGGCCCCGAACTCCATCTCCGCCCAGTAGTGCATCTCCGTCCCCGACGGGATCTGCTTCAACTGCGATCGTTATCTTGCTGCCCTTGCCGTCGCCCTCCAGCGTGTCGACCTCGAACTTGTTGTTGGCGCTGTCCCACGCCATCGTGTTGACGGCCTTCAGCTTCCTTCCCATCATCTCCATCTGCTGCTCGAGCTTGATGGTGTTGCCGTCCCTGCTGATTATCTTGACGTCCTTCACAAAGTCCGGGTGCACCTTCGGCAGGTTCTCTGGGTGCGAGTAGTAGTCGATTGCCTTGCTCATGGGCGCCTTCGTCTGCTTGACGACGTCGTACTTCGTGGGCATGGGTTCTCTCCGCTCGTTCGCGATATATAACGAGTTGGCCGCTCTCACTCTGGAAGGGGGACGGCCAACGCCGTTCTCCGTCTAACATTAATAATCTCTCACGGAGACCGTCGCCCGCTTAGCACAACTTGGTCGACGAGAAAAGATTCATCCCCAAGACGATGACGACGCAGCACCCCGACAACGCGAACACGCCCCCCTGGGCGTCGTCCACCAACGGGGTGATCGAGGGAGAGACCGAGCTCGACGAGGCGTACATCGCCTTCAGCAAGCTCGCATGCAGCGAGGTCATGTGGGACTCCGAGGGGAAGGACGTCGACACAAACGTCGTCAGGAAGCTCCTCAGCAAGTACCCCGACTACTTCATGGACAACGTCTTCGGGCGCGACATCTTCCTCACCTACCGCATCCCGAACCCGCTGGTCGAGAAGGCCGAGCGGAAGATCGTCACGCAGACGCTCCAGTCCATCCCCCTCCAGGCCGACGTGGCGAGCACATTCTATGATAGGGAGAGCGTCCCCGTCTCCTCGGTGATACTCCCGTTCACGACGAAGGGGGCGGAGCTCCTGTGGCTGGACAGGTGCTACAGCAAGGCAATCGCGGGGATCGAGGACGTCGGCCTCGGCGGCTCGATGAAGGTCAAGGACTGGGTGGGGGCGTTCATGCCCAAGAAGATCGACGCCATCCCGCTGGTCGAGGACGCCCCAAGCCTGATGTCCATGGACAAGATAGTGCTCGAGTACGTCAAGGCCGTCAAGCCGACGGTCATGCGGGTCTTCATCGCGAGGTCAGACCCCGCGCTCAACTACGGCCTGATAACCGCCGTCCTCCTCTCGAAGGTCGCGCTGGGCAAGCTGTCGCAGGTCCAGAAGAAGACGGGGGTGAGGATGAACCCCATCCTCGGCGTGGGGACGATGCCGTTCAGGGGGCACCTGAACCCCGAGAACATAGACAACTTCCTGACCGAGTACAAGGGCCTCTCGACGGTCACCATCCAGTCCGCCTTCCGCTACGACTACCCCAGCGACGTGGTGGAGAAGGGGATCGCGGCCCTGAACGAGCGGCTCCCTAACGGGGAGCTGTCGGAGGTCGACGAGGGGCAGACTCTGCTTCTCGAGAGCGCGATGAAGAAGCTGATACCCGTCTTCCAATCAAGGGTCGAGATACTCGCGCCTCTCATCAACTACGTCGCCTCCTTCATCCCCACCAGGAGGGCCCGCAAGCTTCACATCGGGCTCTTCGGCTACAGCAGGAGGGTGAAGGGGGTCACCATGCCCAGGGCCATCCCGTTCGCCGCGGCCTTCTACTCGCTGGGCATCCCGCCCGAGTTCATCGGGGCGCAGGCGCTGCGCTCGCTCACAGACAAGGAGTTCGACGCGGTGAAGCACGCCTACAACGGGATCCAGTTCGACTACCGCGTAGCCGGCTCGCTGGTCTCTTGGGAGACGGTCCACCTGCTGGTCGACAAGTACGACCTCATGGCGAAGTTCACGCAGATGAACAAGGAGAAGCTGAAGACCGCGCTGAGGTACGTGATGGCAGACCTCTCCACCATCGAGGAGACGCTCTCCCTCCCGCTCGGCCCCTCCGACAACAGGTCAAAGAAGCACGAGAACTTCGTGAACACGTTCATGATGTGCGCGATGGACGGCGAGAGGTCCAGCGCCTCAAACGCTTTCATAGAAGCGGCCAAGCTCAGAAGATGTCTGGGCTAGATGGCATGAAGACGCAGAGCAAGCGCATGGGCAGCGGCGACGCCGCACGTCGCGAGGTGACGCTAGGCCTCGTCCAGATGGCGATGGGGGACGACCGCGAGGCCAACGTCTCAAAGGCCGTCGCCATGGTCGGGGAAGCGTCGAAGAAGGGCGCCTCGATAGTCTGCCTTCCCGAGCTCTTCGCGTACCGCTACTTCCCGCAGGAGAAGGGGGCCGAGGTGAGCCCCGAGCCCGTCCCCGGGCCCACCACAAGGCGCCTCTCCGAGGCCGCGCGCGAGTCCAAGGTCACCCTGGTGGGGGGGTCGCTCTACGAAAAGGCGCGCGACGGCCGCCTCTACAACACGTCGGTGGTCTTCGACGAGCGAGGCCGGATGCTCGGCAAGTACAGGAAAGTCCAGATCCCGGAGGACGAGTCGTTCTACGAGAAGGACTACTTCTCGAGCGGAAGCGACTACCAGGTCTTCAAGACCCGACCCGCCAACCTCGGAGTCCTCATCTGCTTCGACCAGTGGTACCCGGAGCCGGCGAGGGTCGAGAAGTTGACCGGGGCGGAGGTCCTCTTCTATCCGACGGCGATAGGCAGGGTGGACGGGATAGAGGAGAGCGGAGGGAGACTGGAAGGAAGCCTGGGAGGCGGTCCAGCGCGGGCACGCGATAGCCAACAGCATGGTGGTGGCGGCCGTCAACCGCGTCGGGAGGGAGGGGCGGATGAGCTTCTGGGGCGGGTCCTTCGTCTGCGACCAGTTCGGGAAGGTCCTCGCGAGGGCGGACGAAAGGGAGCAGGTGCGTCCTGGCCTCGTGCGACCTCGAGCTAGGGAGGCAGGTCGAGGAGGGTTGGGGCTTCCTGAGAAACAGGAAGCCTGCTACCTACCGCAGGCTGTCGAGCTAGGGAATCTCCCATGTCCAAGAGCGGAGAGCGAAGCGACGCCGGCCCGACTGGGGTTCTCCATGCCCGCCAGAGTGGTCGAAGCACGACTCCACGTGGCTCTCCTGGCCGAAGAACCCCCTCACGTTTCCCCCGGAGATAGTCTCCGAAGGTCGAGGCCGCCTACGTGGAGATGATCGAGGCCCTCGCGCGGGGAGAGAGGGTCGACCTCCTCGTCGACGACGGCGCGACGGAGGACCGCGTGCGGTCGATGCTCTCCGCGAGGAACGTGGCCTTCCACAAGATCAAGAGCGCGGACGTGTGGATGCGCGACTACGGCCCTATCTTCGTGAAGAAGGGCGGAAGGGGCCAGGCCGGTCGCGGCGACCAAGTGGGAGTTCAACGCCTGGGGTGGCAAGTACGACGACCTCCTCCCGGACAACGCGACCGGGCTGGAGGTAGCGAGGTCGACGGGGCTGAGGGTATTCGAGACCGGGGTGGTGCTGGAGGGCGGCTCGATAGACGTGAACGGGAGGGGCGCCCTCCTGACCACGGAGCAGTGCCTCCTCAACAAGAACCGCAACCCGCGGACTGAGCAAGGCACAGCTCGAGCGGCTCCTCCACGACTATCTGGGCGTGGAGAGCGTGGTGTGGCTGGGCGAGGGGGTGGCGGGCGACGACACCGACGGCCACGTCGACGACATCGCCCGCTTCGTGAACGAGGACACCATCGTCTGCATGACGGAGCCGGACGCGGCGGACGTCAACCACGCGGCCCTGAAGCGGGACCAGGAGCTGCTATCGAGGTGCAGGGATGCCGAGGGACGGAGCTTCGAGGTCGTGCCGATCACGATGCCCCGCGAGGTCGAGGGAGACGGGGGGAGGCTCCCGGCGAGCTACGCGAACTTCTACGTCGGCAACTCGGCGGTGCTCGTGCCCGTCTTCGGCGACGCGAGGAGGGACAGCGCGGCCCTCGAGACGCTCTCGGAGTTCTTCCAGGGCAGGAACATCGTGCCCGTCGACTGCAGGGAGCTAGTCTACGGGTTCGGAGGAATCCACTGCGTCAGCCAGCAGCAACCCGCGCAAGGCTAGCGGAATCCCCAGCTGCGCTTGACCAGGGGGCAGACCTTCACGTAGGAGCGGCCTCCCTCGCTCCCCAGCTCCGCCACGCCCCTGACCTCCACCCCGCGCGGCCTCCACGGGCTGACGGTGACAAGGTCGTCTATGACCATGGCGACCTTCTTGTTCTGGACCAGGTTCTGGAACTTCAGGCTCTTCTCCAGGTTCCACCCGGTGAAATAGAACGCGGTGCCGTCGAACTCGTACACGACGGGGACGACGTGAGGCTGCCCCTCGCCTCGAGGCCGTCGCCACCCTCGCGAGCCTGCTCTGGGTGAGGAACGCGACCTCCTCATCGGTGAACGTGACCGACTCCCCGCCAGCGACCTTCTTGCTGACCAGGCCCTTGCTCTTCATTAGGGAAGAGAGGGATTGCCCGCTAATATGTCTGGCAGTTCTGTCGCTCGTGAGTAGGTCGAGCTGGCGCTACTGGCCCTTGGCTTCCTGCGCCTGGGGCTTGCCCCACTTGACGGCCCATTCGGCAAACTCCCCCAATATGGCGTGAAGCTCCCAGCCCTTCTTGGTCAAGGAGTACTCCACCCTCGGGGGCGAGTCAGGGAAGACCTTCCGCTCGACAATGCCCTCGCGCTCGAGCTCGCTGAGCCTCTCCGTCAGGCTCGTCGCGCTTATCCCCTGCGTCCTCCTCTTCAGCTCGTTGAACCTCGCCGGCTCCTTGAGGCCTAGGCTGTGGATCACCGGGAGGGTCCAGACCTTAGTGAGCTGATTCCACGGGCGGTAGACCTAGCTTGCAGTTTTCCTCGTTCTCCTGAGTCATCTGCTTCGTCTCGCTCAACTTAGTTTCGCCTATCTAGTCCATTTGGACAACTAAGTATATAAACGTGATTGCCTAATCCGGGTCGCCCCGAGGAATCGATTTTAAGGGGCCGAGCCTGCTCGCAACCATGCCCTCGCCCCGCGACCTGAAAGGAATCAAGGGCCTCGTGGGTCAAGAGGCGCCGCGAGCCCTCATCGTCGTCGACATACAGAGAGACTTTTGCCCTGGCGGAGCTCTTCCGGTCGCCGACGGGGACAAGATAATTCCCGCCGTCAACGAGTTGATCGGGGCATTCGAAAAGGCGGGCCTGCCCGTGTTCTTCACGCGAGACTGGCACCCGAAGAACCACGTCTCGTTCAAGGCCAGCGGAGGACCGTGGCCGCCGCACTGCGTCCAGAACACGCCGGGAGCGAGGTTCCATCCGTCGCTCGCGATTCCCCCGGACGCCGAGGTGATAGACAAGGGGACCCTGCAAGCCGAAGACGCGTACTCGGGCTTCCAGGGGACCGACCTGGCGCACAAGCTCCACGGACTCGGCGCGAAGCAGATCTATGTCACCGGGCTCGCCACCGACTATTGCGTCAAAAACACGGTGCTTGACGGGGCGGCGCAAGGCTTCGAGACTTACGTCGTAGCCGACTGCGTGAGGGGAGTCAACCTCAAGCGGACCGACTCCGCCACAGCCTTCAGGGCCATGCTCTCGCGAGGGGCCAGGCAGACGACCAGCGGCCGCCTTCTAAGGAGTCTGGTCTTGCGACCGACGATTTCGCATCCTTCCCGATGAGCCGAGGCTCACGACTGGCGGACAATCGCCCGCATCGCAAAGTCCCCTGCGCGGAGCACGAGCTCGTCTTCTCCCAGCCCGCTCGCGAGCTGCATCGCCGTGGGCAGCTCGGCCGACCCGGGGTTCGAGGGGATGCTGAGGGAGGGGAAGCCGCAGAGGTTGAAGACCTCCGTGTTCTGGAGGAGCAGGCGCCGGAGCCTCCCGGCCTCCTTCCCGAGCACGTCGTCGAGCCTCGGCGCCACGACCTTCGTCGTCGGCATCGCCAGGACATCCAGACCCTTCAGCAGGCGCCCGAATGCCCCGATCGACTCCAGCCTGACCAGGTTGGCGCTCGAGGTACCGGACCTGGCCCACCTGCATCCCCCGCCTGAGCAGCGTGAGCACGTCCGGGTTCATGTGCGCAGAGACCTTCTCCGAGTTCACTAGCTCCCCGTAGAACCAGGCCGCCTCCTTGAAGGCGATGGCACCTCTCGCTCTCGTGAACCTCTCGTAGCTCGCGTCCGTCGGGACCTCCACGGCCACGAAGTCCCCGGACGCCTCCATCCTGTCGACGGCCTTCCAGAAGTTCTTCGAGACCTTCTTCTCCACCTCCTCCTGGAAGTGCCCGGTCAAAATCCCGACCTTGGTCCTCCCGCTGCGGCGCCTGGCCGGTCCGCGGAGCGTTCGCGCCCCTGTCAGGTGCTCGAACGCTTTCACCATGTCGGGCATGGTCCTCGTGAGGAGCCCCGCGTGGTCGAGCGTAGCGCTGAGCGGAAAGACTCCCCCAAGGCTGAGCGACCCTAGGGTGGGCTTGAACCCCATGATCCCGCAGAGCGCGGCGGGGATCCTGATCGAGCCTGCCGGTGTCCGTCCCCAGACCCAGCACGGCTCCCTTCGACAGGGAGACCGAGACGGCCGACCCTCCGCTCGAGCCGCCAGCGACCCTCTCGACGTCGTGGGGGTTCATCACCGGCCCGAAGTACGAGGCGGCGGACGTCCCGCCCAGCGCGAGCTCGTGAAGGTTCGTCTTCCCCAGGGGTATGCAACCTAGCCTCAGCGCGTCGTCAACGATGTCGGCATTGACGCTCGGGACAAAGTCCTTGAAGTGGTAGGTCGCCGCCGTCGTCGGGAACCCGCCGAAGAACATGTTGTCCTTGATCGCGAGGGGCACCCCGAAGAGCCCAGACGCGGCCTCGCCTTTGCCCGCCCTGAGCCTCTTGTCGAGCTCGCGCGCCCTAGAGAGCGCGATCCCCGCTCGCCTCCGAGAACCGTGATGAATGCGTTGAGCCTCTCGTTGTAGCGTGCAATGTTGTCAAGCTCGTCTCCCACCCTGCTCTCGCAGGTCGTCTTGCCTTCGCCGAGGGCGTCGTGATACGCCGAGAATTCGGACTCTAGGAGGGCGGCTTTCGTGTCCAGAGAACCTCCGCCGGCCTATTAATTAGATTCGATTGAGAAAAAAGGGAAGAAGGCACGGCCAGCCAGTGGCCGCCCTCCAGCGCGCTTCTACTTGTGACGCCCCGAATTGCCTTGGTTGCCTTGTCCGCCCTGCGTGGCCGCTGTTAGCGGCCGGGAATGGAGGAGAGACTATCGTGCCTTGGCCCGTCTGGAGCACCAACGTGCTGTGGCCAGGGTTGGACGAAGTGTCGAAGATCTGGATGGACACGACGTATGTGCCAGTCTTCAGGAGGACTTGGTTCTGCATCTGCCCCGCGCCCTCAGGCCCGGTCACCATGTTCCCCAGAGTGTAGCTCGTGCCGTTGGCTACGAGGACCACGTTGTACTGGGTCACCGGCGTCGCGTATCGCAGGAGTGATCTGGACGTTGAAGACGCCCCCGACGGTGGTTATGGATGCGAGGCATCCCCTTCCATCGGTGAAGGCGATGCTTCCGGTCGAGGACCCGTGGCGGTGATCGGGAGGACAAGCCTACCGACTTTGCCCGTCGACGGAGGCTGGCAGAGAGTGTGGTTCTCGCTGGTGGTCGAGGAGATCGTCGATGTGGTGGAAGTCGAAGTCGAGAAAGTCGTCGTTGTGTCCGCGGACGTGAACATCGCTGCCGTCGAGTTGTCGTCTGGCGCCGCTGCGACAGGAGCGCGCCGGCGTACCGGTACTTGGCGCGTACGTGTTATGCGCGTACGCGGCGATCCCGCCAGACACCAAGACGAGCATCGCGGCTATGGTCAGGAGTTGCAGTTTGCCTGCGTTCACTTGCATGTTACTTCGGTTATGCACTACCCTACACGCGATATAATCCGCCGCATCCTGGAAGTGGAATTCCAGAAAAGTTTCAGCTTTCAGCAGGAAACCGAGGATTCTCGGCGAAAAACTCCGCTAGCAGCAGTCGCTCGACGGCCTCGCCACCAGCCGCCTCGAACCTGAACTCGACGTAGGCGTTCGAGGGGAGGCCGAAGAGGGAGGGGCTGACCTGGCCGCGGAGCTCGTAGCCGGGCGCCGAAGGCCCCCACGACGCGATGTAGTTGTTGTTGTAAGCGCCGGCCCAGACGGTGTCGTTGTCTTCCCAGGGGAGTATGACCGAGTGCCCGCCTATCGTCATCGATATCTGGTTGACATTGATCGTGTAGTTGCTCACTGGCAGAAGGTGGTTCGTGGATGAGGTCGGTCCCCGAGAGGAACGTGAACAGGATCGAGCCGTTCCCGCCGTTCGCCGTCAGGGTCGCGTTGTAGGAGGCCGTGGCGCTGGCGGTCGAATTGGAGTACCCGCCTTCGTTGACGAAGAGCGTCCCGAACATCGTGCCGCCCTGCTTGGGGGAGAGGGCCACGTAGGCGACCCCGATGAACGCGATGGAGATTATTATCGCCCCGACCGACAGTACGAGGAGCCAACTGCCGCTGACGGTCTTCGCCGGAACCAAAACTCTAGCCCCCTTGGCGCCAATGGGCCTACCAGATTAATATTCCCTAGGAGGGCCTCGAGACGGGATGCCCGACGATGCGAAAGCGGGAAGGAAGCCGGAAGGAGCCGCCGAGCCTCGGGCCAAGGTCGAGGCGTTCGTCGCGAGGCAGAGCGCCGCCCATCGGAAGACCATAAACCGGCTGAGGGCGATCGTAAAGGCCGCCGTCCCAAGCCTAGAAGAGCGGATGCGGTGGCTCAGGTCGGGTACCTCATCTCCGACAAGGACGCCTGCGGGATCTATCCCTCCTCCGACCACGTCAACCTCTCCTTCGCGCAGGGCTCTATGCTGAAGGACCCTGAGGGGCTCCTCGAGGGGACGGGCAAGGGGATACGGCACATCAAGGTCTTCACGGTGGAGCAAGTCGGCGAGGAGAGGATCAAGACCTACGTGAGGGAGGCCGTCGCATCACACCAGAGATCATGAGCGAATCGACCGGAACTTCGCTCTCTTGTTGAGGAATCCTGACACGGATGGCTATCGGCAGGGCTGGCGCACCGAGACCAAATGCCAGAGGCGCAGGTAGCCCCGAAACCGCAGCAGCAAGCCCAGGCCGCGCAGGCCTCCAAGTTCAAGAAGATCGAGATGTACGCGGCACACCTCGTAAACGAGGCGGTCGCGAAGGAGAAGGCAGGGAGGTTCGGCGACGCCATCGTCGACTACCTCCAGGCCGCAGACCTCCTTCTCCTACTGGCCAAGGGCACGCAAGACTACACTCCCTGGAAGGCGTTCAGCGACAGGGCCATCGCGTGCCAGCAGAGGGTCAGGATCTTGATAGCGAAGCGGAAGCTCGCCGAGGAAGCGGCCGAGGCCGCGCCCAACCATCACGTCGCGCCTCAAGGGCTCCCGGCCAGTCAAGACAAAGTATAGATGAACCCCCAGCGCTCGTCTGCCGATGCGACGGGGGGTCACCGTGGTCTCCAAGAAGGGCTGCCACCTCTGCGAGAAGGTCGTCGCCACCTTGAACTCGCTCTCGACCAAATACAACCTCGAGGTGAAGGTTGTCGATATCGGCGACGACCCGCAGCTCCACGACAAGTACTGGCTCACCATCCCCGCCGTCCTGATCGACGGGAAGGACGTCTTCGACGTCAGGCACATGGGCGGAGAGGTGAACTACGCCATAATGCTGGAGCAGCTCCTGATCGCTTACGACTCGACCGCGCTCTCAGCCTGACGAGAGTAGCTCGATCCAGATGCCGTCGGGGTCCTTGACATACACCTCGGTCCCCTTCGACTCCTTTGGGGAGACCGCAGACGTCGCGCCTTTAGAGAGGAGCTCCTTGTGCGCCTTGGCGGCGTCCTTTACGACGAAGGCTAAGTGGTCCATCTCCTCGCCAGGTGTGTACTCGGAGTAGAACTTGCTGCTGGCCGGATACCAGTTGAGCTCGAGGGTCTGCTTCGAGCCTCTCCCTCTGAGCTGGACGAACTTCCCCCCGTGCGGCATCGTCCCCTTGTTCACTACCTTCATCCCGATCGCCTTTGTGTAGAAATCGACCGACCTCTTCAGGTCTCTCACCCTGATGCCTGAGTAGTAGAAGCGGAACTTCATCGGGTCAGCCACGGGGGCCGACCGATAAATGAATCTGCGACGATTCTAGGTCGCCGAGGAGCGCTGAAGGTCACTTGGTGGCTGCCTGCGCGCCGTAGCTGCTCGCCGTCCTCCTTCTCAGCATCACGACGCCTATCACGACAACTATGACGACTATGGCCGCGACGAGGATGTAGGTCAACGACCCCGACCCTCCGCTCGAGGACGAAGAGGTGGAGCTTGACTTGGTGCTCGAGCTGCTGGCGATCAGGCTGGTCGACGAGGACGTACTGGTAGTTGTGCTGGTCGAGGTCGACGTGGTCGTGCTACTCGTCGTCGAAGAGGAGCTCGATGTGGTGGAGGAGCTCGACGAGCTGCTGGAAGAGCTGCTAGACGACGAACTGCTGGAGGTCGTGGTGCTGCTTGTCGCGGCCGTGTACGCGAACGTAGTCGTCCCGAACGCAGTTCCGCCCGGGCCTCCCCACGTGGCGTTGACCGTGAACGTGCCGGTAGTCCAAAGAGCGCTCCCGCCCGGAACCGACGTAGAGTTGAAATTCCCGGTGGTCGCGTTTACGTTGGCGTAAAGAAGGTCTGCGGCGGTCCCCACTGAGTTCTTTATCGATATAATGACGGCTGTGCCGGCCCCCGGAGCAGGGGATACCGTGCCGGTTATGTGGATTGGAGTGGCCCCCGAATACGATGGTTGATCGGTATGGACCGTGACCGTGGGGGGCTGGGCGGCCAGAGCGGGCACAGCAAGGGTGCCGACCACGAACACTACCAATACCAATACCGGCGCTATCCTCAGAACTCTGCTCAATGGCATCCTGTTCTTCTCCCGATTGTCAATCAAAATCAAGATGGGTATAAGTGTATCAGAACCGAGTTCTATGTTTTCCGACTGGACGAGCCGGCGTGGGGCCGCGGGGCTAAGAGGAACAGACAGTCCACCTTGCTCGTTTCGAATTTGGCGTCCCTTCGAGTAAGCCGCCAGCCCCGCTCTCCATATTCAGGCGAGAATATTCTAGACAGTCCTCCTAATATAGTAGGAATATGACGCTGGAGAATAATGCGAAGCCTAGTCGTAGTAGCCACGACCGCCAGTCGCGGGGTCAACCGTTTTCCCAAAACCTCCTTCGTCGAGGCCCGGAACTTGAAAGACTTCCTGGAGCAGACCGGGGATTATGCGTCCGTGGCGATTTTCGAGCTTGAAAAGTCCGTCGGGCCTCTGAGGCAGTGGGGCGAGCTCGAAGAGAGCTCACGATAGGCCCGCGCAGCTGTCACCCAGCGATCTTTGCGATTTCCTTTGCTATCCCGTTCTCGACGTGGGTCGTCCAGAGCATCTCCGGGACGTCCACGACCAAGAACAGCCAGGTGAGGAGTATCGTCTCCACGGCGGCGACCGCCAAGTTCTGCATCCATTTGCCGATGCCGATGTGGACGGTGAAGTCGTTCGGCTCGCCCGTCAACATTATGGTGAACGCCCTATTGGCGGCGATGATGGCGCGCGGTATCCCGGCCTTTTGTGCCTGGATGATTCGGCCGAGGGGAGGGTTCGCGGACTGGGTCTTGTATCCTTCCGACTTTAGCTGCGACTCGATCTGCGAGGCGAGCTGGTCCAGGTCCCTGTTCTTGTTCTGAAAACGCATGATTTTCTCTGACGCCAAGGCGGTTCTCGCAAGGCGGTCTTTCGCGCGTTTATACGGGTTTCCGGGACATTTCCGAATATCGCGCCGAACGCGGCCCCCGGTTCCGACCCTAACTTTGGACTGGCTCAGGCTGCTTCCTCAGATTCATGACGGGGCCAAGCGCTATCCATACGCTGGCCAGTCCCGCTATCGCTCCCCCGACATACATCGTGTCCACCACACCCAAGTTGTTGCCGAGGAGGCCGCCCAGAAGCGACCCTACCGGAATCGTGCCCCAGACGATGGTGCGCATCGTGGCGTTCATCCTTCCTTGGAGACGGTCGGGAGTGATAGCCTGTCTCAGGCTGATCTGGTTCACATTGTAGGAAGGCACGCTCAAGCCGACCAGGAACGCGACCGCGGCTAGGACGAGGAAGGGGTAGCCCAGCAGGGCGAGCGGATAGAAGACGAACGCGCCGGGCGCCGCGATGGACAGGGCGAGGATTCGCCCGAGGCCGACCCTTGCGGTGAAACGGTTCACCACAAGGACGCCTGTAAGGAACCCCACAGCCCCGATCGACCCGACGAGCCCGAACTCCGTGGTCGTGAAGCGCAGCGTCCTGAGAGCGAAGATGGTCAGGACGGCTTGCACCATGTTCGAGCCGAGGTTGCTGGTGGCGGTGGCACCGGCGATCATCCGCAGATACCTGTTGCCGAGCACGACCTCGACGCCCTCCCTCATCTCCGCGAAGAAGTCCGGCGCGGGGTCCCTGTCATTCTTCACCTTTGCCGGCTCGTCCTTCTTCACTGAAAGCAGCGCGACCGCCGAGACCAGATATCCTATCGAGTCGGCGGCGACAGTGAACGCGCCGCCGATGGCCTGATACACAAAACCCGCTATGCCGGGACCGGCGACCTGAGCTCCCGACGCGCTGAGCTGAAGCTTCTGGTTCCCTTCTACCAGGTCGCCCCTGTCGACGAGTATCGGCAGGTAGGCCTGGTAGGATATGTCGAAGAAGACCGAAAAGAGCCCGGTGACCAGGGAGACGGCGAAGAGCTGATAGAGGCTGAGGGTCCCCAGCACGTAGCCTATCGGGACCGAGGCGAGCGTGACCATCCTGCCGAAGTTGCAGACGACCATTATCCTCCTCTTCCTGAACCTGTCGGCCCAGACCCCGACGAAGAGCCCGAGGAGAGGGTACGGCACGATCGCAAGCGCCGTGATTATCCCGATGTCGAGGGGCGTGGCGTTGAAGCTCAGGACCGCAAGCACCGGTAGCGCGAAGCCGCTGAACTGGTTTCCGAACTGACTCACCGTGTCGGAGAACCAGAAGCGCGTGAAGTCCCTGTGGTGCCACAGGTTCCCGCCCAGCTTTATCTTCAAGCTTCAGGTGCGCCGACGTCGGCGCTTTAATCCTTCATCGTCCTTCCTGGAATCCAGAATCCGCTGGAAGGCCTACTTTCCGTGGACGGCCGCGCTCGCCTGGACCGCGCCCCTCTTGCTCCTAAAATACGTGAGGCCTCGTCAGGAGGATCGCGACGGCCGCCCAGAGGACTGCCGCGACGGCCACAGGCCCCCAGAACTCTGCCTTGGAGGTCTTGTGGTGGAAGACGAGCCCCCCGGCGAAAATCCCTAGGAAGCCCCCGAGGAACGCGGTCAGCCAGAGTGTCCTCTCGCTGACCCTGCTGCGCCTCCCCACTGCGAGCAGCTTGTCGACGCCCATCGCGACGAAGCCGAAGAGGCTCACGAGCGCGACCCAGTCCAAGACCGGGGACGCGGGGATCGCGGGCAACATCCTCGCGTTCAGATTTCGATGGCGGTATTAACCGCAACCTTCGAACCTGGCAGCCTCGACGCTTTAATACGCTCCGCGAGGTAGCCGGGGGATTGTCATTTTCCGAAGAGAAAGAATACGACGACCAGATCGTGATCGTCGACGGCATAGGGATAACCCACTTCATCCCCCGACGCCCAGCCGCCGAAAAGGCGGCGCCGGCGAAGAAGCAGAAGAGAAAGAGCCGATAGAGCCCGGGCTACGGGCTCCCGCCCATTATCCAGACGAGGTTGCCGTCTGGGTCCTTGAACTGCGAGATCTCGCCCCAAGCCTTCTTGGTGTAGTCGATGGCGAACTTCACGCCCTTCTTCTTGAGGTCCGCGACCGTGCTCTTCAGGTCTGCGCTGTAGAACGCGACTCCGGTGTTCCCCGGCTCGAGCTCTCCCTCGCAGAGATGGAGCTTCCACTTCGCCCCCTTGGGCGAGACCGTCACCCAGTGGTCCTCGATTTCGGCCTCGAAGCCGAGCTTCTCCTTGTACCAGGCTGCGGACTTTTTCGCGTCCGAGACCATTATCGCCAAGCTGAAGTCTTTTGAGATCATACCCCGCCCCGAAAGGTGGTGCCTATTCCCCTTTTCGATGGGGGCGTCAGGAGAGGTCTGAGGGCTTGAGCTTCTCCCCGTATCTCTCGGGGAAGACGAGCTCCTCCAAGGGCTTCCTGTTCTTCTTCCCCAAGATCTTCCTCTTCGGGTACCCGAACCCCAGGACGGCCGATGGCTTCAGGCCGTCGGGGATGGCGTAGTCCTTGCGCAGCGAGGCCTCGACAACGCCCGTGAAGATGCCAGACGCGACGCCGAAGTTCCAGGCCGCGAGCTGCATGTCCTGGACGACGCGCCCGGCGTCGATGCTGCTCCCGGGAACCTTTGGGTCGGTGAGGATGATGACCGCAAAGTCCGCCCCCTCCACCCACTTCCCTGAAGTGCTGTCGGCCGCGAGCCTCTTCAGGTTGGAGCGGTCCTGTATCAGGATGAAGCGCCAGTGCTGGGTGTTCATCGACGACCCCGTGAGCCTGGCGGCCTCGAGGATCTTCTTCTTCGTCTCGCCGGGGACCTTCTTGGAAGCGAACTCCCTCACTTCCAGCTTCGTGGAGATGGCCTCGAACGCGTCCAAGACAAGCGGAAGGCCCGCCTCGCTCTAGTTTAGGCTTCCGGTGGGCCTTCGCTAGATATTTAACGAGTGGAGCCGCGCGGAGCAGCATGTACCCGGTAGCAGAGCAGCCCCAGTCCACCGCGAGCAGGAAGAGGAGGGTGTTCTACGCGTTCTCCGGAATAATCGTCGTCATGGTGGTCGGAATCATCGGATTCCATCAGATCGAGGGGATGGATTGGGTGAATGCCACCTACTTCGAGAGCATGCTCGCCACGGGTCAGGGTCCGCCGCTCACCCTGACCACCGACGCGGGGAAGATCTTCGCGTCGGTCATGGCGTTCGTCTCGGTCGGCTCCGTCATAACCGCCCTGGTCGTGACGCTCATCCCCCTGATTTCGCAGCTCTGGCGAGAGGGATTGGAGAGGGCGGAGAAGACGTGAAGGCGCTGGAGCGGGACTTGGCGGGCAAGAAGGAAAAGCCTGACGGAGTAGCGCGCTATCTTTCTAGCCGAGCGAGGAAGACCGTCTCCGAGTACGGCCTCTTGTCCCTCTCGGTCCTGTCTTCCACCGGCCTCTCGAACGACCTCTCGACGCGCATCCCCGCCTCCTCGAAGATCCCGGGATAGAGGCCGAGCCTGTCGTTCGCGACGAGCAGGACCGCGGCCCCCGGCGACATGGGCGCGCTCACGTTCCGGAGCGCGTCGGCCATGCTCCTCGCGTAGTCGCTCTTCGCGCGCTCACCCTTGCCCTTCTTCTTCGGCCCGATCTCGAGCCCGTCCCTCCTCTCGATGCCGAACAGCTCGTACGCGTAGCGGTGCTGCTCGTGGTAATCGATCTGCCCGACGTATGGGGGCGACGTGAAGATCCCGTCGACCCTCCTTCCCTCGAGCTTCACCGCCCTCGAGTCCCCCTCAATCACCAGCGAGCTGGCGGGCCTCCTCACCCTCTGGAACTCCGCGATTCGCCTGACCGTGTCGACGGAGTAGAACCTGAGCCTCGGCGACGATGGTCGTGACAGGCCCGCAGGTCTTCCCCCTGTGCTTGTAGCAGGCGTAGGGTCCTCGCACAGGCTCTTTGGGCGTCGCGAGGTCGTAGTGGTGGACGAGCCTGCACGACCGCGCCGTTCTGCTCAGCAGCACCTTCAGGAGGTCCTGGTGCTCGTATTCTGGGATGAGGTCGCGGAAGTATAGCATCTCCTGAAGGCTCCTCGGGGCGAACCAAGTCTCCAGATATCCTGCATCAGGGCCAGGAACCCGCCCGAGCCTCGAGCCCCTGCCCTCCGGAAACTCTCTGGCACTGAACTCGGCGGTCCTTCTCGTGATGTCGACGACCTCATTCTCGAGCGCGGGGATGTCGTAGTCTGCCAGCTTCACCCGCGATATCATGACGTTGAACTCGGAGATCTCTATCCCGATCGAGTCGATCCCCCTCTCGCTCGCCTCCACCAGCGTCGTCGCCGAGCCGCTGAAGGGATCGAGGACGGTCTGTCCCGGCTCGAAGTATCTCGACAGGAAGTACCCGACGAGCTGAGGGATGAACTTCCCCAGGTACGGGTGCAGCCTGTGGACGTGCTTGGTCCTCTCCCTCTCGGGCACATCGAGGAACGCTATCGAGGTGTCGCCTATCTTCAGCGCTTCCATCCGAGACCTGACCCTCAGGTTCCAGCCCTCGACGTAGTCCATCAGCTCGCTCCTAGAGACCCTGAGGCCGCCGTTCGGGGCGCGCGCGACGACCTTCCCGCTCGCATCGAATTTCCTCAGGCGGTTGTACTGGACGAGGTAGGAGATGTTGCTCGGGGTCTTGCCCACCAGCGCGGCGGCGTCGCCCAGAGTGAGGAGGTCCTCGACTAGGGCGCCCCGCCTCCCTCCGCGAACAGGTCTCTTAGCCAAGGACGCCTGCCTGCAGAGGGGCTGTTTTCTATTTAGCCCTTCTGCGCGAAACCGCGCAAAGGGTAGGACACAGCCCAAGGCATTATACTTCGCGCGCTGAATGGGCTACCGCACTTGGGACTCCGGCGAGACCTCTCCTACTTCGACCTGATGAACATAGTCATCGGGGCGATCGTCGGGAGCGACATCTACATCGTCCCCGGCATCACTGCGGGGCTGATCGGCCCGTTCGCGATAGTGGTCTGGATAGTGGGCGGGGTCGTCGCGATGGTGCTCGCGATGGTCTTCGGATACTGCGCCTACTACGTCCCCAAGGTCGCCGGGTCGGTCTTGGTGCTTCTAGGGGTCCCGGTCTACCTATTCTTCTCGAAGACGAGCCCCCGCGAGCTCGAGGGCAGGATCGTCTCCGAGGAGGAGGTCTTCGGGAGGGAGCTGCAGAGGCAGCACGCGTTCTTGGCCAACTTCGTGAGGATGGCCCGGGCCATGCGCAAGCGCCTTGCCCGCAGGCCGAAGGCATGAATTCGCGCGGCTGGGAAGCGCGAGGTGGACGCCTAGCTCTGGCTCCACGGTCAATCAAAGACCCTGGATGCGTTCTCCACCGATCCACATGGGGAACTTGGCGGACGGGTTGGCGGGCGCAGGAAGACCGCGACATGGAAGGGCGATCCATCTTGGGCCTCTACACAGATTCCAGAAACCCAAGCGACTATTCTACATCCTTCGGTCATAATCCAGAAGTAGAGCAGGAGCACTCGCCGATATTGTAAGCAACATGAACGACGGCAAAATCGCGGCGTTCGGCATCCTCTGCGTCCTGCTCGTGGCCGGCGCTGCGGTATTCCTGCCGGGACAGCACGCAGGCCCGCAGAGCGCCTCTTCGATCACGGCGGTCGTGACCGGCTCCGAGACCACCGCCACATACACCCAGGGACACGGCACGATAGTCGACTCCCCCGCGTGCAACGGCTCGGCGGAGACCTACGGCAACATGACCTTCAGCGTCAGCCCATGCGTCTCCTATGGCTTCCCGTCGGCCTTCGTCAGGAACGCGACGCTGGACACGCCACAGGTCCTTCCGTTCATCAAGACGGCCTACGAATACCACCTAGTCTACTTCGCCCACAGCCAGACGAACTGGGACATGATGTACGCCGTCCTCAACGTCACCGGGAACCAGGTCGTGACCGGAAACTACACGACGGGGTACCAGGTCTCCTACGTCGGGAACAAGCTTCTGAACGTGACAGTCTTTCAGGTCGCGTTCCAGCACTTTGACGTGACGCACGTCTCTGCCTACGCCCTCCCAGACCGGAACGAGTCGGTCTCGTACACGCCGCAGCAGGTCCAGGCGATCGGCATCGCGCTCTCTGACCCGAAGGTGGCGTCCCTCATGGTCGGGCCGCACTACTACGCCGAGTTCGTGGGGTCGTCGGGCAACGCGACAAACGCGGTCAGCTACGTCGTCCAGCTCTACCAGGTGGACGGCACGGTCGATCGTCGGCGCCTTCGTGGACCTGAGCCTCAACTCCGTAACAAGCTCCTTCTCCCAGCAGAGGGGCTCCGGCGAGTGCTGGCCTGGCGGCATCGTCGTCACGGACCCTTGGGGCGAGACCGGCTTCGGATGCACCGCGTAAGGGCCGAGGGCTCGCGTCGGCCCTGGCGTTCCCTGCGGCCGAGAAAACCAAGACCTCTCATCTTCAGCCTGTTTTCACACTAGGGAATCGTCCTCCCGCTTAAAAGACCGGGCTCGAAGATGCTGCCCGGTGGATGGAAACGCCAGACGACGCTGGGAAGAGGAAACTCTCCAGACGTCGCTTCATAAAGATGGCCGGGGGCTCCCTGGCCGCCGGGACTGCCGCGGTCGCTCTAGGGAGCGCCGCAGCCGGCCTCCTAAACCCACACTCTGAGAAGGCCCCGGCCAGTCCTGACTCCCGCGCTGTCGCGGCCGAGACCAGGGGAGCAGGGGCGGGCGCGGCACCCTCGTCCCTCGTGGAATCGCCGTCCAACCCGGCCGAACAGACTTTCTCGATATTCTGGATCACCGACACGCAGTTCCTCTCCGAGTCCAACCCTGCCCTGTTCAGGATGATGAACAACTGGATAGTCGAGAACTGGACCCGCTTCAACGGGAAGATGGTGATCCACACGGGAGACGTCGTGCAGAACGGTCCCTCCGAAAAGGAGTGGTCCAATGCCGACGAGGCCATGTCGATACTGCTGGCGAACAAGATACCCTACACCTGGTGCGCGGGAAACCACGACGACTTCGTCAATGGCGACGCGACCTCGGGGTGGAAGGGGAGCGTGTTGACCTCCTCCCTCGACCCGTCGGCGGTAAGCGCCCAGGTGAACTGGGCTGCCATACGCGCACTGGGTGGGAGACTACCACGAGGGAATGAACACGGCGGTCAGCTTCTCCGCCAACGGCCTGGATTTCCTCGTCGATAAACATGGAGTGGAACGCGCAACCGGACGTGCTGCAGTGGGTAGGAGGCATCCTGGACGAACCGGCGTATGCGAACCACCACGTCATAATGGCGCCGCACGCCTACATAGACGCCTTCGGCAGCCTGGACAACCCGAGGTGGGGTGCCCAGCTGGCCGACTTCATCGCCGCGCTTACCAAGCTCATCGACGAGCATTCTTCCAACGTGTTCCTGACGCTGAACGGGCATTTCTGCCACGGAGTCCGGATACAACACCCCCCAACCGATAAACAACCGGAACCAGCTGATGTTCGACAGGCAGGATTGCGCGGACGCGCCGGGACGACGCAGACCGGGAGGGGCGTCGACAACCCGCCCGCAGAACGACACGGACAAGGTCGGCGGGGCGACGGTCACCGTCCTCACGTTCGACACGCTAAACAACCAGAATCAGAGCCAGGATCTTACGACGTCTACCCTGGCAAGTGGAGGACCCAGTCCACCGAGCAGTACGCGGTCGTCATGTTCCCGGACGTGGTCCAGAAGCTGAAGGCCATAGCCCAGTGACCAGCTCGAGTAGGACTGCCTCGACGGCTGATCGAGCGGCGTGCGGTCCTAGCATCACCATCGTGGGAGGAAGCGCATCGCTCGCGTCGGGTCGTCGTACACCTCGTAGAGCTCGGGCGGGATCTCCTTCGGGATCTCCTTCGACATGCCTTGATACTTCGGGCGCCGATAAAAGCGCCCCCCCGAGGCTCAGGTCCGCCGGCGACGCAGGCGGCGGAGGGTCTGGAAGCAGAGAGCGAGCGCCCCTATGCCGACGAGAGGCGCAAAGACCTCAGGGCTTATCGTGCTCGCCCTCTCCGCGTCCAATGACCCCGAGACCACCCCCGAGAGGCCGTATCCGAGCGCGATCATCGCGACTACAAAGACCGGGCTGACGACGAAGCTCCTCCCGAACGCCCCGAAGAAGAGGATGACCGTCCCGGCGAGCGACAGCAAGAAGGCGGCCGGATAGGCGGGGTTGACGCCGCTGAAGCACGCCCCCTGAGAGGGCGGCGAGAGAGGCCGGGCGCGCAATGGACAAGCTCGAACGGCGAGAAGCTGGGCAGGGCGACCAGCGCGGCGACGCCCGCGCAAAGCAGCCCCGCTCCCCCCGCGGCCAGACTGAAGGACCTGACCAAGCGCGCACGCTCGGCCTTCCCTCCCTTCTAAGGTCCTGCGCTCGGACGCGCCAGGGAGCAAGCTTGAATGGGGCCGCCGCGAAAGGGCGATGGGCGCATGCAAGTCGGGATCTTGGAGGGCGAGTGTCCTAATCGGATACGCCCTTTTCGTCCTCCTCCTTGGCGTCGCCGCCCTCACCGGCTACAGGATGTTCAAGCCGCTCGCGCGCCTCTCCGGCGGCGGGGGGCACAAGGTCTCGATAATCGTCGCCGCGAAGAACGAGGCGGACACCCTCCGGGAGTGCCTGACCTCCCTCTCCGAGCTCGAGTACCCGGACAAGGAGGTGATAGTCGTGTGCGGCCCCTCCAACGACGGCACCGAGGAGATAGCCCAGGAGTTCGCGGGCACGATGACGGTCCTCCGCGAGCCCGAGAGGCCTCCCGACTGGCTCGGGAAGAGCTGGGCCTGCCACCACGGGTACCTGAGGTCGACCGGGGACGTCCTGCTCTTCGCCGACGGCGACGTCGTCCACTCACGGGAGAGCCTCGGGGCCGTCCTCGCGAACCTCGACGCGAAGAAGGCCGACCTCCTCTCGGTCTGGCCCGAGACGGTCACGAGGACGAGGTCTGAGAGGCTCATCTTCCCCACGAGCGTCTTCTTCCTCTGCGTCGGGGTGGCCGCCTCCGCCCGGCGCACGCCCGGCGGGAGGAGGGTCAACGGGGCCAACGGGCAATACATCATGATCAAGCGGGAGGCTTACACCGCGATAGGCGGCCACGCTGCCATCAAGACCGACATCATGGAGGACAGCGCCATAGGGAGGGGCGCCCTCGGCCGCGGACTCGAGGTCCTCAACGCCGACGGGGAGGGCTACGTGAAGGTCAAGCCGTACTCAAGGTTCGGGGAGGCTTGGGAGGCGCACGAGAGGTTCGGAGCGGGCCTGCTCCCGTCCTGGGGGGTCGATGGCGGCCACCTTCGTGCTGACCCTCGCGTACTTCGTCGGGCCTTTCGCGCTGCTCGGGCTCGCCCTCGCGACGGCGAACGCCGCGTACGCCCTCGCGGGGGCGTCCACCTGCGCCGTGGTCTTCGCCGTGCAGGCCTACTTCTCGCTCAAGGTCTCCCGAGCCCAGTACTTCCTCCTCGCGCCTCTCTCCGGGCTGCTCGTCATGGCGGCCACGGTGACGGGGTTCGTCAGGTTCAGGCGGGGAGGGATTACCTGGAAGGGAGTGAAGTACGCGAGCGACCGATTCAAGCCTCTCTGAGGGTCGCCGTCCAAACGCCTATACCGGACCCGGCGAGCCGGCCAGCTCCATGAAAGTGGGGTTCGCGCTCCGGTCCAAGCGTCTTCCACCCGTCGCTGATAGTCAAGATCGCCCCCTTGTTGGAGGCGGCCAAGGTCGACTCTATCTGGTTCCCGGACGCCGGGATGCCCTTCGACGCGCTGGACCTCTGCGCCGTCGCCCTCGGGTCCGCCCGTCGGGTCCGCGTCGGGACGGGGGTCATCAGGGCCGGAGAGCAGGACCCCGCGCGACTCTCGACCCGAGTTCGGACCCTGAGCGAGTCCTCGGAAGGGAGGTTCATCCTCGGGTTGGGGGCAGGTCAAGCGGCCGGCCCCCAGGCCATCGAGGGGGTCGTCGCCCTCGCAGAGGAGCTGAGGGCAGCCTACCGAGGGGGGCACATGGCGCCGATATTCTTCGCCGCTCTGCGCGGCGGGATGCTCCGCGCGGCCCTTTCGAGCGCCGATGGCGCAATCCTGAACTTCTGTCCGCCCTCCCACGTCGAGAAGATCCTGCCGAAGGGTCCCCTGCGAAAGGGGTTCGCCCTCGCTTGCTACATCAAGCTATTCTTCGCGAAGAGCGACGCGGTCGCTAGGAGGATGCTCGTCCATGAGGTCACCACCTACGACGGATACCCATCCTATCACAAGATGTTCGAGGAGGCGGGCGTGGCGGACGCGATAGCGGGCCTGGGACGCGACTTCAGGAGGATCCCGACGGCCTTCTCGAGATTTCGCTGCCGAACCCCACCAATCACGAGGTTGCGCAGCTTCTTCGGCGCTTCGCCCGGGCGGGCGTGAACCTTCCGATAGTCTACCCGTACGTCTCCGGGGACGAGGGCTACCAGCTTGAGGTCGTGAAGGCGGTGGCCTCTGTCGCCGCCTTGGTCGCAAAGTGAGAGACTGAGGCGACGAGATCCGTCCAAAGGCTCGCGCAGACGGCTCCTCGGTCGCTTTGGGCGAGCCACGGAAAACGGCCCACCCGGCCTACGGCTCAGAACGGGGGTTTCTTCTTCTTGGGCACGATCGTGACGGGCGACGCCAACTTGCGTTTTCCTCCCAGTCGGGGCTCCGGAGCATAATGCGCCCACATAAGCGTTGCAGACGCATTCGGAAGGTTATTCTCGGACTCCCGACCCTGACGGCTCCAATGCAGCCCGACGAGGTCGAGACGTGGAAGCGCGCCCTCTTGAGGTTCAGGGCGCAGAAGGACGAGTTCATGAGGCTGGGGCGCGAGTCCCCCTTCGCGCGCTTCGGCCAGCAGGGCTTCCATGGCCTGAGTTACTTCGAGCCCGACCCGGCCTTCAGGTTCGAGGCGAAGCTCCAGAGGTATCGCGCGGAGGCGAGCGTCATGATGACCACTAGCACGGGGACGCGCCAGCTCTTCAACAGGGTGGGACGCTTCGACCTCATCGATCGGCGGCCAGCCTGTCGCAGCTCCAGGCCTACCAGCCGGCGGAGAGGGACGACCCGAGCCTCTTCATCCCCTTCAAGGACGCCACCTCTGGGAAGGAGACCTACGGCGCCGGCCGCTACCTCGAGATGAGGGTCGAGCACGACGACGAGTACCTCGTCGACTTCAACTACGCCTACAACCCCTACTGCGCCTACAGCGAGGGCTTCGTCTGCCCCCTCCCTCCCGCGGAGAACTTCCTGAAGGTCGCGATACGCGCGGGCGAGAAGAAGTACCACGAATAGGGGCTCTCTCACGCTCGAGGTGGCGAAGCGTCGTCAGCCCAGCTCCTGGACCTTGACACCGCGTAGACCACCACGTTGTAGAGCATGCTCGCAAACCCGCCTATCGCCGCGAGAACGAGCACTATCGCCCCGACCGGGTTCGTGAGCCAGAAGAATGCGGGCCTGATCACCTTGGGCAGGAGGTCTGGGAAGTGAGCGAAGTCGAGCGGGAAGACCCTCAGGAGAGTGAGCGCCGTCACGACCAGCATCGCCCCGTAGAGCGCGTCCAGGGGCCTCACGGGGTTCCTCCTCCCTACGGCCGCCCTCGACAGCGAGACGACCGCGCCGACCAGCCAGGTCCCATAGAAGAGCGCCTGCTCCGCAGGCCCGAAGCGCGACGTGAAGAAGCCCGTCCCCTTCGCCTGGTTCTCGATGAAGAAGAGCAGTATGAGGAACGAGACGATGACGCTGAAGACCTCGCCCGACCTCTGGCCCGGGTCCAGCTTGTCCCTGTCCTCGACCGAGCCGTGCCTGCCCCAGGTGACGCTGCTCTGGCTCCACCAGCCACGGACCCCGGCTAGCATTATCAGCGCACCCAGCCCGACGAGGACTATGGACGCGACGAGGATGTCGAGCGCGAGGTAGAAGATCCCGCTGAGCCCCGGGACGAAGAAGGCGAAGAAGGAGACGAAGACGAGGAGCAGCCAGAGGACGAAGAGCAGAACCCCGATGAGGAGGATGACCAGGCCAGGGAAGAGGCGGCCGAAGTCTATCCTAATCGTCATGCCTCCCTACCTTTCGACCAGGACTTTGATCCTCGAGTCCTTCGTCTTGACGTCCATGATCTCCCTGACTCCCGCCTCGGGCATCTCGTTCACCATCCTCTCGAGGTCGGCGAACATGGAAAAGTCGGCGTCCGCCCCCCACGTCTCCTCCCGCGTCTTCTTAGGGACGAACATCATCATCCTTGGGACCCACCTCGCGAGGGACGCGGGCATCTTCACTTCGACGTCGGGCTCGGCCCCCTCGGGCGGCTCGCGCGCCTTCCAGACGAGTATCTTGATGTCTGCCATGGCGACCGGGAGAGGTTCGCCCCCTGAGGATACTTAAGGAAGGGCGACGATTATCAGATTGGAGAACGCGAGGTGCTCGGGCGGGAGTGCGGCTGCGGGCGAACCCTAGGCGGGGCCGAGGACCGACCTGACGAAGCCGTCGAACTCGCGGTCCCGCTCCCTTACCCACTCCCTGAGGAGGCCGCCCGTGCCGGGGACGCCCGCCTTCCTGAGGTAGGCCGTGGCGACGTCCCAGTCGTGGATCTCCCCCAGGGCGTCTTGCCACTCCTTGAGCCTCCGGCTGTCCGGTGAGCCCTCCTCCGACGTCAGCTCGAGGAGGTAGCGCAGCTTCTTGGAGTCCACCCTCAGCTTGTGCAGCTCCTCCAGCTTGGCCGGGTCCACCGTCACGATGGGCAGCAGCTCGTCGATGCGGCTCCAGAGCCTGGACGCCACTTTCTCGAACCTCCTGTGCAGCCCGCTCTGCGTCACCTTCTTCGAGCTCAACCTCGGCGGGGGCAGCCTCCGCGCCGATTCGACGGCCTCCTCGGCGTCCTTGACGAGCTTTCGCCGCTTCTTGTCCATCTTTGCCAGCAGCTGGGCGCTCGCGGGCCCCTTGTGGCGCGACGCCTTGCCCCTCGTCACGTCCAGGTCGCGGACATTCGCGCTCCGCTCCATGACCTCCCTCCAGCTCGCGAGGATCTCTTTCGTCTCCGGGCGCTTGCGGACGCTCTTCGGCAGGACCTCCACGCGGGCCTCGAGCCTCCGTATCGCGGTGCGAGCGTCGTGGATCGCCTCTTCGTTCGGGTCCTTGGCGAGCCTGTCCAGCCTTCGCGAGAGGTACTCCCCGGCCTCCTCGTACCCCTTCAGGAAAGTGTCCTTCTCCACCACTTTGCCCTTGACGTGGCGTAAGAGCCCTGCTCTGGCGCGCGAGACGTCCTCCTTCCTGGCGCTCAAGTCGCGCAGCACATGAAGGCGGAGCTATAAGAAACGCGCAGTCGCTCGGCTCTTTGGAAGAGCCAGGGGCCGCGGGACGGCTCACGTTTATCTTGGTCGGCGACGTCTCGTGCCGCCTTGTCGGACGACGCGGAGCTCGTGGACATCTACGACGACGAGCTGAGGAAGGTCGGGGTCGCCACACGCTACGAGGCGCACAAGAAGGGGTTATGGCACTTCAACTTCCATTGCTGGGTGGTGACCCGCAGAGGGAAGGGGGCGGTCCTCTTCCAGGTCCGGAGCGAATCGAAGCCCTCATTCCCCGGGCTCCTCGACAGCACAGTCGGCGGTCACTACAGGGCAGGCGAGCGGTCGGCGGACGTCACGCGCGAGATAGAGGAGGAGCTGGGGGTGAGGGCGGAGATGAAGGACCTCGTCCCGCTCGGGAGGAGGGTCGACGTCGCCTCCTACCACGGGGTATCGAAGAGGGAGATCGCGGAGGTCTTCCTGCTTGAATGCGGGCGGCCGCTCAGCGAGTATCGCGTCGACGCCTCCGAGGTCGTGGGGCTCGTCGAGGTCCCAATTGACTCTGGGCCTAAGGCTCTTCTCAGGCCGCGCAAAGAGAATCCCGGCCAGGGGAGTGATGTGGGATTGGGACTCGGGCGGGTTGAAGGACGCCAGGTTGAGCCTCGGCGCGGGGCGCTTCGTCCCCAAGATGGACTCCTATTACATGAGCCTGTTCGTCGCGGCGAAGAGGTTTCTTTCGGGCGAGAGGTACCTCTCCATATGATAGCTCTCGCTAGCCTGGCCTGCTGACGAAGACTCACGCCACGGTGAGCGTCTTCGACTCCGGGCGCTAGTGGAGCCTGCCGCCGTCGCCCCTAATTAGCCGGCCCGGCATCCCACAGGCATGGAAAGGCGGACGGCGCTGGGCCTCGTCGCGGTCCTCCTCCCGCCCCTCCTCTATTCCTTCTACCGCTTCTCCATAGGCGCCCTGGTCCCCGCCTTCGAGTCCACCTACTCCGTGAGCGACGCCACCGCGGGCGGCGTGATCTCTGCGTCAGTGGGCCTGGTGGCCATCGGGGTGTTCGGGGGAGGCCTCCTAGCGCAGAAGCTCGGCGACGCGCGGACAATCCTCCTGGGGCTAGTGATCTTCTCCGCCTCGGAGGCGGCCGTGGTCGTCGCCCGGAGCCTGTGGGAGTTCTCCGCCTTCTTCTTCCTCGCCTCCTTCGGGACGGGCCTCATCATCACCCCCAGCTACGGGGTGATCGCCTCCCTCCTCCCGGGGCGGAGGGGCTTCGCCGTCAGCCTCATCAGCGCCGCCTACAGCTCCGGGGGTTTCGTCGGCCCGTCGCTCGCGGGGTACCTGCTGGTCTACCGCGGCTGGGACGCGCCCTTCCTCGCGCTCGCCCTCATCGGCGCGGCCTTCACGGCCTTCTTCGCCGCGGTCTTTGGGAGGTCCGGGAAGGGTGGGCCGGCGCAGTCCCGGATATCCTACGCCAAGGTGCTGGCGATACGCGCGGTGTTGGTTCTCGCGGTGGCGGACTTCTTCGCCGACCTGGGGTTCCTCGTCTTCGTGTCGTGGACCCCGAAGTACCTGATATCAGCCTTCTCGGTCACTGGGGGCGGGACGGCCACCATCGACACCATCTTCGGGGTCGGGGTGGGCCTGGGCGGTGTCGGCGCCCTGACCGCTGGGGTCCTCTTCGACCGGCTCGGTGGGAGGAGGAGCGCGCTGCTGAGCGCGTCGCTCTCGGCGCTGGCGTTCGCGGGACTCTACTTGGCCACGCCCCTGCCGCTGGCCCTGGCAGTCGTCCTTGTCACGGGCTTCCTTTCCAACTCTTTCTGGCCACTCCTCACGGCCATGGCCCAGGTCAGCGTGCCAGAGGGGCAGGTGACGTCAGCGACGAGCGTCGTCCAGACCGCGGGGTTCATCGGCGCCTTCCTCGGCCCTGGCCTCGCGGGGCTCATCGGCGGCGCGGTCTCTTCGGCGCTCATCCTGGCGACCGTCATCCCCTACGCGGTGTTCCTGGTCGTCATCATGACCGGGTACAGGGACCCTGCGACCCCAGCCAGAAAAGTCGTCACAGCGTAGCGCCCGCGGCTCGGACCCGAGTCAGAGAAGGGAAAGCGCATAGAGGACGAAGAAGACCGCCACGGAGCCGATTAGCAGGAATATGACGAAGCCAGCCATCACCTTAGTCCAGTTCGTCCCTCTGCGCTCCTCGCTGGGAGGGCCGTAGGTGACCCCCCGCTCAGGGCTCTCCACCTGCGGGGTTGCCGAGGGGACGTAGAGGGACGCGGGCTCGTGCCTGTTGATGGTGCCGCAGCGACCGAGGTGCCTCTGGTAGTGGCTCTCGCTTATCCACTTCTGGCACTTCGGGCAGGTCGGCAAGACACGAGCGCATGGGGCCGGACGCGTATACGTGTTTCGCGCCATGAACCGTGTCATCCCCGCCCTGCCGACCAGAGTCAGTGGGCCTACCCGGCCTACATTCGTAACGCGTTCCCGCGGAGCCGAACGCTTTTAGCGGCGAAAACTCACTGACGGGCACATGCGAATCGTGACCTTCTCGGTCTACGGGGACTCACGGCTCGGGCTCTTCACCGACAAGGGGGTCGTGGACCTCGCCAGAGCATGCTCCAAGTACTCGAGCGGCGGACTGAGCACCCTGTTTTCTGACACAAGGGCATTTCTAAAGGGGGGCGAGTTCGCGATGAAGCTCGCGAGAGAAATCGGTGACGCGGCGCACGACGAGAGGCCGTCGGCCTCGGCCAAGGAGGCCGGAACCCTCGTCAAGAGCGACCGGGTGAGGCTGCTCGCTCCGATCCTCGACCCGCAAAAGATCTACTGCGCTGCGGTCAACTACGTCTCCCACGGCGCGGAGACCGGAACCACTCCACCGAAGGTCCCGTACATCTTCACAAAGTTCGCGAACGCACTGGTCGGTCTCGACGCCCCGATAATCCACCCCACGGCCGTCAAGAAGATGGACATAGAAGCGGAACTAGCCGTAGTGATAGGCAAGAGGGGGAAGGACATCCCGCCGGGGAGGGCGTTCTCGCACATCGCTGGCTACACGTGCGCCAACGACATTAGTTTCAGGGACCTCCAATACGATCCTGGCTGGCCCAAGGTCGTAGACCCCTACGGCCAGAATTGGACCAAGGGCAAGGGGCTCGACACCGCGTGCCCGCTCGGGCCGTGGATCGTCACCCGCGACGAGGTCGGTGACCCCTACCCACTGAAGATAGTCGGGCGTCAGAACGGCCAGGTGATCCAGGAGGGCAGCACCAAGGAGATGGTGCACAACGTCCAGAAACTCGTGTCCTACGTCTCAGAAGGCGTAACGCTGGAGCCGGGCGATGTCGTCTCGACGGGAGTGCCCGCACGCGTGCAAGGCATCGAGCGGAAGTATCTGTCCGTGGGCGACACCGTCGAGGTCGAGATAGAGCGAATAGGAGTCTTGAGGAACAAGGTGGTTGCCGAATGACCCCGCCCGATGGACTGCGCGGGCTAGAGCGACCATCAAAGTGGAATCACGCAAGCGGAGCAGACGACCTCGTGGAAGACCGCCCTTCACGCGCCAAGCCCGCCGCCCCTCCCCGCCGCGAGCCTGTCGTCGTCCCTGGCTGGAAGGCCTCCGCCCAGGCTCTTTGACTCAGCGCGGAACACCAGCTCCTTCGTCCTTGCGACGCTGTCGGGGCTGACCGAGATCGAGTCGATGCCCAGGGAGACGAGGTACTCGGCGAAGTCGGGGTACACTGAGGGCGCCTGGCCGCAGATCGAGACCGTCTTCCCCTGCTTGTGAGCCCCCTCTATCAGCATCTTGATGGCCCTCTTGACCGCCTCGTTCCTCTCGTCGAAGTATCCCATCTTGCCGAGGCGGCCCGAGTCGCGGTCGATCCCCATTATCAGCTGGGTCAAGTCGTTCGAGCCGATGCTGAAGCCGTCGCACAGGGACGCGAACTCCTCGGCCAGGAAGACCATCGACGGGACCTCGGCCATCAGCCAGACCTTGAAGGTCTCCCCCCTTACGAGGCCCTGCTCCTCGATCAGCTTGACGCACTTCTCGACCTCCCACGTAGTCCTGACGAAGGGGAGCATCACCCACACGTTGGTGAGCCCCATCTTCTCCCTCACCCTCTTGATCGAGCGGAGCTCCATCTGGAAAGCCTTGACGTACTCCGGTGATATGTAGCGCGAGACACCGCGCCACCCAAGCATGGGGTTGGACTCGACCTCCTCGTACTTCTCGCCTCCTTCCAGCTCCCTGTACTCGTTGGTCTTGAAGTCCGAGAACCTGACGACCAGGGGACGGGGGAAGATCGCCCTCGCGACCGTGGCTATCCCTCCCGAGAGCCAGTCGACGAAGACGTCCTCTTTCCCCGTCTCGATGAGGTGCATCGGGTGCTGCCCCACGTAGCTCGCGATGATGAACTCCACCCTCATCAGCCCGATGCCGTCGAACGGCACGGCGGAATAGTCCTTGATCTTGTCGGGGACTCCCAGGTTCATGTATATCTTGGTCCGGGTCTTGAGGTTCCGCACCTCTTCCAGGTGCTGGGGCGACTCCTTGGTCGACGCGACCGCCCTCACCCGTCCCCTGAAGACGAGGCCCCTCGAGCCGTCGACCGACGCGACCGCGCCGTCCTTCAGGACCCGCGTGGCGTTGGAGGTCCCGACGACGCACGGCACCCCCAGCTCCCTGCTGACTATCGCGGCGTGGCTGGTCATGCCTCCCTCGTCGGTCACGATGCCCGCGGTCTTCAGCATCAGGGGGACGTAGTCCGGCGTGGTCATCCTCGTGACAAGGACGTCCCCCTGGACCACCTTGCCGAGGTCCTTGACGCCCCTGACTATCTTGACCGGTCCCGACCCGATTCCAGGGGAGGCGCCCAGCCCGGTCAGGATAGGCTCCTCCTCCACCGACTCCTCGTGCGCCCCCTTCGCTATGAAGGTGACCGCCCTTGTCTGCAGGAGGTATATTGTCCCCTTCTCGATCGCCCACTCGAAGTCCTGGGGGAAGCCGTAGTGGTTCTCCAGCACGCTCCCCAGCTCCCAGAGCCTCTTGAGCTCGTCCTCGCCGATGACCTGCCTCTCCCTCAGGCCGGCGGGCACCTGGCTCCCCACGAGCCCCGACTTGTGCAGGCTGGCCTTTTTCATCCGCGTCTTGCTGACGATCCTCTTCTCGATGACCTCGCCCGTCTCCTTGTCTAGGACGAAGGTGTCGGGGACCACCCTCCCGGAGACTATCTCCTCGCCCTGCCCGTAGACGGCCTCGATCACCATCTGGGTCTTGTCTCCCGTGATGGGGTGGATCGTGAAACCCACGCCCGACTTCTCGCTCATGATCTGCGCCTGGACGACCACCGCCGTGTCCACCGTCCGCGAGCCGAACCCCCGCTTCGCCCTGTAGAACGTCGCCCTCGCCGTGTAGACAGAGGCCCAGCACTTCCTTATCGCGGCGAACAGCTCATCGACCCCCTTCACGTTGAGCAATGTGGTCTGCTGGCCGGCGAAGCTCGCGTCGCGGAGGTCCTCGGTCGTGGCCGAGCTCCTCACCGCCACCGCCAGCGCCTCCGACCCGAACTTCTCGCTGAGCTGCCGGTAGGCCAGCGCTATCTCCGCCTCGAGGTCCTCTGGGATGTCGGACGACTCGACTATCCTCCTCAGCTCCGCCGCGCCCTTCTCGACGCTGCGGACGTCCTCCATGCTTATGCCCTTCAGCCGCTGCCTCAGCTTCGCGTCGAGGCCGTTTCGCTCCACGAACGCCCTGTACGCCTTGGTCGTCACGACGAAGGCCTCCGGCACGGGAAGCTTGGACCGGTACATCTCGCCGAGGTTCGCGCCCTTGCCGCCGGCGACGCGGACGTCGTGCTTCGTTATCTCCTCAAGCGACCTGATGTAGCCCGACTTCAAGGCGTGAGTCTTTCGCGCCTAGCCGTTTCTTAAGGGTTGAAATGAAGGCTATCTGGCCGCGGAATCGCCTGAAGAGGACGATCCTCGCTGCGACGGAAAGGTTGACAGACAACCACATTTAACACTCGCGACGGGAGACAAAGGGGGCGAAACGCTTGACGACCGGCTTCTACGTTGGGGTCTCCGGCTTCAGCTACCCCCGCTGGAGGGGGAAGTTCTACCCGAAGGAGGCGAAGAGCGAGGAGCTCCTCGCGCAATACGCCCGCCGCCTGAGGAGCGTGGAGATCAACAGCTCCTTCTACGCCGCGCCCAAGCCATCCGCGGTCGAGGGCTGGGCCGGGAAGACCGGCGAGGACTTTCGTTTCTCGTTCAAGGCGCCCCAGCAGATCACCCACATCCTGAAGCTGGGCGAGGGCTCGTCGGAGGCCGCCAACAGGCTCTCCGGGACGCTGGACCTCCTCGGCCCGAGGCGAGGCCCCGTCCTGTTCCAGCTGCCGCCCTACATGAAGCAGGACCTGAAGCTCCTGGAGAGGTTTCTCTCCGAGACCTCTGGCATCGAGAGGCGGGTCTTCGAGTTCAGGCACAGGTCGTGGCTGGACGGCCCCACCTACAGGCTCCTGGACGGGCACGCGACCGGGCTCTGCATCGCGGAGACCGAGGACATGAGGCCGACCTTCCAGGTCACGGGAGGCTTCGCCTACTTCAGGCTGCGGATGGACTCTTACGACGCGAAGGCCATCGACCAGTGGGCGGAGAAGATCGGCGGGGTGGCGAAGGGGGCGGAGGCGTGCTACGTATACCTGCGGCACGACGAGACCGGGGAGAACGCGCTCCTGGCCCAGAGGCTAGCGCAGAGGCTTCACAGGTGAGGGAGAAGGGCGCGTCGTCTCGACTGCATTCAGCAATGATGTCCCAGAAAGCCGCCAGCCCTCAGGCCGGCGAGCGGGCAGCACTTTCCGTCAGCTTCGAGACTCTTGGACTCGGCCGCCAGCGTCGCGTCGAAGGTCAACTCCGCGATGAGCCGGAGCTCGGCCTCCTTCCTCTTGGTCAGCTTTCCCACGGTCAGTCGCCCTTGATTTTCCCTTCGGCCCCTTTATACCTTTCCACCAGCTCCTTGTAGAGGAACTCAGCCTCGAGCGAGCTACTGAACAAGATCTGCAGGACATTCCCGACTCTGACCAGCCTTATCGACGTCGTCCCGATGTCGAACTGGCTGGCCTCGACATCCCGAACGTCGCCGCTCAACTCCGGTCTATCGCGATCTTCAATTTAAGCGGCAAGGTCGGACCACGTGGCGACCGACAGTTCGGGGCCGGCAGGCTAGCATGGCCGCATGCCGGATTCCTGAGCGGTCGACCGACCAGCCGACTTGAGATGCAAAAGCGCTCAGGTCTGCCCTGTCGAAGTTTCAACCGTTTCGAGCTAAGCTTATCTATTTTACCTCCAAAACGTCTCCGTCTTCTGAAGAGATGGAGCGGGTGGAGTCTCGATGAGCGTGATTGCTACCACTTTCGGCGGCAGCTTGGTGTGGTCTTTTGTCTCGCAGTTAGAGGTGGCCGAAGGGGTCGTCGCCGTCGCCGCGCTGTTGCCGCTCGCCTTCGTCATGGAGTCTTCCGGGATCGGGTCTCTTCTCGACTCTACCTACCTGAGCAACCTTCTGAGGTCTCGTCTCTCTCCGCTTTTCACCTTCCTGGGAGCCGGGGGAGCGCTGTCCTTCGCCCTCCTCGTCCTGTGCAACTCGAGGAAGGTCAACCACGTCCTCGACGTCAACGGCCTCAACATCGTGCAGTATCCTCTGGGCCTCTTGGGGTTCCTCGGCGGCAGCGCCCTCGGGCAAGGCGGACAGCTTGGATACGGGGCCCTCGCCCTCGTGACCTGGGTGCTCACGCTAGGCGCCCTGTCCATACCCATGGGGCTCTCGAGAGCCGTGAAGTTCTTCGCCCTGCCTTCCCTCCTGTTCCTCACCGTCGTCGTGCTCCTCTTCGACCCAACAGAGATGGACAGCCAGGCGATCAACCTCGTGTCAAACTTTACCTTCGATGGGGTGTCGCTCTTGAGCAACTGGTTTCTCCTCACCGTGTCCCTGTTCTTCACCTTCTACGGCCTCGTGCACCGGAGACCGGGAGCGTCCAGGCATGGGCAGGCAGGCGAAAGCAACGCCCTGACTGGGCTTTCGTCTCTTAAGGGCTCAGACCGGCGGCGTAAGCTTCCCCTTCTGGACGAGGGCCTTCCCAGCGACGGAGAGGCTCCCCCTCCTCACAGTGCCCATGAACCCGAACCCGCCGAGGCCTACCGCCCCGGACACCATCCTGTCTTGCCCGTACTCGTACCTCATCAGGGGGTTGAGGCCGACGATGACCGAGGTGAGCACCCGCTTCTCGGGCGGGACCGCCTCCACCAGCTCTTCGAGCATCTTCGCTGAGCCCCTGCTCTTCCGCCCGACGAGCCTGCCGCCCTCGAACTCGAGGCTCCCGTCCGTAAGGAGGCCGAGCCGAGTCACCGACGGGGAGAGCGTCACGCTGCCCTTCGCGGACGCCGGGTCGACCTGCTTCGAGACGTAGCCCGGTGGCACGTAGGTCATGTTGTACCCGCCCGCGACGTCGCTCTCGTCCACGACGCCGTCCTCGACCTCCAGATCGCCTCGGAGGGTGAACTCGAGCTTCCCGCCGGGCGTGATCAGGGTCGCCTGGGCCCCGTCCTGGAGCGCCTGCCCGACCGCCCTCCCGCTCGCGGATATGCCGGCAAAGTCCGCGAGCGCCGCCCTGAGCTGATGCCGGACGACCTCCTCCGGCCTCTTCTTGATGAGCCTCGCGTACTCCTTCCCGACGTAGCCGAACGGGAGCCTCGCGCCCCTCAGCCGGGCCTTCTCGGCCGCCTCATACCAGGAATGGTTGTACTTCGTCGAGTCGGTGACCTCCTGGCGCGACAGGCGCGGAGAGTAGGCGCCGATGGGCGGCCCGGGGATGAAGACGTAGGCGTCGGAGCCGGCGAGAAGGCCGTACTCGTGCTTCCCCATGCTGCCGAGGACGTCCTTCGGGGTGACCTTCACGCCCTCGACGTACGCGGACTCGTCCTCGAAGACCACGCACCGGGATCGCACCTATCCTCCTCGCCTCCACGGCCAGCCGCTGGGCGAACGGGAGGCCGTTGTTCCAGGACTCGATCGTGAGCGTCTCCCCCTTCTTCAGGCGGAGCGTCTCGGAGATGACTTTCCTAGCTACCTTGTCGTAGAGGGCTTCGGCGGAGCTCAAAGCTAACGGTGATGGCGGGAGGCCGTAGATAAGAGTGCGCCGCTCGGGGAGGGTTCTGCTCCGTAGGCGGGGGGATTCAATTCGCCGCTCTACTTGGTGGGATGCGCTTCTTGGAAGATGATAATCTCATTTCCGCTAAGGAACCGATGCAGGCCGCGATGCCTACGACAATCGTCCCGTCTGGAATGATTGTCGGGTAAGTGTAAGTGCAATAAGCGCCTCCACTCACTGGTCCGACCGGGGTTAGGTCGCTCGTGCAATTATCTTAAAAGCCGAGTAGAACTCCGAAAGCCAAGACAACGATTCCAAGGACGAGCGCGACAACGACGAGTCTCAGTTGGCAACAACTCCCTCTTTGGAGTCTACGGGCTCATCGACGGCGCCGCCTGCGCGCTCCGGCGCCTTCTCACAAGGAGGGCGCCGACTATCAGCGCCGCGACGACCAGCACGACGCCGAGGACAGGGAGGCTCAACGCGACCGTCGTGGTGGCCTCACTCCCGACCGAAGCGTCAGCCGAGGTCGAGGTGGAGACCCCTAGGTACGAGACCGTCGCCTGATACGTCCCTATCGGGATGAGGCCGAAAGTCGCCACCCCGTCTGAGTTCGTCGTCCTCGTCACCATCGTCCCGTTGGCGAGCTTGGCGGAGACCGGGGCGCCCTGGACCGCGAGCCCGAAGAGGTCTGTCACCTTCATGCTCGCGGGGTATATCCTGGACTTGACCGTGATGTTCTCGGGCGCGCTGACCTGGTAGGGGGTCGGGTTGAGAGGCTTGACGTCCGCGCCCTCCCAGATCACGCTTGCGATCGTGAAGGTGGTCCCGTTGTCTACCCACGTGTTGAAGTCGGGGACGGCTTCTCGCTCCTCCGTTCTGCTGTTGGATCGAAAGCGAGGTCGGAACCACCTGCCTCGAACCCGACGAGTCCGTGAAGGCGAAAGCTACGAAATACTGCCCCACCGAATCGAAAGCCAACGAGTGATACGTGTCAAAGACGATGGGCGGAGTGGTGAACGTCCCCGTCTCGTTCCGCGCGATGTCCGTGGCTTTGGAGTCCAGCGTGTACCCGGTCAGCGCCTGCCTCTGCTTGTCGGGGACGACGCCTCCGATGTAGCTCGAGGTCACGGTCATGTTGGAGCCTGAATCGTAGAATCCGTCGCCTGTCGGCGACTGCAACGAAAGGGTCACGTCGAAGCCGCCGGAGAGCGTGAAGAGATACTGCATGACAGGCCTGACGTCTATCCGGTGAGGCGCGTCCATCGTCAAGCTGACCGGGAACGTCCCGCTCCCCTTCCTGGAGATGGAGCTTGTCTGGACCCCATCGATGGAGTACGAGAAGGCGTTGAGCCTTGTCTGGCCAGCGCTGGCGTTCCAGCTGTGGTCGTATGTCGCGGTGACCGCCGTCTGGTTGTCATACCACCCGGCGTCCCCCGATATCGGGGGCGGGGTGATCGAGGCCAGCGCGCCCGTGGCCGCGGTCAGAAAGAACTGCGCCGTCGAGGTGCCGGTAACCGCCTCTGGCGAGGAGATCGCGCCGAGCGCGAGGACCTCCACCGTCCCCTTCGAGCCTACCTGAAGCTGGGCACCGCCGTTGACTGAATAAGAGACCAGCCTCTGGCCCTCCCCTGCCGACCTGCCCCAGACGCCATAGAGCGCGACGCTCACCACGGAGCCGGAGTCATACCAGTAGCTGTCTCCGCCGATGGTCGGGGGGGTGATCGAGTCGAGCTCCTGCGGCGCGACGGTCTGGAGCGTGACCTGGTACTGCGTCACCGAAACGAAGGAAACCGCGTGGGGGGCGCTCATGGTCACCGCCACCGTGACGTTCCCCTGGGCGGGCGCGAAGGGGACCTGGGCCCCGCCGTCGACCGAGTAGGAGACCACCCTCTTCCCGGTCCCTGCCGCCCGGCCATAGGTGACGGGCTGGCCCACGGTCGCCTGAGCCCCGCTGTCATACCACGCGGACGCCGTCGCGCCGCCTATCACCGTCAGATAGAATTGGTGCTCGTATGCGAACACGACGGATCCGGAGCCGCTCACGGACCCTTCGCCGCCGGGCGCGAACCACCTCTCGCTGGACGTGGACCCGGGCAGGGGGTTCGTCGCGGAGTAGGCTGTGCCGCTGTCGAGCCAGTAGCCGGTGGGGGAGAGTCCCGACAGGGAGGGACATGGCGGCGCCAAACTCCTGCCCCGAGAGCGTGGGGACGGAATATCCCGAGCCCCCGCCGCCGACGGAGTAGGACACGGTCTCCAGGTATTGGTGGTAGTATGTGACGGACTCTGACTGAGCGGAGGCCGCTGTGCCGTTCGTCGCCTGGGCGGTCTGCCATCTCTGCGTCCCGCTCGGACCCGGGCAGCTGGGACGAGACCGACCACGTGCTCCCCGAGTCCAGGTCGTAGACCGTAGGGGTCGTGCCCAGGGACGCCGTCTTGACGGTCCCGTTGAACCTGTAGGTCAGGGTGGGCGGGGAGTAGCCCGAGCCGCCGCCCACCACCGAGAAGCTCAGGGTGAAGGGGACGATCCCCAGCGGCGTCCGGAGCTTCAAGAGCTGCCCCGCGGCGAGCGTGTACTTCCCCGACGTGAACAGGCTGGTGCCGGAGTAGACGTCGAGCTCGTAGGAGCCGGGGTACAGCGTCACCGTGACCTCGCCGTTCTTGAATGCGTACCTCCCGGGCGTCCCCGCGAGGTCGACGAGTTGCTCACGTCGAGCGTCCCTGAGGCGACGGATGTCTTCAGGTCGACTATGCCCACGCCGGACTTGTCCCAGAGCTTGCCCAGCGTCCCCGCGCCGCTCTGGACCTCGGCTACCACTCCCCCGTTTTCCGGATAGTAGTCCCACTTAGAGACCACGTTCTGTATCGCCTCCGCCGTGTCGCCCCCGAAGTCGTAAGCGTTTGTGACGAGCTGGTAGTTGTGGCCGTTCCAGTACTCCAGTTGGAGCCTGAGGTCCGACTGCGTGTCCGTCGTCATGCTCCCCCCGCCGGCTCCCCCGATTATCAGCTCCGAGTCGTAGAAGTTGCCCGGGCTGTAGCCGAAACCGTCGACCACGAATCCGCTCAGTGAGGTCAGCTGGTGGACTGCCGTGAACGTCGCCGAGTCGTACTCTTGCCAGCCGTAGCCCGTCGTTGTACTCGAAGGTGACCACCGGCTGCCTGGAGGAGTCACGGAGGAGTTGACGCGAAATTCCACTGTCGCGGGATAGACCAGGTTCGACGTTGTTGCCGGGGAGAGAGGTCCCGGCCACTTCGTAGTAGTAGTAGCTGGAGCCGAACTGGGCGACCGTCCCGCTGCCCTGCACCCCGGCGTCGCTCATGGCCGCGGAGGAAGTCGAAGTGTTCCAGATGTTGTCCACGAAGGCGATGGCGTTGCTCGACGTGTCCACCTCCGCCACGTCCTGGACCCAGTAGACGAACTGCTTGCCGCCGGCGAAGAACTTCAGGTTGACGTTCAACTGCATCGACATCACCGGATAGCCCGAAGAGTTCTGCGTCGAGAGGGACACGACGTCGACCGAGCCCAGCGACGAGTTGGTAGCGTACGAGTACGGCCCGCTCGGGCCGATCCCGTAGTCAGCGACCCCCATCGGCGCGGGCTCCTGGGAATATCCCGAGTTTACGTCGATGAAGGGGTCCACAGGGCCGTTGAGATGGTTCGTGTTGATGACCCTCGGAACGGCCGCCCGGGTGACCGCCGGCGAGCTGGACGGCCGAGGAGACGCGTTCCCGAAGGCCGAGAGCGACAGGAGGAGAATGATCGCGAGGCATGTCCACCGCGGCGAAAGAGAGCTCCGATCGTCAACTCTACGGGGAGGACGCCCAGGCCTTGAACGACCCATCGACCTAGGCCCGCCTAACCCAAGAATCAACCAGATCGGCCGTCCATTTCTTGCGAAATCTGACTATAGAACCCTTTCCACAAATTCCCACGTCGCCCTTCGCCAGAGTCGCGTCCGCCACTTCCCGGCTCCCCGCGTGGGGCGTTGTATTCCAGATTCACACGGGCTTAATACGTCGCGGGAGCCTTCGGCACGGAATATCGTTGGCTTGGGGGAAGCCAAGGCGAGGCGGAGCCACCGGCGCGGTCGTTATCACGACGCTAATCATGATCGCCGCCGCCGGGATCAGCGGCGCGGTAATCTACCACAACCTGGGCACCGCCGCGTCTTCCGCAGGCATAGACTCCCCTCCGGACGGCGGGCAACCTGCCGTCGTTTCTGATTCCACGTCCGCGAACTTTACCGCAGCGGTCGTAGGGCAGGTCGCGGTCACGGTCGCAGGTGCCGCACTGCCGGCCGGCGGCTTCAACGCCAACAGCACGACGACTACCTTCACGTGCGCGGCGTCGCCATCCGGGGCCCACCTCGACACTGACCAACGGCGGCACGGGCAGCGCGTCCGTGTCCTACATCTCCGTCACCTCGGGCGGGGTCGTCTCCGAGTTCACCCCCTCGGGCGCCTGCGAGGTCGGCGGCCTGGGTTCGGGAGCGGCCACCACCTACGTCATCTTCCCCGCGAACTCCCAAGTCGCCCCGAGCCCAGTGTCGGGCCAGGACTACACAGGCGTCGTAGGGCTGTCGGACGGCGCTTCGGTCCCGTTCAACGGCGTCTGGCAGTAAACCCCGCGGCGACGGGCCACGTTGGCTTTTTATCACCATAGTCCAACTCGCCCATCGTGGCGTCCGACAAGCGCTCTTCGTCGGAAGACTCTTCCGACGGCGAGGACTCTTCCTCATCCGGCGGTCGGTCGGACGACGCTTCCTCTACCCTCTACAAGTCTTGGATGACGGGCTTTGCCTACGAAGCGTGCAGGAACCTGTACCTCCCGGGCGGGGTGCCTCCGCCACACACTGACGACCAGGTCAGGGAGTACAGAGACAAGATCCTGCCTTGGCTCTCCACCTACCTGAACCTCGTATCCGAATGGGACGCCGTGGGGATGGACGACGTGACCGACGACCTCGAGCGGATGGTGAAAGACGTGCGGAAGAGGACCGACCCACCTACGTCTGACTCGGAACGGCATCAGGCCGCCTCGCCCCCGCAGGCGGAGAAGGAGGACGCGAACGCGGACGACAGGTTCGACTCGGACTTCGACCTCGTCCTGGGCGCGATAAGGGCCAAGGAGCCGTATGGCCGATACGCGGCTCTTTCGGGCGAATTCAGCTCGAGGCTGACGCACCCCCGCGAGGGCGACACGCCGGCAAGGCTCGCAGCCGCGCTCAGGGACAACCTGGCGGAGATGAAGAACGTCCTCCCGGACGGGGCCTACGACGTCGTCGACAGCGACCTGAGCAGGATACAGGGCGGCCAGCAGGGGGGCGTCGTCGGCGAGCTGGAGAAGGAAGTCGAGATGTCCGCGGGGAAGAGGGCGCTGAACGAGGAAGTCGCGACGTGGACTGACCTGATGTTTGGCGTGGCAACGCCGGAGGGCATCCTTTCGGCGCGGGGGAGGGGGCTGGCGCACACGCTGGTCGTGGCGGTCGGGCTGGGGCTCATCTTGGGGATAGGACTGGTCATCTTTCTGGTCTTGAAGGTCGTCGCGAACATTCCGGGGATGGACCTGTCGAGCCTGAGCCTGGTCAGCGGCAACAACTTCATCTCGACTGTCGAGACGGTCTCCACAACGCTGACCACCGTAGGCCTGTCCTTCGGCTTGCTCGTGACGAAGGCTTGGGCATCGCTACAGGCCTTCGAGCAGGCGACTCTCCTCTTCTTCGCGAAGATGCCGCGATTCCGGCGGCACGTGAACCCGGTCTACGTGCAGTGAGTTTCGAGCCAGGTCATCGGCGACTATACGGGACAGACGCCACCGCCCGGGGTGGACGACGGGCAAAAATGATCTCTCGATGACGGGCGAGCAAGGCCGGTCCAGTCGTGACGAGCGGCGCGACGCGGTCAGTCGTCGCAGTACTTGCATCTCTTCGGAGGCAGGAAGAACATCACGCCTACCGGGTCGTTGTAGATCTCATAGTCGTCAGGCTGAAGCTTCCGCGGGGTCTCTTTGGGCATGCTCCCACAGGTCAGGCGGCGATAAAAGCGTCGATTGGAGAACGCACGAAAAACCTAGCAGCCGTACCCGAGGACTGCTCCGGCACACAGCCTGCACTCGAAGAGGAAAGACACCCGGTGGACGTCGCAGGGCTTCCAGCTCGGAAGGTCGCTGACCCGCGCTTGACCGGCCGATCTCGCCGGGACGTCTGAACGGGGAAGAGAGTCCAGCTCACGGGCGGGCGTCACTACGCCAGCACCTCCATGGTGGTCCTAGGGTGAGCACGCTCGTGCTTCCGCATGTGGACGAAGCAGTATCTCGCCCCGCAGAGGTGGCATGTGAAATGGAAGCCGAAGCCGTCGAGCACGCCGCCGCAGTGCCGGCACCGATACGCAGACTCCATGCTTCCGTTGTGGGGCTGCCAGTCGCTCACCCTGCTCTCAGTTGCCACACTTTCCTGTAGGTCGCCGAGTTGGATTTAACCGGTCCCCGGGGAGGAGAGTGAAAGTATTCGGCCAGGCTACCTCTGGAGGACGGGCGGTGGACCCACCCGTCCCCCGGTATACCTCTTCCCTTTGCATGACGAAGGAAATTGGTAAGGCAGAGATAGAATCTGCAATAATAATCACTTGTGATTTATAGGTCTATATCAGAAATGTCGACGAATCGTCCACTTCCCTGGGGGCGCGGAGGACGCGAGAGCTATCGAAGGGCGAGACGCCCTCCTTGGGATCGGCCGGCTTTTTGGTAAACATTCCGGCCCAAACATGCGAACGCGGCGAAAACCCAGAAATCACCACGACCGGCTAGCCGTAGGTGGATCACCCAATGGAAGGAGTTTCGCCGGGACGGGGCGCGCCATGAGAAGCCGCAGAAGAGAGGCTAGCCCAGAGCACGGCTTTCCGGACGATCTGCCAGAAGGCGGCTGGAGCCCCGGGAGACAGCGCTTCGAGGAGCAGGTCGGGCTCCTGGTAAGGGCCCTCCGGTCGACCGACGAGGGCGTCCGAGAGTTGGCGGTAGTCCAGCTCACCCTGCTGGGACCGAAGGTCGTGCCCTACCTGAGCTCCGCGCTCGAGGACGCGCTGGACGAAAGCGACCTGCAGCAGTCGGCCCACCAGTCGATGTCGGGCGCCGAGCGAGGGATCGCCGGCATTTGCAGCGCGCTTGGAATCATCAGGGACTCCGACGCCGTAGTGAACCTGGCCGCGGCGCTCCCCAGGAAGGAGGCCGTGGAGGCCCTCGCCAAGATAGGAGGAGAAAGGGCGCTGGAATTGATAATGGACATGATCGAGAGCACGAACTCTTCCTGGCCCTCCAGCACCGCTGACTCTGACCCGGCCTTCGTGAGGCGCGTGTTCCTGCGCTTCGGAGAGGTCGGGAGGAAGCGTCTGCAGGAGGAGCTCACGAAGGGGTCCGGCCCGAGGCGCGCGGCGGTCGCGGAGATCCTCCGGATCATGGGAGACCCCGAGGGCCTCGCGTGAGAGAGCGCGCTTTCAAGAGTCACCGTGATTCAGGCCGCCGAAAAGGAGAGAAGGATCCGCGCCGCGGAGTTCTTAAATATCAAACGCGGCTTCATGAATCCGGTAAGAATGCCACCGAAAAGGCCGGCACCCAAAGGACATCTGTCCAAGATCTCCGAACAGTTGACCGAGCTCCACCTGATGCAGGCACAGCTGAACCTGCTTGACGCAAAGGTCAGCGGGGCGGCCTCCTGGACTCAGTCCGTCGCGTCGGGCAGGGGCGAAAAGGACCAAGCGAAGAAGCTGCTCTCGCGGAGGGCCAAGCTCTCGGACAAGCTCACAAAGGCGCGGGCGGCCTACCCCCTCAAGAATGAGCGCGCGGTCTCCCCCAGCGTCGAGAAGATGCTGGTCAACTTCGCAGACCGCTTCTGGTGGCCCAGGTGGAACACGATCCCCGTGCCTTCGATGTCGGAGGGGTTCGACCAGACCCCCGCCTATGTCGGCGACAACTACGCGTCCGGGGACATCCAGGCCGTGAGCCTCGGCCCGGGCTACGTGGTCTTCGAAGGGGAGCTGAGCGATTCCTCGAGCGACCCCGAGGAGGCGTGGTGGGCCCACACCTGGGCGTGCACGGCCCCGTTCCCCCACTTCAGTGCCCGGGAGCTGATGATGTATCGCTTCACAGTGGACGCGACCCTGGGCTTCTACCCCGAGTGGGGCCAGCCTCCGCTTCCGCCCGGGGACATCATGGAGTGGGTCAGCATAGCGACCACGGGAGACATGGGGACACATCCCATCTCGATCGCCGACGCCACCGACCTCTTCCCCTGGCCGGTGAACACCACAATCCCGCAGGGCAACAACATGTGGTACGGGGGCACCGTAGACGTCTCCGGCTCGATCATGGCCGGTCCCGGGACCCCGGCGCTGGTCCTCCTCTTCGGGGTGGCGGTCGGGTTCTCCGGCGGCGGCTCGCTTCACGTCTTCCCCACCACCTCCAGCTTCACCGAGCACCTGACCCGGTCGCCCTACGGCGCTGGCGACGTCGGGAAGCTCGAATACATGGTCCCTCTCCAGTGGTGGCTCAGGGCCCTCGAGAAGATTCCGCTCGCGGCGATACAGAATCCGTAGCCGCTTCGAGACCGAACGTTTAGCCCATCTCCCTCAGGCGTGTTGTTCGGCGTCGGGGAGGCTGACGACGTAGCCCCTCTCGTGGGTCAGGGCTCCACGACCACCGGCGTGCCCGAGTTCCCGGTGGGACCGGTGCTGCTGGTCGCGATCGCCATCCCGATGATGCTGATTCTGAGACAAAGGGTCGCGAAACTCCCCGTTCCAGCATAGCCGAGCTCGACCTCTCGACCGAACGAGGGCCCGAGTCTGTGGTGTAGAATTCTTGTCCGTCGCCCCCATTAACGGGGGCTCCGAGCTACCACGAGTTGATGCCGGACAAGATGGTGGAGCTCAAGCTCACCGTCGGGAAGGTTCAGACTGCCATCGCCGAGCGCGACAAGTCCGGGCTGCGCTTCGTCAGGATGATATCGTTCACCGTCGCCGAGACCGTCACGACCGACCGCCTGCTGGTCACCGACGAGGCCGTGCGGTGCCTCAACCCTCCTTCACGCTGACCTTGCACGTCCGTCCCCACTCGCAGGGCAGGCCGCGTGCAGTCGCCAGCCTCGAGCTGTGGGCGGCAAACGTTAATTAGAAACACGAGGTCCCTATTGGAATGACTTGAGCTCAGAAAATGGCAGCGACGTGGATGCAGGAATGGTAAGCACCTCCCAGGCAAAGCCTCCGGGGCAGATGGGCGAGGCGGGATCCCAGGCGCCCGAACCTGTTCAGGCCGCAACGGCGGCAGCACCGAGCTCCGAGGGAAGGCGCACCCAGCTCAGGATAGTGAGAGAGAACATCCAGTCGCTTTCGAACGACGTCGGAAAGTTCCGGAAGAGCCACGAGGTGAGCGTCAAGAGCCTGGAAAAGCAGCTGGCCTCGCTTCGAAAGGAGCTCGCCGCGCGCGCTCGCGCGGACTCCGGAGGCCTCAACAAGAGCTACGAAGCGAGCGCCAAGAGGATGGAGAAGCAGGTGGCCACCCTTGGTAAGGACCTGGCTGCCTTGAAGAGCGGCATCGCAAAGGACGCAGCCAAGAGCAGGGCCAAGCAAGAGGCCATGCTCGCGAAGATCCTCGCGAAAGTCAGCAAGCCTTCAAAGCGTCCCAAGCGGGCAGCGAAACGCTAAGCCTCTCCTGGCGACCTCTCCGCCTGGGGTGGAGCCTGGACGAATCTCGCCGGGTTTGCTGACAGGCTCTAGCACGATTTGACTTTCGCTTTCGGGCCGCGTATCGGATTTCTTCTGCATATAGCCGACCAGCCGGATTGCGGAGCGAGCGCGTTCAGGCTGTATTGGATATTTGCATGAACATCAGTTGTATTTTTCATGAGATAGGACATCCTTTTTAGGCACCTCTGCGACCCTAAGGCGATGACAGTTGACGAAAAGGTCCGGTACGGCATGATGGCTATCGGAGCAGCCAGCTTTGGTCTTCGCGACCCTCGGGCTCCACATATCGCCGTTCGACCCGATGAGCGGCGCCGGCTCCTGAGAGAAAGGCCCCGAAAGCCCTTAGCTCGTTCGCTTTATTTTCAGGATGAGCCCCTCGAACTTGGGGAGGAGTTCCTCACTCCTGAACTGCCAGGCTTTCTCCGCTTGATCGTAGAGTTGAGGATTCAGCGTGAACCCCATCGCGTTCGTGGGGTCCACGATTTGTAGCGTGTACTTCCTCCTTACGTGGCGGAGAGTCCTCGCGAGCGCCTCATATCCCTCAGCGGCAGCCTCGCCGGGGAAGGCGACCTCGGCGTAGTAAAATCCCTCTCCGACAGCCTCCGCCCACAGGCAGGGGAACTGGTTCAAACCTGCCCTAATCTCCATCCTCTCGCGCTCCGTGAGTTGAGTGGCCAGCAGGTTGAGCAACAGCTGGTGGTGCTTCCTGTGCATCGCCTTCTCCAGGCCGTAATCGTAGCGCGTCCCGAGCCAGTTCACCCTGTAGTTCCTGATCAGGCCTCGCTCCACGACGTGCTTCCAGTAGTGATACTGGGCGTTTTTCATGCTGGTCCCCGCCTTGGCCGCAATCGTCGTCAGCGTGGTGTTGGCGTCGAGCTGAAGATGCTTGAGTATCTCGAGGTCGAGGCGGTCGAAGCTCGCCTTGCCCTGGGGCGTGACTTCGTCCTTCTCGTCGTGCTTCACGGCTAGGTTCTTCCAATCAAAGTCCCACACCCCGTGCTCGAAGTCGAAGAACTCCGCTCGCATCGGAATATTTCTGTGCCAATCGGCCACGAAGATCTCGACGGACCGGAAGATCCCCCTCTCCCTGAGTCCCCCAAAGAAGGAGGCGTAGTCCTCGACGCGCCCTTCGGGCACGATCGCATGAACGATGTAGTCCCCCTTGGGGAGCGTCCTGTTGTAGTAGCGGACGTAGCAGAACTCGCTCATCGCCCTGAGGATGGGCTTCACGTACTCTTCGAAGTCGTCCTCAAAGTCCACCACCATGACGACATACTTTAGCCCCAGCCTCTCGTAGGCGACCGCCGCCTGCACCGCGAATCCTTTGGCCAGGAGCTTCTTCTTGTACCAGTAGCGGGCGGTCTCCCTGTGGACCCCCAGGCTCTTGCATATGTCGCTGATGTCCGGCCCTAAGACCCCGATGGCCTTCACGAACTCCTTCAGCTTGGTCTCGGAATCGGTCGGACTGCGTCCTCGCATTGCTGGCTCGAGAACCATTCGGTAGCTTATTTCATGATGTCTCTATTATTTAAGTTGTGCAGATTCAAAAGAAAACGCTGAGCGTGCCCTTTCGGCGTCAGGGGCTATGACTGAAGGTCCGGCTCCGGCCGCTCGGACTTTATGATGTTCGTGACGCGCTTCAGCTTCTGCCCGTCCATGTCCTTGACGCTCATGAGCAACGAGACGAAGCTCTCTTGCCAGACGGCCTTGTCCTTGTCATAGGTCCGCTTCCCCTGGCTGATCTGCATCATCGTCTCCGCATCGCCGACGGGAGAGTTCGTTGCGAGCGACCCTTGAGCCTCCCTCTTGAACCAGGCGACCGGCGAGCCCTGGGGCGCGTTGACCGCGACGAACTTGTAGCCCAGCTTCTCCACCCTCTCTACCATGGAGTCGCTGATGACTCCGATGTTGGTCTCCACGCTGAGGTTGTCGTCGACCATTATCCCTATCACGTAGGGCGGTTCCACGTTCCACTTGAATTCCTTGAGCGCCCTGGAGACCCTCAACGCGTCGATTCTCTTCTCGCGTGACTCTCCGATGTATGACGACCTCGCAAGGAGAAGGGGTTCCTCGAGGTCCTTCTCGCTCAAGGGAGACGGAGCCGCGGCGATCGGTTCTTCCATTCGCGTCTCAGCGGATTGAATCGCCTGCGGAGAAGGGGCAAGAGGAGCGACAGGAGCTAGAGCAACGACGGTGGAGACAGGAGCAGGCTCCTCCTTCCGGACTTCGGCATCGGCTCCCTCCTTCACCTGCGGCTTGAGTTCTTGAGCAACAACATCTTCGGACCGCGCGACCCGACCTCTGGATCCTCTTCCGCCTGCGGCTTGAGTTCTTGAGCAACCACCTCTCCTGAGCCCGCGACGACCTGGGGCGCCTCTTCCACCTGAGGCTTCGCGACTACCTCCTCGATCGCGTCGGGTTTCTTGGCGATCTGAGGACGCTCAAACAGCCTGCCCTCGATCACCTGGTGTCCTTCGTGCTCGCCGAAGAAGGCGTTCACACCCTGAAGCGTGACAAACGTCTTCGTGATTCTGCAGGTCTGGCAACTCACGTTGAAGTGGGGCATTCTAGAGTCGGCTGTCGAAGGCGTCGCGTCTTGCACCGCCTCCAAGCTCAAGTCCTCCTCGTGGAAGCGCCCTCGCCAGCCGAATTTGCCCTTCTCAACTATTCGAGCGACCTGCTCCACAGCTCGAAGGCGGCCACGGCTTATAATCAACGTGAAGTCCGCATCCATGTTTGGGGTTCCGGAGCGGCGCGGCTGACGGGCGCCTAGCCCAGTCCCACGTTCGGGAAATTGGACGTAGGCAAACCCAGCTGCTTTTGCAGCGTGCGGATTCTCCCTGCGTACTTCAGCATCGCAGCCTGGTCGTTCTCCGCCTTTGCGATCCTGTACGCCTTCCAGGCCTTCTTCAGCGCCCCCCAGGTCTGACCTTCGCTATAGGACGTGACTGTCCCCTCGGAGTCAGTGGGTAACGACCGTATTTATGGGTCACATCCCCCCGGAAGGGAGGAGGCACGCGAGCTCTCGAGGACGAGAGACGCGAGGGAAGCCTACACGGACTGCGAGATTTTCTCGAACTCGTCAGCCGTGACCGCGTTGTAGGTCTCGTTGCGAGTCCTCCCTGTCGCGGCCATCGTGGCGCTCAGCTTGAGGACCGACTCGAGGTCGGGGGCGTCGATGATGGTGATGATGTCGTACTTCCCTGTCACCACGTACTCCGCGACCACTTTGATCTTCAGCTTCTTCGCCGCGTCCAGGAACTGCCTCCTGCCGTGGGAGAAGGTCTTCAGGGCTTTCGCCCCTTCAGAAGTGAAAGTTGTAAGCCTCACGAAATAGGGCATGGGATTCGAAGACGGCTCCCCGCCCTTAAGGCTATCTATCCCTGCTACCGGCGCGAGAACAGGCCTATTCTGCGCTGATGAATCCCTTGGCGCCGTTGGCCTTCTGCCAGCCGTCGACGGCGAGGAGGACCGCGAACACGAACGACAAGATCCCTACGGTGAAGATTCCAAGGATGATTTCGAGAACAAGCGCTAGTATGACAAAGACTATCGTCGACAGTCCCAGAACCTTCTTCGTGCCGAGGTACAGGTAGCCCAGCCCGAAGAACAGGTTCAAGACCGCCGCCACTATCGGGCTCTTGCCCGCATACTGGTTGGATGAGGGCATGCCCTGGCCTCCGGGAGTCGGCACCGCCGAAGCCGGTTGGGATGCCGCGGAAAGACTGGAGCCACAGCTAGAGCAGAACGCGGCGCCGTCCGCGTTTTGCGTTCCGCACTTGGGGCAAAACACAGCGCATCACAGTTTCATTCTAATATAAAAGCAAGAGCGGTCCCAACACACCGTGGCCGCGGCGACCGCGACGTCTATTCGACTTGTCAAGGCTGCCTGGCGAGGCTCCTCGGGCAGACCGAATCTGTACTCGCAGGCCTTGCACTTGCCCACGCTCGTGCTCGAGGTGGCCTCCCTCTCGCCCATCCAGTACCCGCGCTTCTCCATGATGCTCGCCACCGCCGCGGCCTTGTCGTGGGCGAGGAGGTGCACCTTCATCGCGTTCCGGTACTTGGCCTCGAGCTCCGCCAGCTTCCCGGACTCCAGATGGGTCGAGACCCTCTCCGTCCAGAGCCCGCGCTCTTCGTCCGTGAGCTCCGCCGCCCTCAGCCTCACGAGGGCGAGCCTCAGGCGGGAGCAGTCGAACCCCATCAGGTCCAGGAGGAGGCCGTAGATCCGGATCTGGTTCATCTGGTCGGGCCACAGCGAGGTCGGGTCGCCCCTCGTGGTCTTCAGCTCGACGAGCCACAGAGGCCTCCCCTCGGACCACACTATGTGGTCGGGCGTGCCGACCAGCCGCAGGCCGCCGACGGTCCCCCAGACGTGCAACACGGCGTAGCTGGGCTCCTTTCCGCTGACCAGCTCGGCGAACTGCTTCTTCGTGATCGGCTCTTGCGGGATGAGCTCGTCGTGCATGTCTGTCCCCTGGTCCTTCGCCTCGGTGGGGACCTCCCCGAACGCGAACTCGTTCTCCACCTTGTACTCGCAGTAGAACTGGCCTGCTATCGTGGATACCGCGACGAAGCTCGTGCCGTGGCGCAGGTTCTTCTCGCCCGACTCCATGAACTCCTCTTCGCGTCCCCACAGCGCGTCCCAGAACTCTTCGGCTCGAGCAGGCGTCGGTCATGCAGCTATCTGACGAGAGCGTTTCGTCCACCGTCCCCTAATACGGATACCGCCTGTGGGAGGGAAGTCGACCGCGGTCGCCCAAGACTACGCCTGACTGGAAAGTAGCTACCTGCGGCTCGGGCCGATCAAGCAGGAGAGTCGCTCGTCGAGGAGTCGTTGACGATGTTGCAGCACGCGTAAAATTCGTGGTCGCCCTGACCGTTGATCTGCCCAGGCGCTTTGTCCTTGACGAAGTAGTAGAGCGGATGACCGTCGAACGTGGTCTGCTCCCGCCCGTCGGACCTCGTGGCGACGCCGAACCTGCTCGCGCTCAAGCCGGGCGGCAAAGTGAGCTTGTCGCCCGCATAGAAGAGCGGCCAGAAGGTGACGCACCCGCCGTAGCATGTGCTCGTCCCATTCGCCGGGTCCTTGGCATACAAGTACAGGGTGAACCCAGTGCCGTTGGCCAAGTAGGGGCCTATCTTGATGTTGGTCGCTAGGTTCACGGTGTACTTCGTGGTTGAGACGATGCCCTGCAGGCTTGCGCCGTTCGGATTGAGCGGGTATGCGGCAACATATCCGGCTGCCAATATCAGCACGACGACCAAAGCAGGTCCTGTCCAGGGCCTGAGGTCAACCATGTTGCCGATGCTGCCAGGCCTGATATTACCCTTTGTGAATCCGTAGACCGGAGCCCGAAACGGTCCCGGGCCTGCGGGTCACATAGAAGAATCATCCTTAGAAGATATTAGGCGGCGCGCGCCATTTTCGTGCGTGTGAAGGATTTGTCCAGAGGAAACCCTTCCTCGGAGAAGGACGTCATTTGGGAGGGAAGCCCTTGGGTCACGCCCGGGCTCGCTGCGCTGAGCGCAGGGGCCGTCCTCCTCGCATTCGCGCTCTCCTTCGTCGAGGTCGTTTGGATCGGCGTCCACAGCACGGCCGTGGGAGGGACGCTCTTCCTCGTCGCCCTGCTCTGGCTCGTGGGGGCAGCGAGGCTCGAGCTCCTCGCCTGGTCCAACCACTACTCCCTCAGGCGGTCGAGCCTGGAGGTCGAGCAGGGGATCGTGGAGAAGAGGACCTTCACCGTCTCCGCCGCGGGCTTCTCCGACCTCGTGGTGACTCGGAGCCTTCGAGGGACAGGATCTTGAACATGGGTGACATCGTCGTGGAGACGGACAGCCACAGGGACGTCGCCCTCGTCAGGGTGCGCGACCCGATCAAGGTCTCGACGCTGATAAGGCAGGTGATGACGGTGCCTCTCGTGCGGGTCGACGGCCAGGGCCCGCTCCCGGCCGCTGGCGGGGAGATTTCAAGATGAAGGGCAGCAGGTTGGCGGCCTCTGCGGTCCTCGCGGTGCTGGTCCTCTCGCTCGCCCCCGCGGCCTTCGCGTCCACGCTGACCGTGGACCTCAACCCGAGCACCCAGGTCGCGAAGCTGACGAGCGCGAGCACGACGCACTTTGTGCTCGACTATCCCGCTAACTCGACCCTCTCCTCCTACCTCAAGGGCTACAACTCGTCCTCTTCTCTCTCGGGGGGCTTCAACTCGACCTCCGACGGCCTCCGCAACTTCAGGGGGCAGATGCACGACGGGGCGGGCGAGAACGTCTCCGTCACCAACATGACCGTCTCCTACAGCTACAGCGCCAAGGCGAACTCGACGGCTCTCGTCGTCGACAAGCAGACGGACATCACCGCGTGGGTGGCCGGCGCCTTCACCGTCTCCAACGGGACCGTGACTGCCGACCTGGGCTGGAGGAGCTTCTACGTCAGCGGCGCGCTCGACCTGAACCTGGAGGGCCACGCCGTCGACGTGAACCTCGCAGGCTCGGCGCTCACCCAGAGCACCTTCGGAAGGGGCCTGGGCGTGCAGCTGCTCACGGGGATGTTCGCCGGCAAGAGCCTATGGACGAGGCCCACTCTCAACTTCTCGAGCCTCAGCGGCCCGCTCAGCAACTGGACGAGGAGCTACGACTCGCTCACCAACACGACGACCTTTTCCAAGACGGTCGCCGGGAACTCCACCTTCACCTCCACCTACTCGGGCGGCGGGGGCGCGTACTCGCTGACCATGACCTCCGACCCCTCGGCCTTGATCACTACCAAGGGCTACGCGCAGGCCACGGACAACTCGCTCGTCTTCTCGAAGGCGCCCGTCTACCTGAACCCGATCCTTTGGGTCGCAATCGGCACGGCCGGCGCTTTGGCGGCGCTCGGGGCGGTCTACCTCTTGAGGAGGCCAGGCCGAACGCGCCGGGGGCCAGCCCCTACCAGATGCCCGCGAACTAGGCTCTGGACTTGGCTGTGAAACATTCCAGACATAGAACCGCATTCTGTATTCCTGCCTCAATCGACTGATATGCCGGGAATTCGACCGCATCTACCGGGTCGAAGATGTCCTACCTCACACAAGAGGACCAGACCTGCACGAGGTCGTCCGATGATATCGCCGGGAACTACAGCGGGAGGACAAGCGCGCCCAACGGCATCGAGCTTGCTAACGTTTTCACCGTCAAGGCACCTTCAGGGACGCACCACTAGGGAGTCAAAGACTTGTTGGACCCCCAGAGCAGGAATTCCAGGCTGTCCAAGGTCAGCGTAGCCTGCAAGACCTGCGACGTCTCGGAGTCTTTCTACTCGGAATCGAGCGTCAAGAGGTTCAGGCTGGAGCACGTCGGCCACGACGTGCTGGAGGGGGGCGTCGAAAGCGCGGGAAAGGTGAGGATGCTGAAGGTGATGGTCGAGCTCGTGATGCTCCCCGCGTACCCAGTCCCCCGTCTTCACCATCACCGGAGTCAAGGAGGACTTGAAGAGCGCCTTCGTCCAGGTGGTGTCTCCGAGCCAGCGCGACCAGGTCAGGGACACCCTAGAGAAGGGCAAGTACCTCGATTCCGGGTCCAGCGACACGGTCTATGTCTGGGAGCCGCAGTCAATCACATGTCGGAGGGCGCGACGCTGGCGATGAGTTTCGGTCCCTCCTCTTCTGTCGGCCCGGATCCGGTTGAGCCCAATCCGGCCGCCGAGGAGCCCCTCCGGAACGACGCCCCCTCGACCTCCGCGCATTCTGAAGAGATTGAGATCGCTCCGTCTGGAGGAGAGCAGTCGGCCCTAGTGATCAGCGAGGCCTGCTCCTCAAGCTGAAGCCCCCGCCCTCCTCGCCCTTCCGGGTCCCTCTGACTCTGCCCCGCCTCCGCCTCCCTCGGAGCCCTCCGCCCAGCCAGAGGTTTCCTCACAGGCCCCGGCGCAGGCTGACCAAGTTTCGGCTCCTCCCAGCCCATCCCCCGAACCGGAAGCCCCCGCAAAGCCTTCGCCCGAGTCAATGGAGGTCTCGACACCCGCAAGGTCTGCAGAGAAGGAGAGTGGTCACGAAGCCCTCGAGCGAAGGCCCGGACCAGACAAAGGTCGAGGAAGACAACTATCTGCTCGTCTCGAGGTCTTGGTACATCGAAAAAGGGCCGAAGAACATGAGGGAAGCGGTCCGGATCTCCAGGCTCCTGAGGCCCTTCAGATGGAGGATCGAGCCTGCCTACACCATCGGCGTAATGGTCGATGACATCCTCAGCGTGGAGACGGCGAACGGCGAGATAGGCGCCGACATGATGAAGGAGATCGAGGGCGCGGGGTACGAGTTCTCTCGCGTGAGCGTGGAGAATGGAAAGCCGGTTGCCTGGTTCAAGAAGGACTCGGCAACTGAGCGAGTCGCTCCTGGAAACTGAACTCCAAGGGCAACGAGGGTTCCCGTCTCACCGGCTTCTTTCTTGAAATGCCTACTCGAATCGCCAGCTAGGCAGAGCCGGGCGAGGCGCTCTGGCTGCGCCGCTCGAGCATCCGCGTTGACCAGCCCTCTCGGGAGGCTGCAAGGACGACATGGTCGAGCCGTCTCTACTGGCTGTCTACACGCGCACTATCACGATGGTGTAGTTGTCTTCGTATCCCCAATAGACGAGGCCGTAGCCGTTGGTCGTGCGCTTGTCGACTCGCAGCCTGAAGTCGTACGCGCACGAACCCATTTCGAGGGTGTTGTATGCGGACCCGCTGTACTGTGTCGCGAGCGACAAGGAGCCGGTCCACAGGTGCGTCCCGTTGATGTGCCCGGAGTAGTCGTCGTAGGCGGGATTCGGGCTCGTCGGCGGGGGTGAGATCAGGGAATTGTGCCCCCATATCCCATCCACCGAGTAATTGCGCAGATGCCCGTTCGTGTCAAACGCCTCAAAGTCGATTTCCAAGACGTCGGCGGCGCCGATGTTCACGGTGTCGCACGGCGCGACAGGGACTCCGTTACGCTTCGCTCCAGTGATCTGGAACGTCGGAGGCGTGTTGTCTATCTGCAGCTTCAGGGTGCCGTAGAACGGGTCCACATACGTGGCGGCCCAGTTTGCGATGGACCCTCCAATCACATTGGCGACTCCTCCCGAGAGGAAGTAGCCTATCACCCGTAGCGTGTGCAGTCCGGTCGGAATCTTGGTGGTGTCGAGCGTTGCGAGCAGGTCGGGGAACGCCCATGGGACGAGGAGCGGGTTGCTGGGCAGCTGATACATGTTGGTGACGCCCCCACCGTCGACGGCCCCATGGATTGAGCGACCCAGTTGTGCGTCACCGTATCGTAGTAGCTGTTGCTCAACGGGTCGACCACGTCTGTCCAAGGCCCGACCCCGTTCGCCGCCTGCGCGCCGGGGGCCGACTGGACCTTGTAGTACTGCGCGCCCAAGGCTATCAGCGCTATCCCAAACCAGCCCCCTATCCAGAGGGTCCCCCCAAAGGGCACGTCCGAATCCATGGTCGGGTAGGGGTAGGGCGACGGCGGGTTGTTGAAGTAGGCATAACCGTTCGTCTGGCTTATCGACCCTGTCACAATGTTGCCGACCCTCGTGAAGACGAAGTAGGCTCCGGCCGGTGGGCCTATCGGCGGCGGATTGATGGTTATCGCGCTTGCGCTCGCTTTAGATGGACGTTGACGACATCGGCTATGGACCATCTCGTATCCGTCGCGGGATTCTCGCTGTAGATGTAAGCTGGTCACTCCACCCGCCGTCTGAGACACGCGAAGGATGACGTTTGGTCTTGGGGGCGAAGGATGCGTGAAAGGGGCGGAGAAGTTGCCGCCCGAGTCGGTCGAGCTGGTGGTCAGAAGGGTCGTCGTGTAGACTCCTGGCGAAGGGTGGTTCACCTGGAATACCTCGACCGTGGCATACGGGACCGGCTGTCCGTTCGCGATTGAGACCACGGAGCCTTGGACAAGGAAGCTTGCCAATTCCCCAACACCTCACTTGGGCTGCCCCGCGACCCGGGCTAGGGTTGTCCCGGGGAGGGCAAACTGGATGGGGTATCTCAGCACGACTTCCTTCTTGGGGAAGAAGACGGGCAGCGGATACTGAGGGAGGATGGGAGAGCTGCACTCAGACCGGCGCCTTCCGGGTCGCCTGGGCGGGTTTCCCGGGCCCGCCATAATGCTGATGCCGCCAACGAGCTTTCCGTTCTCCGCGAGGCCGATGGTAACGAGCTGTCGCTCCTTCACCCCCTCCTGCGGCTGGATTATCGCCAGAGTCAAAAATCTCTCCTCTCCGGCGTCGAGGACGAACTTCACCTTCCCACCGTGCACGAGCGTCTTGTCTTCGCGCTTCGAGGGCTTCTCGTCGCGGTCCTTCCCTTCGCCCTCCTTTTCCAATCCCCTGAGCCGCAACCCCCACTTGTCCGGCAGCTGTTGCGCCACGAGCTCGTACGTCTTCTGCTCGGGGTCGCTGTTGGCCACAAGCATCGGGATGACGGGGAACGGCGACATCGAAATCACATTGCCGAAGTTGCTCTGGGCGAAGTTGTTGCTGAGGTCGCTGTCTCCCGCGAGCGTGAGCTGGACCTGGACGCAAAAGTGATTGAAGGCCCCCAGCGGATATGGCCACAGGCCCCCGTTGGTGTCTGTCGTGTCGCTGAGGTCCCATTGCACCTCCAGCTCCTTCTCGCCACGCAGCGGTGCCGCTTGCGCCAAGGTCAACAGAGAACTGGTCGATCTGCTTGAAGTGCGCGGTCGTCACCCAGACGCCTCCGGCAGTGCTGATCGGCGCGAACTGCACGGTCACCTGGACGCCGGACGCCGGGCTGCCGCCAAGATTCCTGATCACTAGGAAGAGCCGGTTGTCGGCGACGCCGATGGTGGGCTCCCCCGGCTCATCGACGTTCAGGTAATACTTGAAGGGCCCCGTAGTGTGCGGGACAGAGGTAGTGGTCGCCGTCCGGTTCCCGTTGTTATCGACGAAGACGTCGGGGGAAGTCCATCCGGCCCAAAAATCCGGATATCCCGTTTCTACTGGCACAGTGCCTTTCCAGTTTCTGATAGAAGCATCCATGGACATGAGGGTCGAGAATCTAGATTCCCCTTTCATTATTTAAAGATTAGAACCCGCATGAAAAGTGTTTGAACCCTATCATGTAAATCCTACAATAAATTGGACAATTGGCCGGCCCAAGGGCACGCGGAAGGCGATGTACTACGCCACCACTGACCCTCGCCAGCTTCGCGGCTTCGCGGCGGGTCTCGCGAGCGTCAGACGCCGAGGACTGCCTGGAGGATGCCTGCGACCGAGGTTGTGGCAACCAGCGAGACGACCAGTTGGTTGGTCTGTGGATCGACGACCACGTATCCGGTCAGCTTCAGAGTCGAGAAGGTCCCAGTAAAGGACGGGGACTTGATGTTGACCCCGCTCAGGTTTAGCGTCAGGTTCAGGTTCGTGCTGCCTTGGTTGACGGGCGTCATGGTGATGGTGACGTCGGCCGAGGTCGCGTTCGCGACCGCCTCCAACAGACGCGCTACAGGCATGCCATGGCATGGAGCAAGGCGATAAAAGCACCCATAGAGCGCGATCTCGAGCTGGGGCTGGTCTTCTCTAGTCTCCGAAGCGCCGCGGCAGCAACTGACAGGTGAGCGGCCACCGAGTCGGGTCGCCCCGGGGGACTGTTAAAATATCGAGCGGGAGCCGTCCGCGGCAATTTGAGCGAAGACATGCGCACCCTGAGGAGGAAGGTGGGCGAGCGCATGCAGTGGTATCTGCGGAAGAACTTTGGCGCCACCACTCTCGCGTACAAGCTCCTCTCAGACTATCCGACGCGGCCCGGCAAGGGGATAAGGCCGGCCTTCTGCCTCGCGGCCGCCGCCGCCGTGGGCGGGGACCACAGGAACGCGGTTAACACCGGGGCCGCGATCGAGCTGCTGCACAACGCGTTCCTGATCAAGGACGACGTCGTCGACCAGTCGCTCTACCGGAGGGGAGACCTCACCCTCAACAGGAAATACGGCCTCGCCCTGGCCGCGAACGCAGGGGACGCTCTCAAGATACTGAGCATGTCTCCCCTGATAGACAACCTTGAGGTGATAGGCGTCCGCAAGTCCCTCCAGGTGATACTGGAGATACAGAACATGGCGAACAGGAGCGTCGTCGGGCCAGATAACCGAGCTCACCTACGTGAAGAACAACAAGACCGACCTGAAGGCGCCAGGACTACTTCGACCTCTGCGAGAACAAGACCTGCTGGTACACGACCATCACCCCGTGCAGGACGGGGGTGATAATCGGGAGCGACAACGCGACCGCCGAGCAGCTCGAGACAATCACGAGGTTCGCGCTGAAGCTGGGCCTCGCCTTCCAGATAACCGACGACACGCTCAACCTCTCGGCCTCTGAGAAGGTCTACGGCAAGGAGATAAACGGGGACATCATGGAGGGGAAGAGGACGCTAATCCTCATCCACCTCCTCAACTCTTGCACGCCCGAGGAGATGAGGAGGATGAGACAGCATCCTCAGGAAGCCGAGGGACGCGAAGAGCGAGTCCGAGGTCGAGTTCGTCAGGGGGCTGATGCAGAAGTACTCCAGCTTCGAGAACGCCAGGGGGGTCGCGAAGGAGCTGGCCGAGGAGGCGAGGGAGATACTGTGAACGAGTGCGACTGGATGACCGAGAAGCGCTGGAAGAACTTCTTCCTCGACCAGACCAACTACCTAATCTATCGAAAGAAATAAGTGCGCCGCGACGGGCGGTCGCGTCTCCGATTCATCTTGAAAAAGAGCGCAAAGGCGACAGACTCCAAGTCCGGCGCAGGCCCAACACGATGCGCGCGACCGTCGATCAACATGGACCCGACGCGTGATCCAGCGGGCGCTCAACCAGGCCGCTGAAGACGCTCAACAACCCCGAGTATCAGCACAGCTGACGAAGCTCACGCAGATGTCCATAGCGAACTCCCTCCAGACCTTCCAGAGGCTCGAGCACGCTCTCCACGCGGCTGTCCAAGCATGGACAGCGAGACCATGTCGGAGGTGGTGGAGGGGTCGATCGACGACCTGACCCGCGCGTTGCTCCAGTTCAACTCGGACCAGCTGGTCCTCCTGCAGAGGCTCTCGGCCAGGACGCTGGAAGATCCTGGACGCCCAGGCGCGCAAAAGTGAGAAAGGGCTGCCGCTCTGACCCCTCGCTTACGCAGAGCCAGGAGCTCGAAGGAGGCGCGTCGACCGTTGCTATCGTCCAGACTGGAAGATGTCCCGTGGGTCGACGCCTTCAGCCTTCCGTCCGTCTTCGACCCCCGCCTCCCGCTCTACAAGGAGTGGCACGACTTTGTCTTCTTCGACCGGAAGAGCAGCGTCTTCGGCCTGCTGAACTTCGCGGTGCACGGCAACCCGTACGACGCCAGGCGCGGATACGGGGCCGCCCTCGCGTTCCTCGTCGGCCCGGGGGACAAGGTCCACACTGCCCTGAAGCTCATCCCGCTGGGCAAGCTGACGGTATCCCCCTACAACCCGGACTTCATCGCGGACGGAAGTCGCCGTCTCGTACCTGAGGACGACTCCTTCACGATCAAGGGGAAGATAGACGACGTCTCGCTCGACCTGAAGGTCCCGGTCGATCCTCCCGCCCGTGACGATGAGCCAGATCGGCCTCGACATCCTCTCGAAGAACCGGATCAACACTGGGGATGCTCGGGGCGGCCGGCAGAGATGGCGAGGGTCTGGGACAAGTGGGTGGAGCTCCCAGGCTCTCCGTCATGGGGAAGATTCGAGCGCAGGGGGACGAGCTACCACGTCGACACGACGACCGGCTACCAGGACCACGAAGGGGGGCGCTTCGACTGGGGGACGCGTGGCGGGCTGGGACACGGGCGTCCTCCTCTGCGACCCGACGAGCGCGGGGGAGCCCGAGAGGGTGAGCTTCCTCTTCTACAGATACGGCCCCTCGGGCGGGAGCTCCTACGGGGGGATCATCGTCAAGGCGGCCGGCGGCGAGGAGAGGTTCTTCGGCTCCGAGAAGGTCACCGTCACAAGGTCGGGGGAGTTCTCAGGGGAGAGGGCCTACCTGCCCGGGGTGACGCGGCTGCTCTACCCTGACTACCAGCCGAGGGTACCCGCGACGATCGTCTTCTCCGCCGTCGACTCGTCGGACAGCTCTCGAGATCACCTTCACCCCCGGGCCGTCTGCACGATAGTCGTCGCCGGCGTCTCCGACGAGGCGGAGACGACCTTCAACGAGATGTGCTGCGGCGCTGCGCTCAAGGCGACCATCGGGGCAAGACCTACACAAGCTCATCCCGTGCTGGTTCGAGTCGGTCAGGCCCCGCGGCAGGTTTGACGACGCCATGGCCCTGAGGCTCAGGAAGTTCCTTGACGAGCTGCTGGACGTCCTGAGGGAGGACTATCCCAGGCAGCTGAGCAGCCTCATCAAAGACGCTAACGGCCTGACCTATCTCCAGGTCCTCGACAAGGAGAGGGCGGTCATCATCGTCCGGAACAGGAGCATCACGATAACGGGCAGGGCGAAGAAGAAGGAGATCAACGTCCGGGTCTACATCAGCAGGAGCTGCCTCTTCGACGTCCTCGAGGGGAGGCTCACCCTGGCCGAGGCGTTCGAGACGGGCGAGCTGAAGGTGTTCGGGACCCACAGACGCTGCTGCGATGCTACGCGATATGGGAGCGGGTGATATCCTTGGCGCGGACGTCGCCCAGGTTCTACTTCCTGACCTACAAGCTGCGCTGAGCGCGGCTGCCTTTCGCCGGAAGGAGACTTCGGCGTCTTGAGAGTGACTGGTCTGACTAGCAGCCGCAGTCGCAGTCGGGGTTGGGGCATCCCCGGTGTGCGATGGGTGCCCGCACGTTGTTGCAGCAGGTGTTGTTGGTTATCTGGATCTTGGGTAGCATGTTGACCAGGTTCTGCAGGATCGACGTGTCGAAGGTGACAGACCGTGGTGCTGGCTGGCAGCAACTGCACTGCCGCACAGGCTGCCCACACTGGCTGCAGTACTTGGCCGGCTGCATGATGTTCAGCGGCTGCAGGATAGTTTAGAGGGATGGTATCGTGTAGGGGCTCGCGTCGCCGTCTTCTGGCGCCTACTGGTCGTCTTCTGGCCTTTGCCGCTGACAAATCGAGGTTAGGAAGGGACGAGCGGCTAATAAACGTTCTTGAACTATCCAGTCGGGCTCCAAGGGCGGAGGAGCGCTTCGTGGCGCCTGGCGCGCTATCTCGGCCTGGCCCGGCCCTCTGACTTGTCCACTATCTCCATCATCTTGTCGGCCGTGTCGTCGAGCATCTTCTTGAGCTCCTTGAGGTCCTTTTCGACCCGCCCGCGGTTCTTGATGTGGCCGAGGAAGCCGAGATAGAGAAGGTCGAAGAAGTGGTGCTTGTCCGGGTTCCGGTCGGCCCTGCTCTTCTTCTCCTTCTCCCACAGCCCGTCTATCCTGCCCAGCTCCTCCTTCGTCAGGTACTTCGTCCCCTCCGGCTTGGCCGACCTCCGCCTTTGCGCCTCGACCTTGGGCTTGCGCTTCCGCCTGGAGCTCAGAGTTCCACCTCGATCTCCGGGAGGCTGAGGCCCTTCATCTTCAGGTCGACGATCTTGAGGCCCTTGAAGGCGAGGTTCAGGTCGAACGGGGTGGAGCTCGCCGAGCTCACCGAGACGCTTCCCTCGACGTCCGAGAACTCGAGCCCTCCCTTGATCTTCAGCTTCACCCCCTGGATGTTGAGCGTCACCGTGGTCGTGATCTTCTGGTTCGTGGCGTCCCCGTAGGGGTGGGCGCCGTTGTCCCAGAGGTCCTTGGTCATGGTGAAGGCCCGAATGGGGGTGTTGGAGTCGACCTCGAGCGGCCCCGTGGTGACCTTCGGGATGTTTATCTTCTGGGCGACGACGTTGCGGACCGTCGCGGGAGGGGTGGTCACCTTGGTCGAGTCGAGCTCGTCGATGCAGGTCTTCTTGACCTTGATGTTCATCGGGCCCATCGGGTTCTGAACGGGGAACGAGTCGCCCAGCGTTATCCCCAACGGGTTCTGGAGGGGGATTATCGTGGCGTGCATGTCGATATCCTTCGCGTTCATCTCGGTCACGGTCGTCTTGCTCCCGTTCCCGATGGGGTCGGGCTTCATCGAGAAGGGCCCGAAGCTCATGGCGTTGGCCTTCATGTCGAAGCTTCCGCCGTCCATGTCGATGTCCCCCAAGGAGTTGGTCTGCATGAACGGGTCGAAGTCGATGCCGCCGCTGACGTTGACGTTCGGGAGCCAGTCGGGGGTGATGACCTCGCCGCTGAACGTGCTGTTGATCGTGATGGTCATCTCGATTTCGACGTTCTTCGCCTTGGCCGAGGCGTAGGTGAACGACCCGCTGAAGTCCTTGAGCGTGACGCTGGGGATGGACACCGGGCTGATCTCGATGGTATCGATGGTGATCGGGCCGGCCGAGCTTGAGCAGATTTCCGATTGAGGGACCTCGATAGTCGGGGGCACTGTGAAGATTGATTCGCGCGTGAAGATTTAAGGTTGCTGGAACCTCATCCGCGCTTTGCCCCGGGGCGACCCGTAGCGCGGCTGCCTTCGAATGTCCGAGGAGGCCGCGGGTGGGAAAGAGATATACCGTCGGGCATCTTTTGCACACCGTTGAAGATCGGCATCGTGGGCATGGGGGTCGCGGGCTCCTACCTCCTGAACCAGCTCAGCCGCGACCACGAGGTGACCGCTTTCGAGAGGTATCCGCAGAAGAGCTTCAAGTGCGTCTGCGCATGGGGGACGACCAAGGACTACATCAGGAGGTTCGCCGAGAACTGCGACGTTGACATCGACGACCACATCCTCCACGAGGGCCGGAACCTGCTCACCGAGGTCGCCGGGATGGAGATAAAGAGCCAGCTCCTCGGCCTCGATCAGCTTCGACAAGCAGGGCTTCGTGGAGGCCATGAGGCGGGGGCACAAGGTCAGGTACGACAGCTGGATCAACAGCGAGGAGGACCTGAAGAAATACGGCTTCGACATGATAATGAGCGCGCGCGCGCGCGCGCGCGCGCGCGCGCGCGCGCGCGCGCGCGCGCGCGCGCGCGCGCGCGCGCGCGCGCGCGCGCGCGCGCGCGCGCGCGCGCGCGCGCGCGCGCGCGCGCGCGCCGCGCGCCGCGCGCGCGCGCGGGCAGGCGGGGGCGCAGGAGGAGGAGGAGGAGGAGGGGGGGGGGGGGGGGGGCGAGCGCAGAGAGAGAGAGAGCGCGCGCGCGGCGAGCGAGCACACACACACACG
>CAWAOY010000020.1:0-31393 GCA_963783755.1 uncultured archaeon
GCACGGCCGCGGATGTAGGCCTCACGCTCGAGGACGCACAGGGGATCCTCATCGCCGTGGCCCCGATCATCGGAACGGCCCGCACCGTCTCTGCGGCCCGAAACATCACCGAAGCCCTCGAGTTCGTCATCGCGGGCCATCGATGTGGGGATCGAAGCGCAACTCGCGGACGAGGGGTAGTTCCTCCGCATCAGCCAAGGGCGGTGTAGCGGCGTACTCTCATCTGACGGATCTGACACATGTAGCTGTCGGAGACGGTTGGTGTCGAGAGAGTGTTTGCAGGTGCGGCCGAAGTAGACCAATGAGGGAAACCGGCTGTTGCCGATCGGGCGCCGTTCGTCGGGGTCCGAGGTGACCTGGCGCCCGACGCGGAGATAGTGCTGCTATCGGGCCGGGTGTTGCGGGTTGGGGACTTTCGGCTCTGCCGGGGGCTTGCGCGTTCGGGCAGGGTTGTCGACAGTCGGCATCGGTCACGATTGGATCAACCGGTGAGCGCCGAGCCGGAAGGCAATGTGAGAGAGGAGCCAATATGAGCGAGGTTACCGAGCAGCAGCTTGAGGACATGGAGGCACTGTTCGTCCAAACCGGGGCGGCCATGACCAGCGACGGGGACACTCTGACGCTGAAGGGCCTGTCGCCGTCGACGCTGTACTTCGCGGATCGTCCCCAGCGCGAGGTCGGACACATGTCGTCTCAGCAGTTCGTGGCTAACTGGGGAGACGGGGCTAACAGCTTCGCCCAGAATCCACCGAACGCGGTCCTGTCGTTCGCGGAGCCGGGCGACCGGCCTCCTGAGGATGCCGTGGTGGTGATTCAAGATCCACACCTGGACGGAGACGCCCTCAGCTACCGCATCAAGGTCCTCGACGGCACCGTGCCCAAGGCCACCGGACCGTGTGCACTGTTCATCGACCCACTCGGTTGCCCGCTGTCACCGGGGTCGGTAGCAGGGATGCACCGGAGACAGCGTCGCCGGGGACGCTGAGAGCCGATCGGAGCAGCGTTGGGAGGTCAGGTCGTACTGATCGAAGCCCGGCTCGGGGCAGTACTGAGCCGCGTGCTGTGTGACGCAGACGCCAGGACAGTCCGATGGCCCCCGATCGCCAAAAGCGCACCGGGCCACATCGGGTTTTGTCCCCCAAGAGGGGGGACGTGGCTCACGTGACATTTGAGTTCGACCGTACCGACTTCGGGCTGGGTGTGGCGAGCCCATGAGAGGAAGTTGACCGACCTGTTTACCGTGACTCGGACGAGATTGCCCGTGGCGCAACGATAACAATGGTCGTGCAACCAAAGGTGAATCGTGTCGCCGGCTCCGCCAGGCCAACCTGGAGTCCGCCCTGGCCCGCGCAAAAAACGCGCAGAGGCCGTAGGCCTGTGGCGCCCGGGTGTTCTGCTGGTGTTATCGCCCGATCGGGGTGATGGCGGCGAGCCCGGTGGCGGCTAGACCTGGGCGGCGGTGCGGTCCTCTGGGTCGATTAACCGTTGCGTCGGCCAACGCGGGGGTGTCAACCCCAGCGGCTGGTCGACGATTGGGGTTGTCGGCCACATCATAAGACCCGACAACTTGCCGACGATGAGGACAGACGATGTCCTCGCACTGCCTTAGGGAGAGGTGACCATCATGACAGCCACAGCCCCAGAGGGTCGTCGCAGGCCAAAGTCGCCGCCAGCGTCAGCGGCGCGGCCAGAGGCCCCAGTCGCCCCATCAGGCGTCGAGCCGGAGGTCAGCTCTTTCCCGCCGATTGCCGACTACGGCTTCCTGTCGGACTGCGAGAACTACTGTCTGGTGGCGCCGGACGGAGCGGTGGAGTGGCTGTGTTTGCCCCGGCCGGATTCGCCCAGCGTGTTCGGGGCCCTGCTGGACCGCACGGCCGGCCTGTTCCGGTTCGGGCCCTCGAGCACCCAAGTGCCCCATCAGCGCCGTTACATACCGGGGACCATGGTGCTGGAGACCACGTGGCACACCCCGACCGGCTGGCTGATGGTCCAGGACCTGCTGGTGGTGCGGCCGGTGCAGTCCGAGCAGCGCCGGGCCGACTACCGCCGGGCCCCGGGGGACACCGCGGCTACCGGCACTCTGTTGCGCCTGGCCACTGTATCGGGGGCCGGGTGGAGGTGCTGGTCAACGCGGCGCCGCTTTCGAGTACGGCTCGCCAAGCGGGACCTGGGGTTACGACGGCGAGGGATACGGGACCATGACCGTGAAGCCTCCGGCGGGCGATCCGGCGCTGACGCTGACCTCCAGCATCCGCCTGGGGGTGACCGGGGCCCGCTGTTACGGGCGCACCAACCTGGATCGGGGCCAGACCGCCTTCGTGGCCCTGTCCTGGGGGGTGGCGCGCCCTCCTCGGTGGAGGAGGCCCAGGCCCAGCTGCTCGACACCGTCGCCTACTGGCGGGATTGGCTGTCGACGGGCAAGTTCCCCGATCACCCCTGGCGCAGCTACATCGAGCGCAGCGCTTTGACTCTCAAGGGGCTGAGCTACGCCCCTACCGGGGCCATCATGGCCGCCGCCACCACCTCACTGCCCGAGACGCCGGGCGGGGCCCGCAACTGGGACTACCGCTACACCTGGATCCGGGACTCGTCGTTCATGCTGCGCTCCTTGTACCGCCTGGGCTTCGAATGGGAAGCCATCGAGTACTTCGCCTTCATCCTCGAAGCGGTGGCCCGGGCGGCAACGCCCAGGACTGGGAGCTGCAGATCATGTACGGCATCGGCGGCGAGAAAGACCTGACCGAGCACACGCTCGACCACCTGACGGGTTACCGCGACTCCCGGCCGGTGCGCATCGGAAACGGGGCCTGGAACCAGCACCAAAACGACGTGTGGGGCATGCTTCTCGACGCCGTCGACACCCACATAAGCCAGGGCGCGCCCAGATCGCCCACCACACCTGGGAGGGGGTGGCCAGCCTGGTCGAACGCCGCTATCAAGCACGCCGGCGAACCCGACCAAGGCATCTGGGAGATCCGGGGCGATCCCCAGTACTTCACCGCCTCCAAGGTCCTGTGCTGGGTGGCCATGGACCGGGGCAGCGACCTGGCCCGGGCCCGCCGGGACCACGAACGGGCTCAACGCTGGCGCCAAGCCGCCGACGCCCTGAAGGCGGAGATACTCGAAAAGGGCGTCGACAAGCGGGGCCGGTTCCGCCAGCACTATGGCAACGACGAACTTGACGCCTCCCTGCTACTGATCCCGATCCTGGGCTTCCTACCCCCCGACGATGAACGGGTCCGCAACACCGTTCTGGCCATCGCCGACGAGCTGACCGAGGACGGGCTGGTACTGCGCTACAAGGTGGATACCACCGACACCGGGTTCGAAGGCAAGGAAGGGACCTTCACCATCTGCTCTTTCTGGCTGGTCACCGCTCTGGCCATGATCGGCGAGCACGACCGAGCCATGGCCCTGTGCAAGAAACTCCTGTCTTTCGCCGGACCCCTCCAGCTCTACGCCGAAGAGATCGACACCAGCACCGGCGAGCACCTCGGCAACTTCCCCCAGGCCTTCACCCACCTGGCCCTGATAGACGCCCTCGGACGAATAATAGACGCCGAAGGCCCGGGCGCCGCGGCCAAGCCGATCGCATAACGCCCAGTCATCCCGTTCGCCGGCCCCAGTCCCAACCGGCTCTACGTCACGACGGCCACCGAGGGATGAACCCATCGCCGTGTCCGCCTAAGGTCATGGCCATCACCCATCCGAGGTGAGGCACGAAACTTCGATTCGTGATCTACCTGGTTGCCCGGTACTCGGCGCAGGCCGCCGCGACTAGCGTCTAGCCTGGAATTAAGGGAGGTCGGTTTGCCGGAACTGAGGAGGTTCTGCCGATGTCCGACTATTTGCCGGATGTCTACGTCCGCTTCCGCGAACGCTACCCGGACGTCGCGGCGCGCTCTCGATGGGTTGGGTCAAGCAACCGAGGCGGCAGGAGGTCTCGACGCGAGAACGCAGCGTCTCGTGAAACTCGGCATTGCGATCGGCGCTCTCGCGGAGGGCGCCGTCCGTTCCAACGTTCGCAGGGCACGGGCGCTTGGCGTCACCGACGACGAGATCCGCCAGACGGCGGTTCTCGCCATCTCAACGGTTGGCTTCCCAAAGGCGATTGCTGCTGTTGCGTGGATCGAGGAAGTCCTCGCCGTCCAGCGAATTGGAGAGTAGAGGCAATCCACCGACTTCTTCTTGCCGAAGGCCCCGGTCAGGCTGGGCAAACCTTGCCCCAGTTTGAGGAGGGCATCTCGGGTGTCGGTGAAACTCGCCTCGTCGTAGCTAAGGACAATGGCTCGAGTCGAGGGCCTCGAGCCTTGCCGCTGGCGGCGTCAACCCTCTTCGTGGGCCTGCGCCGCGTCGCCGCTCCTTTTCGCTCAAGCGGCCGCGTGCTGGACCCACGTGGATTGAGGCTTAGGTGGCGGCCGTGGTGGCTACGGGAGGCGACTGCGGTGAGACCTGGTGCTCGTAGGGGGCAGGAGACTGCTGGCCTTGTCGTTTTGCTACGACGACTGCGATGACCAAGCCGAGCAGGAGGAGCGAGACAAGCGCGACGCCCCATTTCCGGTTCGATCGTCCCTTGACCTCGTCGAGGGCCTCCTGCAGGACGTCCGACACAAATGTTTCGGCGACGTCCTCGGCGACTGCTTCCATGTTTCCTCCCTTCGTTGTCCGGCCCCTCGAGTATGGCCGATCGGGCCCTGGGCGGGCGAAGGTCAGGCTCCGGCAAGACCATTCGATGCTCGGCGGTGCGGGTCCCATAGGACGCCAGCGACCTCCGACAGCGCGTTCGGATCGATCTGGGAAATAGACGTTCGCCGGATTCACTCAGCTGAAGCTGAGTTCCTCGTTCTCGCTGGACGAGCTGGCCGTTGTCGGGATCACCAACGAGTACCATCATTTCGTGCGGCAACGACTACACGCTCGTTCGCACAGGGGAGGTTAGTGTGTCCAGCTCGACGAGCGCCGACGCGGCGGCCGCGGTCAAGTCCGTAGGGCGTGCATGGTGGTTGGTAGCGTTGCTCGGCGTCATTACGGTCGCCTTCGGTGTGGTGCTGACGTTTAAGCCGGGCAAGTCCGTCCACACGATCGCTGTGATCTTCGGCATCTGGCTGCTGATCCTGGGCGTGGTTCGGTTGATCCAGGCTATCGGTGCCGCAGGTGAACGGATCGGATTCGTGGTCGTGGGGCTGCTTGCGATCGTCATCGCCATCCTCCTGCTGCATCACACGACCACGACGGTTGCGGTCGTGGGATTCATTGTCGGTATTTTCTGGACCGTCGGGGGCGTCTCTGAAGTGCTCTACGGTTTCAGCGCGGACGACGGCGACGTCAGCTGGCCGCTGGTGCTGCTGGGGTTGATTGCGACAGTCATCGGCATCCTGTGCCTGGTCTACCCGTCGCTCTCGCTGTCGATCATCTGCGTGATCGTCGGCGTCGGCATGATCGTGTACGGGATCGCCCTGATATTTGCGGGTTTCCAGATTCGGCAGTTGAAGGAAGCAGCGCACTCCGCGTCCTAAATTGCTTCCCGGGTGGAGCGTCTCGATTGGTGACGGGACGGACCTAGGCCGATGATCGCAGGTGGGACAGAATACCCACTAAGTGCTCGACGTGAATCCGGTCTGCCCCCGTTAACGCTCAAATGGGCGTCCCCATTGGCGGTCGAGTCAACCCGTCCAGGACGTCTTCCATCGCAGCGGACACAATACCGATCACCCCATTGCCTCGCTCCCGATCCGGGTCCGGAAAGCCCAGCGGGTGGGCGCCGAACGACGCCGACTCGGTCGCGATACTCGTGCACGCAACCGAATCCGATGCGCTCTTATTCGAGGAGTGGCTCAAAGCTCGGTCCATGCCGACGAGGATCGCCCGCAAGCATAAGAGGAGCGCCGCCGCAGTTCGATTTCAAGCGGGTTCGGGTGATGCGGGGGCGGGCCGAAGCCACGGTTCAAGCCACGATGATGCGACGAACGCGACGGCGACGGCGATGATCACGACTGCTATCACCTGGAAGGCGTCGGATTGGACGAACAGGAGCGTTATGACAACCGACGACAGCGGAAGTCCACCGATCACGACCACGGTGATGGCCCCGATTCCCATCGCGACACCAGCGACGAGGGGCAGTCCGGGAAGGTGGGACAGGGCGAGGCCGAACGCGGCTCCGATGAACGTGGCGGGAAAGATCGGGCCACCTTTGAAGCCGCTCATTGATGCGCTGAAAGCGAGGCTCTTGCAGACGACGAGCAGCACCAAGGCTCTTGCCGACCAGGTCGCGGCGTGTTGAATGAGGGGGGAGAGTTCCGATTGGCCGGAGAACAGGACGAAGTCCGAACCCTTTCCTGTGACCTCCGCGAAGACGACAGCGAGACCGCCGACGACCAGGCCGACCAGCGGGGTCAGAAGCAGCTTGTGGCTTGCGACGAGAGGCTGGATCTGGAAGGCCAGTCGCCGGATGGCGGTGCCGACGATCGCGGCCAGGAGACCGATCCCGAGCGCCCAGGCGAACTCGGTCCCGGTCGGAAACCCCACGGTCGGCAGATTGGGCACCGCGAACGCCGAGACCCCTGACCCGGTGGCGTCGCTGAGGACGACGAAGACCAGCGTGCCGATGGCCGAAGCGACCAGGCCCGGCAGCAGGATCACACTGATGAGGCCGCCGCCGATACCTGCTGCCTCCAACAGCAAGAAGGCCCCGACGACCGGCGAGCCGATCAGCGTCGAGAGAGCCGCGAAGCTTCCGGCAGCGCCGATGACCATGACCGCCTGTTTGGGCGCATCCTTCTTGATCAGGTGCACGATCCACACCGCGACGACCATGCCGACCACGACCAGCGGCATCTCCGGGCCTAACACGCCGCCCAACGCGAGCGTCGCGATCGAGGCGACGAGAACGCCGGGTAGATCCCTCACGGTGAAATCCCCGCCCATCGCGAAGCCCTCGGCAGGATTGTGCCCTCCGCTGCCAGGCAGATAGCGCAGCGACGCACCCACGATCACTCCGCACAGCACCAACACAGGAAGCGGCCACCAAATCGGCGCACCATGAAACCCGAGATCGTCGGGGAGGGTAGTGAAGAAGTACTTCTGACCGTTGTTGACCAGCCGTAGGTAGTAGTAGGCGATAACCGCCACCGGGACGCCCACCACCGCGCCGAGCACCAGTAGCACCACGTACTGCTTGCTCTTGACGAGATCGAACGGCTTGGGAGGCGACGGCGCCGGTGACGAACCGTCGTCAGTCACTCTCCAACCCTCATTCTCTCCGGGCCCCCATAAGGGGATCTCCTGACACATCCGTGGGTGACCTGACCTCCCCCTGACGCGAGCAACGCCAACTCCTGTCTAGAATTTTATCTTCGGGTCTCCGAAGGCCTCTTCCTTCAGGGCCGCGCACGCCCTCAGCTCGCTCCCCCTGTGGATGACCTGGACCGAAGATGCGAGGTTCCTCAGGAAGGTGGCCTCCTCCATCGCGGTATCGCCCCCGCCCACCACGGCGACCTTCTTCCCCTTGAAGAAGAACCCGTCGCAGACGGCGCAGTTGGAGACCCCCTTCCCCATCAGCCGCATCTCAGAGTCCAGGTTGAGGCGCCTGGGCGTAGCGCCGGTAGCCACTATGACCGAGAGAGCGCGGATGGTGGCCCCTCCCGAGGTCTCAAGCTCGAACGGATACTCGTTGAAGTTGACCTTGACGATGTCCTCTTGGACCATCCTCGCCCCCAGCCGCTCGGCCTGACCCTTCATCCTGTCCATCAGCTCGGGGCCCATCACGGGGTCGGGGAAGCCGGGGTAGTTCTCGACGTCGCTTGTGAGCATCAGCTGGCCGAGGGGGACGCTCCCCATGTACATGACTGGGTTCAGGTTGGCCCTCGAACCGTATATCGCTGCGGTCAACCCTGCGGCCCCGAACCCACGATGACGAGCTTCTCCAGCGATTCCATGTCACGAAATCCGCGAAAGGGGCTGATAAACGTATGCGAATGCGAGCGTGACTAGGTAACGAAAAGGCTACTTCATCGCTGCCTTGATCCGCGCAAGGCTCAGCTTCGAAGGGTCGTACCTCACCTTCGCCGTGTCGAGGAGGTAGTTGATCTCGATGCCGCGGACGCCAGGCAGCCCTTTCAGGGCCTTCCGCAGCCGCTCCATCTCGCCCGGCCGGTCTGCGCCTTCGATTGCGAAGATGCTGGTCGCGAGCATGTCAGACTGGTCTATCATGGAGACACAGGCGGTCGAGCCCCGCATTTAAGGGGTCTAGTTTCTATTGCAATGGAATGCAATCGCGGCGTTTGCCGTTTGACAACTTCCGTATTTAAAGGCCTAGAACTCGAAGATCACGGAGTGGTCGTCCACCATGAACTTGGGGGTCTTGTGGATCATCGCGAACTGGCAAGCCACCCACTCCTTCAGGAATAGGCTCCCCTTCCTGCCCAGGCTGTGGGTGAAGGTTATCGTGATCTTGCCCGGTGCGAGGAACTCGCTGTACTCGAACGCGTTGATGTAGCTCGCCGAAGTCCTGAAGCCGTCAAGGATGTTCTCGAGCGTGAACGCGCCCGTCTTCGCTATCACGAAGGTCTTCGCGATGCTCTCCCCCGCGGTCTTGGCGGCGGCGATGACGGCTTCGTCGCTCGACCCATCGAGGATAGTCGCGAAGGTCGCTGCAGGGACCTTCATGACGTGGAACCTCTTCATGAGCCTGTCGTAGTGAGAGTAGCTGAGGAAGAGCTGGTTGACGAGGGTGTTGACGCTGATGTTCTGCCTCTTCGCGTCCTCCTGGAGGTCTTTGAAGGCACCCTCCTCGATCCTGAAGGTCGCCGTCACGGTCTTCGTCGTCATGTCTGCTCAACAGAGCGACGAGTTCTCTGTTAAACCTTCTGACTTTTTAGTGAAAACGGCCTCGGCATATCCTTGATACTGAGGAAAGCGGCGAGCGCAAAACATTCGGTTGCATTGCTGAAAATACGTCCGCATCATATACCCTTGAGCCTACCAGAGTTCTGACGAAAATGTCCACACTGAGGAACAAGCTACCGCTGAAGGTGATGGTGCCGATACTGATGATATCGCTCTTCGCCGTCGGTTCGTTCGCGACTTCTGTCGGAGTCACGACGCAATCGTTCGCAGGAGAGGCCGGTGTCAACTACTCGGTCACAGGAGCCTTCTCGGCCGCAAGCAACGGATTCCAGGTCGTGCAGTCGACGGCGACTGCCTCTGCACAGCCATGCACTTGGACGAACGGAGGGACGTGCGCCACAGCACTCACCGCAGGCGACTGGTATTATCAGGTCACCCTGACGATAGCAGCGACTGCCCAGACTTCGCACACGTACACCACCACCGTCCAGTGGAACACCGGGAGCGGCTACGTGACTCTAGGGACGCTGACTCTCACGACTGGCGCGACGATCACGGCAGGCCAGACAATGGTCTTCCAGATCGACACCGCACTGACGTCGTTCAGCGCCCCCGCGGGAATAACCGTAACGGTGGCGTAGCAACATGAAGCAAGTCGACGGGGTCGAGCTCGGGCTCACCCCTCCACACCTTTTTTCTTCGCGATTGACTCTGGTGATTCTATAATGAGACTTCTGTTTGCCTTCGTCTTGATCGGCGCGCTAGCCGTGGGGTCGTACGCCACTTCCGTAAGCGTCACCACGAAGGCCTACGCGTCAGACTCGGGGATCCTCACCAACGTCTATTTCGAGAGCGCGACCGCCTCGGCGAGCGCCACCCCGTCGGTGGTGACTGCGACGACCCAGCCCGGCACCACGGGCTCCACGACCATTTCGAGGGGAAGCACCGACTACCTCTACTCGACCCAGTTTGCCTCTGCAAGGAGCATCGCGGCGGGGACGTGGGTCGTCGACTTGTGGGCGCTGGCGGCCAAGAGCGGGACCATGACGGTTTCGATAGCCACGGTGAACTCCGCCGGGACCGTCCAGTCGACGATCGGCAGCGGGTCGACCCCAACCATAACGACGACAAAGGGACAAGTGGCCCTCAGCTTGTCGGGGTCGGCGACGAGCGTCCCGGCCAGCGGATACATCAGGGTGAGCTTCACGGCCCCGACGGGAACGGCGAACCCGTCAAGCTTCACGCTCTACTGGGGCAAGGCGCAGGGGACGAACTTCCAGGTCCCGATGAGCATAGTGTCGTCGTGATAACAGATGAAGAAGCTCTCCCGCGGGACTAAAGTCGAAATCGCAATCGTCGGGCTGGTCGCCGCGGTCATGGTGGGGCTCCCGCTCTACACGCAGACCAGCAACTATCCCCTCGCCATCGTCCAAGGGAACAGCATGTACCCGACCTTCCACAACGGCGACATGGAGATATTCGCGAAGGCACCTCCAGGGATGATCGCGAACGGGACAATCATAGTCTTCGTCCAGAGCGAGACGGGCGTGACCGGCCTAGACTCACTGATCAGGCCCGTCGTCATCCACAGGATCGTCGGGGCGGTCGTCCAGGCGAATGGCGACGTCTACTACAGGACAAAGGGCGACAACAACCAGTACGTAGACCCGCAGCTCGTGGAGGCCAGCCACGTCCTTGGGGTCCCCATCCGGTCGATCCCCCAGGGAGGCATCCTCGTCCTGTTCTTCGAGTCGCCGGAGGGCCTCGTCGCCCTCATCGGGATGATCAGCCTCTACTACCTCGGGAAGTACGAGGTGAAGCTGAAGGACGACGAGACGAAGGACACCTTTCTTGGGGAGCTCACGAAGCTCGTCCTCGAGGGAGAGCTCTCTGGAGACGTGTTCAAGCGGCTTGAGCCGGTGGTCAAGTACGGGAAGCGCATCCAGCTCGACGGCCTGAACGACGACCTGATAATCTCGCTTCTCGCTTGGATGAAAAAGGGAGGCCTCGAGAAGGGCTGGAAGGTCACAAACATCGACTGCCCCGTATGCTCGAGCAGGGCGACCAGCTTCGTGAGCTCAAAGGACACCTCTTTCACCGTGTGCCAGCACTGCGCGAGCGCCCAGGAGGTTCCTCCCCGCGTCGAGCGCGAGGTCGTCGAGACCCACGTCCTCGGCTAATTCGCGCCGCACTTGCTAAATATCTCCGGGGCGCTGAAGCGCCAAGGAAGCGCGAGATTGGAACGCCCCGACAGGCTGACTCATTCGGTCGAAAGCGCCGTGCGCTTCCTTGAAGAGAGCCTAAGGCCAGACGGATTTTGGTCTGACTTTCTTACCCTCGCCGGCGAGAGCGTCTACTGGGTCACGGGGTACGTGGGGTACGCCCTCGCTCGCGGAGCGGCCCCGCAGCGCGAAGAAGAAAGAAGGAGGCTGCTGTTCAGAGCGGGCTCCCGGATCCTCGAGAGCCAGGACGAGGACGGGGGTTGGGGCTATGGCCCTGGAGTCCCCGCCGACGCCGACTCGACCTCCTGGTGCCTCCTGTTCCTCTCGAGGCTGGGGACGCAGAGCGCTCAGAGCCGCGAGAAGGCATCGCGTTTCCTGCTGAGGCATCAGAGCCCCCTCGACGGAGGCTTCAGGACGTACGCGACGCCGCGGGACGTCGGGCGCTACATGATGCTAGATGCGAGCGTCTCTTTCGAAGGCTGGTCATCTTCCCAGATGTGCGTCACCCCGGTGGCCGCGCGGGCGCTGGCAGAGGCCGGCTTCACCTCGGGCGTTGACAAGGCCGTGGAGTATGTCAGGAGGGGCCAGGCCGCGGACGGCTACTGGGAGCCGTATTGGTGGAGCGAGAGGCTCTACGCGACCGTCAACTGCATGGAGTTGCTGAATGCCCAGGGAGCTGAAGGGGACGCGGGGCTCGTGAGCAGGGCGCAGGACTGGATAGCGAGGACGCAGCTCGCCAGCGGGGCGTGGAGCGAATCCCCCACGGAAGTGGGGGTGCCGTTCTCGACCGCCCTTGCGCTGAGGGGCCTCCTGATGGGTGCCCTGCGCCGGGCTTCTCGGAGAATGTCAGGAGGGGCGTGGAGTGGCTCCTGACCGACCAGCTGACCGACGGCAGCTGGAACTCTCATCACATGCTGAGGATCCCACACCCGTCGAACATGGAGCCCTGGAAGCAATCGTACTGGAACCGGGACGGGAAGGCGATAAACGCGGTCATCAAGGACCACAGGCGGCTCTACACCACCGCCACCGCCTTCACGGCCCTCACGGAGTTCGATGAGAGACTCTCAAAGGGCGAGGCGCGATGACCCAAGGCAGGCTGACGCCGGGCGGCCGCGGGTACTCGGAGGCCGGCCTCTGGCAGGCGGCCGTGGAGGCCTCTCGCCTGCTGCAGCCCAGCCCTCTGGCCGTCCGCTGCAGGAAGCCCCTCCTGGACGGGGACTGCCCCGAGGTGGCAGACGTAGACCTCGTTGCGATCTGGGAGAGGCCGGAGGAGCTACCCGAAAGGACCACCTTCGAGGGTCCTCTAGGCCGCGTGTTCGTGGACGTCCTGTGGATACCCGCCTCGGCGCTTCTCGACCCCGTCGAGGCGGCCGGTTACATGATGCTCCCCCACCTCCTCTCGGAATCGGAGGCGGTCTCGACTCGGTCCGGATCCATCGGCTCCATGGTCGAGAAGGTCAGGCTCAGCATGTACGAAAAGGAGGCTTGGGAGAGGAGGATAGGCCAGCAGATCAACTTCGGCGATGCCGCCCTCAAAGAGGCGTCGAGGAACATGGACTTCCCCCCGGCCGTCCTCTTCTTTCTGCAGACCGCGCACGCCTACTACGCGACGGCCCTGGCCGACTGCTTGAAGCAAAGCGTCATGAGCCTCCTCACGCGGCCCATCTCGAAGGTCAGGAGGATGTCAGCCGAGACGGGCCTTCAGTTGGAGAAGATGGTCGATGCCAACCTCCACCTGGACGCCGACCCCTCGCCGTCGCTCGGGGCGCTCGAGCGGGTCCATGCCGCCGCCACTGCGCAGGGGCTCTCCCCGCCTAGTCCAGCGCCTTGGCGAGAGGACGCGAGGCCACTACCTCTACTCCATCTCTCCGCTTGGAGCTTGAGTACAGGGAGGCGGTCGCAAAGGCCCTCGTGGGAAGAAGGACCGTGCGAACGCGAACTTCTTCCTCAGGTTCTGGGCCTACTCCCTTTCGCGGTGCCCCGTCGTCCTCGAGGAGGCCAGGCAAGGGAGGGAGACGTCGTTCTACGTGCCGTTCAGGCCCTTCAAGGAGTCCGTCCAGGCAGCGTGCCCGGAGATGCTCGACGACATGGAGACCATCTTCGGCGGGGAGCTGACCGCGGCGGAGGCGAGAGAGTGCGTCGAGGGGACCGAGGACTTCAGGACGCTGGCGACCGGGCTGATCCGCGAGAGGGGCATGCGCCTGACATCGGCAAGAGACGCCGCGCGGCCATGAAAGGGGCCGCTTGCGCAGCGTCCTAGGCCTGCGGGATGCTCTTCACGGGGAAAGTCGAGATCGTGCCATCGGTTCCGGGACCTCCGGGTTGCGAGATGCCACCCTTCCCGGTGTCGCCGCCCCTGCACGCGTCCCCGGAGGGCCCGTCCTGGGCGTTCTGTCCGGTCCCGCACGCCACGGGGATGTTGAGCGCAAGCGGCCCCGCTTTCCCGCCGCTCCCAGGGTTGCCCGGACTCCCGGGATTTCCGCCTTTGCCCCCCTGGATCATCGCGGGTAGCGCCGCTACGTTCACTCCGCTGGTATGGAATATCTTGACGAACCCCCCGTTTCCTCCGTCGCCGCCGTCGCCGCCGCAACCCGCGTTTCCTCCCCGTCCTCCGTCGCCGGGTATTCCGGGCTGCTGGACGCAGACGAGGTAGGGCACGCCCGTCCAAGAGGTGTCAGTCCCGGTGCGAGCCGGGTGACCCCATCTGCCCTTGGCCACCGAACTGCCCGTTGCCTCCCTTTCCGCCGTTGCCCCCCTGCTGGCCCCTCAGGTCGATCGTCACTCCCCCTATGACGTTCGTCGTCCAGATCTCCAGGGTCGGACCGTCGATCCCCTGCGCCCCCGTGCCTCCCCTTCCCCCAGCATACCCGTCACCTCCGTCCTCGGCCCTTGGGAAGGGCCCGGGGATGACAGGGGGGAAGAAGTTCGGCGATGCGGTGTCAGGGAGGGGCCCCTGCCAGGCGTTCGGCGTCCCGTCGGCTCCTGTCTTGGCCTGGGTCGCCGGGTCGGCGAAAGAAGGGAAGTTCCCCGCCGGCGGCTCGAGGTTGTTGTCCAGGTTGTACGTGATTGTCGCGCCCGTGGACCCGGTCGTGTCGATAATGTTCGCGACTATCTTCAAGAGGCGCCGGGCTCCCACCTTCGAGCCGGGCACCGGACGTATCACGAGTTGGGGCGAGAGGCCGACGAACTGGAGGACGTTGCAGAAGATGATGTCGTCCGTGACGTCGTAGTTCCCCAGGACGGTGACGAGCGGCGTGTTGATCATTTCAGCTTGGCACCTGCTTGATTTGATACTGGGCGGCGTACCCCGGCTGGCCGTCCTTCCCCGCGTAGTCCGTGGCCCAGCTGGGGTCGACGGCGTTCATCGACTGCCCGTTAGGGCCGTTCGTCCCGCCGAAACCGGGCACCGGCGGGCAGGGGTCGTTCACGGCTCCTGCGGCTCCTCCGGCTCCGCCGCTCCCGGCGTTCCCAGGGTTGCCCGGCTGCCCACCCTTGCCGGGGTCAACGATGTAGCTCCAAGTCTTGACCACGGGAACCGACGGCGCCAGGGTGAACACATTGACGATGCCACCGTTGCCTCCGGCGCCGCCCCTCCCCGGGAATCCGGCGTCCCCTCCGCCGCCTCCGTTGCCTCCTTTGCCCGCCCCCTGGGTGCACTGGCTGTTGTCATACCACGAAGAGCTCGTCGTGGACGGCGAGCCGTCCTGGCCCTTGCCGCCATTCCCGCCGCTGCCCGCGTCGCCACCCCTGCCGCCGTCCTGGCCCTTTACGTTGATTGTGAGTTTACCCGAGGCCGCCTGCTTCACGACGCCGACGAATATCTGGATCTCGGGAGCGTCGACGCCGGGGATCCCCTTCGCGCCCGTCATCCCGGGACCCCCGTCGCCGCCGTTTTGGGCTTGCGGGAAGCTGCCCGTTCCTGAAGGCGAGAAGCCGTTTGCGCCGCCCGGCTGCCGCCCCCACCTGGGGCGGTTTGGGAGTCCCAGGGTCGTAGGCAGGCGCCGGCGCCCCGTCGAAATCGTAAGTTATGGTCGCGGGGCCGTTGATGTCTATCTCGTTGGCTATTATCGTAAGGGTTGTCGGAGGCCCTCCGCCTTTCTCAGCCGACGGCGCCAGGAGAAGCGTGCTGCCGCTGTTGAAGGTTATCGTGGTTGCCTGGAGGACGACGTCGCTCCAGATCTTGACCCCGCTCACGACGAAGGACATGGTCTAGAGCCCCCCTCCCTGCCTCAGGTCCACCAAGGGCTTGATGTCGTACTCTAGGTAGCTCTTGATGGGGACGGTGCCCTTTCCGTAGCTGAGCCCTTTCACCCAGCTCTCGACCATCGTCCTCGCCTCTTCCAACGAGTGGGCCTCCGCTATCGCGATGCCGGTCGGGCGCGCGGACTTTGGGACCTCCCTTGAGAAATGGGTCAGCTCCTCCACCGGGACGATCCTGTAGAGCTGGAGTCCGCTCGCCTTGGTCATGCTCTTTACGTAGTTCAGCCCGTGCTCCAGCGATTCGGGATGCGCCGCAATCTCGTCGAGTTCCGTGCGGTCAAGAAGGAGAGTCCAAGTGATCAGGTATTTCCTCATCGCCTCGCCGTGGCTGATCTCCTTCTCCCTCTCTGGCAAACCCCGTAGTATTGTGAGAAGGCGCATATAAACTTCGGCTAGTTCTTCTTGTATTTTCTATATTCTGCCGGGTTTTCTTTTGGAAGAGTTGTCGATTCGCTGCGGGCGTCGGTCTAGTGCGGGAGGAGTTGCGACTCGATTACAGAGGGCACCGCCATCAACAGGATGCCTATCATCAGGAGCGGGACCTTGTTGGTCTCCCACTGGTGCCTCTTCGCGTACTCGAAGCCGAGGGCGAACCAGAACGGGTAGAGGGAGAGAAGAAGGACCGCGATCCAGGCTGGAAAGGTGGCCGTCGTCAGGCCGGTGAGCCCCTGGTCGAGCATGACGTAGGAGCCCCTCAGGTTGACGATCCCGGGCACGATCCAGTGATACCAGTCCAGGTAGAGGCCGATGCCCCCGACGGTGAAGCTCACGATGGTGCCCCCCGAGATGGCGTACAACATGGACCTGGGGGTCTCGTACCTCTCGGAGAGTATCCAGATGATGGCGCCGAACATGAAGAGGGCAGGAGGGTCGACCCAGAAGCTCAAAGGCCAGGTTCTGCTTCAACGTCGCCGCCTGAGTATTTAACGGCGCGGGGCGCGCGCAGGCTGGCTCAAAGGCCAGAACCTCTTGTCGCCTGCGACCTCTTCGGCTATCCTGAACGCGAGCGCGCAGATGGTCAGCGACGGGTTGACCCCAAGCGAGGTCGGGACTATCGACCCGTCGACGACGTAGAGACCGTCGTGGCGTGACATCCCTGACTCTGCCGCGAAGACTCTCCCCAGTCCATCGACGACGCCCTCTGAAGCATCCCTCCCCATGGGGCAACCGCCGAGCGGGTGGGCCGTGAGCCCGAGCTTCGTGCGCTCGTCCCAGAAGGGGATCGTCAGGTCGCTCTCTCCGTTCCTTCCGATCTCCTTCGCGAAGAGCTTCATCCGGTCGACGATGTCTCCGTAGACCTCTTGCTCCAGGTCGTATGGCTCTTCGAGGGTGAGCGCGCCATCTTCGTCGGCGACCAGAAGCCCCCTAGGTTCGTCCCTTCCCATCCCGAAGAGCACGATCACGTTCTGGAGCCTGTCCTCGGGGGGAGTGGCCATCGTCTCGGCGTCCAGCTTCAGCTCGCCAAGGCCCTCCCTGACCTTGGCGCTAGCCTCGGCCAGGACGCGGGAAGAGCGGCCACCAAGCCCCTCCAGGGTCTGGAGAAGCTCGCTCCCCGCGTGCTGGTCGGAGGTCACCTTGGAGACCACGTGCCGCTTGAAGAGGTCCCCCAGGTTCGTCTTTGGGACGATGGAGTCGGCCTCCTTCTGGAGCGTCATCGCCCAGAGCAGAGGCGGGAGGACCTCGCCGAACATCTTCGGGATCCCCAGGTCCTCGAGGGAGAACTCGAGAGAGCCCGTCCGCTTGTCCTTGTATCTCGCGATAGAGGTGAGCAGTGGCCCCGTGTCCGCATCGACGGCGTCCTTCGTGGGGCTTACTATCCCGAAGGTGTCCCCGTTGGTGGAGAAGCGCCTCCCGACGGCGGCGCTCTTCGGCAGGCTCTTGGACCTCAGAAGTATCCCGGTCGACCCGAGGGTCCCGGCCGCCAGGACGACCGTGTTCGCCTCTATCCTCCTCTGGACTCCCTTCGGGTCGTCCCGGAAGTCGGTGAGGAGGACCGTGTACCTGAAGCCGCGGCCGTCGCCGTTCTTCTCAATCGAGTCGACCTGGCACAGGGGGAAGACATCGATGGGCTTCCCTTCGCTGATGGCGTCGTAGAGGCGCTGGCTCATGGTGTGCCTCGCCTCGGGGATGCACCCCAGGCCGCACCTTCCTTCCCGCTGGCACACGTTCGTCTGCTCGGAGAGGCGCATGCTCTCGGCCTTCGTCGGGGCGTGAGGCCCGAAGGTCCCGCCGCTGACGTCGGTTATCGAAAGCTCGGCGTCGAGGTGTCCCCCGTTCATCAGGTCTCCGGAGGAGAGGTCGACCTTCTCGGCGGCGTCCTGGAAGACCCTCGTCTTGCCGAGCTTGAACCTCCCCAGCGCGGCGGTGGTCGTGATCTTGTTCACGCCGATGAAGTTCTCCGCGATGTCGAAGTAATCGAGCGTCTCGTATTCCGCCGACGAGAGCTCGTCGAAGCGCTCCTTCGCGGCGGCGTCGCCATAGACCTCCCTGTAGGAGTACTTCTTGTCCAGAGGCCGGTCGTTGTCCGTCTGGATGGCCCAGTCGGCGTACGCGGAGGGGTCGGGCCTTGTGGTGAGATTGAAGTAGACCAGCGAGCCGCCTCCGACCCCGCTGGCGCTAAGGACGCTCACGTTCTTCATGCTCCGGTAATCGTAGACCCCCTTGACAGGATTGATCGTCCTGCTGTTCGCGACGACTCGAAGAAGGCCCGTGGTGTCGTCCGGGGTCGGCCAAGTGGCGAAGGGCGCGTCGTGCTTTTCGAGGTACTCGCGGATGGTCGGCGTCCCGTCGGTCGTCCCGGCTGTTGTCTCCGGGATGTCGCCGCTCACCCACCACTGCCCCCTCTCGAGGACGCAGACCCTGTTGGTCGCCCCCGGGGCTTCGGCGTACTTGTTCGCCAGGGTGAGGGCGGTTATACTTCCGCCGAATCCCGAACCGACGACTACGGCCTCGTAGCGCTCGCTCGGCAAGGGCCGCTCGACGAGGGAGACGGTGATGTCGGCGCCCTGGACGTCGTCCAGGGCCTTGCTCCTCCACCTTCTGGCGCCTTGGGAGTCGGTGATGGGGGTGAATTCGTTCTGCCCGCTCCTGACGGAGCCGAACCTCCTTCCCGGGTCGGTCAGGACGAGGTAGATCTTTCGGGTGTTGACGCCCAGGCTGATGGCGACTGTGATGGCGAACTTACCCTCGTCCAAGGCGCTGGCGCGTCCAAGGCGTCTGTCGAACCGGGGACCCAGGACGGATTCCTCGAACGCTTCGACCGTGACGGCCTCAGCGACTTGTTTGCCTGTGGAATCGCAGACTCTGCCGGTGATCGAAAGCAAGTCTGTCTCGCGTCCGTGGTGATTTCGATATAAGGTGTAGCGGAGGAGATGAGCGACAGAGCGGTCCCGCCATGCGCAAGGTCACGGCACTCCTGAATACCTTCGCCAGTTCTCCCCGACGTGCTCTGCCAGACGCGCCGCCAGGGCCATCACCGTCAGCTGAGGGTTGACCCCGAGCGAGGTGGGGAATACGCTCGCGTCGCAGACGAAGAGGTTGTCGAAGCCATGGACCTTTGAGTAAGAGTCGACGACGGATTTCTGCCCTGCCCCTCCCATCCTGTTCCCCCCTGGGGGTGCCCCGAGCCGATGCTCATCGCGCCGGGCGAGACGCCTCGCTCGTCGATGATGTGGAGGTCGTCCTCGCTGTGGAGGACGGTCGTCTTCCTGTGCGAGGTTATCACTTTGGTCGCGCCCGCGGCGAAGAGCACGCGGGCGGCGCTCTTCATCCCCTCCGCCATGAGCTTCGAGTCGCCGGGCGTGAGCTGGTACTCGAGGATCGCGCCGAGCGGCCCTCCGAGCGAGACCTTCCCCACGCTCTCGTCCTGGAGGAGCGACCCGATTAGAGCGTAATGGTCGTACCTGGACATCAGCTGCTTGTGCTCGTACTCGAACCCGGGGAGCGGGAGCGAGAACTGGTAGGGTGCCATGAAGATGGCCTCCAGCATGTACCCGGGCTTCCCGGTTGTGAGCACGCTGAACTCGTGGCAGTGGTACGCCATCGGGATTCCCTGGTTCCCGTTGATCTCCTCTTGGAAGTCGCCGACCATCGCCGGTGACGGGTGGATGGCCACGCCCTCTCCCACCTGCCCGTTGACGTTCAGGCCGCTCTGTAGCAGGAGGGCCGAGGAGGCGACGGTCCCCGCCGAGACTATCACCAGCTTGGCGTTCCACGCTCAAGCCGTACTTTCTTCCTTCCCTTCCGGCGATGGTAGCCTTGACCCCCGTGACGCGGCTCCCCGACCTGACGACGGAGTCCGCCTCAGCGTCGGCGTAGAGCTTGACTGGGTCGCCTTGGATCGCCAGGGCGTCCGGGATGTACGTCTCCAGCATGCTCTGCTTCGTCCCGTAGGAGCAGCCGATCTGGCAGAGCCCGCACTGCCTGCAGGTCTTGCAATTCCGCAGGTTGGGAGCCGAGGCCCAGCCGAGCTTCTCGGCGCCCCGCTTGAGGACGAGGTTGTTCTTGTTTAGCTCGTAGGGTTGCACCTCGCTGACCGAGATCCTCTTCTCGACCTTCTCATAGTGCCTCTTGAGGGCGTCGGGGCCGATGTCCTCCACCTTGTGCTGGTCGGCCCACCAGCCGAGCACTGCGTCCGGCGCCCTGAAGCACACCGCGTCGTTGACCACCGTGGACCCTCCGACGCAGCTCCCCTGGGCGACGGCGATGCCCGTCGGGATGGTGAACTGGAGGCCGGAGCTCTTGTAGAGCATCGGGATCATGTCCTCCTCCTTCTGGTTGAAGTCCTCCTTGGGATGGTAGCCTCCCTTCTCGAGAAGGACGACCTTGTGGCCACGCTCGGCCATCTCCCAGGCGAGTATCGCCCCTGCAGCGCCGGAGCCGACCACGCAGACGTCGGCGGTCTCGGTGACCGAGCGGCTCACGTCGGCTCCGCGGATTATCATGGCTTGGCTCCCACCGGCCCCTGGTCGTACCAGGGAGGAAGGTCAGGGGTCATAGGCCCGCTGTAGTCGATCAGCTTGTACACCTGCGGCCTCGTGTAGTAGCCGTAGGAGACGGCGATCCGGAGGACCTCCGCCACCCCGGACAGGTAGGGGTTGGACTGCCAGGCCCTCATGTACTTCTGCTTCTCGGAGCCCGGCCCGGTGCCGCCCTTCAGGTCCACGAACCTCTTCCACTTTCCGGCGAAGGCGAGCACGAAGAACCGGCTGTCGAAGACGAAGAGAAGGAGCGTGAGGGCGTCGTCGTAGAGGGGCGGTATCTTCGTCAGGAGTGACCCGACCACGGCGGCTGTGCCCACCTGACCGGCGCCGGGAGGTATGGCTCCCCCCTCCGGGAAGGTCGTCGAGACGAGCTCGCCCGATTATCCTGTCCCTCTCCTTCAGCCTCTGGGCCGTCGCCAGCCTGTGCCCCGCCAGGCCCAGCTCCGTTCCAAGGTAGAACCAGACTGGGTAGGTGGCGAAGACCACCACGGCGGAGACGTCGGTGGTCGCGCTCCGGGCGAGCCCGAGGGGGAGCCCGGAGTTCAGCATCCAGTCGGTGCCGCCGTACCAGTGCGGCAGCGGCCAGGGGAAGTATATCACGTTGAGGTAGAGGAGGGCGCTGTAAGCCCAGAAGACGGCGACGACGAGCGCGCCTAAAAGCAAGAGGTCCCTCTTCGCGGCGCCGCGCTTGAAGAGCCTGTCCCCGAAGGCGGTGAGGAGGTAGTAGCTCTTGCCTGCCAGAAACCCGATGATCAGCAGGGCGGGCGGGTCGAGGAGGAAGCTGATGGCGGGAGCACCCAGTCGTCCAGATCGGACTTGCGCTATTTAACGTCGCAACGGTGACAGCCCTTCAGATGGGCACGAAGGCTCGCGCCTGCTGAGAAAAGTCGAACGCTTCGGCCATGTTGTTCGCGGCGGCGTCCCTGGTGCTCAGGGGAGAGAGGCCGAAGCGGTCCTCCACGAACTTCAGTATCGACGTGTGGTCGTTGGTCGCGCTGTCGAGATACCCCTGCTTCGCGAAGGGCGAGATCACCAGGCAGGGGACCCTGAAGCCGTAGCCGTACTGGTCCACCTGCGGCGGGGCGACGTGGTCGTAGAATCCCCCGAAGCAGTCCCAGGTGACGAAGATGGCGGCCGAATCCCAGTAGGCGCTCCCCCCGACGTTGTTCACGATGTCGTTCGCGACGGAGTCCTGCCCGAGGCTGACGCTCCCCGAAGGGTGCTCGTCCCCTCCCGGCGCCCCGATTACCCAGGAGACCTGGCTGAGGGCATTGTTCTTGACGTCTTTGGCGAACTGGGACGAGGGGAGGAAGTTCGCCTTCGCGGTGGGCGAGCTCTGGACGTACGCGAAGTTCTTCATCCAGGAGGTCGTAGCGCTGTAGACCTTCCAGGAGATGCCCTTCTGGTCCAGCTGCTGGAATATCGGCGGGAAGGTGATGGTCTTGGGGACGTTGTCGTCGATTATCCCTCCGCACGTGCCCGCCACCAGGGAGAGATGGTTGGGGAGGCTCTCGCTCATGACGGAAGTGAAGTAGCCCTCGCAGAGGACGTACTGCTGGGCCGCCTTCCAGTACCTCGGGATGTCCGTCTGGTCGAAATAGCACATGGTGGCCTGGTTCCCCTCTGAGTAGACGAACCCGTCCATCTTCCCCCCGTCGTAGTCCGCGTGCGCCGAGGCCCAGGTGTGGGTCATGTCGACGGGCGTCGGCGTGGGGGAATGGAAGGGCGAGACGCAGGGCGTGGGAGACCCCTTCTTCTGAGGCAGGCAGATCGGCCCTGCCCCTGCGGTCCCGTTCGCGCCTGGGAACGTCCCGAAGTAGTTGTCGAAGGTGTGATTCTCCTGGAAGGCCACCACGATGTTCTTTACCGCCGAGAAGCCCAGCGTGGGAGCCGCGCCATTCGGGGTCTTCTGGGCGACCTTCTCTTCGCCCCTCGGCCTCTTCGACTTGGGTTTCATACGAATTCAGCGGGCGCCACTCTCCCTAAAAGCATGACCGAAGAGTCTTCAATATCCCGCCCGAGACCCATGTAAGGCCCGGGAGCTTCTACGCGTTAGCTCACTATGACGTATCCCGTCACGGCTGGGCTTGCATGGAATGGCCCCAGCGGCGGCTCCGGGGGGAGGTACATGGTGTACACACCCGGCGCTCCCACGGTGAAGGTTATCCGGTTCGTGGCGCCAGAAGCGATGGTTTGGTTCACGTTGAACGCGGCGATCTGGAACGTGCGCGCCTCATCGTCGCCATTCTGAATCGCGAAGGTCACGACGGTGCCGTGGGTGAGAGTGATGTTTTGGGGATTGAACGCGTCCACCTGGTTGACGGGGTCGCTCTCCACGATGGAGAGGTCTATCGGGCCGGAATTGGATTGCCCTTGGCTCAGGAAGTAGGCCCCCGCTCCGACGGCGACCACGATGACAACGATGGCGATTATCGCCTGGATACGCGAGATCGCCGCCCTCTCCTGGGACAACCTGCTCGCACCCCGCTATGGCCGATTTTAAGGCTATAGGGTGAGACGGCGACACGCGAGATTCGGGCGAGGTGCCTACCTGGCCTTGTGCTTGGGGGCGACGGGTCCATCCAGGTAGATGGCTTCATAGTTCTCTTTCTTCGGCACGACGCAGAGGAACTCCGCGTCCGCCTTCCCTGCGTTCACGTACCAATGGACGGTTCCCGCTGGGATGTAAAGTGAATCGCCCGCCTTCACCCGGTAGACGCGCGTCGCCCAGCCCGACCTCGTAGTCTCCCGCGAGCACATACTGCTCGTGCTCTATGTCTGGGTGGTAGTGCTTTGGTATGCTCCCGCCGGGCCTGATCCTGAACTTCCTTAGCTCGAAGTTCGGCGCGCCGTCGTTTCGGTCTATCAGCCACTCTATCTCCGTCTTCACCGCGGCCTCCACGGGCTTGGCTGCCACCTCGCCCTTCGTCTTCACCACCATGGTAGACCCGACATACTCCCGCCCATTAAACGCTTGTTCGGCTCCTGCCCCGCCGGAGGGCGAGACTTGCCTAGGGGAGTTTGAACGTGTAGGTGTGGCTGGCGCGGTCGCCGTACGTGAGCGGACCGGTAACCGTGAAGGTCTTGCTCAGGCTCGTGTCGCCCTCCGTCATGGTATACTTCAGGATGGTCACGCTTGGGTGCTTGGCAATATTGCCTATTGGGTAATAGTAGGTGCTTGAGCTGAGCGTGGTGCCGTATCCTGCGCAGGGGAAGGCGGGGGTCGTTCCGCCTGGGTTGGTTGCGCAGGCGACCTTGGGAGCCTTGAAGAAGGCTGACCCGTCGTGAGCGGTGCCGAAGTTGACCTGCGGGCAGATGCCCGTGGAGGTCGAGCAGCCGGAGGCTGTGTCGACGATCCCGTTGAAGTCGCTGAGCGGAACCTGGGAACCGGTGTTCCAGTAGTCCTCAACGCTAGCCGAATTGGTATAGTCGACCATGTGGAACACGAACGTCGTGCTGTTGTAGGCTCCAACGAGCGCGGTGACCTCGTCGCCCGCGTTGATTCCTGTGTAGTAGGTGAATACCCCCTTCGCCAGGTCGGCCAGGTAGAGGTATGGCGCGCCGGAGTAGGCCTGGGGACAGTAAAGCAGGACGCCTGCGTAGACGGGTTCTGGGGTGTAGGCGTCATACCACGCAATCAGGTACGTCTCCTGACCAGCCGCGTTGGACGGGTCGCAGGTGCCGGTGGGCACAATCCAACCGTCGATTCCTCCCGCGACTTGCGGTTTGGTGTCGTTTTGGCCATAGCCGCCCGCAGTTGCCTTGACGTTGACGATCTTCACTGGCTTCATCCCCCTTGATTGGGTGGCCAAGGCCAGTCCGCTGATAGAGTGAGAGCCGGACAGAGGAAGCGCCGCGGTGCGCACAGCGGGTGAAGACGAGGAACCCAGCACCGCCGGCTGCGAGGAAAGGACCAGGAGCGAAATGACGGACAGACAGAGGATGGACATCGGATATCTCAAAGACGCCGTCAACAAGCGCGTGAAAGCGGTCGTCGGTATAAATCTTCGGAAAGTGAATGAAGCGTTCACGGTTTTTTGCGTGAATAATCTAACCTCAGGAGTCCGCGACCCGGTAACCGCGGACGAGAAGACGCTCCTGACGGCTGCTCGAAGACGAGCAAGGCGGGAGGCTGCGCCTCGACCCTCAGCGGGGCGAGGAGATCAACAAGCGCTTAGCCAGGGGAGCCGAAAGAGAGGTCACGCCTCTCTCAGATTGAGCTCCATGAAGACGACTCCCTTGTTGGGGTTTGCCCTGTAGGGGGCGATCTCCTTGAACCCCAAGGACTGATAGAGCGAGACCGCCTCTTTCAATCTGGATAGCGTGTCGAGGCGCATGCGGACGTAACCGGCGTCCCGGGCCTCCTTTGTCGCTCTCGCGGCCAACAGCCTGCCAATCCCCCTTCCTCTGAACTCAGGTCGGACGTACATCCTCTTCAGCTCGCAGACCTTGCTCGAAAGCCTTCTCAGACCGACCACGCCGACAGCCTGGCCTCCCTCGAGCGCGACGAGAACTCGACCGTCAGGCCTTGTGTAGTGCGCGGGGAACTCCGCCATCTCCCGCTCGAAGTTCTCGAAGCTAAGGTCTATTCCTAGCGAAGCGGAATATTCCTTGATGAGCTCGCGCGCGGAGGAGGTCAGGCTTGCCGTCCTCGCCTCCACTATCAGCGCCACGAACTTTCTTTCGGACTCGGCTATTTTTGCATGTGGTAGGCCACTCCGGAGCCCAAATCGCCAGCCGGCACGGCCTAGGCTCTAAAGTCAGGAGCTAGGGCTTCTGGCCCTTGCGACGAAGAAACCCGCGGCTATCATGAAGACGACCGCGAGTCCCGCGACCGCGTAGAACTCCGCTGCCGAGATGCCAAACGTGTTGGGGCCGGCAACGGCGCTAGCCGCCGGGGTAATGGTGAGGGCATGGGAACCCACGGCAGTGATTGTCCCTCGAATTTCTCCAGCCGTATTCCTCTCGGTATGCGCCAGCACAAAGGTCTGACCTGACTGCATTTCTGCGATCAAGGCAGGAATCGTGCGCGGAGACAGACCGGAGCATCCGGGGCAGGTGGAGGACCCGTTGAGGTCAGCGGCGGTGATCCTCCCTTGTGCCAGAATTCCGCTAAACGTTCCGGAAATCAATGCGGGACATGACGAGACGGTTCCGCCAGACATGGCAGCTGAGCAGGCTCCCCCTCTTCCGCTCTGCAAGGCGTTAGGATTCGGGTACAGCCAAAGCAAGATGTCCGCGTTCGGAGAAAGATGTATGTGGGCCATGAAGACGTTCTTGATGTTCAAGACGGTCAGCGTGTAGTTTATGCTCTGACCATCCGGGCTCAGCTGAAACGTCGCTTCTCCCGTGGCCGAACTGCTGACCCCTGGAACGGCGGAGAGAGACGCGGTGAAGGATTGTGCGGGAGGACTTGCGGCTGACGAGGCGGTCGCAACCACTGGCATTCCCACCAGCAGAAAGGCGACTGCCACCATCCCAGGAATGCTAGGGTTCTTCATGGCAAGCCGAGTAAACGGCCCACTCCGTATATAATGTGCGGATACGATTTTCATCGGTGAGAACGCACGGGGCCTGCCCGAGCTACCTGACCCAAGAATTCGGACGCCGGCCTGTCCTGCGGGCCGGGAGAACATGCCAAAAGCGGCGAATCTCGGGAATTGGCGGGCCCAGCAGGACCCGCTGCCGAACGGGTTCTCAAAGGATTCCGACGAGGCTCTTGGTCGAGGAGCCGCGCCAAGAGAGCGCAAACGTGAGCCCGAAATTTTCCTTCAGAGATTCCGTTTCGGTGGAACCCAAGTTCCGCGATTGGCAAGGTACTTCTTGAGACCCTCTATGCCATAGTAGGTTGCGGTTCCTACGAATCGCATCCCAACTTTCTCCAGGACTCTCCAAGAAGCGACGTTGTCCGGATATGCTAAACCAATGATTTCCTTCAGACTTGCGCTTTCAAAACCAAACGCAAGGATAGCCGCAGCGGCCTCCGTCGCGTATCCTTTGCCCCATGCGGAGGGCAAGAAGTGGTACGCGATCTCGACATCGGGTGTATCTTTCACCGGCACTACACCGCCGCTTCCTATGAACTCGTCACCACCCTTCATCACGATGATGAATGGAGCGTAGCCGAGCTCCGCCTCCATCTTCATTCTGCGCCCGATTGCTTGCGTAGCTTGCTCAAGGGACATCGGAGGCCGAGGAGGAAGGTACCGGAGGACCTCGGGGCTTGAGTACAGGGCTCGGAGATGGGGCGCATCGGCCGGAGTCGCAGAACGCAGTTCCAGACGTTCGGTCTCCAGCTTCATTCCAGCCATGGAAGAGTCATCTCCGCCTGCTTAACGTTTGCTTCGGCATGATGCGACAAGATTCTGTGCTTGCGAACGAAGCTGGTTGAAACGCAAGGAATGAGCTCGTGAAAGGTAATTAAGCTCTGAAGGCCAATAGAATTCCATGAAACCTGCACAGAAGGGCACGCAGATGTCCGCCAAGGGCACCACCGCGGCCAGCAGCAAGTCCACGGGATTCACGGACGAGGAACGTGCCGCGATGAAGGAGCGCGTCCAAGAGATGAAGGCGGACAAGGCGGACGGGGAAAGCGCCGTGCTCGCGAAGATCGCCGCGATGCCGGAGCCGGATCGCGCCATGGCCAAACGGGTCCATGCTATCATCAAGGCCAGCGCGCCCGCCCTCTCGCCGAGACTCTGGTACGGGATGCCCGCGTACGCCAAGGAGGACAAGGTCGTCTGCCACTTCCAAGATGCGCGGAAGTTCAAGACGAGGTACGCGACGTTGGGCTTCAGCGACAAGGCGAACCTCGACGAGGGGGCCATGTGGCCGATCGCCTTCGCGCTAAAGGGGTTGACCGCCGCCGAAGAGGCAAGGATCGCCGCGCTCGTGAAGAAAGCGGTGAGCTAAGGACAGAGCTCGCTACCAGGCTCCGCCCTAAGCAGGATCCATGACGGAGCTCAAGTCCTGCAGGCGCCCCTGACTTGAGTGCGCAGAGGACGGCACCCGGCGCACAAGAGCGAGTTCAGTCTCGGTGAGCAGTTTCTTCGCCCGAGGGCCGACTTTCCAGCTTCATCTTCCTGATTAGGTCGAGGAACCTAGGGTCCCGCCAGTACTTCGCAAAGTCCGGATCGAACCTCAAGAGCCCGAGTCCCATGTTGCGCTCTTCGAAGGCCTTCTGAAGATACTCGAACATTCGTGTCTCGTCTCCGATGGCGAGGTAATGCAGTACGAAGAACGCGGGTGAAACATAGCTCGTCTTCGAGCGCTCAAGGGTCTCGTTGAACATCTTCTGCGCTTCCCGCATGTCACCGGACCGAGCATAGTAATACTCCAGGTCCTCCTCGTAAACAGAGCGGGGAACGTTGGGGTCGGCCGCGGCGGCGCGGGCCTCCCGGATCGCCTCTGCGAACATGCTCTTCCTCGAATAGATGCTAGCGAGGTGCAGGTGCGCAAAGCCAGAATTCGGCTCGATCTCCAGCCACCTTCTCGCGCATTCGATCGCCTTGTCGTACTGTCCCGCGGTGTTGTAGACCCAGATTACCGCGGTGTTGATCGCCATGGAGAGGGGGTCCAACTCCTGCGCCCGGTGCACCTCCTTGAGAGCCTCGTCGAACCTCCCGAGGAGCTGAAGAAGCAGCGCGTACCAGTGATGAGCGGTCGCGTAGCTTGGGTTGATTTCAATCGCCTTCCTGAACTCCCTCTCCGACCCTGCCCAGTCCCAGTCGTTTGCCTCAAGCGCCATGGCGAAAGAGACGTGCGCCTCGGCCAAACCGTCATCGATTTCAAGAGCATCGACGGCGTATTTCTTGGCTTTCGGGAGCCCCTCCGTCTTTGGGATGTGACCGTTGGCGGCAAGAACCGCGTACGAATCCGCTATCCCGGAGTAGGCAAGCGCGTAACGAGGGTCTATTCCAATCGCCTTCTGAAAGAAGTCTATCGCGCTCCTCAACCCCTGCTCGGAGCGCTTGTTCCATTGGTACCTTCCCTTCAGATAGAGGGCGTAGGCCTCGATGTCCTTTGTCGGCCTCTTCTGGATCCGCTCCTCTTCGCCGGGCAGGATCCGTATCCTGAGGGCCTCCGCCACCCGCTTCGCGATGTCGCTCTGGACCGCGAAGACGTCGTCCAGCTCCCTGTCGTAGCTCTGCGCCCAGAGGTGCTTGTCGTTTCCCACGTTGATCAGTTGCACCGAAATCCGCATCTTGTTCCCGGCCTTCCTCACGCTCCCTTCCAGCACGGACCCCACCTCCAGTTCCTGCCCGATCTCCCTGATCTTCTTGCTCGTCCCCTTGTAGCCCATCACCGAAGTTCTTGAGATGACGCTGAGCTCGCTCATGTTCGAGATGGTCGAGATGAGCTCTTCTGTCATCCCGTCTGCGAAGTATTCGTCCTTCGAGTCCGGGGAGATGTTGGCGAAGGGCAAGACAGCGATTCTTCGCATGTCCCGTTGCGTCGACGGTTTCGCCTTTTCCTCACTCCATGGCATCACCATCTTGTACACTTCCAACGGCGTACTCACGTTCTTCAGAGACTTGCTCCCGAGGCTTGCCAATGGAAGCTCGAACTTGTTGTGGACGTGGTCATACACTTGCCGAGTGAGGCAGACGCCTCCGTCCTCTGCGAGGGGTTCGATTCTGGATGCCACGTTCACGGCATCGCCGGAGATGTCGCCTTGGGACTCCACTACGTCTCCGAGGTGAACCCCAACCCTCAGGCGCACTCTCTTTTCGCTTGCCAAGGAGATGTTGAATTCTCTGGTCGCCCTTTGGACGTCGTATGCGCACCTCACCGCGTTCAGTGCGCTCGGGAACTCAACAAGGAACCCGTCCCCCATCGTCTTTACCTCTCTCCCGTTGTGTCTGATGAAGATTGGCCTGAGCAACTTCTTGGTTTCGGCTGCGAGCGCGAGGGACAGTGGTTCGTCGCTCTGGCCGAGAGCCGTGTATCCCACCATGTCCGTGAACATTATCGCCGCGAGTCTTCGCTCACCCTGGGACAAGGCTTCTTTCTAGCCGACGCAAAGGGCTGCGAGATAAAGCCGTTATGGGTCTAAATCGACAGGTCAGAACAGGGGCCGCCCGGTCGAGGTCGAGCAGAGCGGTTGGCGCACCGAAGGGCGCCGAGGAGTCTTGTCGGGCGCGGCAGCATTTGAACCCGGGCTGTGCTTACGTGAGGGCTCTTCGCATGGAAACCTGCCTCGGCAGCGGGGAAGGATGATTGGTGCGATGACCTTCGGGTGGCTTTGACTAGGACTTTCTTTTGCACGTCGACGACGTGTGTCTTGTGCCGACGCAGGCATGCGCGGTTAAGTAGCTATGACTTGCTAAAGGAACGGTCTTGACAGACGAGCTTGTCCTCGGAATAACCGAGCTTAGCGGCGGGAGGACAATTGTTCCGAATAAGGCTATGGAGCTGTTAAAGCTGAGATACACCCCTCAAAAGCGGCAAAAGCTACTGTGGACACAAGAGGGGGGTGACGTCGTCGTCAAGAAAGGAACCTTACGGTCGAGTTTTAGAAAGACAATGCTAAGCAGAGGGGGAAAGACAGCCGTCCCCAAACACATTAGGGAAGCCTTGAAACTGAAATTCACGCCTCACGGAGAGGAAAGACTGGTTTGGATACAGAGCGGGGATGACATCATTGTCAGGAAAGGAACGACCTAGTCGAGAATGACGATTGATTTGGGGCGTCTGGCGGGCCTGGCAGGGCCCGCCCCTGAACGGGTTCTCAAGTGGATTCCCCCGGCTCCACGCCGGCGGGCAAGTCCTCAAGTCGCAGCACCAAAATGGCTACGAATTCGGCCATAGAATCGGCTCTCTCAAACGCCCAGCAAGCTTCGTCGATTGGCTGGCTCGAAATTTTCAACGCCCGATGAGACGAGGATGTCGGCTCAGGACTCTAGGAAAGGCTAGAAACGCGGCCGCCGGTAGCGTGGGAACACACCCTTGACCCCGGTCAATACCACCATCACCCTGACCCTTCCGTGCATGTTCTCTTCGACCCTTGCGCCCCAGACGATCTTCACTCCTGGTCGGAGAGCTTTCGTTATCTCCTCGCCCGCGGCGGTGACCTCCTCAAGCGTCACGTCGCCTCCCCCTGTTACGAGCACTAGCACTCCATACGACTTCGACGCATCGCGCAAGTCCAGGAGCCTGCTGTCTATTGCCTTCCTAGCCGCTTTCTCGACTCTTCCCTTACCAGAAGATTCGCTTACACCTATAGCGGCCAGCCCTCTCCGCTCCATTATCTCCTTCAGGTCCGAGTAGCTGATGTTGATGAGAGATGCTGTGGTCATGGTCTCAGTGATGCCCTTCACGAATAGGCCGACCAGGTCGCTTGCTACTCCCAGCGCCTGCTCGAGGGGTAAATCACCTGCGACTTTGGAGAGCCTGTTATTATCGATCGCGATCACCGTGTCGCAATACTCCCTAAGCTTCTCGAGACCCTTCCTGGCTTTCTTGTACCTGTATCCCTCAAAAGAGAAGGGAAGCGTGACGACGCCGATTTTTAGGATGCCTTCACCTGGGAGCGCCTTCGCGAGCACGTTTATGGCGCCAGTACCGGTCCCTCCCCCCAAACCCGCACAAAGGAGAAGTATGCTCGACCCAGCAACCGCCTTTCTCAGCTCCTGAAGACTCTCGTAGGCCGCCTTCTCACCCACATCAGGATAGCCACCGGCACCTTGACCGTGAGTGAGCTTCTCACCGATGAGAATCCTTCTGTCGGCTCTTGTCACACTCAAGTGGACTGCGTCGGTGTTTGCGGCAATGAGTTTGCCTCCAGCCACGCCCTTCTCCTTTAACCAAGAAACAATGTTGCTACCGGCTCCACCCAGGCCAACGATGCACACTTTGGGACGTGCGTCCAGCATAGCCGCTACTATCCTGTCAGCTTCCGACAAATCGTGGGATGCTGAATCTCCCTCCATTAGATTCACGTCTTTCGAGTGTCATTCATAAAGAATAGGCAGTGTGAACGATGTAAACGAGGCTGAAGTCGTGTCCATCAAATTTAGGTCATAGCCAGCTCATTTCGGTCAGCTTGAGCTTCCAACCCAGCAAAGAGAGTTCGAAGAA
>CAWAOY010000021.1:0-52336 GCA_963783755.1 uncultured archaeon
CCGAGCCGCACACCGCCGCGCACTTGCCGGGGCCCGCCGGACGGCCGTCGGGCCGCTTCGGGATGTTGCAGCGCCCCTTGCAAGCGTCGTCCGTCGGGCACTCTTCCCGTCGCTGCGCTTCGCGACGCACCGGCCCTGCGAGCCGCCGCCCGCGCCCTGGCACCAGAGCCCGAAGGCGCAGTCGCCGTTCGCCTCGCACGCCGCCCCGGCCGCCGCGCGCAGCCCGCACTTGCCGAGGACGCACGAGAGACCCGTCTTGCACGACTCCGACTTGCCGCAGGCCTTCCCGCTGCACGCGCGCCTGACACGTGGACCCGTCGCAGTACGCGCCGGGCGCGCAGGCGGGTGGTGGGCGCGGAGGCGGCCTCGTTGACCAGGTGCCATACGGCTGGAGCGTGCAGCTCTCCCTCGCGGGCGGGGGCTTCTTGCACGTGCCGTCGACGCCGATCTTGTAACCGACGCACGCGAGGTCGTCCTTGCACTCGATCGAGAAGCGGCACGCCTGGCCCTCGGCCTGCAGGCCGAGGAGACGCGGTCGCACGGGAAGTGCTGGAACAGCGTGTCGGTCTCGCTCGTCTGGGCGAGGCCCTTCTCCTTCAGCATCGCGACGCACGCCGGCCGGCCTCGGCGTCGAAGGTCGCGCGCACCGCGGCGAGCGCGATGGCGAAGTCGTCGGCGCAGCCCTTCGCGGCGGCCTTGCCCATGCGCTGCGACACCGTGAAGTCGCTGGCGGAGCACTTGCCCTGCATCCGCGCGTCGTCGGCCGGATAGACGCCGTCGCAGAACTCGTGGAACGCGGCGCGCACACCGGCGTCGAACGCCGCCGCGTCGGCCGGCTCGTCGTCGGGCGAGCCGACGAGGCCGACGGCGCCGCCGACACGGCGACGGGCGGGGCGCCGGCGTCCGAGCTTCACCGGCTCCTCGGGCGCCCGCCGACACCCGCCCGCGACTACGAGTGCGACCGGAACGAAAGAGGAAGAGGAGAAGCGGGTCCATTCCCGGTCTCAGAAGGCGCGCGCCAGCTCGCCGAGGACCCAGTCGCCGACGGCGCGGGTGCCGAGCTCGCCGCCGACGTCGCGGGTGCACTTCTTCTCGGCGACGGCGCGCGCCACGAGCCCCTCGAGGCGCGCCTCCTCCTCGGGCCAGCCGAGGTGCGCGAGGAGCATGCCCACCGTGAGCACGCTGGCCAGCGGGTTCGCGACGTCCTTGCCGGCGAGCGGCGGCGCCGAGCCGTGCACCGGCTCGAACATGGCCACCCGCGCGTCGCCGTGGCCTCGTCGCAGCAGCGCGGGACGCGCGGGTGCACGTTGGCGCTCGCCGCCATCCCCAGGCCGCCCTGCAGCGCGGCGCCGAGGTCGGTCACGATGTCGCCGAAGAGGTTGCACGTGACGATCGAAGACGGGAGGGACCTGCGTGGCCGCGTAGAAGCCCGCGTTCCCCGGGATGTCCTTGCATATGTCGGAGATCTTCATGACCAGGTCGCCCGTGGCGGCGTCGAGCGCGTCCACCGAGCAGTCGGGCATGCTCACCCAGATGTCTCCCCGGTAGTAGTTGATCCCGTGCACGTGGCCCGGTGAGCGGGCCAAGGGGGAGCCCGGTCGTGTTGAGGGTCGGCTCGTAAGACCAGAGCTCCGCTCCCGTCTCTCCGTTTATGGCGTAGACCGTGAGGTAGTTGGTCACGACGTAGACCGTGCCGTTCACCACGAGAGGCGGGGAGATCGACCCCTGCCCGGTAACGTTGAGCCCGGGGACGTTGGGCGCCGCCGGGAAACGGGAAAGCTCCAGCCCAGCTGGAGGTTCTGGGCGTTGGACGCGCCGATCTGGTCTTGGGCGACGTAGTTGGTGTGATTCGCGTCAGAGTTCATCGTCGTCCAGTCGACCGCCGAGCGCGGCGGAGGGGTCTGCCTTCGACTCCGCCGGAGCGGACGGGATTGCGAGGGAGACGAAAAGGAACAAGAGCAACGCCGCCATGACCGAACTCCGCCTTCTCGTCGCGTTCACAGGCCTTCCTCGCCCGCGGACGTCGCGCGTGCGCACTTTAAGGTTGGAGAGCGGCCGCTCTCCCCTTGAGATTACTCCGCGCGGGCGCGGCCGAATCACGCTCGGAACGGTCATAAAGGGCAGAATATTCCGCGCTCAAGTGACGTGCAAGCGCTCGCGAAGCGGCGCAAGTGGTTCTCCCTCGCGGCGGTGAACATCGGCAACTTCGTCCCGCCGCTCGACACCGGGATAATGTCGCTCATACTCCCCACGATCTCCATAAACCTCAAGGCGCCGATCTCGCTGGTGCTCTGGGTCCCCCTCGAGTCCCTCATCATCACCGCGGCCTTCATGCCCATCTTCGGGAGGTTCTCCGACGCCCACGGGAGGAAGCGCTACTTCATCCTCGGCCTCGCCCTCTTCTCCGTCGGCGCATACCTCTCCGGGAACTCGCTGACGATATACGACCTGCTAATCTACAGGATTCATCCAATCCATAGGGGGAGCCTTCATCCTCTCTAACGGGAGGGCGCTCATCGTCGACGCCTTCGAGCCCAATCAGAGGGGCTTCGCGCTGGGCACCCACATCTCGACCATCTACATCGGGATGACCGTAGGCGTCGCGCTCACGGGAACGATTGTAGATTTGACACAGACGGTAGGGATGGAGGTACGTCTTCTACGCGGGCTCCTTGATTGCTGCGATAGCGATCCCGATCTCGTTCGTCGCGCTCAAGGAGAGCCCCAAGAACCTCAAGATGAGGACGGACTGGATCGGCGCCATCTTCTTCGCGGGAGGACTCGGGGCCGCCCTGGTGGCCCTGACCTCGTACTCATCGAACGGTACTGACGCCCATAAGCATCTACATCCAGAGCATCTACATCCCATTCCTGCACTTCTTCCTCTACCCGAACGTGGCGATAACGATACCCCTCGACTACATCGCCGTCGTCGGCGTCGTCGTCGACCGCCCTCTTCGTCGTCGAGGGAGATGACGACCTCGCAACCCGTCATCAACTTCCACACCTTCAGGACCAACTCGATGTTCGCCTCGACCAACTTCTCAGCGCTCTTCGTCTACATGGCGCACTACGGCACGTTGATACTCCTCTCCTTCTTCCTCGAGCTCATCCAGCAGGTCAGCCCGCTCACCGCGGGGCTTCTCCTGACGGTCGAGCCGCTGTCCGTCACGGTCTTCGCGCTGTTCGGGGGATGGATCGCGAGCAGGACGTCTAGCCGCGACCCCTCCGTCGCCGGGCTGGTGATAGTCACCGCCTCGCTCCTGCTATTCAGTACACTCACCGAAACGACCTCGACCACGACGATGGCCTTCCTCCTGGCGATGCTGGGCGCGGGGGTGGGGATATTCGCGCCCACCAACACCAACGCCAACCTCGCTTCGGTTCCTCCGGGCGACCGCGCGTCCGCCAACGGGATCCTCGGGATGATGAGGTCCACGGGGCAGAGCGTGAGCCTCGCGATCGGGAGCATCCTCCTCGGGCTGCTTCTTTTCGGCAAGAACCTCGCAAAGACCGGCGGGACTTTCACGCCGGCGCAGTACATAGCCGCGATCCACTTGTACTTCCTCTTTGGGGCTGGCCTCGCGGCGGTCGCGGTGTTCTTCGCCTACAGGGGGCGCGAGCCTACGGGGGCGTCGCGCGAGCTTGCGTAGGCGTCCGTCTCTTCAGCAGCACGTACATCGCGAGCACGATCACCACCACTCCGAGGACTATGATGATGCGGTTGCTCGAGCCCTGCAAGCGATGTCCCCGTGGTTGAGCTCGTGCTCGAGCCCGAGGTGGACCCGGTGGTATTCGTTATCGTGTCCAAGCCAGTAGGCGGCGAGGATTCCAGGGGTCGCGCCGCCCAACTCACCGCCTCCCGCGGGTGCGAAGACATCATATTCCCTGAGCTGTCCTCTCCGATGAGACACTCCTGAAGCGCCCAGTGCCTCCGAGGCTCATGGTCTTGAGAAGGGCTCCCGGTCTGCTGGTTGAACTCATAGAGTATTCCCGCCCTGTCGACGGCGTACAGCACCCCTCCGCTCACAACTGCCGACGAGCCCTGGTACCTGTTCGGCATGTTGTAGTGCCAGACCGTCTGTCCCGTCGAGAGGTCTATCGAGTAGACAGTCGCGTTCTGTGCGAGCGGACGGGTCGCCGGTGTAGAGATACCCGTTTATAAGTGCTCCCCTTGTAATAGTAGGGCGCCGGTCGACATCTGGCCGCAAGCGTTCTGGGTCACCGCGTAGATGATGTTCCCCGAGATCGCGGGTGCCATCTCGATTCCTCCGTCAGTGCCTGGGCATATCTCCTGGTGTTCCCGAAGAGCGCCTGCGACGCAGTGAGGTTCGCCGCGGGCGTCGAGTTGCTCGAGGTGAGGCCGTCGTTCCAGTTGTTGATTCCCGGAGGGCCCACCGTTATCGGCGTTGTAGACCGGCTTTCCGGTGGCCGCGTTGAGGACGTAGATCTCGTTGTTCTTCGACGCCTGGGTGACCACCTGCACTGCCGTGCCGTTGATCGTCACGGTGGAGAGGCTCACGCTCCACCCTCCTTCGTGCTCCGTGATGTCGTGCGAGGTGATCTGGTAGTACCAGAGCATCTTCCCGTCGGTCGTGTTCAGCGCTACGATGCAGTCGGTGTAGAGGTTCGGGCCGGGTCTCAGGGACGCTTCGTAGCCGTCAGACGGGTGCCCGGTCGAGAAGTAGATCACGCCCGTCTTGTTGTCGACCGCAATCAGCCCCCACGCGGCTCCTCCGCCTGCCAGGTTCTGTTCCTGGCTGGTAGTGCCCCAGTCGCCGGGATACGGGGTGATGTTGCCTGAGGGCTGCCCGTAGTCACGGTCGTCCCGTTGGCAGCGTCACATGTCCTGCGAGTCCCAGTTCGTGTCTATGCCGGTCGAGGGCGGCATGGAATACCATATCCAGGACATGTTCCTCGTGTTGATGTTGTACGCCGCGACGAAACCCTCTCCCTCCGTAGTCGGTCGTCGAGGCGCGGACGATTAGGTTGTCACCGACGAGGATCGGCGCCTTCTCCCCGTAATATGTTCCCGTGTTGCCCTCGATGTTGGCGGCGACGGGAGGAATCGTCCAAACCATCGTCCCGTCGAGCGGCATTAAGGGCGTAGACCGTGGTATCCGAAGACATCGACGTAGAGCGTCGCGTGTTGTATGGTGAGCGAGATGCCGCTTATCACATAAGCCCCCGACCACCACTTCTCCCCGATGAACTTGGTCATGTTCACCTGATAATACCATACGGCTGAGTTGCCCAGTCGCGCGTTGAGCGCGATGATGCGGTTGTACGGCGTCGCGATGTAGATGATGCCGTTCGCGACGAGCGGCTGGGCCTCTATCCCCAGAGCGGGCGGGGCGCCTGGGATGCTGAAGGGGTTGACCGGGATTTGGTAGATCCATCTGAGCTGGAGGCTCCCGACGTTGCTTGACGTTTATGACATTCTGGGGGTCGTTGTTCGTGTTCTGAAAGTCATAGGACGAAGCGGGCCAGCTGGAGTTCGAGCGCGCAGTGGCTCGCCTGCTGAGCGTGGACCGTCGCGTTGGAAAGCCCGCCAAACGCGAGCAGGAACATTAACGTGACAATGGACAACTGGCTAAATTTTCCTCTAAAAGACCCCATCAGGAACGAGTCGACAATTGTCGACTTAATAAGAGATTCTCATATTCGTTTGAAAAGTCCGGCTCTAATCGAAACTCTATAACAACTCGGACCGCCGATAATATCGCCTTCTGGCAGAGCGAGCCCAAGCCAGTGCGAGGATCCCCGCCGAGGCCACCGCTGCGACGGCGACGACCTGCGTCTCTAGCAGCGCCTGCCCGCCCGGGGCACCCCTGAGGCGCGGCAGGGAGCGTCAGCGCCTGGATGAAGCCAGGGAACGGCGGACCCCAGCGGGTTGACCCCATGTCGGTCATCACCAGGGTCATCTCGCCGTTGGCGTCCTCGCCGAGCGACGGCTGGATGATGAGCGAGCCGCCGACCGTCATGCTCGATAGGAGCTTCCCCGTGCCCTCGTCGAGCATGCGCAGGCGTGCCGTCGAGAGTGGACACGTAGACCACCCCGCCACTGACCGTCAGGCCACCGCGATACGGGACGTACGGTATCGTGTAGCTCCACCTCACCTGCCCGTTGGCCGCGTCGATCGCGTAGATCGTGGCGTTATCGGGTCCCTCCGGCATTATCTTCAGAATCTGCACTCCCCAGCTGAACTCCCACGCCGTGACGTTCTCGGGCGTCTTCGGAGGGCCGACGTCGCTGTAGGTGAAGAGCTTGGGCTCGTTGTAGGTCGCCGCGAAGACCAGGTTCTTCGCCGGGTCGAAGGCGAGGTCGGCCTCCAGGGCGCCGGTGTCAGAAGGGTTCTGCAATATCGGCTTGGTCGACGGATAGCCGTCCCAGTTGTACTTGGTCATCTGCGTCGCGTTGAGGGGGTTGAGCGCCACGACATTCTCGTAGTTGATCGAGGGCGGCTTCAGGAACCAGAGCATCGAGCCGGTGTTGGCGTTGAGCGCGAAGATGAACCCGTCCTTGCATCCCTTGAAGACCACCGGTGTGTTCTGGCCGTTGATGGTCTCGTTGGCCAGCATCACGTTCCAGGAGCAGTCAAAGTCCCCGAGCGAGTGGGGGATCGCCTGGAAGCCCCAGATCATCCTCCCGCTGGTAATGTTGAGGGCGAGCACCGAGCCCGACCAGAGGTTGGGACCAGGGCGATAGGTCGCGTTCCAGTCGGGCCCCGGGACGTTCGTCCCGATGTACGCTACGCCAGTCTGCTCGTCAATCGCCCAAGCACCTCCCCAGCCGGCGCTCCCTCCCGCGAAGCTGGTTGTCTCGTTGAAGCCGAAGCTCCCCCAGTCCCCGACGAGCATCTGGCTGAGCTGCCTTTGCGGGAGCGACCTTCAGGTCGACCTCTCCCGTGCCGTTGAAGATGTAGGCGTGCGACATGTTCACGACCGAGTCGAGCGACCAGTTGGGGTCGCTCCCGTCCTGGGGCGGGATCACGTACGTCCTCCACATGAACTTGGGCGTCGTCGTCGTGATGTTCCAGGCCTCTAGGAAGCCCCTCCCCGCGCTGTCGCCCTCGGTGACCGATGGGCGAGAACATCAGGACCCCGCGCTGCTGGTCGATCAGGATGTTCGGCGTGTCCACGTCGTAGAGCCCGTAGCTCCCCTGCTATCCTGTTGGTCTGGCGGTCGGAGATGAAGGGGTTGAAGTCCAAGGACGATGTCCCCCGTGGTCGCCTTGATCGCGAAGACCTGGTAGGTGTTGGAGACCGCCCAGATGAGGGGCTCGTTCCAGATGTCGGTCGTCAGGAAGATGGAGTGGTAGTGCCCGAGCGGGATGCCCAGGGGGCCCGGGACCGAGGGCTGCAGGTACTGCGAGTAGTTGTCCATTATCGGGAGGTCCACGTACCAGACGACCTCCCCGTTCTCGGCGTTCAGGGCGTAGAGGCGGTCCCAGTTCGTCATGCCGTAGATCACGCCTTCGTATATCAGAGGCGTCTGCATCGATCCCTTCCGCGTTCTGGATCTGTCCTTCGGGGGCGGCCGGGACGGGGAACGTCCACTTCACCTGCAGCTGGTTGACGTTCTGGCTGTTGATCACGGTCTGGTTGTCGTAGCTCCAGTTCAGGGGGAAGTTGTTCTCCGGGCCGCTCCAGTTCGCGTTCGTCGTGGTGCTGGCGCCCCGAGCGGAAGCTCCCGAGCTCACGAGCAAGACGAAGAGCATGGCGAGAGGTGCCAAGGACCGCCTGCGCTGACTTTGGCTTTGGGACCCTCAAAACAACCGCGCCGTCGCCGTCCCACGCGGCTTTCCGGATTTAGACCCTTCCTTCAAGTCGCCGGGGTGACCTTCATATGATTGGGCGTTGCGGACGCGAGATGACGATGTCCTGGAGACTTGTCGCTGGTGAGGAAGGGACGAGGGGCCAATGGGCTCGGATTCCTGCGCACGTTCGTGTCCCTCTACTCGTCTTGGAAGACCCTCCTGACGAACGCGATTTTCTTCGCCGCCTACTACCTCCTCTTCTACGAGCTGATAGTCCGCTCGAACGCGGGTTACTTCCTTCTCACGATTCCATACTCCTTGCTCGTCGTGCTCGTCCTTGCATCGTCGATGCAGGCGACGGTCGCGGTCTCCTACCTACAGGCTCGCGCTCAGGCGACGCTCGCTCACCGGGGTCGCGCAGAGCCCCATCGGGGTCGCGCTCGGCGCCTTCGTTGCGACCTGCTCCTGCAACCTTCCTATCCTCGGGCCTTGCTCTACTTCATCGGGCTCAACTCGCTCGAAGTGAGCGGAGTCCTCTCCTTTCTTGCGGCGTATCAGCAGGCCATCGTCGAGGCAATCGTGGTAGTCGACGTTCTTTCGATCGTCTACTACCTGAGGCAGATCTCACGTTCGGGTTTCGGCAAGGCGCGCGCCCCGCCCGCGGACTCGGGGCGAGCTTCGGCCGAACGAGCCACGACGCCCGTTAATAACACCGTTAACCCAATCCGTTAACACCGTATGCATTAAAAGCCCGCTGCGGGGCGGGAATCTCATGGACTTCGCGGAGACCCTGGCCCTCTCGTCGGTCATGGGGCTCTCCATATTCGTCTCGCTCCCGATAGTCCTGCACAAGGGGACCGGCCAACGGAGGACCACGCTTCTGACCGCGGTCGCAATAGGGATACTCATCTTTCTGATGGGAGACGTCTTCAGCAACGCGGCGGCGTCGCTGTACAACGGGTCGCTGTACGGCTACGGGTCGTCGGTCTCCAACGACGTGTTGTTCGCAATCGCGCTCACGGCCGGGTTCCTCGTGCTCTTCCTCGCGGGGAGCAGGTCGAAGAAGGGGTTGACCCCGACCCAGCTCGCGTTGGTGATAGCCATCGGCATGGGGTTCCAGAACCTCACCGAAGGGCTTGTCTTCGGCTCTCTCGGGGTCGCGGTCGGTCTCTCCGGGGCGGCCCTGGTCGTGCTGGTGGGTTTCATATTTCAGAACATCACCGAGGGCTTCCCCATCGCCTCCCCGTTCCTTGGCAGGGCGCAAGGGGAGATACGTCTGCTTCTCGTCTTCTTCCTGATAGGAGGCCTCCCGACCATAATAGGCGGCGCCGTCGGCTTCTTCTACAACTCGGTCACGTTCGACCTGATGTTCGACGGAATCGCCATAGGCGCGATACTCTACGCGGTGCTTCCCATGCTAAGGGCAATCTTCAGAGAGTCCACGCTGGAAATGCAGAGGCTGAGCTACCTCGGGGTCTTCGTGGGCTTCCTCCTCGGCTTCCTAGTGAACTTGGTCTGAGCCGCGTCTTAACAACGCACTAGCCAGAGGTTACAAGGAATGTAAAGTGGAACGAGGGCATCAGCTCTGGGTGGTCCTGCGGCGTCAGGAGGGGGTACCTGTACTCGACGGCCAGTTGGTTGGCGAAGTTCGCCGGGCCCCACCATACTGACGGATAGATGTCGATGTCGTGAATCCCTGGGGCGCCGGTGGCCGTAATGGTGAACGTAACGTTCCCACTGCTGCTGAACCCGCAGCCGTAGCCCGACATAGGCGTTGTCGTAGTCAAGGTGGCGATGTTCGTGTTGAAGTCCCAGCCGACACCTAGAAGGTTATCACGAACTTTGTGCCAATGGGACCCTGAAGTCGCACTCATCGCCGCGGTCCTTTGGATGAAGAGGGTGCCGTTGGAGTTCTCGGTGAGGTTACCCGCAGCGATGAAGTGGATGCCTCCCAGGTCGTAGCGGGACCTTCATCGCGAACGAGAACGACCCATCCGCGCCCGCGGTTACATTCCTGAGAGGCTCGTTGACCAGCTTGTAGCCGAGCACGTTGCTCCCCTTCCTCGTCGACCAGGTTATCGGGAGGTGTGAGTCTGGGAGCGAAGCCCTAGGCCGCTGACCGTGATGTTTTGGCCGACGCCGGCGATATCGGGCGATACGCTGATGCGGGGCCCGTGGTGGCGTTGTTCACCGGGACAGCGATGGCCGGTCTTTCGACTGTCGCCACTGGTGTATATACCACCTGAGGCCCGGACGAGGTTTGCGAAGTGGAGCTCCCTGTGGCGCCCTGCTGCGCCGTCGTCATGTAGAGCGCGACCCCGCCGACGACCACAGCGCAATGATCACGACGGCCACCAGAGCCTTCGAGATGGCCTTGCGTTGCTCAGGCTCCCTCGTGTAGAAAAGGAACCGCCTCCAACCAGCGCGGCCAGAAGCGCAAGCGCACCCGCCTCCCCCGCACCGCGCGTGGTGAAGGCGGCGCCGACGGTTGACGACGTCGACTGCAGCACCACCTGCTCGTGGGGTCACGGTGAAGTTGGCGAAGAACGGCACGTCAGGGAGGCCAGCAGACGGTTGCGGCAAGGGGAGACCCGACGTTCTCTTGGCAGGGGTTGAGATTGGCCGGCCCAGGATATCCCTCGTAGACAGAGACGTAGTGTGCCCCGGCCATCCCTGATGCGTAGAACGTGAAGTTGGTGGCGCCGCCCGTGGAAACGGCCGTCATGTAGCCAACGTAAACGTTGTCCCAATACAGGTGATATGTTGTGGAGTAGATGCCGGTTCCCAGCCCGGTCGCCACGACTTTATCGGGGTTCCGGCAGGCCCGCTGGTTGGTGAGATCTGGAAGTGGGGCACCAGCGTGAATGACGTGACCGGACTTATCGCAGTGCCGTTCGTTGCGTATGCCTGAATTGCGTGAGAGCCGCCGTAGTCAGACGGCACCACTATCTGCGCAGAGAAGGATCCGGAGGCATTGCTCTCGATTGAGCCAAGCTTGTAGACCAGGGGACGTGGACTTGATTCCCGTGACCTGTGGCGTGGGATTGCTTGGACTGCCAGCTAGCATTCTGCGATACCCACCCCAGGACGATGTTGGTGTTCGGGGGGAAGCCCGCTCCGGTGATTGTGATTGTGGAGCCAACGGTGGCGGCGACGGGCGAAACTGCGAGGGTGGGCCCGTGACGGCGGCCACACTCGCCGGGGCAAACAAAATTATGAAGCACAAAAGTGCCGAGGCCGTCGTAATAGAAATCGCGACCAGGCGCGGTACGGTACGAGGCAAATTTCTGCACTCCATACAGACCCCAGGTATTGCCTGTCTAATTAGTCATACAGTTCGGGCTCAGATTAAAGATTCGATAGTGCGAAGTCATATAAACATGTGCAAGAGCAGGAGGTTAGAGATGTCGGGTCGTTGCGGAAGGTCAGCGAGACGTCCCCCGGGCACATCGCGAAGGTCGAAGTGCGATCAGCACGACCGTCACCGCAATAATCGTAGTTGTGGTCGTGGTCGTGGCCATCGGTGGATATCTTGTGCTCGGTTCCGGCTCTGCAAAGTCCACGACTAGCCTGACCACCCAGTCGCAGAGCCAGACGGCCTCCTCCTCTACAACTCAAGCTTCGAGCAGTTCCTCCACCACTCTGTCGACGGCTCTTTCGTCATCGTCTTCCTCATCCTCGACAACATCGACATCTTCTTCCACGACGTCGTCAACAACGTCTTCCTCATCCTCTTCTTCATCATCCTCGTCTTCTTCATCTTCGTCTTCCTCCTCAAGTACCTCGTCCAGCACAAGCACATCATCCTCCTCCTCCGGAGCTTCATTCGCGTTCTTCTTCTCCCTGAACTACGCCTCGCAAGCTGTAGTGCAGCAGAGTGGTTATACGGAAGTCGTAATCCTAACGATTTCACATGGTTTGGCAGCAAGCGGCGAGGCCGTGTCTCTCAACGCCACTTCTCCGTCGGGAATCACAGTTGGATTCGCTCCTTCCAGCCCAGTACAGGTTCCGGCCACAAAGGCCTTGAATGTTACACTAATCTTGACCGCAAGCGCGACCGCACCCATCGGCAACACCACGATCACCGTCCATGGCGTCTCCGGGACCAATGCACAAACTGCCAGCTTCACGCTGAGCGTGGTCCAATACCGTGTCGTTATGATTCACAACACCTTCAGTCCAATGGTTTTGAACGTCACCGCAGGAACGACGGTCTACTGGCAGGACTTGGACGGGCCTGCCGCGGGATGCGCAGGAGGAGCATCTACCGGAACTGGCGCCCACAGCGTGGTGTTCACAACGCTTCCAGGCGCGAGCTCCTCCACCATCAACCAGTTCGGTATCTACAAGTATACCTTCGCCACCGCTGGCAGCTACTTCTATTACTCGTCGCTTGACACGGACCACCTCATGAACGGGACCATAAACGTCGTGCCGGTGACCGGAGGAGGCGGTGGTATGATGCCGGTCTCGATGCCTGCCTTCTCATACTTCAAGGCAACCGGCGCTCACCCAGCCGGGCAGGTCTCAACGACTACAAGCACGACCGTTGCGAATCCCGTCTATACGGCTGCGGCGACGTCTCCGTTCGCTGCTGCCGGCCTCGCCTTCGCGGGCCTGGCCTTCCTGAATGCCCACCCGTCGGTACTCACAGGCCTCGGGTTCGGAGCGGTTCTCGCGGTCCTTCTCAGGTGTCGCGGCGCTGGGCTTCGCGGTGGCGATGGCCGCGACAGGAAAGAGGAGGTTTGCCATCCTCGGCATAGGGATTACCGAGCCGCTCTCTCCTTCAGACTCTACGCGATGAGTCCAAGTCTGACAGCTTCGTAAGTTTTCGGTCGCCATCCTTTCGTTATGCCCAGACGTTTCGCGCCCTTGGAACCCTGACCTAGCGCCGCCGGCCGCCTGGTCGCGTCCGTACTCGAATCGTTTATCAGACGGGTGGAGTTTTTTACGGGGACTTGGAGTTCGGCACCCTTCGGCGCCTCTCACAACCCCTACAAGAGGCTCAAGCTCATGGCGTACACCGGGATGGCGCTCAGCGTCGTGGCGCTGGTCTTGGTGGCGGCGCTCTCGGTGGAGCTCTCGCACGGGCTCAGCCGGAGGACCAGCTCCAGCGCGACGGCCTCGACGCCGATCTTCGTCACCGGCCCGTTGATAACGCCGCCGCTTTCTCTTCCCGACGCGCCTCCCATCCTGACCCAGGCGCCGTTCGGGCAGAGGCTCACCGACATCAACGTCCCCCTGAACTCTAGCCAGCTCGCCGTGATCAACGGCGGGCCCAACTCGTACTTCGACACCGCGGCGCGAATGTATCTGAACGGGAGCCTGAAGAGCCTCGTAGGGCAGCAGATCGCCGCCGCCCCGCTCTTCACGGTCAACGGCAAGCCCGCGGTGGTCTACCTGGGGGCGATCTCCTGCATATATTGCGGCGAGAACCGCTGGGCCATGGCGCTAGCCCTGAGCCGCTTCGGCATCTTCCAGGACCTGTTCTTTGGGTACAGCTCGTGGGGCGACCAGGACGTCCCCACCCTCTACTGGGCGCCGGCCCACTACAACGCGACCTCGGCGGTCGATTTCGGCAATTTCTATGATGGTAATTATGTCACGTTCCTCTCAATCGACTACTCCTCGCCGATAACCGCGGGGTTCCAGATGCAGACTCTGTCCTACTTCCAACAGCAGGCGACTGCGGTCAACAACACGGTCTACGAGAAGGCGACGAGCCTGCTGGTCAGCCTGAACAACTTCGCGGGCACGCCCTATACAATCTGGGGTCGATACAGCGTCCTCGGGGCGGACGCGACGGACTTTGGCGACGTGACATCGACGTCTACGTCGTCATCTTCCTCGACGTCCTCGACGACGTCTAGCTCTTCGACCGCTGCGCTGCTCCCCCTCACGTCAATGACGCACGACCAGGTCTTAGAGAGCTTGGCCAATCCGACCACGCCGTTCGCCTGGACCGAGTACGCAGCCGCGGACTACTACGTAGCGCTCATCTGCTCGAGCCTGGGAGTCATCTCCACCTCGTCCGTCACCGCCCCTCCCATTTGCTCGGAACCCGACATCTCCGACATGACCACCACATTCCTGGTGGCAGGCTAGCCCGCGAGCGTCTGGACGGGGTGCACGCGGGTCAACCTTACGGCGAGACCCTAGTCTGCGCGGGTCATGGGAGCACCGTCATGTTCCCGGTCATGTGCTGTATGCTGTTGCAGACGTTCCCCAAGCCGCCGGTACAGTACGACGGCGGCTCCGAGAACTCGAACGTCCCGGTCTGGTTTGCGACGAAGGTGACTCGATAGGTCTGTCCGGGAGGAATCTTGCCGGTATCGACCCCGAACGCCTTCATGACCAACCCGTGCGTGTTGTCGTCTGTGTTGAGGATGGCCAGAGTCACTTTCTGTCCCTCCCTTACCGTGAAGTTGTTCGGGAGGTAGAAGTCTATGGTTCCTGCTGCGGGGGTTCCGATGATCGAGATGTTCACCTGGATGCCCGAGGACGAGCTTGAAGAACCGGACTTTTGAGAATAGTATTCTCCCGCTGCGAGCGCGGCGACTACGATGACCAAGATCAGCACTATCGACCTTGACTTCAATGCGGCAAACGACGTAACTTTTGATAATAAATCCTTTGCCAACGAGCTTCGCAGGCGCGAAGGGCTCGGGCTTCGGTCGAGCCACCCTTTGCCGATGAGTAGGGTGAAGCGCTTGTCAACGGTCCCGCGATCACCAGGAGTAGACTAGACGCCTTCTTCGGGGAAAACATCACAACCGGTAGCTTGATGGTGCTCGGGTCAGGTGGCGGGACTCGCAACTCCCTCTTCGGCGTCCTGCGACCCCATGATCCCCGGGGTGCCGCGGGAAGGCAAGTCGTTCCTGGGCGAACCGCTTTCGTTCGGTTCAAGAGGTCTCGCTTTCCCGGTCATGATGGTGATAGCACCCAAGAACACGCTCACGACAATCAAGAAGATGGAGACTGCGGCGGGGATGTCTGAGAACTCCATCGAGGAGCCCACCAAGGGGTCCAGCACGGGGTTCCCGAAAGTGACGTCATGCACCTCCCGTGCTCCGATGTACCCCGCGAGGAATAGGACGGTGGACACGGCGTAGATCGCCACCTCGGACAAGAAGAGCTGCACGAGGATCGAGCGGCGGTCCAGCAGCTCACGACGAGAGAAGAAGGCAGGCGCGAAATGATACATCACGCTCCATGCGAGCATGCCCAAAACGCCGAATATGACGAAGAAGGCGTAGGCAACTACGATGTAGATTCCCGGCCACTCGGTAAGGAGTATGGGGAGCTCGAGGGGGGGCACGAGCATTGGGGCGACGAAGACCGCAGCAGCCAACCCGTTGACGAGCGCGATGCGCCCGAAGTATCTGGAAGCCGCGTCGTTGGTGATCGTGGCGTATCTTGGCCAGCGAATGATGAAACTGGCCAACAGGAGAACCAACCCCGCTAAGATCACTCCATACGAGGCTATCTGGGCCGGGGGGAGGTACGTGGGCGCCATGAAGAACGTGACGTACTCCATTCCTATGAGGAGGAAGTGCATCGTCACCCCGCTGAGCGTCAAGAGAGCGCCCCAAATCGCGAGGTACGTGTTCATGTCCTCAAAGGCTCGACCGGCGCTCGTATTTACATTCTTGGCGTGAGACCTAGGGTCATCTTCGTGGGCGACGCGATGAGGATGGGTCAGGGTAGACGCCGCCTCGAGACGAAACAGTTTCGGCGTAGCCGAAAAAGGAGAAATACGTCGGACGCCCAGCGCTTTCATCTTTCCCATGACCTTGGAGGCTCTCCGCGACGTCCTTTCTTCCGACTACAAGGGCCCGCGGGCGGTGTTTTCGGAGGTCCACGTCTTGAAGGCAATACTCGCCATCGGCGCGGCCGGGTCGGTCGGGAGGGGAAGGCTAGGAAGCCTCGTCGGCCTCGGCCAGGGCGAGGTGAGGACGCTCATCAAGCGTATGAAGGAGAATGACCTCATCCTGATCCAACCCGAGGGCTGCCGGCTAAGCAAGAAGGGCGAGCGAGAGTTCCAGATTCTAAAGGAGAAGATACCATGGTCATCTCCCGTGGAGGCCAAGTCGCTAGGGATTGGAGACGAGTGTGCAGCGGTCTTGGTCAGGGGGGCTGGCCAGAACGTGAGGAAGGGGATAGAGCAGCGCGACGCGGCGGTCAGGGTCGGCGCGGTCGGAGCCTTCACGGCAGTCTTCGCCAAGGGTCGTTTCATCATCCCGGGGGAGGGCGGCGACTGCGAGAAGGACGGCCCCCGCGGGCTCTGGTCCGCGGCGAGGTCGGCAAGACCAAGGGAGGGGGACGTCCTGATAGTCGTCGGAGCCGATTCAGAGGAGGCGGCGCAGCTCGGGACCCTCGCCACCGCGCTGACTCTCTTCTAGGCTCTCTCGCTTCTGTTATTAGATTCCCCTTCAGGGGGTGTGCGCGAATCATGAAGTACACGACCGTCGTCGTCGACGACAAACAGCACTGCCTCGAGGTGATGAGGCGCATGGAGGAGGAGTTCCGGAAGGGGGACGAGGCCTTCTTCATCAAGGTCATGGAGGAGGAGCCCAGCCTGGTCCTCAGGGTTCACGCGGTCACGATCCTCGCCGACCTCGGCAGCGAGGCGGCAATACCGACTCTCACGAGCGTCCTGCTCCACGACCCCGACCCGCTCGTCCGACACGAGGCGGCGTTCACGATGGGACAGATAGGCCTGACGTCCGGAGTCCGGGGCCTCGAGGAAGCGACGCTCGGCGACAAGGACCCGATTGTGCGGCACGAGTCCGCCGCGGCGCTCGGCTCGATAGGGAGCCAGTCCGCCAAGGCAACCCTCCAAGCGGCCCTGAAGGACGTCGACGAGCTCGTCAGGAACTCGGCCGCGGCCTCGCTCTTCAACCTCGAGTTCCTCGAGACCTTCGCGATCGGCGGCACCGCGAGAGACAGGGCCCCCCGGCCCTGAAGAGACCTGTCAGAGCCTGACCTCAGCGACCAAGTAGCCCGAACCCTCCTCGAACACGGCATCGGGGAACTGCCGGGAGATCGCCGTCCTGAACTCCTCGGCGCGGCTCCCGTGCTTGAAGAGCCTCCCGGCCTTTATGTCCCTCACGTAGACCCGGCCGCCCGGCTTCACGATCCTTCTCAGTTCGAGGAGCGCAGTCGGCGGGTCTGCGAAGTGGTGGAAAGAGGACATCGAAATGGCGGCGTCCACTTCCCCCGAAGGTATGCCCGCGAGGTCTTCCGCTCCGGCGACAATGACCTCGACGTTCTTGACGCCGCTCTCTTCCACCCTCCTCGATATCTCGTCCGCCCTCTTCGGGTTGGGCTCGACGGCGTAGACCCTCCCCTTCTTCACCCACCATCTCCGCCGCGGGGAGGGCGAAGTACCCGTACCCCGCCCCGATGTCGGCCACCTTCATGCCCTTCGCGAGCCCTATCTCGGCCAGACGTGCCTCGGGGGGCGCGCGCCTCCTGCGGAATGCTTCGAGCAAGGACGCCCACATTCCTAGACTCTTCTCCGGCCGTCGCGTCAAATACTTAAGTCCGGGTCGGAGACTCTAGCCAGACGTTGAGGCTCAAGGGGAAGGTCGCGGTGGTCACAGGCTCGAGCACTGGGAACGGTGCCTCCATCGCGCGGGCCTTCGCGAAGGAGGGGGCCGACGTGGTCGTCCACTACCGAAGCTCGGACGCGGAGGCCGAGAAGGTGGTCGCGGCGATAAGGAAGACGGGCCGCAGTCCATCGCGGTGAAGGCCGACATCTCGCTCCCTGAGGAGACCAAGGCGCTGTTCAAGCAGGTCAAGGCGGAAGTTCGGCAGGGTCGACGTCCTGGTGAACAACGCCGGGCTCGCCGACGGGAAGCATCTGGAACGCCCCCGTCGAGGAGATAACCAGGGAGATGTGGCTCCGCGTCTTCTCGGTCGACGTCTTCGGCGCCTTCGACTGCGCCCAGAACGCTGTCAAGCTCATGCCGAAAGGAGGCGCCATAGTCAACGTCTCCTCGACGCCGGTCCTCGTCGGGGACACGCAGGGGCTCGTCTACGCCTGCGGGAAGGGCGCGGTCCTCACGATGACCAAGATGCTCGCCAAGTCGCTCGTCCCCAAGATAAGGGTGAACTGCATGATACTCGGGTCAATCAAGACCGGGTGGCTTCAGTGGTTCGACAAGGCCGGCGCCGACTCCCTCCGCTCCTCGATACCGATGGGCAGGTTCGGGGAGCCCGCCGACGTGGCGAACCTGGCGGTGTTCCTCGCGAGCGACGAGTCGAGCTACATGACAGGGCAGGGGATCGTCCTCGACGGCGGAGAGGTAACCCACTGACGGTCCATCGGCAGTAGGTCGCGCACAGCTAGCCGGCCGCCTCGTAGAGCCCGCCCGCCTTGTCTATCTTCGATAGCGCGAGGGCCACCTCGTCGTCCTCCGAGACAGTGCCGTTCTTGATGACCTTGTCCCACATCTCAACGTAGATGTCGAGCGCTTCCCTGATCTGCGGAGGCTTCCCCTTCCTGGTCTCCTTGAGCTGGTCGAGGTACTCCCTCACGACCATCTTGGGCTTCCCCGGCATGACGAGTTCTGGGCAGATAGCTCGGGGGAGTAATTAATCGCTGCTGGCGTCGCGCGCGGCCTATCCGCGCCGCCTTCCCCACGCCGGAGAGGACGGTCTTGTAGCCCATGCGCGCGACTGCCCTCCTCACCTTCTCCTCGTCCTCCTCGCTCGTGTTGATGAAGACCGAAGGGCCGGTCTGCATCGAGAAGTAGGCCTCGACGCTGTTCCGACCGCAGCTCCCTCACCTTCGTGATTATCCTGATGGTGTCGGGGCTCATTATCACGAGCCTGTTCGCCCCCGTCATGGTGACGGCGTGGAGCTCGAGGGTGTCCTGCTCGGTAAGCTCCCCGACCTTGCGGAGGTCGCCGCCCTTTATCGCCCTCTCCATCTCCTCGCACCTCTTCGAGGCGGACTCCATCCGCGACTTGAAGAACGGCGAGCTCTCGACCTCCCTGTGCGCGTCCTCCGTCCTGACGGGCGATGTGAGGGGGACGATCACCATCCTCAGGGGGAGGTCCCTCTCGTCGGCGAACTTCTCCGCGTAGGTGTCCTCGTATCCCTTGCCCGCGTAGAGCCTGGAGAACCCACCGACGACCGTCCTCGACGCGGAGCCGGCGAAGAGGCGCGCGACCTTCGAGAGCTCGGTGTAGTCGGGCTCTTCCTTGCTCACGGCGTGGAAGAGCGCGAGCGTGAGCGCGGCTCCCGCGGAGGACGAGAAGCCTAGGCCCTTCGCGTCGAGACGGGGGAAGTTCCCCGAGTCAAGGAGCAGCCCCAGCTCCTCGAAGCTCTCACCCGTCAGCCGATTCGAGACGTTCTGGAGTCGTCTGAGCGCGTCCTCGTTCCTCCTCCCCTCGACGAGCAGCTCGCCCCTTTTCCCCCCCTTCGCGTCGCGGACAACGACCTGGCTCCCGAGCGAGGTGGTGTTGACCGATATGCTGTCGTGGTAGGGGATCCTGAGCTTCCAGTCCTTCAGGCCGTGATACTTCACGAGGGCCTGCATCGTGTTCGCGGTCGACTTGAAGGGTGTCAAGCGTAGACTTCTATCCTGAGCAGGCCCGCCGCCCCGGGGGATTTCAAAGTTCCCACAAGGCCGCGCGGTATCTCGCTCGCAGAGGACTCGGCCTTGATCGCCAGCGTCCTTCCGCAGACGAAGCTGCTCCTCCTGATGACGATGTCGGTAGGGCTCTCGAAGGAAAGGTCCTTGCTCCCCCTCGCGGCGAACGAGAACTCGCCGCCGGGCGCCACGATGGTGAACCTCACCCTCGCATCGTCCGACCTCAGCGCGCTCTTCACAGAGGGCGAGAGCTGCGCGACCCCCTTCGAAGCGCCGACCCCGATGATGCAGTCGCCCCTCGGCGTGAGGTGCTCCTCCGTGGTGATCTCGATGGTCTTCTGGTGGGTGGCCCTGACCATCGCGTGCCCCACGAACGAGACTCTCCTCCGTCACGCAAGACCTGCTCGGACGACGCTCTTCATCCTTTCGCCTCCTCCGGGGCTGGGCTCCAGGGTCCTCGGTTAACGGTTTGGCCGAGACAGCGCCGGCCCCGACTGGGTCACCCAATCTTGGAGGCCGTTGCAGTGGCCGCACCTCTCGTCCTCCTCCGCGACGAGCGTCGAGCAGAAGGGGCAGAAGTGCTGCCCCGGCGGAGGCTCGATCCGGTCCGTCATCTCTTCAAGGAAGAACCCAACGCGAGTGACCACGACTCCGCCTGCGATCAGCGCCAGCCACGCCTCGCCGTCGAGCGCCACGAAGAGCACCACGCCCGTGAGGGCGATCATCCCTCCGGCGACGACCAGGCTCGACCTCATCGGTTCCTCGAAAGGGCCGATGGGTTTATAGATTTTGATGGCGTGACGGGAACCCTGGCCTTGGTCACAGAGTACGAGCAGCTCCTCAGCCAGCATGCTCAAGGAGAGGAGGGACAAGCTCGAAGCGCTGAAGGCGGGCAAGGGGAAGAGCAAGAAGAAGATCGACGCCCTGCTCTCGGAGATAGGCTACGTGGAGGTCGAACTCGAGCGCTACCAGCGAGGGATGACCCTCTTCAGGTCGAAGGACCTCCCCAAGGTGGGACGCTGGGGCAAGCCCGAGACGTCCCAGCAGGGCGAGGCGCTGCCGTGACCCTCAAGGGCCTTAAATAACGAAAACTAATCGGGAGCTCAAAGAATGGAACGCCCGCTCTCCAGCCTCTTCCTCGCCGAGGCATACGGCACCTTCGTCCTCACGTTCATCGGGGTGGGCGCGATAACCGTCGCGAGCGACGCCGAACCTGTTCTCGCTCGGGCCCGACGCTCGGCCTAGGCTTCATAGGCCTCGCCTTCGGCGTCGCCCTCATCGCCGGCATAGCGACCGTCGGGAGCGTCTCGGGAGCGTACTTCAACCCGGCGATCACGATTGCGGCCTTCGTCGCAGGCAGGCTCCCGAAGAGCAGGGTTCTCCCATACATCGTCGCGCAGTTCGTGGGCGCCACTCTCGCTGCGCTCGTCGAGTACGCTCTGGTGGGGATGAGACGCTGCCGTCGGCCGCCGACCTCGGGAGCACCCTCCCGAACCTCTCCCTCTCCACGCCGGTCTTCTCCGCAGTCCTCGCGGAGATAGTCGGCACCACCTTCCTGACGATGACGGTGCTAGGGTCTACCGACCAGGACTCCTCGAGCATCTCCTGGGGCACCTTGGGCATCGGCCTGACCTTGGCCGGGACCATCTGGGCGCTCGGCGCCGTATCGGGCGCTTCCCTCAACCCCGCGCGGAGCTTCGGCCCGGCCCTCGTCTCCCTGCTCTTCACCAACACCCCGATGCTCGACTACTGGATCTACGTGGTAGGCCCAGTCTTGGGAGGCCTGCTCGCCGCGATGCTCTACAGGATGATCTACAAGCGCGTGTAGTGCGATGAAATCCCAGCCGAGGCTAAACCGCGAGCGGGCGAAGGAGCTCCTCGCCGAGGTCGACTTGCTCGTCTCGCGGGCGCAGCAGCCCGCGGCGCTCAGGAAGAGCGTCGTCCAGCTCCTGAACCTGGAGCCGACCTACAACTGGGTGGGCCTCTACCTCCTCAAGGGCGGAGAGCTGCGCCTCGACTCTTGGAAGGGACCTGCCCCCACGACCCACACCTCGATCCCCCTGGGGAAGGGGATCTGCGGTTTCGCCGCCAAGTCCGGGCGCACCGAGATAGTCTCCGACGTCTCGAAGGACCCACGGTACCTGCAGTGCTTCGCGAGCACCAGGTCGGAGATCACCGTGCCCATCCTGCACGAAGGGAAGGTCGTGGCAGAGATAGACATCGACGGGGACGTGGCCAACGCCCACTCTTCCGTGGACAGGGAGTTCCTCGAAGCCCTGGCCGCGAAGATCTCGAAGTTCTGCGTCTAGGCGCAGCGCCCATGACGATGCTCTTGGCGCTTCCGGGAGTTCGCTACTTGACCTTCGCCCAGCGCGCGTAGATGAGGAACGCCACGCCCGCGACGATGAGGATGAGAGAGAGGATGCGGAAGGCGTTCGACGAAGCCGCCCAAGCCGCGGGGCAACGCGATGAGGGCGCCGATCAGGAACGCCGCCAGGCCGTAGCCCACGTGCTCCAGCGCGTGGTTCGTCCCCATTATCGCGGCGCGGTTGGAGGGGTGGCTCGCCTCCGCAAGGATGACGAGCTGGCTGACGCGGACCGCGCCGATGGAAAGGCCGATAGGCCACCGCGGCGGCGATGAACGACGCGACCGAGGGAGGGAAGAAGAACACTATGGACGAGCGAGGCCGCGGCCCCGATCAGTCCGGCGACGAGGTACGGCATCCGCCTCTCGGTCCTGTCCTCGTAGTGACCGAGGGGCACCATGAAGAGGACGCCCGTGATAGCCATGATCGAGGCGAAGTACCCGAAGAGGTACTTGAATTGGGGCACCAAGCCCTCGAGCCTTTGGGCGTAGAGCGGGACGAACGAGAAGAAGGCCGAGAAGCCGATCGCCCCGACCAGCGTGGTCAGAAGCGCGACGCCCGACTATCGGAGTCCTGAACGCGTTGACGTAGTCTGCCCAGCTTGCGCTGTGGCTGTGGCGTCGTGATGCGATCCCTCCTCCTCGTCGTGGTCGTGGCTCGCGCCCATGATCACTGGGGCGGCGCCGACGACGGAAGCCGGCCGAATCTCTGGCATGAAAACGACCGCGAGCCCCGCAGAGATAAGCAGCATCACAGTGGACATCTCGAAGACGGCGGTCCTGCTGTTGGTGAGGAAGGCGACCGTCGTTCCCAAGGCCGGGCCGAACGCGTAACCCGCGAACTCGGCCCCGTCGACGAGGCCGTACGCCTTCCCCATGGTCTGGTGCTTCTCTGCGAGGTCGCCGCCATACGCGAGGGTGCTCGCCGTGTAGGTGCCGTGCGCCATCCCTAGCGTGGTGAGCGATATCGCGGTCGCGATTGCGAAGGGCGCCAGTTGGGAGAAGCTGTTGGCCACGATCAGGGACAGCAGGGCCGCGGCCCCCACCAGGCAGCCGATGATCATCATCTTCCTTCTCCCGTATTTGTCGCAAAGGTGCCCCATGTAGATCGCGACCAGCCCCGAGGCGATGAGGAACGCTCCTGAGATGGTCCCCACGAAGGCGTACCCGGCGTCCCCCAGCCCGAAATTGACCACGAACTTGTCCGACAGGAACACGAGCACGATGATGAACGCCGCGTACTCGCCCATGTAGGTGAGGAAGCTCATGGCCCCCAGGCCGGCGAAGACTCTGAGGAAGCTCTGGCTCTCTTGGGGCACCGCCGACGCGCTGGTCTCCTCTCTCATGCCCTGCCACGCTCTCAGCGGGCGCTCGGGCTAGAGGTCACGCCGCGTCCGAGGCAGACCAAGGGTTGCATCAGGTTCACCGATGAAGAGATGTGCGCAAGAACGGCCTTTTCCCCGACCCGCAGCGACGCATCAACAATATTAAGGATTCCTCAAAATTCGGCAGTTGCCGCACCGAGGGCGGATCGCGGTCGCGCCTACTTGCTGGCGGGGAGCTTGTTGACGAGCTTCATCATCTCGTCGTAGTGCTCCCTTATTATCGCGGCGCCCTTCTCGCCCATCATCGCCTCCGCGTTAGCCTTGCACTGGCCTATCGCGGTCACTATCCCCTCCTTCGTGGGCTGGTCGAAGCTCGCGCCGCAGCTCTGGAATGTGCCTGTGACGAACTGCCTGACCTGGACCTTCAGTGCCTCGTCGTTGGTAGGCTGGTTGAGGACGTTCATGAACTCCTTGTTCGCGTCTTCGAAGCACTTTAGCAGCTCGTCCCTCACTAGGACGGGCGTGACCTTCCCGCTCGGAATGTCCGGCGCTTTGTAGTGGCCTGCCATCAGCTAAGGTCCTGTGAGGAGGTATATAATATCCTGTCGAATTATTCCGAAACGACTGAACCGAGCGAGAGACGTCACGGCGAACCATGCCCAATCGATATAACCTAGGTTATAGATTTATATAACTACGGGCGACCGCGAGGTTCGGTCGCGATGTCAAAGCTCGAGATTCGAGACCTCCACGCTACGGTGGAGGGTACCGAGATACTCAAGGGGGTGAACTTGACGATAAACCAAGGCGAAATACACGCGCTCATGGGCCCGAACGGCTCCGGGAAGAGCACCCTTGCCAACACCCTTCTGGGGCATCCGAAGTACAAGGTGACGCAGGGCGACGTCCTCATCGACGGAGAGAGCATAATCAACCTCACCCCTGACAAGAGGGCGAAGAAGGGCCTCTTTCTTGCCTTCCAGTACCCGGTCGCCGTCCCCGGGGTGACGATGTTCTCCTTCCTCCGCGCGGCCTACAACGCTGTCCACACGGATGCGAACAACCAGGCTCCGACCATCTTCGACTTCAAGGAGACCCTCGCCGAGAGGATGAAGCTCCTCGGGATGGACGAGTCCTTCATGAACCGCTATCTCAACGAGGGCTTCTCGGGAGGGGAGAAGAAGCGGGCCGAGATACTTCAGCTCGCGATGCTAAAGCCCAAGTTCGCCGTCCTCGACGAGACCGACTCCGGCCTTGACATCGACGCGCTGCGCGTGGTCGCGGAAGGCGTGAGCAAGATAGCCAGCAACGACCTCGGGATACTCGTGATCACCCACTACCAACGGATCCTGAAGTACATCATGCCGACCTTCGTGCACGTCATGTACGAGGGCAGGATCACCGCCTCTGGCGGGCAGGAGCTCTCGCTGAAGCTCGAGGAGAAGGGCTACGGCTGGCTCAAGGAGCAGGCCGGAGTCGTCGCCTAAGCCTCTCAGATGTATTCCGAAGGGTCCACGACGTTCCGGGGCGCCTCGCCTCTGAGGTAGCGAACCAGGTTCTCTGCGGCAGCCTTGCCCGGCTCGCTCGTCAGCGCCGCGCTCCCTCCGGCGACGTGCGGCGTCCCGATGAAATTCGGGAGTTTCACGAGCGGAAACTTCGATGAGTAGGTCTCTTTGCCTCTCTTGATCTGCCACACGTCGGTCGCGTAGGTGAACTGCGCCGCTTGACCAGGTGCTCGGTAGAGCGCCTCCTCGTCGACTATCTCCGCCCTTGCGACATTCACGAGTATCGCATCGCTTCTTCATCGCTGCGAGCTCGCCGCTGCCTATCAGCCCAACCGTAAGCTTCGAGAGCGGAAGCGCTATCACCGCCACGTCGCTCTTCCTGAAGACCCTGAGGAGGCCCTCCCTCCATGAAACACCTGGACGTCGCCCTCCGGGCTCACGTGCCTCGAGAAGGCAATCACGTTCATCCCAAGCGCTCGCCCCATCGAGCCCGGGCCCGCCCTATCCCGCCATATCCGAGGATCCCAGCGTCCTCCCCCTCAGGACCATCACTTCCCGGGCGAGACGTCCCCACTCGGAGGGGTCGAACTCTCCCGTCCGCAGGGCATAGTCGAGCTTGACCACCCGCTTCGCCGCTGCCAGCATGAGCGCCAGGCGCGAACTCCGCGACCCCGAATGAGAACCCTCCAGCGTTGCTGCTCACCACGACCCGCTTCCCGAGGTGCTTGAAGGGGATGTGGTTGACACCGGCCATGCCGGATTGGAAGAAGCGCAGGCGCACCATCCGGGAGATTCGCTCGGGCGTCAGGGAGTCAGGCCACCATGTCTGCACAAGCATGCAGTCTATGAGCGGGAGCAGGCGGTCGAGCTCGTTCTCTCGAAGCTCGTCGAGCCAATAGACCTTCGCGTAGGGTCGAAGGTCGTCGAACTTTCCCGGGAAATAAGAGTCCGTGACAAGAAGGTTTGGCTTCTCTCGCCATCTCGCGCGATACCCTTCTCGACTCCGAAGGGCCGATAATTAGTCTTTGACCGGGGCGTTCAAGTCCCGAATCTCCTGAAAGCGCATGGCAAGGTTGGAGAAGCGACCAGAATGGGCCGCGGAACGCCGCGCGTTATGGGCCGACGCTCGGTCCGGGGACATCCCGCAAGGAGGGTCATCGGGTCGAGGGGCATCCGCTACGACGTCCCTCACGCCGACGCAAGAGCGAAGCACTTTGGTTCTACGGTTGGCTATCTCACTTACCGACCTGAAATGAGGACCCGGCGCCTCGAAGGATGACGCGGCGGCCAACTATGTAGACTCTATGGCGCTCATGTGAGCGACGTTATGATAATGTGAATACATGAGGAAACAGACTCTATGCTTTGTACTTCGGCAACGAAGAAATGCTTTCGCCCAGCTCTATCTCGCGATGAAAATACGGACTAAGATATCAATCGCAATTCCTTTCGTACTGTTCGCAGTGATGCTGACGGCAAACGTGGCAGCCAATCCCGCGAACAACGCACAATCGAGCACGGCTACTCCGATACAGCACGTGGTCGTCATCTTCCAAGAGAACGTCTCGTTCGACCACTACTTCGGGACCTATCCGGACGCGGCCAACCTCCCCAACGAGCCCCAGTTCACCGCGGCGCCGGACACTCCCACGGTCAACGGCCTCACGGGTCCGCTGCTGACGAGCAACCCCAACGAGCTCGTGACGGGCAACCCTCGGACAACCCCGCGAGGCTCGACCGCACCCAGCCGGTGACCTGCGACAACAACCACGACTACACTGCGGAGCAGGCGGCCTTCAACGGCGGCCTGATGAACATGTTCCCAGAGCAGACGAGCTGCAGCGCTGGCATCGTCATGGACTACTACGACGGTAACACCGTGACGGCCCTCTGGAACTACGCCCAGAACTTCGCGCTCAACGACAACTCCTTCGGGACGACCTTCGGCCCATCCACGCCCGGCGCCCTCAACCTGGTCTCAGGCATCGGCGGGCCGGCGGTCGGCTCGTTCGTCGCAGGACGACGGCCGGCACCTGACGAACGTCCCCGGCCTCCTGGTCAACGGCCAGGTGATAGGCGACGCCGACCCGACATACGACGACTGCTCTTCGGCGAGCTCGACTTACCCAACACTTGCGATGACTCCGACGAGCGGAGCCGGAGCACCCCAGAACGTCGGGAACCTCCTGAACAACGCAGGCATCACTTGGGGCTGGTTCCAGGGCGGATTCACGCCCACCGTCCCCTACAACCCAGTGACGGGTCACCGGCGGTCTGCGGCGTCATCCGACGTGCAGGTCGGGAGGGACCATCGAGACGGCCTACAGCCCTCACCACGAGCCGTTCCAGTACTTCGCTTCGACCGTCCAACCCGCACCACCTCCCTCCGAGCTCCCCCTCCATGATCGGACAGACCGACCAGGCGAACCACCAATACGACCTCTCCTCCTTCTGGATCGCGGCCGACGCAGGCAACCTGCCCGCAGTCAGCTTCCTGAAGGCGGACAGGTACCAGGACGGACACCCTGGCAACTCTGACCCGCTCGACGAGCAGGCATGGCTGGTCAACACCATCAACCGCTCGAGAGCCTCCCGACCTGGAGCAGCACGGCGATCATCATCAACTGGGACGACTCCGACGGCTGGTATGACCAGCGTCATGGCCCCGATCGTCAGCCCATCCAGCGACCCTGCCAACGACGTCCTGAACGGGAACACCTGCGGGACTGGGGCGTCTCCGCTAGGCGTCGCAGGACAGGTGCGGATACGGCCCACGCATCCCCCTCCTGGTGATCTCGCCCTACGCGAAGCAGAACTTCGTCGACAACACCCTCACCGACCAGACCTCGATACTCAAGTTCATCGAGGACAACTGGCACCTCGGCAGCATCGGACCTACCTCGTTCGACACCCTGGCAGGCACCCTTGACAACATGTTCAACTTCAACCGGCCTCAGCCGGACAAGGCAAACTCTTCCTGAACCCGGCCACCGGCGAGGTCGTCCAGAACCAGAACGGCTGGGGCGGAAGCGGCTACGGTGGCCCAGTCACAGAACACCCCAGGCACTCCTAACCTGAGCACCACCTCGACCTGCACCGACGTTGACACGAACCCCGACGTCTGCGCGACCGAGAACGACTTCGGCTACGGCGCAATCGCCACGGGCAACTACGTCTGGTTCAGCGCAATCGGCGGACATAACTCCAAGGGAGTCGTCCCTGCCGCTCACCGTCCATTACACGGGACAGTGGGTCAACCTGCAGCTGCAGGGAGGCAACGGCATCCCGCTCTCAATCCCAGCACCCAATTCAGAGATAGTCTTCAGCTCGAGCGCGACCTCCGCGACGACGACGTACACGGGAGGACAGTGGGTGACCACCGTCCCCGTGGGATTCACGGGTAACGTCTTCATCGGCGGCGTGGCCTACCAGGTACCCACAGGGGTCTCCCTCGCGGGAGCCAAGGTGGACTGGACCGGCTTCTTCACCGGGACTACGAACTCGTTCACCCTCCAGTGGCAGTGGGCGGCAGCGGTCTACTCTAACCTCGGCACAGGCCTGGGCACGGGCATCGGCTCGAGCTCCGCCACAACAGCCTTCTACAACGGCCTCGGAATCAAGCCAATCGACGCCAGCACGGGCAGCGCATACCTCAACGGCGATCATGCAGGCACCCCAGAGAACTTCAAGACGAACTTCCTATCCAGCGCGACCCAAGGGCACGGGTCATACGACTCCAGCCGGTTCACCGGCGTCTACAACAGACCAGGCAACGCATACTACCAAGCATACCTCCTCAACGAATAGCACAAGGAAAGTCAGAGGGAACGGGTCGACACCCGTAACCCCTCCTCCCCACCTTTGTCACGGCTAAACACGAGGGACGCTCGGGCGTTTTCTATGACATACTGGCCCGGTCCCTTTTGTATCGCGGCTCCTGCTTTACTGTCCTCGCCTATCGAGCGGATCGGCGGTCGAGCACGGCAAGGACCAGCCCCGCGACCATCAGCACGACCCCGAGTCCCAGGGGAAGATATGCCCAAGCGCTCCCCGAATGCTGAACGGTGCCGCTCTTGGTAAGACTCCCGAAGCCCAGTTCGCCGTAATAGAGGGAAGCTCCAATCCCCAGGCAAATGAACCCCACTATGATGAGGAATCCACCTCTCACCCGCCGCCCGTCTTCCCCGCCATTGCGTTGGGCCGCGCTCGAGCGCGGAGATAAAGCATCTCCCGCGCCATTTAATATCGTCGGAGTTTCGCTCCGCGCGGTTGAATCAGAGCTTTCTTGTCCTGGGTCTGGGATTCGCCCTTGTTGGAATTCTTACCGCCCGCTCAGGAAGACGAAAGCCCAACGCCTCCCCTCCCGAGGGGAAGAGGGCTACGGGGTCGCCTTTGGGGACGGTCGGCATGTTCTTCCTCGGGCTTGGGATGGTCCTCGTCATCATCGGCCTTTGAGCGACCGGTGCTCCCGTCAGAGGGCCAGGGGAAGCTCAGTCGAGATGCGTTCGAGGGCTCAGGCTTCCTTGAACTTCTTCCACTCGTTGATCAGCTCGTCGTACTCCTTGAGGACCTCTTTCACGAATCGTGGGTGCACCCTCAGAGTCTCTACGACCGTCATGGGGTCTTCGCCGGTCTTCCATAGCTCGAGCACCCTCGCCGCCAACTCCCCTTCCACAGACGGGGTCGCAGCATATTGGGTTGTTCCCGGCTTGACTACGGGGTGGGACTGACGCACGTGCCCCCCGAGTCTCCTTCCGTCGCTGAAGCTCCTCCCACAGTATTTGCAAGGAAAGTCCGCCAGCTCAGCTGGTGACATCTCGTTGGGCAGCTCAAGTAGCTGAGCTAGCTAAGCTGATATAAGCATTATGAAGCCGGACTTTATTCATGCATCCGCTTCGACGGCTCGATCACAACAACAAGATGGAGAGGATGAACGGGAAGGTCAGAGACAGAGAGAAGGTGATGCGGGGCCTGAAGAGCGCCGACTCGCCAATCTTGAAAGGGATTCAGGTCTTACCACAACTTCATCAGGCCGCACATGGGCCTTGACGGAAAGACTCCTGCGGAGGCGGCAGGGATTGAAGTCGAGGGAGAAAACCGATGGCTAACAATCATCCAGAACGCTTCTAAGTCCCTGCCCGAACCAAAGAATCGACTTGATGAGTCCTAACCTGTGGGTCATAGGCGGAGTGTGTTTTCTTTTCATCGGTGTCCTTACGGCGCTGGTCGGCATATTCACCAACGGATTTGTCGGATCGGTTGCAGTGATTGGACCTACTATACCATCAGTAATGTCGATTCTTATTGGGGCCATTCTAATCAGGATTGGCAGAAGGCCCAAGGGATTCAGCCGACGAAACTTGACAAGTTCACGGAAGGGGTGAAAAGCCGACTAAGACTTACAGTTCCCCGACGCGGTGGCTGTCAAATCTGATGGACTTTATCTGTCTGTAAAGCTCTGGACTTCTAACCTTGTTTAGTCTGCTCCAAATCGTCTCGGCAATCTTCGCCCTGTCATCGGCTTTGGTCTTGGCGATTCCGGCCTTCAAGAAGCCCCCAGACATCGACCCCAAAGGCGAGATACAATTTAACTATATACACCGACAGCGTCTTGCAGGGCAATACGGCCTTGAAATCCCTGCTAACATACAACCTTGAATTAAGAGACGCGGCGAAATCCTCCAAGAAGCTGACTGAGATAGGTGTGGCTTGCATCTCGCTTAGCTTCTTGTTTCAGATTCTTGCCCTAGCGATTGGGTAGCGTTCTGAATCAGGGTTATCCAAGGGTTCTCGCCTTCGATCTTGATTCCCGCGGCCTCTGCCGGGGTCTTTCCGTCGAGAGCCATGTGGGGCCTGAAGAAGTTGTGATAGATTTGCAGGCCCTTGAGATATGGGAGAGTCCTCAGTCTTGAGCGAGCGCATGACCTTCTCCCGGTCCCTTAGTTCTCCGTTCAAGCCGCTCCATGCGGTTGTTGTTGTGGTCTCCTTTAAGGCGGATGTGGGAGATGTGGACCGTCGAGTTGTATCGGTTCGTGCGATATTCCTTGTTGTATGCGTCGTGGAAGTTAGTGCGCTCCGTCCGAGATGAAGGTCGCGGGCTTCTTTCCTGCGACCTCTTGGCTCTCGTGAAGAAGGGGCCTGATGTCCGAAGTTCCCTTGTTGTCTGCCACCTGTTGGGCGATCCAGAAGCGGGTGTCGTTGTCCATCATCGCAAAGAGATACTTCATGTTCCTTTGACCTTCACATATAGCTCGTCGGCTCTCCATGTGTCCGAGACGTTCGGCGTAATCTGGTCGAGATATTTCTCCATCAGCCTACATACTTCGTAATCCAGTTGTATATCGTCTGGTGGGAGACCTTCACGCCTTGAAGCGTGAGGAACTTCTGGGTGTTCCTAGGCTCTCCCCGGAAAAGTAAAGTTGTAGTGCGCCCGTCACCATCTTGAGGACGTGGCCTTCAGGTGCTCGAACCCAAGGTTCCTGACGAACCGCTTGCCGCAGTCCTTGCATCCGAACCTCTGGATGTCTCCGCTCTTGATGTGGCGGATTCCCCTGTTTCACGATGTTCTTTGAATAGCAGAAGAGGCACGACTGGATGTCAAGCGGCTCAATCTTCTCGCGCTCTCTATTCGGTCCCTAATGGCTACCGAGAGTTCACCGCAAAGGTGTGCTTGCAATTGCCCAGACGCGCGAATTTGAAGTCGGCGCAGTCGCAGGACCAGCCCCTGAAGTTGTGCGCTGACCCCATACCAAGACTCTCCACTCTGCGAGTGGACCCGGTAGGTGTTAGCGTCTATCCTTTCGATTGGCCTTCGATGTCTGCAATCTGCTCGCCCTTCACCTTCTTGCCTCCAAGAGTTGAAGCGTCTTGAGGTCGGCATCTCTATTACCTACCCAATAGGGTAGGATAGAGTGGCATATAACCCTTTACTCTATAGGGGAATATAGGGTTAAATAGAGTTGTCTCGCATGGTAGGAGACATGATGAAGAAATGGAACGTCTCGATAACGGAAGAGATGGAGAAGCGGCTCGAAGCGGAGAGAGAAAGAAGAAGAGCGCTGGACTCGATACCGGAGACCATACGCTACATCTTGGCAGACTATCTATCAAAGTCATAGCCTTACCTTCTTTCGAATCTCAGAAATTGCGTATTGTTGCGCTTCTCCGACCGATTCCTCCCATCGGCGCGACTCATCTAATCCATTATCCATGCCAATCCTTGAACCATGAAAGTGGATGCCATCCTGAGCGACCCAAAGACCGACAGAATCGATAGCCTCCTGTGCCTCCTCTTCCCTTAGGTTCAAAGGGAGGCTGTCTACTTCGAGAAAGAGATGCGGAAAGAGCCTCCGAAAGCGTCCAGCCTTCTCTGCTTCAGATTCTTGCGGTCTTGGAAGTCCCTCAACGTGTCGCGGAGCAAGTCTGTCTCCCCATCCGTAAAGATAATCCAAGAGCCGGTCCCGACAAAAAGGAAGGCCAGCGCTGAAGAAAAGTCAGACAACGCGACCAGCCTCCCCAGAAGCGAAACAATTACTGCGATTCCCCAGAGTAGAAAGTAGATAGTTGCCTTGTTTGACCGTTGGCTCAAATGAGTCCAGATGTCCAGCGCTTGACACTCTTAAAAAGTCCAGTAGATTGGACAGCACCCCAACGCGGGTTCTGTCAAGTCTCCGTCGGATTCCCCTCCCTTCTCGACCTGTAAACTTTCGACGGATAATTGGCGAATCAAGATTTAACTAACTCATTCACCTTTAGCAAGGTCAGAAGAAGATTGAGCCAACAGCAAAGGCTGGCCGGAGCCTTGTTGCTCCTAGTGGGCGCCTTTCTGTTTGTCTATCCGTCCTATGTGAATGGAAACACGGCTATCGCTATCCTAATTATTTTAGCGGGCGGGTTTCTTTTCGCGACTTCAACCGGAAAGGGCAAATGCCCTCTTTGACCTTTCTACCGGAGTAACGAATCAGCTATTCTAGACTCAACGGATAGCCAAGCTATGACCAAAATCTCAAGCATATCAGACCCGATGGGGTGCCCCTGCTCATGAGCGGAATAAGCTCATCGTATACAGGAAATATCGCCGACATAAGTATCAGAAGAGAGAACGTTGCTGATAACAAGAACACTTCGGCTTGGATCGGGCGCCATTTCACTTCGAAACGCTTTCCGAAAAGTCTGGGCCTTGCATAACGTGCGTCCCGCAATCCGAAGGCGATATGGGAATATGCGAACAGAGCCGAGATAATGAAGACGATGAAGATAGTGCCGAACGCCACCTTTAGTGAGCCAGCGCCAGCCGGCGGGCTGACCGCCGCTATCACTCCGAGAAGTCCGCCCAGAGTTAGGACTACCTCGATGAATTTCTTCTTATTTTCTTCGAGGCTTGCCGACAACCTAGAAGGCAATCAACCGCCGTCGCTATTTAATTTGCGGGGACGGAGTGGAATCACACTTCGATGCGTTCTGTATTATCGTCAGCCACTTGTTCTCTCCCTTCACCTCGATTCCAGCGGCCTCGGCCGGAGTCTTTCCATCGAGCGCCATGTGCGGCCTGATGTAGTTGTGGAAGAGTTGAACTCCCTTCAGGATTGGCGAGTCGGTATTCTTCAGCCCCCGCATGACCTTCTCGCGGTCTCTGACTTCTCCGTTCATGCGCTCCATCTTGTTGTTGTGGACGCTCCCGTCGAACCGGATGTCTCTGATATGGTTCGTTGTGTCGTAGGCATATCGGGTCTGATATTCCTTGCGGTTCGCTTCTGCGAAGTTAGGAGCGCCGTCGGTTATCAGGAGCATCGGCTTCTTTCCGGTTCGCTCCCTCGCGCCTTGGAAAAGCGGCCTGATATCGCCAGTCCCCTTCTTTTCCGTGACTTGTTGCGCAATCCAGAAGCGGGTCTCGTCGTCCATCATCGCAAAGACATAGTTCATCTTCCCGGAGAACTTCACGAAGATTTCATCGGCTCTCCAAGTCTCCCCGACTTGGGGAGTGATCTTGTCGAGATATTTCTCCATCAACCCGATATATTTGCTAATCCAATTGTAGACCGTCTGATGCGAGACCTTCACGCCAAGAAGCTGGAGCGACTTCTGCGTGTTCCGAAGGCTCTCGCCGCGAAAGTAGAGTTGCATCGCGGTAGTGATTCCCTTCGGGTTGTGCTTCATCTTCTCGAAGCCGAGGTTTATAGTGAAATACTTCCCGCACTCCAAGCACTCGAATATCTGAAGGTCTCCGGCTTTGTTGTGCCGTATCCCGTCCTTTACTGATGTGCTTCGAACCACAGAAGATGCAAGCGTCGGTAGTCCTCGACCGGCGCGAGGACTTCGGTGGAGACCGCTACCCGCATCTTGAAAGAGAATTCACCGCGAAGATGTGCTTGCACTTGACGGCGCGATACTTGTAGTCAGGGCAAGAGCAATTCCAGCCGTAGTTGTTCGCGACGACTTCATAGATGGCCGCTGGACGATTGGCTCTTGACTTCATACTTGAAGGCGTTCACCCTTCTGTATAGCGGTCTTCTTCTCGCATATCTCGCGTCCCTTGACTTCCCGAAGTTCTTGCAGGTTTCGGTTGTCATAACTTTCTACCTACGATGCTATGGATAGAAGTGTATATAACACTATGCCCCTACCGTCAAATAGCGGAGACGTAGTGTTATATACTACGATTCTATTACTACAAGCCATGAGTTCGGAAACAACGACAATGGGCGTGGCTCGGCCAAACTCCGATTCGCTTAGAGTCACAGTCCCGCAGGGATGGTAATCTATCTGGGCCTTCAGAGTGGAGACCAAGTAGAGTGGACGATGGAAGTCCGACAAGAAAGGACGACCGGATATGCTGTGATGGGAAAGCGAAAGGACATGAAACGCTACTCCCACTGCGAAGGACGGGGCAACCACTGAGGATGGAACCGATGACACACCGTCAGTCGGACCTCGACTCCATAAGAAGTTACATCGAGTCGCGCTATCGGCGAGGTCGAGGACCAGCGACAACACTTCTGTTCGAATCGAGCGGTCACGACAATACGACAACAGCAACCGGAGATTCGCGGCGAATTCGCGAGCAGAATAATCATGGCTTCGAGAAGGTCAGGTCAGCTTAGGAAACGAGAAGATTCGCTCTCCAACCGGGAGAGGATAGATCATGTCCGAACTCGAGTCACCAATAACTGCCACTTTGAAGGTCGAGGAGCTATCTACGGTAGAGTCACGACGGTGGGCTTATGATGGTTCAGGCCATCCGACGAAAGTTTACAGACCGAGAAAGAGCGAGCAATTCCGACTGGAGACTTGACAGCACCCCAACGCGAATCGTTTTTATACTATAACATAGGTAATACCAAACTGGTTTATGACAGCAGCCGCCGACATCGTAACCGACGATTACAAGACAAAGTACGGTTTCGCCGACTCGACCGGCTACCTCGACCAGAGCCACAAGGGGATCAACGAGGACGTAGTCAAGGAGATCTCGACGGCTGCGGAACGAGCCCATCTGGATGGAGGAGTTCAGGCTCAAGGCCCTGAAGCACTTCAACGAGAGGCCCGTCCCCACTTGGGGAGTCGACCTCTCGCCGATAAAGTTCCAGGACTTCTACTACTACGCGCAGCCCTGCGAAGGAGACCGCCAAGAAGTGGGAGGACGTCCCCCCGGAGATACGCAACACCTTCGAGAAGCTGGGCATCCCCGAGGCCGAGAGGAAGTTCCTCGCCGGCGTGGGCGCCATCTACGAGAGCCAGGAGGTCTACAACAGCCTCCAGAAGGACCTGCAGGCGCAGGGAGTCATCTTCACCAGCGTCGGCAACGCGGTGCAGGACTACCCCGAGCTCATCAAGAAGTACATGGGGACCATCATCCCCTCGAACGACAACAAGTTCGCCGCGCTGAACAGCGCGGTCTGGAGCGACGGGCCTTTCATCTACATCCCAGAGGGGGTCAAGATCACGATGCCCCTTCAGTCGTACTTCAGGATCAACGCGCAGGGGATGGGGCAGTTCGAGAGGACGCTCATCGTGGCCGAGCCCAACAGCGAGGTCCACTACATCGAGGGGTGCACCGCCGCGATGTACCAAAAGTCGATGCTCCACGCGGCCATCGTCGAGCTCGTCGCGAAGAAGGGCGCGAAGATACGCTACATCACGATCCAGAACTGGAGCAAGAACGTCTACAACCTCGTCACCAAGAGGGCGCACGCCTACGAGGACGCCAGCGTGACGTGGCTCAACGGCGAGGTAGGCTCCGGCAGGAACATGAAGTACCCCTCCGATCTACCTCCTCGGCAAGGGCGCCTCAGCGGAGATCATCTCGATGGCCTACGCCGGCGCCAACCAGATACAGGACACGGGAGGCAAGATAATCCACCTCGCGTCCGACACCTCCTCGAAGATAATATCAAAGTCCGTCTCCAAGGACGGAGGCGAGGCCATCTACCGCGGCCTCCTCCACATCGCGAAGGGCGCGCACAACGTGAAGGCGACGGTCAGGTGCGACGCGCTCCTCCTCGACGAGCACTCGAAGACCTCCACCATCCCCTACGTCGAGGTGATGGCGGACGACGCCACGGTCACCCACGAGGCGAGCGTCGGCAAGGTGGGCGAGGAGCAGATATTCTACCTGATGGCCAGGGGCATCAGCGAGAGGGACGCGCTGAGCATGATAGTCAACGGCTTCGTCGAGCCCTTCACCAAGGAGCTCCCCATGACCTACGCGATAGAGATCAACAGGCTGATGGCGCTCGAGATGACCGGCGCGGTCGGCTAGACAGCCAGCCTCCGAGAGTGACCACCATGGCCCAGAGCGCGGTCTCCCGCTTCACCGAGGAGCAGGTCGGAGTCGCTCTCCAAGAGCCTGCGCGAGCCGAGCTGGCTCAGGGACTACCGGCTGGAGGCGCTTCGCAGGTTCTCTTCGCTTCCCCTCGAGACCTCGCCGCTCTACACGAAGTACGCGGGCGTCTCCGCCTTCGACCCCGAGCAGTTCCCCGTGGGGCTGGCCGAGGAGAGGGTCGACCTCCGGAAGCACTTCGAGGGCTACCTCACCGGGAAGGAGACCAACATCATCCTCCAGGGGAACTCGACCACGGTGCACGTCGACCTCGACGAGGACTACGCGAAGAGCGGCGTGGAGGTGCTGAGCATCGCGCGACGCGTTCTCGAAGCACGAGTCCCTCCTGCGCGAGCTCCTCTCGAGGAGGCTGGCCAACCCCTCGGAGGAGAAGTACGCCGCCTTCAACGCCGCCTTCTTCAACTCCGGCGTCTTCATCCGCGTCCCGAGGGGCGTCGCCGCCCCCTCGTCCCTCAGGCGGATGCTCGTGACGCGCAACCCCTCCTCGAGCGTGGTCGAGATGACGATAATCTACGCGGAGGAAGGCTCGAAGTTCAACTACCTCGAGGAGCTCTACACCGCGGAGAGCCAAGGCCCGTTCCTGGTGAGCTCGACCCTCGACGTCTTCGCCGAGAACGGCGCCCAGGTCGACTCCAGCACCCTCCAGCTCCTCGACGACAACGCGGTCTACCTCTCCAACGAGGGGGTCTCGGTCGCGACCAACGCGAAGGCCTCCCTCGCCTCGATCCTCCTCGGCGGGCGCATAACCAGGTCGAGGTTCAACCTCGGCCTCAACGGCCGGGGCGCATCGTTCGAGGGATACCAGGTCTTCTTCTGCGACGGGAAGCAGCGCTACGACCTCGACGCGAACCTCGTCCACAACTCCCCTGACTCGGCTGGCTCCCTCACGGCCAGGGGCGTGCTCAAGGGCGAGTCCCAGTCCATCTTCAAGGGCATGGTCAAGATCAAGAAGGGCGCGAAGAACTCCCACTCCTATCTCGCCCACCACGCGATGCTCCTCGACAAGCGCGCCCGCTCCGACGCCATCCCCGGCCTCGACATAGACACCAACGAGGTGAAGGCGACGCACTCCGCCTCGGTCGCGCAGATAGACGAGGACCAGATCTTCTACCTGGAGGCGAGGGGCCTCCCCAAGGACGAGGCGAAGAAGCTGATAGTGATCGGGTTCTTCGAGCCCGTCCTCTCGAGGATACCCGATCGAGTTCGCTCGCGAGGGGGCCAAGTTCACGGTGGAGGGCAAGTGGTCGGGCGAGCGGAGGCGGCTGGTCGACAGGGAGACCCTCCTCGCGCTCACCGGAGAGGTCCCGGACGAAGAGAAGCAGGCAGCGGGCGACATCTTCGAGCGCCACTACAAGTACAGAGGCTAGGCAGGAGTTGCCCCGGTTCGTGAAAGCGCTCGAGCTCTCGAAGCTCGCCCCCGGGACGATGGCCGGGGTCGAGGTCGAGGGGAAGCAGGTCCTGCTCTCGAACCTCGGCGGCGAGGTCTACGCCGTCGACGGGGTCTGCACCCACGAGGAGTCGACTGCTCTCACAGGGCTTCATGATAGAGGAGCGCGTGGTCTGCCAGCTCCACCTCTCGCAGTTCGACCTGCAGGACCGGAGAGGTCTACAACCCCCCGGCGGTCGAGCCGCTGAAGCGTTACAATGTTAAAATAGAGGAAGGAAGCATTTTCGTCGAGATCTAGCGGCCCCGAGAGTAGAGAATTTGCTCGAATCTACAAGGACGGTCGACGTGGAGAAGGTCAGGAACGACTTCCCCATCCTGAACAGGAAGGTCAACGGGAAGCGCCTGGTCTACCTCGACAACGCGGCGACGACCCAGAAGCCCAAGGTCGTCATCGACGCGCTGGTCGACTACTACTCGAGATACAACGCGAACGTCCACCGGGGCGTCCACCAGCTGAGCATCGAGGCCACGGAGGCCTACGAGAACTCGAGGAAGAAGGTGGCCAAGTTCATCAACTCGCCTTCTCCTCAGGAGGTCGTCTTCACGAGGGGGACCACCGAGTCGATAAACCTCGTCAGGTTCGCCTGGGGCTCGAAGTTCGTCAAGGAGGGGGACCTCATCGTCCTCACGCTGATGGAGCACCACAGCAACATCGTGCCCTGGCAGCTCCTCGCGAAGGAGAAGGGGGCGAGGATAGAGTACGTCGCCCATCACCGCCGACGGGCAAGCTCGACTTGGGGGAGTTCGAGAGGCTGCTCAGCGCTCTCTCCCGCCCTCGTCGCCTTCACCCACTGCTCCAACGTCCTCGGGACGATAAACGACGCCGAGAAGCTCTGCTCCATGGCAAAGCGGGCCGGCGCGGTTACAGTCGTCGACGCGGCGCAGTCCGCTCCTCACATGCCGGTCGACGTCCAGAAGATGGGCTGCGACTTCCTCGCGTTCTCGGGGCACAAGATGCTCGGACCTACGGGGATAGGCGTGCTCTACGGGAGGAAGGAGCTGCTCGACGCCATGGACCCGTTCCAGTCCGGCGGCGACATGATCAAGGAGGTCCACCTGGACGGAGCGAGGTGGAACGACGTCCCCTACAAGTTCGAGGCCGGGACCTCGAACATCGCGGACGCCATCGGCCTCGGCGCGGCGGTCGACTACCTCACCGCCCTCGGGATGGAGAACGTCAGGAGGCACGAGGTCGAGCTCCTCAGGTACGCCTTCGAGAAGATGTCGCGCATTCCCAACATCAAGATCTACGGCCCCATGGACCTCGAGTCGCGGGGGGGGGTGATCTCGTTCAACCTCGCGGACATCCATCCCCACGACATGGCGTCGATCCTCGACGAGGAGGGCGTCGCGATAAGGTCCGGGCACCACTGCGCGCAGCCGCTCATGGAGCACCTCGACATCCCCGGGACGAGCCGCGCCAGCTTCTACGTCTACAACTCGACCGAGGACATCGACGTGTTCATAGGCGCCCTCCTAAAGGCCAAGAGCGTGTTCTGCGTTTGAGCAGCGACATCTACCGGGAGCTGATCCTGGACTACTACAGGAACCCCCGGAACTTCGGGAAGCTCGACCCGCACGACATCGACGCCAGGGACCTCAAACCCGCTCTGTGGCGACGAAATCGAGATGCAGATCACGCGTCTCCCCGGACAAGGACAAGATCGAGGAGATAAAGTTCATCGGGAAGGGCTGCGCGATAAGCCAGGCCTCCGCCTCGATGCTCACGGAGATGGCGAAGGGCAAGCCGCTCGAGTGGGTGAAGGGGCTCTCCAGGGACGACATCCTGAAGATGCTCGGGACGTCCGACCTCGGCCCGGCGAGGATAAAGTGCGCCATGCTCTCCGTGAAGGTGCTGAAGACCGGCGTCTACACCTACATGGGCGCACAGTACTCCGAGCCTACCGAGTGAGCTCTAGGGCCGCTTCAGCAGGTCCTCGTTCGGATTGGGGAACACCCTCGCCCCTGAGCTGGCCTTTGGCTTCCGTCTCCTGAAGGGCGACCTGGCCGCCATGACGTGTCTCTTGAGGAGCTGTATTCCCAGCGCGGGGTCCACTCCTTTCGGGCATACCGCCGAGCACGTTCCCGCGAAGTGGCATCTCCACACCCCGTGCTCGGTGTCGACAAGGTCGAGCCTCTCATCTCCCGCCTCGTCCCTTGGGTCCTGGAGGTACCTGTACTCCTGCGCGAGCGCCTGGGGGCCGGGGAAGAGGGAGTCGGTGGAGCTGGTGGGGCATGACGAGCTGCACAGCCCGCACTTTATGCAGTATGTGAACTGGACTAGCGAGTCGAGCTCCTGGGGCGTCACTAGGTACTCTCCCGTGGGCGACTCCTGCTCCTGCGGGTCCCCCTTCCTCACGAGGTGAGGGGAGACGGCCCTGTGCTTCGAGAAGAACGACTCCAGGTCGACAACCAAGTCCCTCACGATGGGGAAGTTGTCCATCGGCTGGACGGTGACCGTCGAGGAGCGGAGGTCCGCGAGCTGTGTCTCGCAGGCGAGACGCGGCCTTCCGTTGATCTTCATCCCGCAGGACCCGCACGAGGCCATCCTGCAAGAGAACCGCATAGCTATCCCGTGGTCGAGCCGGTCCTTCGCGTACAGCAGGGCGTCGAGGACCGTCATCCCGTCCTTGAGGGGCACGGCGTATCGCTCCAGATGGGGGTGCTTCTCCAGGGACGGGTCGAACCTCTGGATCCTGAGAACCAGCTCTTCGCCTCCCAATCAGGTCACCTGCCCCGTGGCCGCGAGTATCACGGTCCGAGTCCCGTAGGAGATGGCCGCGAGCGTCACGAGGAGCACCACCCAGTTCACCCCTCTAGTCCATCCCGCGGACTGGCGCCACTCGAGCAAGATGATCCGCAGCCCGTTGAACCCGTGCGCCAGCACCACTATCAGGAGGACCTCCAGCAGCGCCCCGTCGACCACGTTCCTGTAGACGGAGAGGACGTGCTGGAACGAGACCGCTTCCCCGTACGGGACCAGCACCCCCTGCATGAGGAGGTGGACCGTGACGAGTCCTAACGCGAGTACCGCCGTGCCGTACTGAAGCTGCATGATCGTGGACTCCCTCATGCGGGCTCACCCAAACAGCGTCCCCCCGGTGTAGAGCGCGGCGAGGATCGCCGCGATTATCGCGACCCAGATCAGGTGCCTCTGGATGGTCCTCAGCGACTTTGCCTTGTAAGGGTAGTCGGGCCTCGAGGGCTTCGCGAAGATCACGCCGTACTCCGAGAGTATCAAGCGGATCCCGTTGATCCCGTGGTACACGACCACGAGAACGACCATCGCGAGGACGACGTGCCCTAGCGACGTTCTCCGTGACCGCCAGGTCAGAGGACCAGCTCGCCGTGCTCGGGCCCTCGCCGAACGGCCCTCCCACGAAGAAGCTGGTGTCACCGATGTGCCCGAGGACGTACGCGAGGACCGCCAGCCCTGTGACCCTCTGGAAGACGTAGGCCCACCTCTCGAGGTTGAGGTGTAGCGGGTTCAGCCACCCGGCGACGCCCCTCTTGTTCGTGGCCGCTCCCGCGCCCGGATCCGCTTGGGCGCCCTCCCTTTGCTCTTCCAGCTCGCGAGCTCACCCGTCTCCTTCTTCGGCGCGTGTTTTCTACTTAAGTTAGTAGTGCCTCTCCGCGGGCTGGTACTTCGTTATCTTGACCGGCGAGTAGTCGAGCTTCACGTGCCCTCCCTCGGTCTCGTCCGCAGAGAAGATGGCGAGGCTGTGCTTCAGCCAGTTCGCGTCGTCCCTCTTTGGATAGTCCCTCCTCGCGTGGGCGCCGCGGCTCTCGCGCCGCGCGAGGGCGCTGACGAGTATCGCCTCCGCCGCCATGAGCATAGCCTCGACCTCGAGGACGTTCGTGAGGTTGGTGTTGTAGCGCCTGCTCTGGTCGTCGCAGTGCAGGAAGTCGGTCTGCCCTAGCGCCCTCACCGTCCTCAAGGCCTCCGCGATGCCGTCCCCCGTCCTGTAGACGAAGGCTCCCTTGTCCATCGCCCTCTGGACGGAGTCCCTCACGTCGTACGGGTTCGTCCCTCCGCGGCCATGGAATATCCCGTCGAAGACGCGCTTCTCCTCTTGCCGGACTGCCTCACTCGGGCACCGGGACGGCGCCCCTCCCCGCCGCGTATCGGCGCGGCCTCGGCCCCCGTTATCCGCCCCCAGACAAGGCACTCCGCTGTCGAGTTCGCCCCGAGCCTGTTCGCCCCGTTGATGCTCACGCACGCGGCCTCCCCCGCGGCCCAGAGCCCCTTGACCTTCGTCGCCCCGTCGATGTCCACGTCGAGCCCGCCCATCATGTAGTGGCAGACCGGCCTCACGGGAAGGGGCACCTCCACCGGGTCGATCCCCCTGAACTTCATCGCTATCTCCCGGATTCCGGCCAGCCTCTCCTTCACCTTCTCCGCGCCTATCTTCGTGAGGTCGAGCTGGACGTAGTCGTACCCGCTCTTCTCGTCCTTGAGCCCTCTCCCCTCCTCTATCTCGGTCATTATCGCGCGGGAGACTACGTCCCGCGACGCGAGCTCGAGCTTCTCGGGGGCATACCTGCCCATGAACCTCTCGCCGTCCTTGTTGAGCAGGACGCCGCCGTCCGCCCTCGCCCCCTCCGTGATGAGTATCCCCGACGGGATGAGGCCGGAGGGGTGGAACTGCACGAACTCCATGTCCTTGAGCGGGACCCCCGCGCGGTAGCCCATGGCGATCCCGTCGGGAGTCGAGCTGTGCCCGTACGTCGCGAAGCTGTAGAGCCTACCCGCCCCGCCCGTCGCGATTATCCCCGCCTTCGCGGAGATCGGAGAGCATCTCGCCCGTCTTCATCTCCAACGCGGTGAGCCCCCTGAACTCGCCCTGCTCCACGACCAGGCGAGGTCGCGAACCACTCCTGGTAGAAGGTGATGTTCGGGTACTTGGTGCACGTGTCGTAGAGCGTCTGCATCTCGTGGAACCCGACCTTGTCCTCGGCGAAGGTCGCCCTGGGGTAGCTGTACCCGCCGAACCAGCGCTGCGCTATCCTCCCGTCCTCCCGCCTCGACCACGGCATCCCCCAGTGCTCGAGCTGGTAGATCTCCGAGGGCATCATCTTCGACGAAGCGCTCGATCGCGTCCTGGTCCCCGAGGTAGTCGGAGCCCTTCACCGTGTCGAAGACGTGCGACTCGATCGAGTCCCCGAGCTCAGGATAGAGCACCGCGGCCGTCCCTCCCTCGGCGCTCACCGAGTGCGAGCGCATCGCCTGTAGCTTGGTGACCACCGCGACGTCCGCCTTCCCTTCGCTCGACGCGAGCCGCCTCTATCGCGGCCCGGAGCCCGGCTATCCCTGAGCCGATGATTACCACGTCGTGGCCTGTGCTGTCCAGCCGATAGCCCTTCCTTCCAGAAGCAAGTGGCGCAAAGGCGTTAAACTTTGGCTCGACGGCCCAAGAAAGCCCAATCGAAATCGAGCGCATCCGCTAGGAAAACTGACTACTGCCATCCCCTGCGTGAGTTAGCTTTATATCCACTACGCAAGCCGGTCGGAAGGAACCGGTAGAAGCTAGTGCCTCACTTCGGATACACAATGGAGGGTTACGACCCAGCGATTCACGTCAGGGCTAGCGGGAGGGAGCTTAACATCTCGCCAAAGGCGGCGCGAGAGATTTGCAACACGTTACAAGGGATGACGTTATCCAAGGCGATCGCGCTGACGGAGACGGTCGAGGCAAAGAAGGCGCCCATCGCCTTCAGGAGACACAAGAACAAGGTCGGGCACAGGAGCGAGCTGGTCGGCTTCCCGACGGGCTCCTATCCCGTGAAGGCGGCTGGAAAGATCCTTGGAGTTCTTCAGAACCTGAGGGGGAACTGCGAGTTCAAGGGCCTCGACCCTGACAGAGTGCACCTCATCCACGCTTCCGCGAAGGCGGGGCGCGTGATCAAGGACTACGTCCCGAGGGCGCACGGTCGAAGCAGCCCGAACTTCCACGTGCTGGTGCACGTCGAGTTCGTGGCGAGGGAGGCTCAGTAGAGCGGCATGTCACAGGTCGAAAAGAGCGCCGTGAAGAGCCTGCTCTCGATGCACAGGACCTATGCCGAGCTCGACGAGTACCTCGAAGCCCAGCTAAAGGAGGCGGGTTACGCAGGCGTCGACGTCCAGAGGAACCCGGTCGGGACGAGGATAACCGTCTTCGTCACGAGGCCGGGTCTCGCGATAGGCAGGCGGGGCACGGGGATCAAGGAGCTCACGGAGAGGGTCGCACAGAAGTTCAACCTCCCCAATCCGCAGATTGCGGTCTCCGAGGTCGAGAGGCCCGAGCTCAACCCGCGGATAATGGCCCAGAGGACGGCGCAGATAGTCGCGAGGGGCACGGCCTTCAGGCGCGCAGCCAACTGGACCATGACCACGATAATGGAGGCCGGGGCGATGGGCTGCGAGATCGGCGTCGCGGGGAAGCTGAGGAGCGACAGGGCGCACAAGGAAAAGTACAGGATGGGCGTCGTCCCGAAGAGCGGGGAGACCGCCGACGAGATCGTCCGGTCGGCGACCACGGACGTCCTGCTAAAGCTAGGCTTATTCGGAATCAAGGTGAAGATAGCGATACGCGGACGCGCTCCCTCCGCCCATAGAGTTCACCGAGGTGCAGCCGAGGCGCAGCAGGCTCCGGCCGCCGTCGCCGCCCGCCGCGTCGGCTCCGGCCACGGCTCCGGCGCCTCACGCGCCGGTCCAAGAGTGGTCGTCGCAGAGGCCGCGATCGCCGACCCCTGCAGCAGCGTCAGTCGAGGGCCCGCGCCGCCGACGGCACCAGCCCCAGCGGCACCTGCCGCAGAGCCAGAGGCTACCGAAGGCGAAGAAGGCCACGCGCGCCAAGCGCGCGACCAAGGCGACGACGGGAACCCGCAAGCGGGCCACCAAGAAGAAGGCAGCGAGAAGGAAGCGAAGGAGGAGAAACAAATTGCCAAGAGTGAAAGCAAAGGCTTTGAGACACAGGACCTACAGCTCAAGGACAGGCTCTTCGAGCTCCGCGGGGAGCTCGCGAGGCTGAGGAGCCTGACCGCGAGGGGAATGATCCAGAAGCAGAGCGGCTCTCCGAGCCGCGTCAAGCGGGACATCGCCAGGGTCCTGACCGTCATGAAGGAGAAGGGGTGGTCGAATGAGCTTCATCATCGGAGAGGACGTGAGGGTGGCGGCCGCGAGAGACGCGGTGCTACTCGGGCTCAAGGGGAAGGTCGTCCTCGAGACGATGCACACGCTGACGATCAGGACTGACGGGAAGCGGAAGGTCATCCTTCCAAAGACGGGGAGCGCCCTGCAGCTCTCCGCGGGGACGATTGTCATCGGCGACGACCTGAAGGGCAGGCTCGAAGACAGGATCGCTGCCAGCGGAAGGCCGGCGAGGCGAGGAGCGGGGCGGACGAGATGAGCTCCGCAGGCCTCGACATGGCGCCGCCGAAGCGCGGCTGCGAGGACTCGCGTTGCCCCTTCCACGGGCACCTGAAGGTCAGGGGAAAGATGCTCGACGGGACGATCGTCTCGATCTCGAACAAGCAGACCGTCGTGATCCAGAGGGAGTTCCTCCAGCAGGTCCCGAAGTACAACAGGTACGAGAGGAGGAGGAGCAAGGTCCACGCCCACCTCCCGCCGTGCATGGAGGCGAAGGAGGGCGACGTGGCGACCATCGCCGAATGCAGGCCGCTCGCGAAGACGGTCTCGTTCGTGGTCGTCCAGACAGGGGAGCCGAGTAGAGCATGTCCACCAAGTCCAGAGCGGTCTCTGCGAAGGGGGTCGAGGAGTTCAAGACCTACATCACGCGCTCCATCCCGCTCAACGCGGTCATCACCTGCGCCGACAACACGGGCGCCAAGACCCTGAAGGTCATCATGGTGACGAGGGCCAAGACCAGGCTCGCAGGTACCCGGCCGCCTCCGTCGGGAGACCACATCCAGTGCACGGTCAAGAGGGGCCCGCCCGACCTGAGGAACCAGGTCTGGGGCGCTGTGGTGATCAGGCAGAAGTACGCGGTCAGGAGGGTCAGCGGCCAGAGGATATGCTTCGAGGACAACGCGGCGGTGCTCGTGACTCCGGAGGGCGAGATGAAGGGGACGGACATCAAGGGACCGGTCGCGAGCGAGGCTGCGGAGAAGTGGCCCAGGATAGCGAACCTGGCCTCCGTGGTGGTATGAGAAAGGAGAATGATGATAGAGAATGAAGAAATTCGGCTCGTCCTTGTCAAAGGAGCTCCGCGAGAAGCACACGCTGAAGGCCATCAGGCCGGTGAAGGGCGACGGAGTCAGGATAGTCCGAGGAGGGTTCAAGGGGATCGAGGGAAGATCACGAGGGTCGACCCCAGGCTGGGGAAGATCTTCGTCGAGGGCGTCACCCGCGAGAAGATCGCCGGAGGCAAGACCGGCCCGGTCCCGATCGACGCCTCCAAGGTGATCGATGACCAGCCTCAACCTCGAGGACAAGATCAGGAAGGCGCACGTGGAGAGGGCGACGGCGCCAGCGGAGGAGGCGACCTAGACCTTGGGCAAGAAGAGCGGAAGGACGAAGATGAAGCGCATCTCCGCGCCTCGCATCGTGGGACATCGCCCGCAAGGAAGCGAGGTTCATCACCAAGCCGAGCCCAGGCGGCCACTCGGTCGAGAAGTCGCTACTCGCTCGCGGTGGTCTTGCGCGACCTCCTGGGCATGGTCGCGACGCAGAAGGAAGTGATGCAGGTCCTCACGCGCAAGGCAGGTGCTCGGTGGACGGCGTCGCCGAGGCACGACCCCGGGTTCCCGGTCGGGCTCTTCGACGTGGTCAGCATCCCGAAGGAGGGGAAGGCGTTCAGGCTCGTGCCCTCGCCGGACGGGCTCGTCCCGGGGACATCGTCTCCACGGAGGCAGGAGTGAAGCTCTGCCGCGTAAGGTCGAAGGTCAAGGATCACGGAGGCCACATCCAGTATCGGGTTCCACGACGGCCGGTCGCATGCTCGACGACAAGCTGGCGGCGTCGTGCGGGGACACGCGTGGTCATGAGGGTGCCCGCCCAGTCGGTCGTGGACAGCGTGAAGCTCGCGAAGGGCTCGACGGGCCTCGTCGTCTCAGGCGACAGGGCGGGGCAGGTGGGCAGGATAATCAGCGTGAAGAAGGGGACGAGCTCCCGCGAGAAGATGGTCGCGCTCTCCCTCCCGAGCGGAGAGACGGAGCTTCCCGAGAGGCTGATCTTCGCGGTCGGGACCGACAAGCCGGCGATGGAGGTCCAGGCGAAGAGTTGATGGCCAAGCACAGAGACCGAGACGGCCGACGCCGGCGCATGCGCAAGATCTCGATCGGGAAGGTAGTGATAAACATCGGAGTCGGCAAGTCGGGCGAGGCTGTTGAGAGGGCGAGGAAGGTCCTCGAGCAGATAACGTCCCAGAAGCCCAGCGCGCGCAAGGCGAAGAAGTCCATCAGGGACTTTGGGACCCACCAGGGCGAGCCCATCGGCCTCGTGGTCACCACGAGAGGGCAGCAGAGGTGCAAGGAGCTCATCACCCGGCTGCTCGTCGCGAGGGAGAAGAAGATGAACTCGTCCTCCTTCGACGACAGGGGGAGCGTCTCCTTCGGGCTGAAGGAGCACATCGAGATACCCGGGATACGCTACGACCCCGAGATAGGCATCTGGGGGATGAACGTCTCCGTCCTGCTCGAGCGCCCGGGATACAGGGTCTCGAGGAGGCTGCGCAAGTCCGCCAGCGTCGGGAAGAGCCACGTGGTCAGCAAGGAAGAGGCGATGGAGTACTTCAAGCGCGAATTCGAGGTAACGATAGAGTGAAGGAGAGACATCCTAAGGTCAGGAAGTACGGCAAGTCGACCAGATACTGCCGCAGGTGCGGGCAGTACGGCGCGGTCATAAGGAGCTACGACCTCTTCCTGTGCAGACAGTGTTTTAGAGAGGTCGCTGAGAAGCTCGGGTTCAGGAAGTACGACTGAGAGATGATGGAAAGAGAATGCCAGTAACCAACATCCTCGCCAACCTCTTCATCTCGCTGCAGAACTCGGAGATGAGGCACAAGAAGGAGTGCGTCGTCATCCCGGCGTCCAACCTCGCGAGCGAGGTGATGCGCGTCCTCCAGAAGAGGAGGTACATCGGCGAGTTCGAGTTCATCGACGACGGCGTGACGGGGAAGCTGCGCGTCCAGCTCCTTGGGAGGATAAACAAGTGCGGCGCGGTCTCCCCGCGTTTCCCGATAAAGGCGAAGGAGTTCCAGAAGTGGGAGTCGAGGTATCTGCCCGGCGGTGGGGGTCGGGATGCTCGTCGTCTCGACGTCGAAGGGGATACTCTCTCACACAGAAGCCCAGGAGAAGAACCTGGGCGGGAGGCTACTCGGGTATGTCTACTAGCGTCGCCGCCAAGGCGGCCCAGAGGAAGGAGGACGGGTCTCGGACCGTCGAGCTCCCCCAGGGCGTCACCGCGAGCGTCAAGGGCCGGGAGCTCTTCATGAAGGGGCCCGAACGGAAGCGCGACGAAGGTCTTCCAGAGGATCCCCGTCGACGTCGAGGTCAAGGGGAACCAGGTCACGATCAAGCCGTTCACCGGGAAGAAGAAGGACGTCATCTCCGCGAACACGGTCTCCTCGATAGTGAGGGGGCTGGTGCACGGGGTCACAAAGGGCTACGAGTACAAGATGAAGGTGGTCTTCGCCCACTTCCCCGTGACCGTGAAGATAAAGGACGACACGGTCGTGGTGGAGAACTTCATGGGCGAGAGGTCGCCCGAGGCTCGCGAAGATCCTCGCGGGCTGCAAGGTCACGACCGAGGGCGACGATATCATAATAAAGGGAACCTCGCTCGAGCAGATAGGACAGACTGCCGCGAACGTGGAGCAGGCCACGAGGATAAAGCGGAAGGACCAGCGCATCTTCCTGGACGGCGTCTACGTCTACGAGAAGAAGAGGAACTGATGTAAACAATGGCAACCACAAAGCAGAGCACAAAGGCCGATTCGGCGAGGAAAGAGCTCCTCGAGCTCCTCGAGCTCAGGAAGAGCGTAGCGGAGCTAGGCCGAGGTTCGTCCGCCCAGAGAGCTGGAGATACGTCCGGCTCCACCCCGAGTGGAGGAAGCCGAAGGGCCTGGACAACAAGATCCGCAAGTCGTTCAAGGGATACCCGAAGCGGGTCAAGGTGGGTTACGGCGGGCCCGCCAAGGCGCGCGGCTACCACCCGAGCGGGCACCTCGACGTGCTGGTGCACAACCCCGCGCAGCTCGACGAGCTCATCCCAGAGCAGCGACGCCGTCAGGATCGGGAGGCGCGTCGGCGCGAAGAAGCGGGCGGAGATCCTGAAGAGGGCGACCGAGCTGGGGCTTCGGGTGCTGAATCCGACGAGGTTGAGGAACATTGAACCTAAGAAGTAAGAGGCGGCTGGCGGCCGACGTCCTCGGCGTGGGCGAGGACAGGATCCGCTTCGACCCCGAGGCCGAGGACTTCATCCAGGACGCGATCACGAGGAGCACCATACGCGGGCTCGTCGGGCTGGGCGCGATCAAGGTCGCCCCGGTAAAGGGGGACTCGAGGGGACGGTTCCGGACCAAGCACCGCAAGGGCAAGATCAGGCACCAGGGCTCGCTCAAGGGGGCGAAGACCTCGCGCAGCCCCAAGAAGCAGGCGTGGGTGCACAAGGTCAGGGCGCTCAGGTGGAGGCTCACCGTGGCCCGCGACAGGAACGAGATGACGAAGGAGAGCTACACGAAGCTCTACAGGCAGATAAAGGGCGGCCAGGTCAGGGACGTCAAGCAGGCTCCTCGAGATGATAAAGGAGTCGAGGAAGCAGTAGGAGACATCGATGAGCGATGACCAGCACCAAGCACAAGTACGTCCCGATGTACCGGCGCAGAAGGATGGGCGCGACCGACTACAGGGCGCGCAAGAAGATAATCACGTCCTCGGTACCCCTCCTGGCGGTGAGGGTCTCCTCGAAGAACGTCTCCGCCCAGTTCATCAAGCCGAAGGCGGAGGGCGACGAGGTGCGTCTCGTCCGCGCACTCCAGGAACCTCAAGAAGCTCGGCTGGAAGGGCTCGCGCAAGTCCGTCCCCGCGTGCTACCTCCTGGGGCTGCTGGCCGGGAAGAGGGCGAAGGAGCAGGGGGTCGAGAAGGCCTACCTCTACAACGGGCTCGCGCTCGTTCGTCAACGGCTCCAGGGTCTCGGCGTTCGTCAAGGGCGTGAAGGACGCGGGGGTGGACGTCCCGATGTCAGACGAGGTCGCTGCCTCGGAGGACAGGATAACCGGGAAGGCGACCGCGGAGTACGCGAAGTCGCTCCTCGCCGAGGACAAGGAGAAGTACTCGAAGGTCTTCTCGGGGCTCATCAAGACCGGCTTCAAGCCGGAGGAGTACGAGGAGAACGCCAGCGCGCTGAAGCAGGCAATACTGAAGGGAGCAAAGTGATAAGATAGATGTCGCAAGGTAGAGGTTATCGCAGGCGCGAGGAAGAGAAGCAGATCCCCTGGGTCCCGCGCACGAAGCTCGGGAGCATGGTCGCGGAGGGGAAGATCACTTCGCTCGAGGAGATATTCCAGCAGGGCTGGAAGATCCGCGAGCCCGAGATGGTGAAGAAGCTCGTCCCCGACCTCACGTCCGAGGTCGTCTACGTGGGGATCGTCCAGAAGCAGACCGACGCGGGAGAGCTGACCCGCTTCGGGGCGGTGGTCGCCGTCGGGAACGGCAACGGCTGGTTCGGCGTGGGCAAGGGCAAGGCCGCCCAGATGAAGTCCGCGATCGACAAGGCCACCAACGACGCGCTGCTCAACATAATCCCCGTCAAGCTCGGATGCGGGAGCTGGGAGTGCAAGTGCGGCACGACGCACTCCGTCCCCTACCGGATCAGTGGGCAAGGCGGGGAGCGTGACGGTGGAGCTCCTCCCGGGGCCGCGCTCGCTCGGAAGGGTCGCGGGCCCCGCCCTGACGAACCTCCTGGCGCTCGCTGGCGTCAAGGACGTCTGGGTCAGGACCTTCGGCTCGACCAACACGCTCTCGTCGCTCGCCAACGCGGTCTACGACGCGTTCTCAAAGTCGCACGGGCTGAATGTATAGGGGTGATTGGTGAAAGAAATGGGCAAGCTTCTCGTCGTGAACCTCCACGGGCTGATAAACGTCCCCCGCGGCACGAGGGAGACCCTCATCCAGCTGGGGATAGGGAAGCGCTTCGCCGCCACGGTCGTCGGGGACGACCCGGTCTCGATGGGGCTCGGTCCACCTCTGCAAGGACTACGTCGCCTGGGCGCCGCTCGACGCCGAGCTCCTCACCTCGCTCCTCCAGTCGAGGGGGAGGGTGAGCAACTCGAAGACCCTCGACGAGGAAGCAGTTGAAAGCCCTGGGCTTCAAGACCTACGCGGACTTGGCGCAGGCGATAATCAAGGGGGAGACCTCAGACACGCTCTCCTCGGTCAAGGGGCTGAAGCCATTCTTCGGGCTCTCCCCGCCCAAGGGAGGGTTCAAGCGCTCCTCGCGGAGGGCAGTTCAGGGAGGGAGGGATCCTCGGCGAGAACCCGCATGCTCGCCAGAGATAGTGAGGAGGATGATCTGAGCTGCCGACCAGGATACGCAAGGTGAGGAAGCAGCGCGGCTCGCGCACCCACGGCTACGGCCAGATAGGCCAGCACAGGCACTCGGGCAAGCAGGGCGGGCACGGCAACGCCGGCCTTCACAAGCACAAGTGGTCGTGGCTCATGATCAACGACCCCGACCACTTCAGGCGGGACCCGTTCAAGCCGCCGAGCTGGCACAAGGTCTCGAAGTGGGCGAACGTGGGCGACCTGGGCTCCTTCGCCGAGGACGGTAAGAGCAAGGGAGGGCCGGTCTCGATCGACCTAGACGCCAAGGATGAAGAGGCTGATCCCGCTCCCTATCCCCCAGCCCTTTTGTATCATCTCGTCGAGGAGGAGGATGATCACGCTCGCCCCGAAGAGCTGGAAGAAGATGACCACTGCCTGACTGCTCTGGAGCGTGCCCAGGGCGCCTCCCAGGATGTATGCCCCGCACTCCACCGTTATCACGACGAACGTGAGAAGCTTCGTAGCCGTCCCGAAGAGTGGCCCGGTCCTCGGTCCTCGCCGAGGTCCAGCCTCAGGATGTCGCTCCCTTGAAGCAGCTGGAGGATTAGGCCGGCCGTGACGATCGGGCCGATCCCGAGCTCCGTGAGGGTCCCCGGCGAGGAGGCGAAGATGATTCTGAGGTAGGCGAACTGGTCGGTCTGGTTGCCGAAGTGGAAGAGGGGAGTGATCCCCATCACCATGTAGAGGACGAGCGCGCCGCCAGTCCAGATGAACTTCTCTGAGAGGCTCGGCTTCTTGATGGGCTTAGGCAGCTCCGGGAGGACGGTCGCAACGCTCTTGACAAAGTTGCGTAATGATACCAAGGCTAGTCGTGAACTCCGCTCTCACTCTGTAAGTATCTTGCCACCTGCTTCCTCGAGCTTCTGCTTCGCCCTCTCGGTATATGAAGAGACCTTTACGTTGAAAGCGCGCGTGACGTCGCCCGCGCCCAAGGAGCTTCTCGACGCCC
>CAWAOY010000022.1:0-393949 GCA_963783755.1 uncultured archaeon
CCAGGACAATCGCCGGACCTATGCCGAGCTTGGCTCGCGATGCCGCCGCCTGGCCGGCGCGCTGCGCACGCTGGGCCTGGCGCCGCAGGACCGCGTCGGCGTGATCGGCCTCAACTCAGACCGTTACCTAGAGCTCTACCTCGGGGTCCCGGCCGCCGGCTTCGTGCTCGTACCGGTCAACTCGCGGCTGGCTCCCGCGGAGATGCGGGCCATCCTGGAGACGCCGGGGTCAACTGCTGTTCGCCGACGCCGATTACCCGGGTGCCGCGGGAGTCCGACGGGTGCTGACCAAGCCCCGCGACTACGAGGACCTGATCGCCGCGGCCGACGAGGTACCTCTCGGCGCCGGGGTGGCCGAGGACGACCTCGCCGCCCTGTTCTACACCTCGGGCACCACGGGCGCCGCGAAGGGCGCGATGCATACCCACCGGAGCCTGGTCAGCAGTGCGCTGCACTTCATGGCCACCTGGCCCTTCGACCGGCAGACGCGGTGGCTGGTGGCCTCGCCCATGTTCCATACCGGCGGGATAATCGCCACGCTGGCCACCGTCTGGGCGGGCGGCACCCACGTCATCATGCCCAGGTTCGACCCCGAGCTGGCGGTCGACCTCATCGAGCGCGAGGCGGTCACGCACACGCTGCTCGTTCCCACCATGCTCGCCGCGGCCGCCAGTGCGCAGCTCGCCCGGCCGCGGAACGTCAGTTCGCTGCGGTACCTGAGCCACGGTGCCTCGCCCATCTCCGCCGAGACGCTCAGGCGGGCCCGCCAGGCCTTCCCCGAAGCCGAATTGCTGCACGTGTACGGCACCACGGAGACCACGCCGATCACCACGCTGCTGCCGCACGAGGAGCGCATGCTCGACACCCCGCTGATCCGCTCGTGCGGCCAGCCCGCCGTGGGCGTCGAGATGCGGGTCGTCGACGACGCCATGGCCGAACTGCCGCCCGGCGCGGTGGGCCAGATCACCGTCCGCAGCCCCAGCGTCATGGCCGGCTACTGGCGCAAGCCGGAGGCGACGGCCGAGGTCATGCGCGGCGACTGGTACCTGACCGGCGACCTCGGCTACCGGGACGAGGAGTCGTACATCTTCCTGGTCGACCGGGTCAAGGACATGATCGTCAGCGGCGGCGAGAACATCTACTCCACCGAGGTGGAAGACGCGCTGACCACCCATCCCGGCGTCGAGGAGGTCGCCGTCTTCGGCGTTCCCGACCCTCGCTGGGGCGAGTCGGTCTACGCGGTCGTGTTCTCCAGGCAGCACGTGACGCCGGACGAGCTCATCGCGCACTGCCGCGAGCGGATCGCCGGATTCAAGGTGCCCAGGTGCATCGAGTTGCGCGCCGAGCCGCTGCCCAAGTCGGCGGCCGGCAAGATCCTCAAGCGGGAGCTGCGCGAACCGCACTGGGCAGGTCAGCACACGCACGTCTCAGGAGGTTAGTCAGATGCGCAGCACCATGATGGACTTTCCGCTCACGGTCGGGCACATCTTCGAGCACGGCCGGGCCCTGTACGCCGACAGCGAGGTCGTCACCAGCGAGGCCGACGGGCGCGCGCCGCATCGAGTTCGGCGCCCTGGCGGACCGCGCGGACCAGCTGGCGGCCGGCCTGCGCCGCCTGGGCGTCCGGCCCGGCGACCGGGTCGCCACCTTCGCCTGGAACAACCAGGAGCACCAGGAGGCGTACTTCGCCATTCCCGGCATGGGCGCGGTGATGCACACGATCAACATCCGGCTGTCGGCGGAGCAGATCCGCTACATCATCGGCCATGCCGAGGACTCCGTGATCATCGCCGACGCCAGCCTCGCGCCGGTCCTCGGGCCGGTCCTGGCGGCCGGCGGGGATGAGCTCAAGACGCGTCCGGCACCTGATCGTGTTCGGCGACGGTGACCGGTCCGCGCTGCCCGGGCACATCGACTACGAGGAACTGCTGGCCGCGGAGCGGCCCGGGTACCCGTGGCCGGAGATCGACGAGCACGCGGCCGCCGCGATGTGCTACACCAGCGGGACCACGGGCTTGCCGAAGGGCGTCGTGTACAGCCACCGCTCCACGTTCCTGCACTCGCTGGGCGTGTGCTCCGGCGAGGCCCTCGGGCTCAGCCAGTACGACCGGCTGCTGCCGGTGGTGCCCATGTTCCACGGCAACGCCTGGGGGATGCCGTACGCCGCCTGGCTGGTCGGCGCCGACCTGCTGCTGCCGAACCGGTTCACCCAGGCCGCGCCGCTGGCCCGGTTCATCGCGGCGGAGCGGGCCACCCTGGCCGTGGCCGTCCCGACCGTGTGGTACGACGTTCTCGGCCTGGACCCGGGCAGCGTCGACCTGGCCTCGCTGCGCATGATCATGTGCGGCGGGGCGGCCGTCCCGCGCAGCCTGATCGAGGCCTACGAGCAGCGGTTCGGCGTCCGGATCGTCCAGGGCTGGGGCCTGACCGAGACCAGTCCGGTCGCGGCCCTGTCGTTCCCGCCCAAGCACGTCCCGGCGGAACGCGCGATGGACTACCGGGCCACCGCAGGGCGCCCCCTCGGCGGCGTGGAAGCCCGGGTCGTGGACGACGAGGGCAAGGTGCTGCCCCGCGACGGGCACGCCACCGGCGAGATCGAGGTGCGCGGGCCGTGGGTGACGGCCGCCTACTACAAGGACCCGGCGCCGGAGAAGTTCCGCGACGGATGGCTGCGCACCGGCGACGTCGGCCGGATCGACGCCAGGGGATACATCACGATCAGCGACCGGGCCAAGGACGTCGTCAAGTCGGGCGGTGAATGGATCTCCACGCTCGAGCTGGAATCCGCCATCCTCACCCACCCGGCGGTCCGCGAGGCCGCGGTCATCGCCGCGCCCGACGAACGGTGGGGTGAGCGGCCGCTGGCCTGCGTCGTCCCCGCACCGGGCCAGTCGGTGACCGCGGAGGAGCTCCGGGCGCACCTGTCCGGCCGGGTGGTCAAGTGGTGGCTGCCCGAGCAGTGGGCGTTCGTGGACGAGGTGCCCGCACCAGCGTGGGCAAGCACGACAAGAAGCTGCTGCGGGAGCGCAACGCCGAAGGCGGCCTCGAACGTCGTGGTCAGCGATCAGCCGCCCGGCCCCGGCCACGTAACCGCATGACCAGAGGAGTACGTGATGTCAGAAGCCGTTATCGTCGCCATCGGCCGGACGCCGATCGGCCGCGCCGTCAAGGGCTCGCTCATCGACCAGCGGCCCGACGACCTGGGTGCCTACGTCGTCGACGAGGTGCTCAAGCAGGTCCCGCAGCTGGACCGCGGCCAGATCGAGGACGTGATCTGCGGCTGCGCCCTGCCCGGCGGCGAGCAGGGGCACAACCTGGGACGGATCATCAGCATCCTGGCCGGGATCGGACGCTCCGGGCACGACGGTCAACCGCTACTGCGCGTCGTCGCTGCAGGCCGTCCGGATGGCCTTCCACGCCATCAAGGCGGACGAGGGCTCGGCGTTCGTGTGCGCCGGCGTCGAGTCGAGCACCCGCTCGCCGCTCGGCATGTTCGCGGACCAGCCGGAAACGCAGAACCCGCGGCTGTTCGCCGGGAACCGCGGAGGGCCTCCCCGAGGCCTACATGAGCATGGGCGAGACGGCCGAGAACGTGGCCGACAAGTACGGCATCACCCGCGAGGAGATGGACCGGTACGCGCTGCAGAGCCAGATGCGCGCGGTCCTGGCCACCAAGGACGGGATCTTCGCCCGGGAGATCATCCCGGTGCCGCTGTCCTCCGGGGCTCACCATGACCGAGGACGACGGCCCCAGGCCGGACACCACCCTGGAGAGGCTGGCCGCGCTGAAGCCGGTGTTCCGCGAGGACGGCCGGGTGACCGCGGGGAACGCCTGCCCGCTCAACGACGGCGCGGCGGCCGCCGTGGTGATGTCGCGGGCCCGCGCCGAGCAGCTCGGGATCACGCCGCTCGCCCGCATCGTGTCGACCGGCGTCAGCTCCCTGGAGCCCGAGATGATGGGCCTGGGCCCGATCGAGTCCAGCCGGCAGGCGCTGGGCCGGGCCGGGATGACCATCGATGACGTCGACGTGGTGGAGATCAACGAGGCGTTCGCGGCGCAGGTCATCCCGTCGGCCAGGGGGATCGGCGTCGACCCGTTCAGCGACAAGCTCAACCCGCACGGCGGAGCCATCGCCCTCGGCCACCCGTTCGGCATGACCGGGGTGCGCATCCTGGCCACGCTGCTGAACGACCTGCGCACCCGTGATCAGACGATCGGGCTGGAAACGATGTGCGTCGGCGGCGGCCAGGGCATGGCCATGATCATAGAGAGGCTGTCATGACAACTCCACGCGGCAAGGCACCGCGGACAGAGAGCCGCAACGGGCTCAGCCGGCGCACCGGTGCGCGAGGCGCACCGCGCGCAGGCGGCGCGGAGCCAGCAGGACCTCGCGGACACCGCGGCTCAGCTGGCAGGCGGCGCAGAGGCGGCCCTCGGACCGGGCCCCTTCGCTGGCCTGGGCCCCAGCGAGGCCATAGGCGCACTGCGGTTCCTCGGCCAGCAGGCGGTGCGGGAGCCGCTGACGCTGATGCGGGACACGCCCGGGACGGCCCAGGAGCTGCTGCGGATCGCGCTCGGCAAGTCGCAGGTGGCACCGGAAAAGGGGGATAAGCGATTTGCCGATCCGGCGTGGCGGGAGAACCCCCTGTACCGCAGGACGATGCAGACGTACCTCCACTTCGGGTCAAGGGTCGACCCCTACGTCGACAGTCTCGGCATCGAGGGCATGAACCGCGAGCGGGCGCGCTTCGCGCTGATCCTGCTCCGGGAGGCCATGGCGCCGACCAACTTCTTCCTGACCAATCCCGCGGCGATCAAGCGCTCGTATCGACACCGGCGGCGGCAGCGTCGGCCGCGGGATGGCCAACATGGCCGGCGACATGCTCCACAACCACGGCATGCCGTCGATGGTCGACCGCAGGCCGTTCAAGGTCGGCGAGAACATCGCGGCGACGCCCGGCGCGGTCATTTACCGGACCGAGGTTTTCGAGCTGATCCAGTACACGCCGCAAACCGACACCGTCTACCAGCGCCCCATGCTCATGGTGCCCCCGCAGGTGAACAAGTACTACGCGCTTGACCTCTCACCAGGCCGCAGCCTGTACGAATACCTGCTCAAGCGGGGCATCCAGGTGTTCGGGATAAGCTGGCGCAACCCGACGGGGGCGCAGCGCGACTGGAATTTCGACACCTATGTGCAGGCGACGATCGAGGCGATCGACGTGGCCCGCGAGGTCTCCGGTTCGCCGGATGTGAACATCATGGGCGGCTGCCTGGGCGGGATGACGGCCGCGGTCACGCAGGCGCACCTCGCCGCCCTGGGGGAGAACAAGGTTCACTCGGCGACGATGTTCGTCACCCTGCTCGACTGCGAGTCTGACGGGCGGATGTTCCTCTTCGCGTCGCCGCAGACCCTCGCGCTGGCCAAGAAGGTGTCGGCGCCGCAGCGGAGTGATCGACGGCTGGCAGATGGCGGCAGATGTTCTCCTGGCTGCGCCCCAACGATCTGGTGTGGAACTACTGGGTGAACAACTACCTGCTCGGCCAGGACCCGCCGGCCTTCGACATCCTCGCCTGGAACGCGGACACGACCCGGCTGACGTCCGCCTTCCACCACCAGTTGCTCGACATGGTGGCCGGCAACCAGCTGGTGCACCCGGGTGCCATGAAGGTCCTCGGCACGCCGATCGACATATCACGGATCAGCTGCGACACGTACGTGGCGGCCGGGATGACCGACCACATCACGCCGTGGCAGACCTGCTACCGGACCACCCAGATGGTCTCCGGCCGCTCTCAGTTCGTCTTGTGCTCGAGCGGCCACATCCAGACCGTGGTGGCCGACCCGAAGCACCGCGGGCTCGGGTACTACGTCAATCCGGAGACGCCGCCCGACGCCGAGCAGTGGATGGCGGGCGCGCAGCGGCACGAGGGCTCCTGGTGGGAGCACTGGGTCGGCTGGCTGGCCGACCGCTCCGGTGAGCAGATCGCGGCACCCAAGTCCGTCGGCAGCCGTCGCTTCCCGGCGAAGGAGCCGGCCCCGGGCACCTACGTCCTCCAGTGACAGCCCCCCCCCGGCCGGGTCGCACGGCGGCCCGGTCAGGGGCGCTCCCGGGCCATCCCGCTGAGCAGCATCGAGATCAGCCTCGAGGTGAGCTCCCCGACGTCGGTCTCGGGCATGAGCCAGGTGTAAGCCCAGTTGGCCACCGAAAGGAAGACCAGGGTGGCGTCATCCAGGTCGAGGTCCCGGCGCAGCTCACCGGACTCGACGGCCGCCTCGAACAGGTCCCGGATCCGCTCCTCGTAGCGGTGCCGCTCGCGCAGGAAGAAGTCCCGCGGCTCCCCGGTGAGGTAGCGCCATTCCTGCAGCCAGACCGTGGCCACGTCGAGCTGGCTCTCCACCACCGCCAGGTGGGCCCGGAGGGCCAGCTCGAGCCTTTCTCCCGCGGCCGCCCCGGCCGGCACCGCGTCCAGCGCGGCATGGAAGGCCGCCGCCCCGGTCAGCGCGATTTCGGCGAGCAGATCGGCCTTGCGGTTGATGTGGGCGTAGAGCGAGCTCTTCTGGATCCCCAGGGCCGCCGCGAGGTCGTTGATCGACGTGCCGTGGTAACCGCGCTCCGCGAACATGCGGGCGGCCGCCACCGTCAGCCGGTCTCGCGTCGACAAGCCGGAAGCAGACGTCGCCGTGTTCCGAGCAGTCATCCGCTTGACGTGATTCCTGGGTAGGAGGCCAGTGCTGAGCAGCGTAGCAGGCCAGCGGCCGATTTCGGGGCGGCCGCCGCCGGTCTCGTGCCGCCCTTACGCTGGGGGACATGGGACAGATCCGGGTGGGCACGGCGGGATGGACCGACCGGTCGCTGATCGCCTCCGGCTGGTACCCGGCCGAGGCGAACACGCCGGAGAAGCGGCTGCGGTATTACGCCCGCCAGTTCCCGCTGGTGGAGGTGGACGCCACCTACTACGCGCTGCCCGCCGAGCAGACCGCCCGGGCCTGGGCCGAACGGACCCCGGCCGGGTTCACCTTCAACATCAAGGCGTTCAGCCTGTTCACCCAGCACCCCACCCCGGTGAAGGCGCTGCCCGCCGACCTGCGCGAGGCCGCGGGCCAGAGCCGGGAAGGACCGGGTGTACCTCAAGGACGTCGACCCGGCGGTGGCCGACCAGGCGTGGGACCGGTTCCTGGCCGCGCTCGAGCCGCTGCGCGGCTGCCGGGCAAGCTCGGCGCGATCTTGCTGCAGTTCCCGCCCTGGTTCCCGATCTCCCGGGCGAACAAGGACTACATCCTGGCCTGCGCGCAGCGGGCCGCGCCGCGCCGGGTGTGCGTGGAGTTCCGCAACCGCACCTGGATGACCGAAGACAACCAGGCACGAAACCCTGGGGTTCCTGGCCGCCCACCAGCTGCCCTACGTGTGCGTGGACAAGCCGCAGGGCTACCCCAGCTCCATCCCCCCGGTCCTGGCCGCCACCAGCGACCTGGCCGTGGTCCGCATGCACGGCCACTCGGACAAGTGGACGAGCAAGGACATCGCGGAGGGTTCGGCTACCGCTACAGCGAAGACGAGCTCGACGAATGGGCCTCAAGGATCCGCGGCCTGGCCGCCGGGGCCGACGTCACCCACGTGGTGTTCAACAACTGCTACCGCGACTACGCCCACGTCAACGCCCGGCAACTCGAGGCCAGGCTCGGCACCTAGCCGCGGGGACCGGCGTCCATGGTCGCTGGTGCGGTCTGGGTCAGCAGGACCAGCCCGGCGCACATCACGGCGAAGGCGGCCGCCGCTATGGCCAGTACCGCGGCGCTGGACGTGAAGTACTCGGCGAACAACCACACGCTCAGCGCGATGCTGACGATCGGATCGACGATCACCAGGAAGGGCTGGGAGACCTTCAACGGTCCGACGTGCAGGGCCGCCTGCTGCAGCAAGGTGCCTGCCACGGCGCCCGCGGCCAGGGCGTATACCGGCCAATGGGTGAACATTCCGGCCACGCCGAACTGGGTCAGCGTGTCCGTCGTGGTCTTGATGAACGTCGCCACGAGCGCCCACATGGTCGCCGCCGCCGAAGCATACAGGGCAGCGCGCCAGCCCGGGGATCCCCGCTGCGCCAGGGCGGCCAGGACGGCCGGCCGCGGCGCCGCAGGCCACGGCGGCCGCGAGCCAGTGCTGACTCGTCGGGGTGGGACGGCCGCCGCGGGGCTCCCCGGCGACGATGAACACGGCCAGGCCCACGCAGGTCAAGGCGGCGCCGCCCCAGGTAATCGGGAGGATCGACTGGTGAATCCAGAACTGGCGCAAGACGAGCGCGAAGATGAGTTCCGTGGCCATCAGCGGCTGCACGACCGACAGCAGGCCAGCGTTCAGGGCCAGGGCCTGGAACACGAACGCTGCCGCCAGAGCCACCCAGCCGAAAAGCCACAACGGACTGCGGAACAGGTAAAGGACCAGCCGCCAGCCCGAGGACCCGCGTGGATCAGCGGTGCTGGCAATGTGCTGGGTGGTGACGTTGACCGCGTTGGACAGAGCCGCCAGCAGAGCGAACACGATGACCACGGACGCCAAGTCCTCCCGGTGGGGAGCCCCTCAGGTGACGATCAGGTAGATGCTGTTGGCGATGAGCCAGAAGCCGAGGATCAGGCACCCTATGACGATCGCCTGGTCGGTATGCCTATCTATCCATGCCCTGGACCTGGCCAGGAACGCCTGGGCCGGGCCGGGCCAGAAGGCGGCGTAGATCACCATGGCGATGTAGGACGCCGAGCCCAGGACGCAGAACCCGACCAGCGCGAGAAAGCTCTCCCAGCTGGCCAGCTTGGCCTCCACGACCGTGGCCGCGCCCGCAGCGATCAGGGTCCAGGGCTGAAGCGTGGGGGCCAGGCCCAGGGCGAACCACGGCGACATGTTGTCCACGTGCTCCTGCCACTTCGGCGGCTTCTTCGGCTTCTTCGGCCCCCTCATCCGCCGGCGCTGCCGGATCGCGATCAAGACCAGGAAGACTCCGATGGCGATCTTCACCGCCAGCGACGCCAGCGAGGGGGCCGTGTTCGGCTTGGGCGGGTTATTGCCGGTCGCGAGCACCGTGACCGTGACCACGATGGCCAGGGACACCAGCCAGCCGAACAGGTAGGCCGTGCCCTTCCTCACGCCGCGCTTCGAGGGCAGCACGACGAGGAATGCCGTCAGCGGCAGCGGGTCGAGCGCTACCGCCAGGCCAATCAAAAGAAGGTCAAGCACCATGGCCGTCCTCCCGCCTTCCCCTGACAGACGATCACATCTGCCCGGGCCGGCGGTCACCCAGGACGGGTGAAGTCAAGTCCTAGCCGCGCTGGTCGCGGACCTGGCGCTTGATCCGGGCCAGCATCGCGGCCATGCCGCGCAGCCGCAGCGGGCTCACCAGGTCGCGCCAGCCCGAGCTGGCTGGAGAACTCGGCGGGCATGGCCAGCACCTCGTCCGCGTCGAGCCCGTCCAGGCCGGCGTGCAGGATGGCGGCGAAGCCGCGGGTGGTCGGCGCTTCGGCCGGGGCCTCGAAGAACAGGTGCACGGCCGCGTCCGGCTCGACCTCGACGGCCAGGAAAAGCGGCGTCTGGCATTCGGGCACGGGCTCGAGCAGGTCACGGTGCTCGGCGTAGCGCTCGGGCAGGGCCGGCAGGTCCTGGGAGAACTCCAGCAGCAGCTGCAGCCGGTCCTTGTCCGGCACGGCGGCGAAGTCGTCGACGATCTCCTGCAGCCGGGGATGGAGGGGGCGCCGCTCACGGGCGGCGGGGTCACGGGCTGTCCCCGCGGGTGATGGGGACCCGGACGCTGTTCCCCCACTCGGTCCACGACCCGTCGTAGTTGCGCACGTGCGGGTAGCCGAGCAGGTGCTGCAGCACGAACCAGGTGTGGCTGGACCGCTCGCCGATGCGGCAGTAGACCACCACGTCGTCGTCGGGACTCAGCCCGGCCTCGCCCTGGTAGATGGCCTCGAGTTCGGCCCGGGTCCGGAAGGTGGCGTCCTCGGCGGCGGCCCGGGCCCAGGGGACGCTCCTGGCGCCGGGGATGTGGCCGCCGCGCAGCGCGCCTTCCTGCGGGTAGTCGGGCATGTGCAGCAGCTCGCCGGTGTACTCGCCGGGCGACCGCACGTCGATCATCGGCTGGCCGAGGTGGGCCAGGACCTGGTCCTTGAACGCGCGGATCCGCTGGTCGTCGCGCTCGACGACCGGGTAGTCGGCCGGCGGGCGCTTCGGCGGTGTCGGTGCTGACCGGGCGGCCCTCGGCGATCCACTTCGCCCGCCCGCCGTCGATCAGCCGCACGTCCGGGTGCCCGAACAGGGAGCACACCCACAGCGCGTACGCGGCCCACCAGTTGTTCTTGTCGCCGTAGAGCACCAGCGTGGTGTCCCGGCTGATCCCCTTCGCCGGACATCAGCCTGGGCGAAGCCGGCCCCGTCCACGTAGTCGCGGGTGACCGGGTCGTTGAGCTCGGTGTGCCAGTCGAGCTTGACCGCGCCCGGGATGTGGCCGGTCTCGTACAGCAGCACGTCCTCGTCGGACTCGGCCACCACCAGGCCGGGGTCGTCGAGGTGCTGCGGCGACCCACTCGGTCGACACGATCATCTCCGGGTGGGCGTACTCACGGAACTTAGGCGCGGAATCATACGGCAGCGCCATGGTCACCTCCGCTCGTCATCGAGGTGTCGACCACGCACTGTAACGCGGCGGGCCGGCGCCGCCTTCCCGGGCCCAGGCCATGTCGGCCCGGGCTGACCGCGCCGGATCTGGTCCGGTGGGCTGGTACGTAGATCCATCGCGACTACTGAACGTGAGGCGCCTGAGCCGGGCGTAGCCTGCCATGGCCGCGGCGCGCTCCCGGCTGAGCTCGCCCGGGCGCCGGGTCAGGCTTGGCGGCCAGCTTGCTCGGCCACCACATCCACCGGCCGACGTCCAGGTTCAGCGCGGTGACCAGCAGCAACCGCACGACGATCGTGTCGAGCAGGATGCCGAACGCGACCGCGAAACCCAGCTCGGTCAGGAACGTGGCCGGGATCGTGGCCAGGACGGCGAACGTGCCGGCCAGCACGAAGCCCGCCGAGGTGATCACCCCGCCGGTCGCGGCCATGCCGACGATCGCGCCGTGCCGGGCGTCGCGCTTGATCGCCTCCTCCCGCACCCGGGTCATCAGGAAGATGTTGTAGTCGATGCCCAGGGCGACCAGGAACACGAACACGAACAGCGGGAAGGCGGTATCCGCGCCGCCGAACCCGAACACGTGGTTGAAGAAGAAGGCGCTGACGCCGAGGGCGGCGGCGAACGAGAGCACCACCGTGGCGGTCAGGATCAACGGCGCCACCAGCGCCCGCAGCAGCAGCCCGAGGATGACGAACACCACGACCAGGATGAGCGGGATGATGACGTTCCGGTCATGCGCGGACGCCCGCTCGACATCCAGGTTGATCGCGGTGGTGCCGCCCACCTGGGCGTCGGCGCCGGGCACCGCGTGCACCGCGGAACGCACCCGGTCGATCGTGTCGTAGGCGGCCTGGCTGTCGGGCGGCGTGGTCAGCGTGCCCTCGAGGTAGGCGTGCCCCGCCTTGACCGCCGGTGGCGTCACGTTGGCGATTCCCCTGGTTCCGGCGAAGGCGGACCGCAGCTGAGCCGCCGAATCGGGATTGCCGATCACGATGACGGGCTCGCCCGCGCCCGCGGGGAAGTGCTTGGCGAGCACGCTCGCCCCGATGACGGAATCGGGGTGTCCGCGGAAGCCCTGCGCGGTGGTCAGGCCGTTGGCCTTCAGTCCGGTCAGGCCGAGCGCCAGGACGCCCAGGATCACGGCGGTAACTATCCAGGTAAGCCGGGCCCGGGAGGCGATGCTCCAGCCGACTCGCGCCCACAGCCCCCGGGTCGTCGGCTCGGCGGAGCCGTAGCTGGGCCGGTACGGCCAGAAAACACCACGGGGGCAGATCACCAGCAGGGCGGGCAGCAGGGTGAGCATGGCGACCATGCCGACCGCCACGCCGATGGCGAGCACCGGCCCCAGGTCCTTCGTCGAGTTCAGTTCGGCGGCGAACAGCGTCAGCAGCGCCAGGATGACGGTGGTAGCCGCTGGCGATGATGGCCGGGCCGGCCCGCCGCAGCGCCTCGGCCATCGCCGCGTGACGGCGGTCGTGGCGGCGCAGTTCCTCCCGGTAGCGCGCGACGATCAGCAGCGCGTAATCCGTGCTCGCGCCGAAGACCAGCACATCCAAGATGCCGGCGCTCTGCGCGTTGACCGTCAGGCCGGCGTGGGCGGCTAGGAGGTAGATCACCGCCTGGGCGGTGATCAGCGCCACCCCGGAGGAGATCACCGGCAGCAGCCACAGCACCGGGCTCCGGTAGGTGATCAGCAGGATCAGGATGACGACGGCGAGGGCCGAATAGAGCAGCGTGCTGTCGATGCCCTTGAACACGTTGTTGCTGTCGGCCGCGTTCCCGAGCGGGCCGGTGATGTGAGAGACCAGGCCGTTCGCGTTCGAGGTGGTGATCGCGCGGACGGAATCGACGGCCTTGGTCGCGCCGGCCCAGCCCTGCGTGCCGAGGTCGACCTTGAAGATGATCTGAATGGCCCGGCCGTCAGCCGACGGGACCGGCCCCACCACCTGACCGGGCACGACGCCGTGAACCTCGGCGATCGCACGGGCGTCCGCCGCCGCCTTGGCCCGGTCCGCGGCGGTCAGGCCGGAGGCGCGCTCATAGACCACGACTCCCGGGTAGACGTTCGGCGACTGGAACTGCGACTGCACGTTCAGGACCTTGGTCGACTCGGCGCCGCCCGGCAGCCAGGCGCTGGCGTCGTTCTTCTCCGCCCCGGTGAGCTTGCTCGACAGCGGGAGGGCGATCACGAGCACGACGACCCAGACGCCCACGACTACCCACTTGGTCCAGCTCCCGGCCGGAATCTCCGCGATTTTCCTCAGCCTGTTCATCGATCTCCCCGTATGGCTGGTGACACTGCGGACCAGGTCAGGGCATGCAATTTCGCCCCATGACATACCTCGACGATGACAGCCGCAGGGCTCGCGGGGCATCCGGGGAATCCCGGATGGGGATACCGATATTCAGCGCGGGGGTTTTCAGGGCGACCGGGCCGCTGACCAGGCGGCGATCTGCGCCCGGGTGCCGCAGCCGAGCTTGTCCATGATGTGCTGCACGTGGGTCTCCACGGTCCGGACCGAGATGACCAGGCTGGCCGCGATCTGGCTGTTGGACATGCCCCCGGGCCACCAGCACCGCCACATCCTGCTCCCGGCGCGTCAGCTGGCCCGGCTCGCGCCGGCCCGGTTGTCCTCCGGTCGCGGCCGCGCGCGGGTCTCCCCCAGGGCGAACGCGATGGCCTCGGCCTGGTCCATCGCGCTGCCCTTCGCGAACGCCGCCCGGTAGTCCGCGCCGGGCAAAGCCGCCCGGGCCGCCCGGAGCGCCGCATCATGATGCGCGCGGAGCGGGGCGGCCGGCGTGGCCGGGATGGCCGCCCACGCCGCCTCGGCCGCCGCGGCCAGGGTTACCGCCCGGATCGCCTCGCGGCGCGCCGCGGCGGCCCAGGCCAGCGCGTCGAGGCAGAGGACGACTCCCATCGCGTCATCCATGCACCGCGGATGGCGCGCAGCGCCGCGCACCCCAGCCGGTGAGCGGCATCGTGATCGCCGCGCAGCCACGCCACGACCGCCAGGCCCCACTGCGCGTAGGCGTGGTACCAGACGTTGCCGCTGTCCTGGCACACGCGCGCGCAGTGGTGAACCAGTCGGCCGCCGGCTCCGCCTCCCCGGCGCACATGTGGATGTAGCCGATCTGCATCAGCGCCAGCACCACCCCCAGGTGATCGGCCGGCTTCCCGGTGCAGCCGCAATGCGGTCCGGGCCAGGGCGTGGCCCCGACCGGCATCGCCGTCGTAGTACAGCACCCAGCCGAGGAAACTCGACGCCCACGCTTCCGCGCTGACATCGCCCGTCTGGCGGGCCGCGGACAGGCCGGCCTCGAGCAGCCTCCTGGCGGCGGGGATGTCGCCCTGGAACTGCGCGAGGAACCCGGCGGTCCACAGGGCCCGGGGCCGGGCCGGGGAGGTCTGGTCGAGCTGGTCGAGCAGCGCGGCCAGGATGCGGCGGCCCTCGGTGAGGTGCCCGTGGGTTTCCCAGTACCGCCACAGGTCACAGGCCATCTCCGCGCCCGCGGCCGCCTGCCCCGGCTCGGACAGGCAGAACTCCAGCGCGGCCCGCAGGTTCTCATGATCAGCGTCGAGCGCGGCGATCCATTCGGCCCGGCCGGGCCCGAACGCCTCCTGCCGCGCGGCCAGCGCCGCATACCAGCCCAGGTGCCGCAGCCGCAGCGCGCGCTCGTTGCCCCGGCCGCGCAGCTTGGTCGCCCGAACTCGCGGATGGTGTCAAGCAGCCGGTACCGGGCCGTGCCCTGCCCCTCACGGAGCAGGATCGACTTGGCCACCAGCGCATCGACCAGGTCGGCGATCTGCCCGGCGGCGACCCGGCCCACCGCGCAGACCGCTTCGGCCGCATCCAGGTCAAACGACCCGGCGAACACCGACACCCGCCGCCACATGGCCTGCTCCCCGTCGGTCAGCAGCTCATAACTCCACTCCAGCGCGGCCTGCAGCGTCCGGTGATGCGGCTGACCGGCCGGGCCGCCGCCGGACAGCAACTGGAACCGCGAGCCCAGCCGGGACAGGATCTGCTCCCGGCGACAGCGACCGCAGCCGCACCGCGGCCAGCTCGACCGCCAGCGGGATCCCGTCCAGCGCCCGGCACACCCCCGCCACCGCCGCGCCGTTGCCGGCATCGACGGCAAACCCGGGCAGCACCGCCGCGCCCCGCCCCGCGAACAACCGCACCGCCTCATACCCCAGCAGCTCCTCCGCCCCGGCCGGGCGCCCTCAGCCGGCACCGTCATCGGCGGAACCGCGATCGTGACCTCCCCCGCCACTCCGAGCACGTGCCGGCTGGTCGCGATGATCCGAAGCCCCGGGCACCCCCGCAGCAGCGCGTCCGCCATCACCGCGCACGCATCCGCCAGGTGCTCACACCCGTCCAGCACCAGCAGCACCTGCCGGGTCTGCAGGTAATCCGCCAGCGACGCCACCGCCCACCGCGCCGACTTATCCGAGAGCCCCAGCGACCGCGCCACCTCGCCCACCAGCAGCCCGGGATCCCGCAGCCCCGCCAGCTCCGCCAGCCACACCCCATCCCGGAACGCCCGCCCCGCCCCGGCCGCCACCTGCAGCGCCAGCCGCGTCTTGCCGATGCCCCCCGGCCCGGTCAGCGTGACCAGCCGCGCGCCCGCCAGCGCGTCACGGACCCGGGCAAGCTCGGCCCGCCGCCCGACGAACTCGGTCAGCTCACCGCGCAGCCCTCCAGCCGACCTCCCAGCACCCATTCCTGCATCCCACGCTAAGCCGCCCGGCCATGGCCGGCAACGGACACAACCGTCCGGCCTCGGGGTGCAGGCTACCCGGGGCAGGCGGCACCCCGTCCGCACAGCGCCAGGCCCTCAGTCCGCCGGACGTGCGCGACCAGAGTCGGAGCTGCGGCTCGAACGCGACCGCGGTGTCGACCGGGATCGCCAGCAGGGGGGCCGCGCCGGGCACGAAGCTGAACTGGTAGGTGACGCAGCCGCCGGCGAAGGTGTACATCCGGGTCAGCGTGAACCGCGGCTGCAGGCTCAGCGGGCGCTCGAAACGCTCCGCTCCGGCCTGGTCGGACGGGATCCGCACGGCCCCGGAGGTGTCGCAGGCGGCGGTCAGGCTGACGGTGACCGCCCGCGGGCCGGCCTGATCGGAGTCCAGCCAGAACACGGACCGGCCGCTGGTGATGTCGGCGCCTCCGACGGTCCAGCCGGAGGGCAGCGCCGCGATGCACGGCAGCATCCCCGACGACGGCACCGCCTGCGCGGACAAGATCATGGAGTGACCGGTGCCGCAGACCGGGGCGGCTGTCCCGATGTTGACCGCCGGATGGAACGCGTCGGCGGCGAGGTCGGCGGCCACCAGGGCGGCGCCGAGCATCGCCGCGGCGACGATCACCCGCCGGGCTCCCCAGCGCTGCAGCACGATCGGCCGCCGCGGCGGCGCCAGCGCGCGGAACTCGCCGAGCAGGTCGCGCGGATCCCGTTTCATGAACGCGCGCAGCTGGGTCGGGCTCGCCACCCCCCGGGTCGCGGCGAATGCCTCAGCCAGCTCATCGGGGGTGAAGTAACCGAGCGCGCGGCGGTACACCCGCTCGGCGTCGGTGCGCACCGCCAGGACCAGCATCATGTTGCCCAGGTCGACCGCCTGCCGCCAGGGCGACGGGCGGACCTGGGCGAAGGCCACGTCGATCAGCAGCAGCTCCCCGTCGCGGACCATGAGGTTGCCCGGCTTGATGTCGCGGTGCGCGAGGCCGGCGTCCCACAGCTTCCTGATCAGCAGGAGCCCCTGGTCGATGACGCCGTCGTCCGACGTCGGCCTCGCCGAGCTCGACCGCCCCGGTGAAGAACTCGGTGACGAGCAGGTACTCGCGTTCCGGCGTGATCTCCACGATCCCGTGCGGCGCGGCGGTGCGGATCCCGGCGTCCCGGAGCAGCCGCAGCACGTAGTCCTCGTACTGGGTCAGCTGCCGCACCGAATGGAACGGGTGCTCGTCTTCCAGGGCGCCGTACAAGATGGTGCGCCACAGCTTGTACCACCGGTCGGCGCGAACGTGGCCGAGGGTGTAGAGCTTGCCGAACAGGTACTCGTCCGGGTCGCCCTCGACGGTCAGCCGCAGCGGCGTCGACCCGGCCGATGACTCCAGGCCGACCGGCTTGATCTCCAGGACGGTCAGCCCGAGCTGGTCGTGGACGGCCTGCCGGATCGCCGCGCCGCGGCTGCCGGTCACGTCCACGTGCGCGGTCCGGCCGCGGCGGTAGGAGACGGGGAACAGCTCGTTGGGGGTGAAGAACCGGAACGCCGCCACCGGTATGGCCACGCCCAGCACGACGCCGGACAGCACGTCGTCCGGATGGTCGACGGCCAGGTAGAGCCGGGACAGGCAGAGGACGCGCCACCACCGCCGCCACCGCGGCCTTCGCGTACGACCGCGGCCGGCCGGGCACGACCAGGCAGTAGACGGCGGCCATCAGGAAGAACGTGAGCGCCAGCCACGACCGGGCCGGGGCGGAGTAGCCGTCCCACCTGCCGATGATCGGCACGCCGTACGGCCGCGGCCGGGACAGGCCGTTGTAGATCAAGCCGCCGACGATCTCCAGGAAGAACAGGCAGATGGTGAACACCAGCAGGTGCCGCCAGCGCCGGAATACGATGATCAGCAGCACGACGGCCACCCCGATCGCCGGGTGCCAGGTCAAGCGGTCGCGTTGATCCAGTTGGCCAGGTCGGTCAGCCAGGGCGTCCGGACGGCCGCCAGCTGCCGCAGCAGCCAGGTGCTGGCTGGTCGCCGGCCCGCAGCCAGGGCGTGCGCTCCGAGACTGCGAACGCGCCGCGTCACGAGGATGGCCGCGAGCACCAGCCACGCCGTGGTGCTCGGGCCGATCCGGCGGGGCAGCGGCGGCGGCGCGCCGGTCGGGCGGCGCTGCCGCCTGGTCCGCCGGACCGCCGGCATCGGCGCCGTGGCGTCGCTCACGACGCCCCCGACGCGGCTGAGCCCCTGGTCCCGGAGCCAGCGCTCGGGCCACCGCGCGCGGGTCGCGGCTGTCCAGCTCCACCTCGGCGTCCAGCCCGGCAGGGCGGCCGTGGACAGGCGCGCGGACACGGCATCGAGCGCGGCGAGCAGGCCGGGGCCGTACCGGTCGGCGGTGGCTCGCCGGAGCACCGGAACGACGTTCTCGGCCGGCTGCAGACCCCGGTTGTCGGCCAGTTCGACCAGATGCTGCGCCTCAATGGCCGGGTCGGTGGTGAAGAGCAGCGCCACGCCGATGTCCCCGACTTCCAGCGCCTGCCTGGTCAGCGGGCCCCGGCGTCGAGCGCGGCGAACGCGCGGAACCGCAGCCCGTAGGCCCGCCGGAGGCCCGGCAGGCAGTACGGGCGCTCCGGGCATTCGGGCGGCCCGCCGAACACCAGCCCTGGTGCCGCCCGGGCGAGGTCGGAAATCGTGCGCAGCCGGTAGCGGGCCGCCGTGGCGGCGGTCACCACGATGGCGTTGCCGTCCTGGGCCGCCGCCGGCCGGGCGGTGACGATGCCCCGCGCCGGCCATCCATCTGCGCCAGCGCCGCGGCGGTGGCCGCGACGCTCGGCGGTGGCGTGGGCCCGGCCGAGGCTGACGAACTCCAGCGCCGACCCGGTGTACTCGGGGACCAGCTGGACGAGGCCGGTCATGAGGGCCGGGTCGACCAGTTCCCGCGAGCCGCAGGTCGGGCAGCACGCGGACCGGGTAGCCCCGGGCGGAGAGCGCTCCGGCGTACAGGTAGGCCAGCAGGACGCTCTCCGGGAAATCGAACGATCCGACCGTGATCACCGCCGGACCGGCACTCGCCCGCGGAGGCCGGTCCGGGCTGGCTCTGCCCCGACGAGCTGGCCGATGCAGGCCGTGCAGGCCGTGCAGGCGATGGCGAGCGCGAGGCCGGCGGCGGCGATGACGCTACGTCTGCGGCCATCGTCCGGTACCGAGCTCAGCACCGCCATGACGCGGGCCAGCGGGAACTGGGCGATATCGTTGACGCTGCGGACCAGGTCCGGGCCGGCGGCCTCGAACAGGCACAGGCACCGTTGCTCGTCCGGCGCGTAGATGCGCTGCACGTAGCGGATCTGGCCGCCCCGCTGGTTCTCCCGGCGGACGGCCTCGTCTAGGGCCCGGTGCACGGTGGCCAGCTGCCACGGCGACAGGCCGCGCAGGTCATGCTCGACCAGGAAGAGACGACGGTCGGTCTCATCAGCCACGGGTCTCCTCGGCGACGGCCACGCTGCGCTAGCATGTTTCCGACAATGGCGGCCCGCGGCCCGGCCGGCATCCGGGGAATCCTCGATGCCGGTACGGATTTCCGGCGGCTCCCAGGCCCGAGGCCGACCCGGCAGGCTGCGGCAGCTATGGTCGGCCCTGTGGAGCTTCGGAGGCGCTGGCCGATCCCCGGGTCCGGCTCGGCGTGGGCATCGCCGCGCTGCTGGCCACGGCCGGCGCCGTGCACCGCGACCGGGTGGGCGCCTGCGAGGCCAGGGCCTTCCGGGCCGTCAACGCTTGCCCGACGCGCTGTACCCGCCCGCCTGGGTCGTAATGCAGATGGGCGCCTTCGGCGCCGTGCCCGCGGCCGCGGCCGCGGCCTGGCGGGCCGGAGACGGCGAACTGGCAGCGCGGCTCCTCCTCGGCGGCACTGGCGCCTGGGCGGTGGCGAAGCTGGTCAAGCAGGTGGTGCGCCGACCCCGGCCGGTGGCGCTGCTGCCCGGGATCCGCGGCCGCGGCCGGGAAGCCGCCGGGCTCGGGTACCTGTCCGGGCACGCGGCCGTCGCCGTCGCCCTAGGCGCCGCCGCCCTGCCCCGGCTCGGCCCGACGGACCGCGCCCTCACCCTGACCGCCATGCCCCTGGTCGGGCTGACCCGCCTCTACGTGGGCGCCCATCTCCCGCTCGACATCGCGGGCGGAGCGGCGCTGGGGCTGGCCGCCGACGCGGCGGCAGGCCTGATCACGTCCCAGCTCCGAACACGGTGCGCTGCTGGCCGGAGCGCCCCGGCCGACCGCTGAAATCCGTGCGGGCATCGGGGATTCCCCGGATGTCCGCCGGGCCGTCCGCCCGCATCCTGGAAGTCTGGGACGCGGCCCGCGGCCGCACCGTACCCGGCCGAATGGAGGCCTGCCATGGCCGATGTGATGACCTCCCCGACTGCCCGGCTTGAGCAGAAAACGGCCGCCCGGACCGAGGACGCCGTCAAGATCTACGGGAAGGGCCAGACCGAGGTGCGCGCGCTGGACGGCGTCACGGTCGGGTTCGCCGCCGGCCGCTACACCGCCGTCATGGGACCCTCGGGCTCGGGGAAGTCCACCCTGCTGCACTGCGTGGCCGGCCTGGACAACCTGACATCGGGCCGGGCCTTCATCGGTGACGCGGACCTGAGCACGCTCAACGACCAGCGGCTGACGATCCTGCGGCGGGACCGCGTCGGCTTCGTGTTCCAGGCCTTCAACCTGGTGCCGACGATCAGCGCCGCGAAGAACATCACCCTTCCGCTGCTGCTGGCCGGCCGCAAGGGCGACCAGGCGTGGATCAGCAAGGTCATCGAGATCACGGGGATAGGCGACCGGCTCGAGCACCGGCCCAGCGAGCTGTCCGGCGGCCAGCAGCAGCGGGTCGCGGTGGCCCGGGCGCTGGCCAGCCGGCCCGAGATCATCTTCGCCGACGAGCCGACCGGCAACCTGGACTCCCGGGCGGGCACCGAGGTGCTCACGTTCCTGCGCCGGGCCGTAGACGAGATGGGCCAGACCATCGTGATGGTCACCCACGACCCGATGGCCGCCAGCTACGCCGACCGGATCGTGTTCCTGGCCGACGGGCGGATCGTCGATGAGATGCACCAGCCGACGGCCGAGCGGGTGCTGGAGCGGATGAGCCGCTTCGGGGAGTGAGCCACGATGTTCAAGATCGCCCTGCAAAGCCTGCTCGCCCGCAAACTACGGCTGGTCACCACGGCCCTGGCGGTGATACTCGGGGTCGCGTTCACGGCAGGAACGCTGGTGCTCACCGACACCATGAGCAGCATCTTCAACAACCTGTCGGCCAGCGTCTACCAAGGCACCGACGCCATTGTCCGCGCCAAGGCGGTCTTCAACGGTCCGAATCAAATGGGCGAACAGCGACCGAATATCGACGCGTCCCTGGTCCCGGCGCTGAGCCACGTGCCCGGGGTAGCCGCCGCCGAGGGCAGCGCCTTCGGGTACACGCGGCTGATCGGCAAGGACGGCAAGCCGATCGGCAATCCGGGGAGCGGCGCGCCCACCCTGGGCGGCAACTGGAGCACCGTCCCGGCCCTCAACCCGTTCCACCTGGTGGCCGGGCACGCCCCGCAGGCGCCCGACGAGATCGTGATCGACAAGCAGAGCGCCAGGCTCGGCCACCTGGCCGTGGGCGACACCACGACGGTGATCGCGAACGGGCCGCCGCAGCAGGTCCGCATCGCGGGGATCGCGGGCTTCGGTACCGCCGACAACCTGGCCGGCGCGTCCGTGGTGCTGTTCACCACGCCGGTCGCCCAGCGACTGGTCGCCGAACCCGGCAAGTTCAGCTCGATCGGCTTCGTCGCTGACCGGGGGGTGTCCCAGCAGCAACTGGTCAGCAACCTGAAGCGCGCGCTGCCGCCCGGCACCGAGGCGCTGACCGGGGCGGCCGCCATCAAGGAACAACAGGACCAGTTCCAGAAGGCCCTGTCGATCTTCGGCAAGTTCTTCCTGATCTTCGCCATCGTGGCCCTGGTGGTCGGCGCCTACATCATCCTGAACACGTTCGCCATCACCGTGGCCCAGCGCACCAGGGAGAACGGCCTGCTGCGGGCGCTGGGCGCCAGCAGGCGCCAGGTCCTCGCCTCGGTGCTCATCGAGGCCCTGGCGGTCGGCGTCATCGCCGCGGTGCTCGGGCTGGCCGCGGGAGTCGCGGTGGCCGCGGGCCTGAAGGCGCTGCTGTCCGCGTTCGGGCTCAGCCTTCCCGGCGGGAGCCTGGTCCTCAACGCCAGGACGGTCGTGGCCTCGCTGGTGATCGGGATCGGCGTCACGCTGATCGCGGCCATCTCCCCCGCCCGCAAGGCGGCCAAGGTGCCGCCCGTCGCGGCCATGCAGGAGGCGACCGTGGGCAGCACCGGCTACGGTTCCAAGCAGCGCTTGGTGGTCGGCCTCTGCATCCTGGCGCTCGGGGTGGCCGCGCTGTTCACCGGCCTGTTCGGCCACGTGTCCAGCGCCTTCCTGGTCGTCGGCGTCGGCGTGCTGCTGGTCTTCCTCGGCGTGTCGGTGCTGGGCCGGACGATCGCGCTGCCGCTGAGCCGGGCGATCGGCGCCCCGCTGCCCCGCATCAAGGGCGTGACCGGCACCCTGGCCCGGGAGAACACCATGCGCAACCCCAAGCGCACCGCGGCCAGCGCCTCCGCGCTGATGATCGGGGTCGGCCTGATCGCGTTCATCTCGATCTTCGCCTCCTCCGCCAAGGCGTCGATCAACGCGACCATCGACCGGTCATTCGCCGGGGACTTCGTGATCAACTCCGGCGCCGGGGCGTCGGGCGGCGGCGTCGCCCCCGCGCTGGCCCAGCGGCTGAACACGCTTCCGCAGGTGGCCGCGGCCACCGGGGAACGCACCGGGTCCATGCTGATCCTCGGCCAGCCGGTCATGATCGCGGCGGTCGATCCCCGCACGGCCGGCCAGATCTTCAACGTCAGCCCGGTGCAGGGGTCGATCGGCGCCCTCGGCGCGGACGGCATCGCCGTCTACTACGGCGATGCCACCAAGCACCACCTCACGCTCGGCAGCCCCGTGTCCGTCGTGTTCCGCGACACCGGGCCGAAGACGCTGCGGGTCGCCCTCATCTACGGCGACAACCAGGCGGCGCCGTCGGCCAACCCGGGCAGCAAGACCAGCTATTTCCTGGGCACGCCCGGCTACGACGCCAACTTCGCCGCCCCCCACTTCGATGCCCAGGTGTTCGTGAAGAAGGCACCCGGCGCGACCACCGCGGCCGCGCTGGCCGCGGTCAAGACGGTGGCGGCGCAGTACGCACCCGGCACCACCGTCCAGGACCAGGCCGCCTACAAGGCGGAGCAGACCAAGCCGATCAACCAGATACTGGCGCTCATCTACACGCTGCTCGCCCTGGCCATCGTCATCGCGCTGCTCGGCATCGGCAACACGCTCGCGCTGTCGATCTTCGAGCGGACCCGCGAGCTCGGCGTGATGCGCGCGGTGGGCATGACGCGCCGCCAGCTCCGCGGCACGATCCGCTGGGAGTCGGTGATCATCGCCCTGCAGGGCACGTTCCTCGGCCTGGTGGTCGGGGTGTTCTTCGGCTGGGCGCTCGTCCGGGCGCAGCAGAGCAACGGCATCAGCGTGTTCAGCGTGCCGTACCTGACCCTGATCATCATGGTCCTGCTGGCCGGGGTGGCCGGCGTGGTCGCGGCGATCCTGCCCAGCCGCCGGGCCGCCAAGCTGAACGTGCTGCGCGCCATCGTCACTGAGTGAGGGCGGCGCCTAGATGTAGTCCATGCGCTGGAGCAGCCGCCAGGAGAGCCAGCCGGGCGGCACGGGCAGCCAGTAGGTGGCCAGCCGGTAGAGAAGCACCGCGGACACGGCCGGCCCGGAGGGGATGCCGATGCCGGTCAGGCCCGCGATGGTCGCGACCTCCATGGCGCCGAGGCCGCCCGGGGTGGGCGAGGCGGCGGCGACCGGGGAGGCGCCCAGGTAGACCGCGCCGATCTGGCGCGATGCCCGCGGTCACCCCGAAGGCTTCGACCGAGGCCACCAGGCCGGCGATGTAGGCCAGGGTGACCAGGGCCGAACCGCCGAACAGCAACGCCAGCCTGACCGGGCTCCGCGCCACCCGCCGCAGGCTGGCCAGGGATGACCGCACCGAGGGCAGCAGCCTCCTGACCGCGAACCGGCGTCCCTGGCGGGTGATCATGACCAGGCCGGCGACGGCGGCCACGACGGCCAGGATCACCAGCAGCGTGCTGCTGGACGGCAGCTTGAACGCCCGGCCCAGGCCCCGGCCCGCCCAGCTGAAGAAGACCACCAGCAGGATCGCGTGGACGATGACCCCGGCCAGCGCGTTGACCCCGACGGCGGTCGACGCCCGCGGACGGCTCGACGCCGGCATTTCTGCAGGTAGCGGACGTTCAGCGCCATGCCGCCGACGTTGCCGTAGCGAAACCCGGTTGACGAACGAGGAGGCGCCCTGGGTCAGCACCGTGGGCCAGAACGGCAGCCGGACGGCCACGCTGCCGAGCAGCGAGATGGCGCTGGCCAGGTAGGTCAGCGCCGAGAAGGCGATAATGACGGGCAGCCAGATCCAGTCCGCCGACTGCAAGGCCTGCCAGCCGCCCCCCACCTTGGCCAGGTCGGGCAGCACGAAGTAGAACACGGCGGCCGCCGCGGCGATGGCGAGCAGGGTCCGGGGCCGCACCCGCTGCACGCGGGCCAGGTCCGGCGCCTCCTGGCCGCTGGCGGCGGCGGCCGCGGCCCGGGTCCGCGTCAGCAGGCCGTCCTGGCCCTCGACCGCGCGGCGGGTGGCGGCGGACAGGGCCAGCGGCTGCAGCAGCGGCAGCGACCGCGCCACTCCTGGCCGCCGAGGACCTCGGCGGCGGCGGAGGCGGCCCGGTCCTCGCCGGCCAGGGCGGCCAGCGAGGCGAGCAGTTCGGCCACGTCCAGGTCCATCTGCCGTGGCGTGGCGGCGAGCTCGGAGAAGCCGAAGTCGACGATCATGGGCTGGCCGGCCGGGCCGACCATCACGTTGGCGGCGCGCAGGGAGCGGTGGGCGATCCCGGCCCGGTGCAGCGAGCCCACCTCGGCCCACAGCCGCGCGAGCAGGTCGTCGCCGACCTGGGCAGCCGGGAGCCGGTCCAGTGAGCAGCCGTCGACCCAGTCCATGACGAGCAGCGCGGTGTCCCCGGCCCGGACGATCCGGTCGACGCCGGGAACGGAAACCCCGGCCCGTTCGGCCATGACGCCGGCCAGGGCCTGCCGCTCGACCGCGTGGAAGAGCGAGGCGGCCGGGCGGGTGTCGCCGACATTCCGGAGCCGCACCGCCCGGTACGCCCGGTACAGCAGGTCGGCGTCGCGCTGGTCCGAGCCCAGGGCCTTGATGAACAGCCGCCGCCCGTCCGCCGCGACCGCCTCGAACTTCCTGGAGCCCTTGGTCTCGACCTCGGCCGGGCGGACCGAGATCACCGGCAGGCCCGCGAGCCGCAGCGCCGCCGCGATCTCGCCGGGTCCGATCCGCCGGTCGGGCACGCCGAACGTCACCAGCACCGCGGCGCCCACCGTCACCCCGGCGGCCAAGGCGAGGATCAGCTCCATCGGCAGCGGCGGTGCCGACCACGATCCGCGCCACGGCGGCCAGCAGCAGCGTGAGCCAGGCGGCCCGGCGCCACGGCCGGCTCAGCCAGGGCGCGGCGGCCACGACCACGGCGGCCGCCGACGCGAACAGCGCCGGGGCGGGGAACGCGGCGCCGGCCACCCAGGAACCGCGCGCCTGGTTGGCGGTGAGCGCGGCTGGGCGCGGGCCGCCGAGCAGGGCGAAGATCCCGGCCGCGAGGCCGGCGGCGGCCACCGCCCCGGCGGCCAGCCCGGCCAGCAGCCGGAACCGGCGCCTGCGCAGCGTGGCCGCGACCACCACGGCCGCTCCGGCCAGGCAGGCCACCTGCACCAGGCCGGTGATGACCCGGCCGGCCGGGCCGAGCGCCGCCGGGCACGGACGCGGACGGCCCGAGCAGCCACCGGAACGCGGCCGCTGAGGCGCCCAGCGAGCAGGCGAGCAGGAAACCCGCCGCGATCAGCCGGATCACGTCGCCCGGGTGACGGTAGCGGGAGGACGGCATGACGTGTCGCGCCGCGACGGCGACCGGAGGGCTGCTCATCGCCGGTCCGCCGGGCGGGCGGTATCGGACACGGGCGGATGGGCTCCTGGCCGATCGGCACGGCGGCGGCGCTGGAGCCCGTCCGCCCCGAGCGCGGCCAGCAGCGCGCACGAGGTCCCGAGCAGGACCCCGGCGATGGCGTCGGACAGCCAGTGGGCGCCCAGGTAGGCCCGGGACAGCGCCATCAGGACCGAGAAACCCGCCGCGGCCGCGCCCCACGCCACCCGCGCGCGCCCGGGCGGCACCAGCGCGATGACCGCGGCGACGACGGTCACCGAGGCCGCGATGGAGTGCCCGGAGGGGAACGAGGCCCCGCTGGTGGCCACAAGCGAACCGGGCGGCCGGGCCCGGTCGTAGACGTCTTTCAGCGTGCCGATCAGGATCTCCGAGAGCACCACGGCCGAGGCGAACGCGGCCAGATGCCACCACCTGCGGCGCAGGGCGAGGAAGCCGGCGATGGCGATCCGGACCGGAAGCGTCACGTAGACCAGCCCGAGCAGGTTGAGGAACCTGGCGATCGCGGTGACCGGCGCCGACCGGCTGGAGACCATGAGCCGCAGCCACGCGTCATCGACGCGCTGGACGCGGGCCAGGATGCCGTGGTCGGCGACCAGGGCGAACACCACCGCGGTGAGTGCCAGCACCGCCGCGGTGAGCGCCGCGTCCCGCCCCGGGGCGGCCAGGACCGGCTCTTCCTCTACCCGGGACATGGCGCCCCCCGCCCGCACAGCGCCAGGCCCTCGGTGTTCCTGATGTGCTCCACCAGCGTGGCCCGGGGGACGAAGCCCACCGCGCCGTTGACCGGGATCGCCAGCAGGGGGGACGCGCCGGGCACGAAGGTGAACTGGTAGGTGACGCAGCCGCCGGGGAAGGTGTAGAAGCGCAGGGCGGCGAACTGCGGGCGCTGGCTCAGCGGGCGGTCGAAGCGCCGCGTTCCCGGCTGGTCGGACGGGACCGGCCGGGCGCCGGCCACGTCGCAGGTCGCGGACAGGGTGATGGTGACGGCCGGGGCGCCGGCCTGATCGGAATTCAGCCAGAATCTGGAGTGCCCGGTGGCGATGTCGGCGCCGCCCGCCTGCCAGCCCGAGGGGAGCGCGGCGATGCAGGGCACCAGCGCCGCCGACGGGACCGCCTGCGCGGCCAGGATCATCGAGTGACCGGTCCCGCACGGCGGAGGGTCGGCCCCGATGTCCCCGACCGGACGGAAGGCCTGGGCGCTGACGGCGAGAGCGATGACGGTGACGGCGAGCACCGTGAAGGCCAGGCCCACCCGCCGCAGGCTCCAGCGCTGCAGCGGGATCGGTTCCCGGGGCGGAGCCAGCGCCCGGAACGTGCCGAGCAGGTCACGCGGGTCCCGTTTCATGAACGCGCGCAGCTGGGTCGGGCTGGCCACCCCGCGGGTGGCGGCGAACGCCTCGGCGAGCTCGGCCGGGGTGAAGTACCGCAGCGCCCGCTGGTAGACCCGGTGGGGGTCGGTGCGCACCGCGAGGACCAGCATCATGTTGCCGAGGTCCACCGCCTGCCGCCACGGCGAGGGCCGCACCTGGGCGAACATCACGTCGATCAGCAGCAGTTCCCCCCGGCGCACCATGAGGTTGCCGGGCTTGATGTCCCGATGCGCGATCCCGGCGTCCCAGAGCCTCCTGACCAGCAGCAGCCCCTGGTCGATCACGTGGTCGTCGACGTCGGCGTCGCCGATTTCGACCGCACCGTCGAAGAACTCGGTGACGATCATGTACTCGCGTTCCGGGGTGATCTCCACGATCCCGTGCGGCCTGGCGGTGCGGATCCCGGCGTCGCGCAGCAGCCGCAGGGCGTAGTCCTCGTACTGGGTCAGCCGACGCACGGTCTGGAAGGGATGCTCGTCTTCCAGGGAGCCGTAGCGAATCGTCCGCCACAGCTTGTACCCGCGGTCGGCGCGGACGTGGCCCTTGGTGTAAAGCTTCGCGAACAGGTACTCCTCTGGGCCCCCTTCGACGCGCAGCCGCAGCGGCGTCGAGCCGGCCGACGATTCCAGGCCGACGGGCTTGATCTCCAGCACGGCCAGCCCGAGCTGGTCGCGCACGGCCGTCCGGATCGCGTCGCCGCGCCGACCGCCGACGTCGACGTGGGCGGTCCGGCCCCGGCGGTACACGACGGGGAATATCTCGTTCGGGGTGAAGTAGCGGAACGCCGCGACCGGTACCGCGACCCCGAGGGCCACGCCCAGGAGCACGTCGTCGGGGTTATCGACGGCCAGGTACAGGCGGGCCAGGCAGAACACGGCGATGAGCACGGCCGCCGCGGCCTTGGCCCAGGTGCGGGGGCGGCCCGGCACGACCAGGCAGTACACCGCGCCCATGAGGAAGATCGTGAGCCCGGCGACCGGGATGGACGGCGCCGAGTACCCGCCCCAGGTGCCGATGATGAGCACGCCGTACGGGCGCGGCCGGGACAGGTTGTAATAGATCAGATTCCCGGCGACTACTTCCAGGAAAAACAGGCTGCCCAGGAACACCAGCAAGTGCCGCCAGCGGCGGAAGACCATGGTCAGCACCACCACCGACACCCCGACCGCGACCTGCCAGCCGGTCCCGGCCGCCTTGATCCCGGTGGCGACATCGGTCAGCCACGGAGTTCTCACCCCGGCGAGCTGGCGCAGGATCCAGATGCTGACCTGGTCATCGGTCCGGCGCCACGGCCCGAGCTCAGACACCAGGAAGGCGCCCGCCAGGATGAAGGCCGCGAGCAGGAGCCACGCCGTGGTGCTGACCGTGAGCGGATGCGGCAGCGGCGGCGGCGCACCGGTCGGACGTCGCTGGCGTCCGGTTCGCTGGGCAGGAGCGCCCCCCGACGGTGCGGCCTGCACCGCGGTGCGCTCTTCGTTCTCGCTCACTGCGCACCCAGCTTCCTGGGATCAACCGGCCCAGGCCCGTGAAATCCGGCGCCGACCCCGTCGGGAACCTTCTCATCATGCGCTAGCGGGTCCGCGTTGACTAGGCATCCGCCGACGCGGCTGGCCCGGCACCGCCATCCCGGTTCCGCGACGGTTTGCTTACGGCTCCGGGCCTAAAGGACAGGAAAAGTCTCAAATCCGAAAACATTCGCCCCGCCGGTCGGGTCACCATCGAGGTGACAATGCAGCTGACACCCGCCAAGGGTAAGGGCGCGCACAGTCGGGAGAGCGGTCAGCTGAAGTCGTCCGGCAGCACGGCCGACTCCTGCTGCTCCAATCGGCGTAGCAGCTGGAATCCCGCCTTCAGGCGGGGGAGGATGTCAACATCGTCAGCATGCGAGCCCGCCCTCCCAGCGCCAGACGACCCTGGCCCGAGCTGGTGGCGTGCTTGCTGGCGGCCTGCGCGCTGGTGGTGGTGGCCTGCACCGCCCCGCCCCCAGCCCGCCCCGTCGCTCCGCGGGCAACCCGGGCTCCCGCCCCGGCCGCGGCCGGGACTCCAGCCGAGAACGCGCTGCCCGGTGACCCGCGCTGGCGGATCACGCATCCCGGTCATCTCTACCAGCTCCAGGGGTTCACCGACCGGACCGACGTGCTGCCCGGCACCTCGTTCCGGCTGTTCGTGTCGACCACGGCGCGCAGCTTCCGGGTCCGCGCGTTCCGGATGGGCTGGTACGGCGGCGACCTGGCCCGCCTGGTGTGGACCTCGCCGGCGGCGCCGGGGCGCTACCAGCCCGGGGCGAAGATCGTCCAGCCGGGATCGATGGCGGTGGCGCCCTGGCAACCGAGCCTGACCGTGCCCACGGCCGGCTGGCCGCCCGGTTCGTACCTCCTGCGGCTGGACGCCTCGACGGGGGTGCAGAGCTACGTGCCGATCGTGATCCGCTCGCCGTCGACGGCAAGCCGGGTCGTGCTGGTCTCGGCGGTGACGTCCTACCAGGCCTACAACGGCTGGGGCCAGTACAGCCTGTACGGTGGCCCCGGCGGCAGCTTCGCCAGCCGCGGCCGCCGGGTCACCTTTGACCGGCCCATCTCCTATGACAACGGGGCCGGGGCCTACTTCCAGCTGGAGCTCCCGCTGGTCGCCTTCGCCGAACGACTCGGGCTGCCGCTGGCCTACATCACCAGCGTCGACCTCGACCTGTACCCGGACGTGCTGGCCGGCGCCCGGGCCATGATCAGCGAGGGGCACGACGAGTACTGGTCGCCGGCCATGCGGGCCGCCGTGACGCGGGCCCGCGATCAGGGCGTGAACGTGGCCTTCTTCGGCGCCAACGCGATCTTCCGGAAGATCCGGTTCGAGCCGTCGCCGCTCGGCCCGGACCGGATCGAGGTGAACTACAAGGACCCGCAGGAAGATCCGCTCTACGGCAAGGACAACGCGCTGGTGACCGGGAACTGGCCGACCCCGCCGGACGCGGACCCGGAGAGTTCCCTGATCGGCCAGTCCTACGTCTGCTCAGTCACCAGCAACTTCCCGATGGTCGTGACCGACCCGGGCAGCTGGGTGTGGGCCGGCGGCGGCGTGCACGCGGGCGAGTCGCTGCCCGGGCTGGTGGGCCCGGAATTCGACCAGGTTAACCCGGCGGAACCAACGCCAAGGCCGATCGAGGTGCTGGCCCGGTCGCCGGTCAGCTGCGGCGCCGCGCCCACCTACAGCGACGTCAGCTACTACGTGGCCGCCAGCGGCGCCGGCGTATTCGATTCGGGCACCGAGGACTGGATGTGCGCCCTCCCGGAGGCGGCGGGCTGCCCGGCGCCCGCCCCGCCGGCGGTGCGGCGCGCCATCCGGGCCGCCACGGCGAATATCCTGACCGCGTTCGCCGCCGGACCGGCGGGCCGCGCCCATCCGGCGCGGGAGCTTATCCCGGGCACCGGCGGGCGGCCGCCCCTGCTGGGGACCAGCTGAACCTGCCCGTGGCGGTCATAACCAAAAGCGAAGGGGCCCTGGCGGTGCCCCTTCGCTTTGGTTAATGACCTCCTACCCCGGCAGGTTGGCGTAGTCCGTCCAGCCGTAGACGGAGCCACCCCACGGCGTAGCGGCGGCCCCGCCGCGCAGCTGCGCGCCGGTGCCGTCCGGGTTGACAACCAGGCCGGTGGCCAGGTTCTTCAGCGTGCCGTTCGACTCCGGAACGAACTGCTGCCACGGACCGTTGTTGCACGCGGTCAGGATCAGGCCGTCAGGCAGTGGGTCGGACGCCCAGCCGCCGCCGGGATCTGACACACAGAGCCCGGTCCCTCGCCCGCTGGGCGCGTAGTCGAACTTGACCGCGCCCGGGTGCGTACCGTTGAGGAGCAGGAAGTGCGTCGCAGGGTCGGCCTGGGTCGCGGTCCACCCGGCGATAACCGCCCCGGGGTACTGGTGCTGCTGGTAAACATCGAACCCGTTGCCGAACGGGTTAACCTCGTCACCGTGGCTGCCGGCCGAGTAGACATTGCTCGCGTCAACGGTGAGACTGAACACACCGTGCAGCACAGCGCCGTCAGTGTCGGTCGCAGTAACCTCAACCTTGCCGTACGTGCCGGGGACAGCGGTTCCCCCGACGTAGGTCAGCACGGGGTTTCCGGAGACCAGACCGGCCGGCAAGTTCGACTCCGCAAAACTGATGCTGTTGCCCTTTGAGCTAGTAGCACTGAACTTCACGGTGCCGGCCGTGTTCGCAGCGGCCAGCGCGGACAAAGACACCCCGACGATGGAGGTGAGGGAACCGCTGGCCTGGATCGAACCGGCCGTGATCACGACGGGAATCTCGAGCGCCTCGGCGTTCCCGGCGCTGTTTGTGCGAACGAAGATCACGTCCGTGATCGCCGTGCCGCCCATCCAGCCTCGGCTACAGCGACCTGCGCCGGAGCTTGACGCGGTAGGAGTAGTGCTCGGGGTCGAAGTAGCTGACTGCGAGCTCGACGGGGGTGTCCTCGCCGTCGAAGTACAGGCGGTCGATCCGGAGCAGCGGCTCGACCGGTGTCGCAGCCCAGGTGCCGGGCGGCGAACGGCGGGGCGCCGGCCGCGCTGACGCTCTGCTCCGCGGCGGTGATGGATCCGCTCGTCCGCGCGTCGATCAGCCCGATGACCGTCACCCGGCTGCGCCGGCCGGCCGCGGACAGCTCGCCGAACCCGGTCAGCAGCTGCCCGATCCGCGGCGGCAGGTAGACCGAGGTGTAGCAGAACGGGACGTCGGCGTGCAGGCGGACGAGCGTCACGGCGAAGATCTCGTCCGAGGGGAGCCGGAGCCGGCTGGCGGTCTCGACGTCGACCCGGCGCTGCAGCGGGCTGACGACCTCGCACTCGGTGTCGAGCGACAGTGCCATCAGCTCCTCCACGGAGCCGAAATGGTTGACGTACCTGTCCTGTTCGGCGACCGGGTAGGTGCCCCGGCCGGCCACCCGGTAGATGATCCCCTCCGACACCAGGTCCTGCATCGCCCGCCGGACGGTCTGCCTGCTGACCGAGTAAGCTGGCCACCAGCTGTTCCTCGGTGGGCAGCTGGCGGCCGTCGGCGTATTCGCCGTTGCGGATCGCGTTCCGGATCTGGGCGGCCAGGGTCCGGTAGGCGACGGGTCGCACCTGCATGCCTCGAGCGTACGCCTTGGATTGACGTAAGCCGTACTTTTATGAATAAATGGCCGTACATATCTTTTATTAAGTCGGCCAAGTCCGGGCGCGGCGGTGTGGTGGCCGGACGGTCGTAGCCGGGGCGGTCGTAGCCGGGGCGGTCGTAGCCGGCGTCGTAGCCGGAGAGAGTGGCTGCGTCTTGGCCGGCGGGAAGGAGCGGGTCGGATGACGTCCGTGGCCGTGACCCTGGCCCGGTGGGCCACCCAGCTCGAGCCGGAGCCGGACGACCTGGCGCTGGCGGACCGGTCCTTGCGGGATACGGTGGCGGTCACGCTCGCCGCCCGCGATCATCGCGTCACCCGGCTGGCCGCGGGCCTGCCCGACGGCGCGCACTGGGCCGTGGCCGGGCACGTCCTGGACTTCGACGACCTGCACATGCCGTCGACGACGCACGTCAGCGCGGTCTGCGTGCCGACGGCGCTGGCCACGGGCGGCGGCCCGCGCGCCTACCTGGCCGCGGCGGGGGTGATGGCGCGGCTGGGGACGGCCCTGGGCTGGCGGCACTATTCGGCCGGCTGGCACGCCACCTGCACGGCCGGGGCGCCGGCCAGCGCCGCCGGGGCAGCCGTCGCGCTGGGGCTGCCTGCCGACCAAGATCGCGGTGGCCATGGCGCTGGCCGTGCCCGCGGCCGGCGGGGTCCAGCGGGCGTTCGGCACGGACGCCAAGTCGCTGCAGGTCGGCTTCGCCGTCGACGCCGGGATCCGCGCGGCCCGGCTCGCGGCCGCGGGCGCGCAGGCCGACCCCGAGGCCGTCGACGCGTGGCTGGGCCTGGTCGGCGGCAGGCGCATTCCCGGCCGCCGCGGTGGATCCGTCCGGACCGGCGGTACCGAACGGTCTGGCGGTCAAGCTCTACCCGTGCTGTTATGCGCTGCAGCGGCCGATCAGCGCCCTGTCGGAGCTAGCTGGCGGAGCTTCCGGACTGGATCCCGGCCGCGATCCGCCGGATCGTGCTGCGCACCCCCGAGGCCACGGTCGTGCCGCTGATCCATCACCGTCCCGAGTCCGGGCTGCAGGGCAAGTTCAGCCTGGAGTACGCGGCCGCGGCCGCGCTGCTCGACGCGTATCCCGGGTTCGGCAGCTTCACCGACGCGGCGGTCCGCCGGGATACCGCCCGGCGGCTGGTCAGCCTGGTCGAGACCAAGCTCGACCCCGGCGGCAGCTGGCTGCTCGACGGCGAGTTCGAGGCGGAGATCCACACCGGCGACGGGACGATCCTGCGGGCCAGAGCGAGTTCCCGCCGGGCTCCCCGGAACGGCCCCCCTCGGCGGCCCAGCTGCGGGCCAAGCTGGCCGATTGCGTGCGCGGCCTGGACACCGACCCGGCCTCGTGGACCTGGGATAATGCGGCAGGCGTGCTGCGGCGCTGGCTCCCCGAGCAACCGAAGGAGAAGGCGAGCAGGCATGGATGAGCTGAACGAGGACGAGCGCGCCATGGTCGGGCTCGTCCGCGACTTCGTCAACCGCGAGGTCAGGCCGGTCGTGCGTGAGCTCGAGCACGCCAACACCTACCCGGGCAAGCTCATCGAGCAGATGAAGCAGCTCGGCATCTTCGGCCTGGCCATCCCGGAGCCCTGGGGGGACACCCAGGTCAGCACGTCCTGCTACGCGCTGATCACCGAGGAACTCGCCCGCGGGTGGATGAGCCTGGCCGGGGCGATGGGCGGCCACACGGTGGTGGCCAAGCTGCTGCTGGCCTTCGGGACGCAGGCCCAGAAACGCGCCTACCTGCCGCGGATGGCGACCGGTGAGCTGCGGGCGACCATGGCGCTGACCGAGCCGGGCGGCGGGTCCGACCTGCAGGCGATCCGGACCGTAGCCCGCCGAGTGAGCGGGGATGGGCCAGGGGGGACGGGGGGCGGGAGCCCCCCGTGCGTGGATGGAGTGGGTGGGGCGTCTTACGTCGTCAACGGGTCCAAGACCTGGATCACCAACGCCCGCCGCTCCGGGCTAGTGGCGCTGCTCTGTAAGACCGATCCCAAGGCCCGGCCCGCGCACGCCGGCATCAGCATCATCCTGGCCGAACCGGGTCCCGGCTTCACCGTCTCCCGCGACCTGCCCAAGCTCGGCTACAAGGGCGTCGAGAGCTGCGAGCTCACCTTTGACGACTACCGGGTGCCCGATACGGCGCTGCTCGGCGAGCGGGAGGGCGAGGGGTTCGCGCAGATGATGCGCGGCCTGGAGATCGGCCGGATCCAGGTTGCCTCGCGTGCGCTCGGCGTGGGCCAGGCCGCGCTGGACGACGCGCTGCGCTACGCGCAGCAGCGGGAGGCGTTCGGGAAGCCGATCTGGAAGCACCAGTCCATCGGCAACTACCTCGCCGACATGGCGACCAAGCTCACCGCGGCCCGCCAGCTCGTCCTGTACGCCGCGCGGTGCTACGACTCTGGCCGGCGCGCGGACATGGAGGCGGGCATGGCCAAGCTGTTCGCCTCGGAAACCGCGATGGAGGTCGCCCTGGACGCGGTGCGCATCCACGGCGGCTATGGGTACTCCACCGAGTTCGACGTGGAACGCTACTTCCGCGACGCGCCGCTGATGATCGTCGGCGAGGGCACCAACGAGATCCAGCGCAACGTCATCGCCCGCCAGCTCATCCAGCGTCACCCGGCCACGTCGTGACGGTGCCATCCGCGCAGGGGCCGTCCGCGCAGGGCCAGCCCACCAGGGCCAGCCCGCGCAGGGCCAGGGCCTCCCGCTGGCGGGGATCGTGGTGGTCGCGCTGGAGCAGGCCGTCGCGGCGCCCTTCGCCACCCGTCAGCTCGCCGACCTCGGCGCCCGGGTCGTCAAGGTCGAGCGACCGGGCACCGGCGACTTCGCCCGGGACTACGACCGGTCCGTGCTCGGCCAGGCCAGCTACTTCGTCTGGCTGAACCGGGGCAAGGAGTCGGTGGAGCTCGACGTGAAAACCGCCGACGGGCAGGCGGCGCTGGCCGCCCTGCTGGACCGGGCCGACGTCTTCGTGCAGAACCTCGCGCCCGGCGCGGCCGAGCGGCTGGGCCTCGGCGCCGCCGAGCTCCGCGCCCGCCACCCGCGGCTGATCTGCTGCTCCGTCTCCGGCTACGGGCCGGACGGCCCGTATGCCGGCAAGAAGGCCTACGACCTGCTGGTGCAGTGCGAGGCCGGGCTGCTTTCGGTCACCGGCACCCCGGAGGCGCCGTGCAAGGCCGGCATTTCGGTCGCCGATATCGCCGCCGGGATGTACGCCTACAGCGGGGTCCTGACCGCGCTGTACGAACGGGAGCGCACCGGCCGCGGATCCAGCCTCGAGGTATCCCTGCTGGACGCCCTGGGCGAGTGGATGAGCCAGCCCTACTACTACACCGTCTACGGCGAGCAGGACGTCCGGCGCACCGGCGCCCGGCACGCGTCCATCTCCCCGTACGGCCCCTACCTCGGGCGGGGAGGTGTTCCTGGGCCTGCAGAACGACCGCGAGTGGGTTGTGCTGTGCGAGCAGGTGCTGGGCCGGCCGGACCTGGTCACGACAGCGGTTCGCCACCAACCCGGACCGGGTAGCCCACGACGGCGAGCTGACGGCGATCATCGAGGCCGCGCTCGGATCCATGACCCCCGACGAGGTGGTGGCCCTGCTGGACGAGGCTGGCATCGCCAGCGCCCGGCTGCGCACGCCCGCGGAGTTCGCCGCCCATCCGCAGCTCGCCGCCCGGGATCGGTGGCGCGAGGTGGACACCCCGGCCGGCCCGGTCCGGGCGCTGCTCCCGCCGGTGAGCGTCCCCGGCCGGGAGGCGGCCATGGGCGCCGTCCCGGCGCTCGGCCAGCACACGGACTCGGTGCTGGCCGAAATCCGGGGTACACAAGAACAGACCGTGACGACGAGGCCGGGAGGAAATCATGACCACGACTAGCCCGCCGCAGTACCAGCTCGTCATCGACGGGCGCCGGGTCGAGGCGGCGTCCGGGCTGCGCTACGACACCGTCGACCCCTACCTCGGCGCGCCCTGGGCCAGCGCGGCCGACGGCGACGCCGCGGACGTCGACGCCGCGGTGGCCGCGGCCCGCCGGGCGCTGGCCGGGCCGTGGGGGCAGCTCACCGGGTTCGGGCGGGCCCGGCTGATGCGCCGGCTCGCGGACCTGATCGCGCGGGACGCCGACCGGCTGGCCGAGATCGAGACCCGGGACACCGGCAAGCTGCTGCGCGAGATGCGCGGCCAGCTCGGCACGATCCCGGAGTGGTTTTACTACTTCTCCGGGCTGGCCGACAAGCTCGAAGGCTCGACCATCCCGGTCGACAAGCCGAACTTCCTCGTCTACACCCGGCGCGAGCCGGCCGGCGTGGTCGCGGCGATCGTGCCGTGGAACTCCCCGCTGCTGCTGCTGTGCTGGAAGCTGGCGCCGGCCCTGGCCGCGGGCTGCACGATGGTGGCCAAGCCGAGCGACTACTCCCCCGCCTCCGCGGTCGAGCTCGCCGCGCTGATGGACGAGGCCGGGTTCCCGCCGGGCACCTTCAACGTGGTGACCGGGTTCGGGCCCGCGGTCGGCAAGGCGCTGGCCGCCCATCCCGGCGTCGACAAGGTGGCGTTCACCGGCTCGACCGGAGTCGGCGCCGAGGTGGCCAAGGCCGCCGCCGCGAACATCACCGGCGTGCTGCTCGAGCTGGGCGGCAAGTCCGCCCACCTGGTCTTCGACGACGCCGACCTGGACGCGGCCTGCAACGGGGTGCTGGCCGGGGTGTTCGCCGCCACCGGGCAGACCTGCATGGCCGGCTCCCGGCTGCTGGTCAGCGCAGGAGTGCACGACGCGCTCGTGGCCAAGATTGCCGAACGGGCCCGGGCCATCCGCCTCGGCGACCCGCGTGCGGCCGAGACCGAGATGGGCCCGGTGGCCACCGAGCCGCAGTACCGCAAGGTGCTCTCATTCCTCGACTCGGCCGCCACCGAGGGCGCGACCGTCGCCGCCGGCGGCCGCGCCGACGACGCGCTCGGCGGCTTCTTCGTCCAGCCGACGGTGCTCACCAACGTCAAGCCCACCATGACGGTCGCATGCGAGGAGGTGTTCGGCCCGGTGCTGGCGGTCATCCCGTTCGACACCGAGGAGGAGGCCGTCGCGCTGGCCAACGACAGCCGCTACGGCCTGGCCGGGGCGGTGTGGACCAAGGACATCCACCGCGGGCACCGGGTGGCGCACGCCATGCGCACCGGCACCGTGTGGATCAACGCCTACCGCGTCGTCGGCCCCGACGTACCCTTCGGCGGCTTCGGCCTGTCCGGGCTTGGCCGCGAGAACGGCATCGACGCCGTGCACGAGTACACCCAGACCAAGGCCGTCTGGGTCGAGCTCACCGGCGGCACCCGCGACCCCTTCACGCTCGGTTGACCTGCCCGTCATGCCTAGCCCGCACTTCCCGGCATCGCCGTCGCCCAGATCCGCCCGCAGCTGCGCGCTCGGATCGTCGCGCTATCTGGCCATCGAGCCTGCAGCGGGACGGACCGTGACCGGGGTCCGGGAGCTCACCGAGCTGATCACCCCCGGCCCGGCCGAAGCGCTGGCCGGGCTGCTCGGCGTGCCCCTGCCTGAAGCCGACGCGGGCTGCCGCTGCTGTGGCACTGGGTGTACCTGCTGGACCGGCCGCCGCAGGCCATCCTCGGCGCCGACGGGCACCCCGCCCGGGACGCGATACCGACGCCGCCCGGCCCCGGCCTGCGCCGCATGTTCGCCGGCGGCCGGGTCAGCCAGCACGGCCCGCTGCGCACCGGGGCCGAGGCCACCCGCCGGACCTGGCAGGCCAGCTCGGCGCGCAAGCAGGGCCGGTCCGGCCCGCTGCACTTCGTCACGGTGCGCACCGAGATCAGCCAGGGCGGCCAGGTCGTGATCACCGAGGAGCAGGACCTCGTCTACCGCGAGCGCCGACCGCCGACTCCCCGGCCCCGGCGGCCCTGGATCCGCAGGCGCCGCCTGATGCCGAGGCGCCGCCGATCTCCAGCCGCCCGCCGGCGCCCGCGACTGGCCGGTCGAGGTGAACCCGGTCCTGCTCTTCCGGTTCTCCGCGCTGACCTACAACGCGCACCGCATCCACTACGACCGGGACTACGCCCGCGCCGAGGGGTATCCCGGCCTGCTCGTGCACGGCCCGCTGCAGGCCCTGCTCATGGCCGAACTGGCCCGGCCCGAGCTCGCCCGCGCTGCGACTACTCCTACCGCCTGGTCGCGCCGCTGTTCGACGGGCAGGGGCTCATCGTCTCCGCCTCTGCGGAGGCGGACGCGGTCCGCGTCCGGGCGCGCGACTCCGCGGGCTGCACTACCGCCACCGGCGTCATCAGCCGACAGCCCGCACCGGTCCCCGAATGACCGAGCCGCTCGGCGCGGGAATCCTGGTCGCAGGTGCTGGCCATCTGTGCGGCGGGTAAGCGAGGCATCCGCCGGCCTGCCTGGGTGCGTCGCGCGGGTCACCGGGCAACCCCTGCGATGGTATGGATCAGACTGATCAGATGACGGATAAGCCTAGCCCGAAGGCGGCGGCCCGGATCCTGGCCGACCGGGACCCGGTGATCGACCGGCTGCTCTTCTTGACCGGGCCGCCCGAGCTCGCCCCGCCGGTGGAGGGAAACTTCGCCGCGCTGGTCCGGGCCATCGTCTACCAGCAGCTGGCCGGGCGCGCGGCGGCCGCCATCCACGGCCGGCTGATCGACGCGCTCGACGGCGACGTGCGTGCCGAGCCGCTGATCGCCCTGTCCGACGAGACGCTGCGCGCGGTCGGTCTGTCCAGGAACAAGATGGCGTCGCTGCGGGACCTGGCGGCCAAGGTGCTCGACGAGACGGTCGTGCTGTCGACGCGAGGGCTGGCCGCAGAAAGCGACGACGAGATCGTCGCGCGGCTGTCGAAGGTGCGCGGCATCGGGCCCTGGACGGCCGAGATGTTCCTGCTCTTCCAGCTGCGCCGCCTGGACGTCTGGCCGGTCGGCGACCTCGGCGTCCGCCGCGGCTACGGGCTGGCCTGGCAGGTCCCGACGCCGACCGCGCGGGAGCTCCAGCCGCTCGGCGACCGGTTCCGGCCCTACCGGTCGGTGGCGGCCTGGTACTGCTGGCGGGCCGCGGAACTTTACGCGGGAGCGGCCGACAGCGAGCTGACCAGGTAGCCTCCCAGTCATGGTCCACATCGACGAGGAGGCGCTGCGGTCAAGCCTGCAGCGGTTGCGTGCAGGCGGCCTTCGACGCCGATGTGGTCGCCGTCCTGAAGCGGACGGTCAACGCGGTGGACGAGGTGTTCGGCTACAGCGGCGCCGGGATCATGTTCGTCACCGAGTCGGGATATCTGGCCTACGTGGCCGCATCGGACGAGGGCGGCCGGCAGCTCGAGGAGGCCCAGGCGGCGGCCGGCCAAGGCCCGTGCTACGACTCCTACGTCTACGCCCGGGAGATCGTCAGCAGCGACCTGCGCACCGACGGCCGCTGGCCGGACCTGCGCCTGCCGGCCCAGGTGCGAGCGGTCGCGGGCATACCGCTCTTGCTCAGCGGCAGCCCGGTCGGCACGCTGAACGTCTACCGCGACCAGCCCGCGCAGTGGGACGATTCAGACATCCAGGCCCTGCGCGGCTACAGCGGCCTGATCGCGGAGATCCTGGCCACCGCGCTGGCCGCGGCCGACCGCGGCGCCGTGGCCGAGCAGCTGCAGTACGCCCTGGACTACCGCGTGGTCATCGAGCGCGCGGTCGGTTACCTGATGGGCGCCCACGGGCTGACCGCGACGACCGCGTTCAACGTGCTCCGCAAGCAGGCGCGCGATTCGCGTCGGCGGGTGGCCGACGTGGCCGCCGAGGTACTCGGCGGGAGCACCGGCCCGGACGCCGATCAGATCCGGGACCGGCGTTCGCCGGGCCGCGCCCTATCCGAGGCAACCTGAGACCGAAGCAACCTGGCCCTAAGTGTGTTACGTTTCTTTAGTTCCGCCGTGTGTCCGCGGATCGCACCTAGGAGGTGACGATCTGTGGCATGTGCAAAACAGGACGATGACGGTCCGGTCACGGCGGTGAGCCCCTTCTCTACCGTCACCGAGCACTATGGCCAGCGGTCAGTGCTGCGGCTCGAAGGCGAGCTTGACGTGTGCGGCACGGACCACCTGCGGCAGGCCATGGTCAATGCCATGAACCGCGCACCGAAGACCCTGGTGGCGGACCTGTCCGCGCTCGGCTTCACCGACTGCGCCGGCCTTGCCGTCCTGGCGTGGGCGCACGAAAGCCTGGCCGGACACGGCCGTGAACTGATCATCACCGGCTGCCAGCCCAGCGTCAGGCGGCTGCTGAGCCTCACCGGCTTTGACATGTACCTGCACGTCAGCGACGAGCCGGCGGATACCTTCCTGGTCCGGGACACCGCAGCTGGCCGGGGCACGCAGTACGCCCCGTTCGGGATAATAAGGTTCCTGCCGCCCTGACCAGTTCGATGCCCCGGCCGAGGTTGTCCAGGCGGGCGGCGAGGGTGTCTCCGGCCGGGTAGAGGCGCACGGTGTCCACGCCGACGTCACGCCAGGTCCGCAGCCGGGCGCGCACCATGTCCTCGGTGCCGATCAGCGTGGTCGCCAGGACCATCTCGTCGGTGACCAGGCCGGCCGCGCCGTCGCGGTCCCCGGCCTGCCAGCGCTCGCGGACCCGGGCGGCGACCTCTGCCCAGCCCTGGCGGCTGTAGGCGTCGTTGTAGAAGTTGCTGGTGGCCGAGCCCATGCCGCCGAGGGAGAAGGCCAGCTCCTTCTTCCGGCCGGCCAAGGTCCTGGCCAGGTCGGCCTCGTCGACCAGGTTGATCTCGGCGCCCTGGCAGATGTCCAGGTCAGCCCGCCTGCGGCCGGCCCGGGCCAGCCCGGCGTCCAGGTGGGTGAAGTAGGCGCTGGCGCCCTCGGGAACGAAGCTCGTGCCGAGCCAGCCGTCGGCGATCTCGCCGGTCAGCTCCAGCATCCTCGGTGACAGCGAGGCCAGGTACACCGGCACGGAGACCGGCGGCAGGCTGACCCGCATCGGCCGGGCCCCCTTGGCCCCCTCCAGCGGGATACGGTACTGGGTCCCGGCGAAACTGACCTTCTCTCCGGTGAACACGCTCCGCACGATCGCGACGGTCTCACGCATGCGGGCCAGCGGATGACCGAACGGGATGCCGTGCAAGCCCTCGATGACCTGCGGGCCGCTCACGCCCAAGCCGAGCAGGAACCGGCCGCCGGACAGGTGTGCCAGCGTCATCGCGGTCTGCGCGATCGTGACCGGCGAGCGGGTGCCGAGCTGGATCACGCCCGAACCCAGCAGCATGGACTCGGTGCGGGCGGCGAGATACCCCAGCACCGAAGGCGCGTCCGCCCCCCAGGCCTCGGCCACCCAGCAGACGTCCAGGCCGAGCTTCTCCGCCTCGACGGCGAACTCGACCGTCTCTTTTCCGGCTGCGCCCTCGATGGTCGTCGCGGTGCGCATCACACGGCGCCGCATCACCGGGCCCGTTCGGCCAGCTCCTTGATGGCGGCCAGGTTGTGTTTCATGGCGCCCTCCAGCTCCCGCAGCCGGACGAAGACGATCTTGGCCTCCTTGTCCGGCATCGCGTCGATGGCCAGGCTCAGGCCGGAGCGAGCCGGACCCATCTGCATCCACTGCTCCAGCACGGTGCCTGCCCCGTCGGGCCGCAGGGTGAACCGCCAGCTCGTCGACGGATGGCCGGGGTCGCCCACCACCCACGCGAAGCAGCGCGGCTCGTCGCACTCGACGACCGTGCTGACCGTCTCCCAGCTGCCCAGGGCCGCGTTGGCGTTGCGGCCGGCGAACCGGCAGCCGACGGCCGGGCCGGTCACCCCGTCCAGCCAGGCCACCTCCTGCAGCTCGCCGCTCAGCCCCGGCATCAGGAAGATGTCGCTCACCAGGGGCCACACCCGCTCCGGCGGAGCCTCGATGTAGATCTGGGCCGCCACCGCCGGGGTGTCGGCGTACACCTGTCCCGTCCACTCCATTACGCCAGGTTACGGCGACCGCAGCCCGACCGGTAGCCGCATTGCGGGTCCCGGCTGAACCGTGGTACAACGAGCCGAATGATGACGGTTCCGGGCCCCGCGCAGCCCGCCGCTGCAGGTGATCCGGCCGCCGCGGCGCCAGCGATCCATGTCGCCGGCCTGCGCAAGCGGTACGGCGACGTGGTCGCGCTCGCCGGCGTCGACCTCGTCGTGCGGGCCGGTGAGTTCTTCACCCTGCTCGGCCCGTCCGGGTCGGGGAAGACCACCTTGCTGCGGCTGATCGCCGGGTTCGAGCGGCCGGACGGCGGGCAGATCGAGCTCGGCGGCAGCGACGTCACGCAGGTGCCGCCGTACGCCAGGAACGTCAATACCGTGTTCCAGGACTACGCGCTGTTCCCGCACATGACGGTGGGGCAGAACATCGAGTACGGCCTGCGCGTGCGGCACGTGCCCAAGGCAGAGCGGCGCGAGAAGGTCGGCCGGGCGCTGGAGATGGTCCGGCTGCCCGGGCTCGGCAGCCGCAAGCCGGCCCAGCTCTCCGGCGGCCAGCGGCAGCGCGTGGCGCTGGCCCGGGCCATCGTCAACGAGCCCGAGGTGCTGCTGCTCGACGAGCCGCTCGGCGCGCTCGACCTCAAGCTCCGCCAGGAGATGCAGCTTGAGCTGCAGCAGGTGCAGCGCCAGGTAGGCATCACGTTCGTCTACGTCACGCACGACCAGGAAGAAGCCCTGACGATGAGCGACCGCATCGCGGTGCTCAGCCAGGGCCGCATCGAGCAGATCGGCGGGCCGGCCGAGGTATACGAGCGACCGCAGACGGCGTTCGTGGCCGGCTTCATCGGCGTCTCCAATCTGATCGAGCGCGACGGCCACACGATCACGGTGCGGCCGGAGAAGATAACCCTGCTCGAGGACGGCCAGCCGGACCCGCCCGGCACGCACGTGGAATCCGGCCAGATCAAGGACGTCATCTACGCGGGAGTGCTCACCCGCTACGTCGTGGACCTGGACGGCGGCGGCGAACTGGTGGTCACGAGGCAGAACACCGAGGCACCCGCCGCCGGCGATCTGCGGGGCGGCCGTGTCCGCATCGCCTGGCGGCCCGAACAGGCATTCACGATCCCGCAGGGACCCGACCGGGTCCCGAGCTCAGGGGAGGGAAACCAATGACGAGAACCAGCGGGCGGACCCGCCCGATGAAGATCGCGCTCGGACTCGCAGTCGCGTCGGTCATCGCGGCCGGCTGTTCCAGCGGCGGCTCCAGCAGCAGCGCCGCGGGTGCCGGGAGCACCTCACAGGGCGCCGGCGCCGGTACGGCTGGCCAGACGGTGCCCACCGCGAACCTGCCGGTGCTGCAGAAGATCGGCAAGGGCGAGGGCCAGCTCAACCTCATCGCCTGGGAAGGCTACCTGCAGCCGCAGTGGGTCAAGCCGTTCGAGCAGCAGACCGGCTGCCAGGTGAACGCGAAGTACGCGGGCAGTTCGGACGAGATGGTCGCGCTGATGAAGAACGGCGGCGGCGGCCAGTACGACATGGTGTCCTCCTCGGGCGACGCCGACCTGCGCATCCTGTACGCGGGCGACGCGCACCCGGTGAACATCAACCTGATCCCGAGCTGGAAGGACTTCTTCCCCGCCTTCCAGTCGCCGGCCTTCAACACCATCAACGGCGTGCACTACGGGGTCTCCCTGCAGTGGGGCCCGAACGTGCTGATGTACAACACCAAGGACTTCCCGACCGCCCCGACCTCGTGGAGCGTCATCTACAACCCCAAGTACAAGGGGCAGGTGACGGTCCCGGACAACCCGATCCAGATCGCCGACGCGGCGCTGTACCTCAAGACCCACAAGCCGTCGCTGGGCATCACCGACCCGTACGAGCTGACCCAGCCGCAGTTCCAGGCGGCGGTGAGCCTGCTGGCCGGGCAGCGCCCGCTGATCGAGAAGTACTGGGACCTTGCCTCCCAGGAGATCTTCGACTTCAAGAACGGCAACGCGATCGTCGGCGCCGGGTGGCCCTACCAGGTCAGCACGCTGAAGGCGGACCACTTCACGATCGGCGCCGCGATCCCGAGTGAGGGCGCGACCGGCTGGGCGGACACCTGGATGCTCGCGGCCAAGGCGCCCCACCCGAACTGCGCCTACATGTGGATGCAGTACATCAGCACGCCGAAGGTCCAGGCCGAGCAGGCCGTCAACTACGGCGAGACGCCGGACAACAAGCTCGCCTGCGGGTACATGAACCAGATCCAGGCGGGGTCGTGCGAGGAGTACCACGCCAACGCGCCGCTGAGCTACTTCAACTCGATCAGCCTGTGGAAGACGCCGATCGCGACCTGTGACAACGGCCAGTCGGACTGCGTGCCCTACGCCGAGTGGGTGTCCGCATGGAATACCCAGGTCAAGTGACGGAGGCCGCTGGGCAAGCGAGAAACACGTCCCGCGCCTCGGCGACCCGGCTCTCATCTGCACTGTGGCGCCGGCCGTGGGCGCGGGCCACCATCTTGCTCACCCCGCCGCTGGCCTGGTTCGTCCTGCTCTACCTGGCCGCGCTGGTCGTCCTGCTGATCACCGCCTTCTGGCAGATCAACCCGTTCACCACCAACATCGAGCGGGTCTGGAGCCTGGACAACTTCACGACGATCTTCACCAGCGCGGCCTACCGGGGCATCATCCTGCGGACGGTCGGGATGGCGGCGGCGGTCACCGTGACGGACGCCGTCGTCGCCTTCCCGTTCGCCTACTTCATGGCCCGGGTGGCGTCGCCCAGGACCAGGACGGCCCTGTTCGTGGCGATCCTGCTGCCGCTGTGGGCGAGTTACCTAGCCAAGGTGTACTCCTGGCTGCTGATCTTTACCCGCGGCGGGCTGCTGGACTGGAGCCTGGGCCGGGTCGGCGCCAGCCAGGTTCACCTGATCTACACCAACTGGGCCGTGTACACCGTGTTCTGCTACCTCTGGCTGCCGTTCATGATCATCCCGGTGTTCGCGGCGCTGGAGCGCATCCCGGCCTCGCAGATCGAGGCGTCGCAGGACCTGGGCGCGCGGACCTGGCGGACCACCCGGCTGGTGCTGCTGCCGCTCGCCTTGCCGGGGATCGTGGCCGGGTCGATCTTCACCTTCTCGCTGACCCTCGGGGACTACATCACGCCGCTGCTGGTCGGCGGGACGAGCGCGACCTTCATCGGCAACATCATCTACTCCAACATCGGGATCGCGAACAACGTGCCGTTCGCCGCCGCGATGGCGTGTGTCCCCATCGTCATCATGGCCGCCTACCTGCTCGGCGCCCGGGCGCTCGGCGCGTTCGAGGCGATCTAGGCCATGGAATCGAAGGCCCTGCGGGTCGCGCTGCGGATCTGGGTCGTTCTGGTGCTGGCGTTCCTGTTCGTCCCGATCGCGCTCATCGTGCTGTACGCGTTCAACCGGTCGAACATCGAAAGCTGGCCGATCTCGGGCTTCTCGCTGCACTGGTTCGGCGTCGCATGGCACGACCCCCAGGTGCGCAGCGCGTTCCTGCTGTCGGTCCGGGTGGGGCTGCTGGCCACCGCGCTGGCCCTGCTGCTCGGCTCGGCCGTGGCGTACGCGCTGCACACGTTCGCGTTCTTCGGCCGCGAGGCCATCTCGCTCCTGCTCGTGCTGCCGCTCGCGCTGCCCGGCATCATCACCGGGATCGCGCTGAACTCCTTCTTCTCGTTCACCGGGATCCAGTTCGGTACCGTGACGATCGTCATCGGGCACACCACGTTCTGCATCGTGGTGGTGTTCAACAACCTGATCGCCAGGCTCCGCCGGACGCCGGGATCACTGGCCGAGGCGTCCATGGACCTCGGCGCGCGCGGCTGGCAGACGCTGCGCTTCGTCACGCTGCCGCTGATGGCGACCGCATTGGTCTCCGGTGCGCTGCTCGCGTTCGGCCTCTCCTTCGACGAGGTCATCGTCACGGTGTTCACCGCGGGTGCGCAGAACACCCTGCCGCTGTGGATCTTCGGCGCGATTCGCCTCGGGCAGCAACTTCCCGAGGTGAACGCGGTGGTGTCCATCGTCATCCTGCTGACGATCGTGCCCGTGGTCCTCGCGGCGCGGCTCGCGGGCGCCGGCGCGATCACCAGGTCGGCCCGGATCGTCGGCGAGCCCGGCCTCTAACGGGCCGTGCTCGCCGAACCAGCCGGCGAGCCGCGCTAGTCATGGTTCCGGGCCCGCAGGGCAGCCTGTATCCGGTCCGCGACCTCGAGCTTGTCGAGGATGCGGAAGCACCGACACCCCGCCCGGCGCCCGGATTTCGCAATTCCGGCAAAAGCCGCATAACCATAGCTCTCACGCGGGATCGGATTCCACGAATGTGGCACCGTAATGAATACCTTGGCGTCCCAGTGCACGGTCCCGCCGCCGACGACCTGCGGCAGTTCGTCGACGCTGCCGGTGTACTGGACGGTCGAGGCCTGGTTCGGCCGCCAGGTGCGCGGGAACACCTCCGGGTCGGGCCCGGCGAAGTAGCGCACTACCATGGCCAGGCTGTCGTTGGCGAACACCGTGCCGATCGGCCCCTCGCCGCCGAGGTTGGAGAAGCGGTTGGGGCCCTTCTCGAAGACGACGACCTGCCATCCGGCCTGCGCGAGCTCCATCGCGGCGAAAGACCCGCCGGCGCCGCTGCCGATCACCACCGCCTTGCCCATCATGCCGGGCCCGTCATATCGCGCCGAGGAACTTCAGCACGTCGGCCACGATGCCGGTGTTGTCCACCGGGTCGGGCCCGTCAGAACGCTCGACCTCGTCGCTGGTGTAGCCGCGAGGCTGGATGTCGCCGGGGAAGGCGATGTCCTTCCAGCCGACCAGGCCCCGGTTGCCGCCGTATTCGGGGGCGGCGTACAGGCCCTCGATCGTGTGCTCGAACAGCAGCGCGGTGAACGTGCTCACGGACTGCGTGGCCAGGATCTTGTCCTTTTTCGCAGGGGCGACCTTGGTGAAATCCCCGCCCGCGAGCTTGTCCAGGGCGGCGATGCCTTCCTTGTACTGCTGCTGCCAGCCGGTGAGGCGCTTGCGCCACGCAATCTGGGCGACCGGATCGAGCGTGACGAAGAGGTCCATCAGGTCAGGCCCGGACGTGTGCCGGTTGCTCCACGGCCCGCCCGCGAAGACCATCGGCGGCGGTTCGTCGTCTTGGAGCGCCCCAAGCGCGCCGAGCATCGAGTCGATGTAGCCGGTCACGTCGGCTTCCCGGGCGCCTGGCTCTTCGGCCGGGTCATCCCCGGGGCCAGGGGCTATCCGCGCGGTCGCGTCCTCGACGACGGCGGCCTGGTGGCTGGTGAAGAAGCGGAATACCGAGGCGCCGGGTGCGGGTTTTGGCGATGACGTGCAGCCCGCTAGGACGGTCACCGAGGCAGCGGGGATCGCCGCGATGACCGCGCGGCGTCGCGGCCCTGGGGGCACTGGCTGGCTGGCAGGCACCGTTGCCCCCTCCCGAGATGTCTGGGACAAATCATCACGTGTGGGTCAGGCTGGCGCAAGGGGCGTGATCGAACCGTATTTCGCCCGGGCCCTCCTGGACAGTGGCCGGCTGAAACAGTGGCCGCCTGAACAGTGGCCGCCTGAACAGTGGCCGCCTGAACAGTGGCCGCCTAGACAGGGGCCTTCTAGACAGGGGCCTTCTGGACAGGGGCTCGGTACCGGGCCGAGACTGGGCTCATGGTGACCACGACCGAGTTCGATCAGCTGCTCGATGTGCTGCGGGACTTCATCCGGAACGAGGTGATGCCGGCCGAGGCCGGCATCGACGAGTCCGACGAGATCCCGGATCGGCTGATCGCCCAGGCCAAGGAGATGGGTCTGTACGGCTACGCCCTCCCGACCGAGTACGGCGGCCTGGGCCTGTCGGTCGAGCAGCAGGTCCGGGTGACCATCGAGCTCGGCTACACCAGCCCGGCGTTCCGGTCGCTGTTCGGCACGAACAACGGGATCGCCGGGCAGGTGCTCGTCCTGGCCGGCACCGAGGAGCAGCGCAAGCAGTGGCTGCCGCGGCTGGCCTCCGGCGAGGTCGTCGCGTCGTTCGCGCTGACCGAGCCGGACGCGGGGTCCGACCCGAGCCGCCTGGTAACGTCCGCGACGCCGGACGGCGGCGGCTGGGTCATCGACGGCCTTAAGCGCTACATCACCAACGCCCCGGCGGCCGACGTCTTCATGGTGTTCGCGCGCACCGACCCGCAGGCGCCGCCCGGCAAGGGCATCGGGGTGTTCGTCGTGCCGGCCAGCACGGAAGGGGTGGCGGTCGCGGCGCGAGACCACAAGATGGGCCAGGCCGGCGCGTGGACCGCCGATGTCGCCTTCACCGGGGCGCGGGTCCCCGGCGACGCGCTGGTCGGCGAGGCGGCTCAGGCTGGCTACGCCACCGCCATGCGGAGCCTGGCGCACGGGCGGCTGGTCATCGCGGCCATGTGCGTGGGGGTCGCGGCGAGACTGGTCGACGAGAGCGTCGCCTACGCCAGGGAACGCTCCCAGGGCGGCCATCCGATCGGCGAGTACCAGCTGGTCCAGGCCATGCTCGCGGACTCGCAGACCGAATACCTCGCGGCCAGGGCGCTGGTGCTCGACGCCGCGGTGCGGTACGACGAGGGCACCGACCGGCGGCTGGCCCCCTCGGCGGCGAAGTACTTCGCCAGCGAGGCGGTCGGCCGGATCGCCGACCGCGCGGTCCAGATCCACGGCGGCTCCGGGTACATCCGCGGCGTCCCGGTCGAGCGGCTGTACCGCGACGTGCGGCTGTTCCGGATCTACGAGGGCACCAGCCAGATCCAGCAACTCGTCATCGCCCGGGAGATGCTCCGGATCTGATCCGGGGGTTTAGGTCCGGCGAAAGTAAGGACTTACGTCCCTGACGCACCGGGACTCCGGACAGGTGAAATGCAAAGGTGTTTGTTGGCGATGAGGTGCGGCTGGATGTCGGCTTCGCCGTCGCGCGGGAGAGGCTGACGCGGCTCGGCGAGAGCGGTGCGCTATCCGAGACATCGGAAGACGCGTACGGCCCTGGCCTGACTCGGGTGGGCGTGGCTGGCTTCGCCAAGCTAGTCCGGGTGCAGGTCCGCGAGCTGTCCTGGACCGACCTGTCGGCCGGGCTGGCGCTTCGCTGGGAGGCCACCGGCCCGGGCGGCGGGTTGTTCCCGGTCCTGGACGCCGACCTCAAGCTCGCTCCCGACGGGGCGGGGAGCACGGTGCTGACGTTGGCCGGCTCCTACCGGCCGCCGCTCGGTACCCTGGGCGAGGCACTCGACCGGGCGGTACTGCGCCGGGTCGCGGCCGCGACCATCCGGAGCTTTGTCGCCCGGGTGGCGGCTCAGATCACCGGCCATCCTGTCCCTAACGGATCCGCCCTGCCGCCATCGCCGCCATCGCCGCCGGAGGTGAACGCGTAGTCCCTGATCTCGTGGATCACGTCGTCTAGCTGATCCAGCGCGTCGGAGAGGCGCTGGCGCACCACGTCGCCGGGCAGGCTGGCCGCGGTCTGCAAGCTCAGCCCGACCTGGAACAGATGATGAACCACCCGGTCGAGCAGATCGCTGGTGCCCTGATCGGCCGCGGCGTCCCTGGCCAGGTCCACGAGATCAGTCCGCCGCCGGATCTCGCTGGCATCGCGGATCACCGCCAGGACGAAGTTCTCCGAGGCGGTCGGCACCGGGCTCAGGCTGATCTCGACCGGCAGCGTGGCTCCGTCCTTACGCAGCCCGGCGAGCCGGGTCCGTTCGGCCATCGGCCGGGCCTGCGGCGCCCGGCGGTAGCCGGCCCGGTAGCCGTGATGAGCGGCCCGCACGTCGGACGGGACGAGCGAGTCGACCGGCAGGCCGATCAATTCCTCCCGCTGGTAGCCGAACATCTCCGCGCACCGCTGGTTGACCAGGGCGATCCTCCCCTGATGATCAGTCAGCGCCAGGCCGTCGCCGAGGGCGTCGATGAGCTGCCACAGGACGGCCGGGGTGATGGTTCTCGCACTGGCCGGGCTGGCCCTGATGGCGTCGCGTGGCCGCCTGGACGGCTCTCGCCCGATGGCCGCCGCCAGCGAGGGATAGATGGGAACCAGGCGGTCCAGTCCCTCGATACTGAGCACGCGCCGGACCCGCGGAGCGGTGACCACCAGCCTGACCTGCGTTCCGCTCATCGCCGCCCGCTGGCACGCCCGCGCGACGGCCTCCACAGCCGAATGATCGCACGACGCGGTGTCGGTCATGTCCGCGATCAGGACGGCGGCCCCGCGGTTGATGACGGAAAGCAGCCGGTCCCGGAGCTGGCCGACGTTGGAGACGTCGACATAGTCGGGGAAGGCGACGATGGCCCGGCGGCCCGTCCATTCCACCGGGAAAGGGTCATCACCCATGGCGGCACTCCCCTTTCGGCCACGTGTGCAGCCCGATCTTACGGCGAATCATCCCACGCGGGTGTCTGGCGTGGGTTAACCGGCAACGCAGAGGCCCGGGTGTAATCGGGAGACTCCCTGATTACACCCGGGCCGTATCGGCTGCCGCGGGGGCGGTGCTACTTCTGCCCGGCGGGTTCGGGCTCGGGCCCGGTTTCTTGCTGTCCCGCGGGCCCGGCCGCCGCCTGCTGGTTCCAGTTCCGCCAGACGAGCCGGTGCAGAGGTATCCACCTAGGGATGTCCCGCAGGCCGGGGATGAACGGGATGGCCAGCAGCAGCACGGTGGCCAGGCCGGTCACACCACGAGCGTCAGCTTGTGCTTCGCGATGAACTTCGCCGCGACCGGGTCTACGATGCTGTGGATGCCAGGCCTGTGGGTCGCCCCTCCCAGTATCCTGACGAGCTCCTGGTACGACAGGCTGTGCAGGATCTTGGCCTCCTTGTCCGTCCTCGGGTCGGCGGTGTAGACGCCGTCCTGGTCTGAGGCCTTCACCAAGAGATCGGAGTGCCAGGCGTCCCCGAGGATCGCGGCGACGGTGTCGGTCGTGATTCCTGGCCTCAGCCCTCCCATCACTCCGACCCGATTCTTTTCCAGCTCGAGCATCATCCCCTGTATCGTGGTGGAGACGCGCTTGACGCCCAGCTTCATTCCCACGAGCTTGGCGTTCAGGCGCGAGGCGTCTATGGCGATCATGTCCTGCCCTTCCCGGGGCAGCCCGAGCTCCTTGGCCGTGGCGATGTAGGCTCGCGCCACCGGCCCGCCTCCCACCACCACTCCGACGGAGTGCCCCACCCTCCACGCCTCGGAGATGACCTCCGCGTACCCCTTGAGGAGCTTCGCCTGGGGAGGAGACCCCAGCACCGACCCGCCTATGCGCAGGACGATCTTCTTGCTGGTGGGAGGTGTGGACATGCTGACTAGCCACGTGCCCGGGATAGTTTTTATAAAGTAGCGCAGTAAGTTGTATTCACCCGGACTCCTTTGGAAAGGGCTATGAGCCTACCTAGTCCGCAAGAAGACCATCCTTACAAGATAAGCTGTGAAGTTTGTGTGCCATGTGATTTGGGCCTGATTCTGTCTCTACAGGGCAGCTGAACTAATTCACGGAAGGGTCGTGATTGTTGATTGGCCTTTCCCACAGACCCAAATATGAGGAAGCATCTTTCAAAATGTCGACACCCATTGGACGCCAGGAACTTTCTTTTCGGGGCTTTCGCCTTGCTAATGGTAGCCTTGGCTTCGTTGACGGCGGTCGAGTACACTCAGGTCGGCACCCCTCAACTCCGAGCTTAGCTCCGTGGAGAGCAGGTCAGCGCAGACCCTGACAACCATCGTGACAGTAGTCTCTACGCCTCCTTGCCCCTCTCTCACTGCGTGCGGGACCTTCACGTACACTCCAAGAGGGGACGTGGCGGTGGAGTCGGTAGAGGGGCAGATAGTGAACTCGTTCGTCTACTTCAACGTCACAGTCGAGAACGTGGGATACTCGGTCGTCGAGATGGAGAACTACGTGCTCAACACCACCATAGGCGCAAACTCTCCGGTCCTTCACAGGGTCCCCAACAACGAGGGTCTGGGGATTTCAGCGGGGGTCAATCTCGAGCACGGTCAGAGTTACAGCCTGTACGATCCGACCAGCGGCGATGGCTACTGGTACGAGGTAGCCCAGCCTGGCCGCGTCAACGTCACCCTCAGCTTCCCATGGACGGAGACCCCTTGCGTGAACGCGCCTTGCGCTTCGCAGACAATCGGCTCTAACACGACGACAATATCGGCCCAGTTCACCTTCCCATGAAGAGCAAGAGGGTATGACCTGACATGGCCGGAAGAAGGCTGGCGCTTGTCGTCTTTCTCGTTCTGTCGATAGCTCTGGCCTCCCTCGCTCTGAGCGAGTACAATCAGGCAAGCAACCTGAGCTCAGAGCTGAGCCATACCGAGAGCGCGCCTGCTCGGACGATGACTCTCACATCCACCACGACATCGGTGGTCCAGTGTCCACCCGACAGCGCGTGTGGTAGCTTCACCTACGCTCCGAGCGACCCCCTTCGGGTGGACTCCGTCCAGGCGATCATAGATTTCCCGCTAAACGGCGGCGGCCAGCAGGACGTCACCTTCGCCGTTACGATTGATAATACAGGCGGTTCTCCGGTCTACTTCGAGCCTCATTCGCTGCACGTTTCAATCTCGTCAAATTCGACGGTAAGCCGGGAGACCTGCAATTGCGGCCTGGGAGTCTCAGGAGTCATCCCTCTCAACCCAGGCCAGAACTTCACGATGTACAATCCGAACGCCGATGACCCATACTTTTACGCGCTGCTCCAAGGGGGAGACGTCAACGTGAACTTCACGATTGATTGGACGACGAACAGCCAAGCAGGCGTGCCACTCCTCTCGAACTCCACGACCGTCGAAGCGGAACTCGTCTTCACGCCTCCCCTAGCTCCTTAGCGCCGGACGTTGGACTCCGCATCACTTTTGGATTCGAGTTGGTCGCGTGATTTACAGCGCGAAACCCCCTAAAGGCCGCCACCAGGGAACAGACACGAAAGCACCCGTTCTACGGTATAGGTTGATATTGCCCCACCGCTCGTTGCATCATCGGATGGATTAATCTTGGCCGCCACTGGAAGGGCCGCCGTCTTCGTCTCTGCGTTCATCCTGCTGGCCGCGGTAGGGGCCGGACTCTACTTTAGCCAGACCGTTCACTCCTCTCAGACTGGGACTGGCTCTAGCCAAGAGTCTACGCAGACCGAAATCGTCTCCTCGACGGAAGTCGCCAACGCGTCATTGGGCCTCCGGCTGTCTCTTTTGGTCAACTCCACCGTCATCCCCAGCGAGGACGAAATCGGGATCAACGCCTCCGTGGTCAACACGAGGACGACGGCGAACAACCTCACGGCGTCCAACGACTGGGCGGTCCGAGGGGTTGAGCCGAGGGAGCGTGCAACTACGGCAACGCCACCAACAAGCTGTTCTTTCCGATCGGATTGGACGTCTTCAGGGGGGACTACGGGAACGACAACCTTTCGAGCGCGGGGCAGCCCATAGATTGGTGGCCGTTGGTGGAGTGCATCGCCGACGGCGTCCCGGTCGGGACGCAGTACTTCCCGCTCGAGAACATCACCAGCTACTCGCTCCTCCCGGGCAACGACAGCGGAACTTACGCGGGGTACTACGTCGCCTCGACCACCTCCCCACCCCCCGTGTGCGGCGGCGGGGTCTGCACGTACAGCCCCAACGTCACGAGGACGTACGCGAAGGGGGTCTTCCCAACGCGGATGGCCTTTGAGCAGACGATAAACGCGGCCAACCGGACCGGGCCGGGCTTCTACAGCTCGCTGGGCTCGTCCCTCCCAGCGAACTACACCCTGGTTGCGGGCGACGAGTGGGGGCAGCTGGCCATACTCCACTTCCAGGTTGTGGCATCCAACAGCATCCCCAGGGTGGGGAGCTTCCTCGCCTGGGGAGGGTGCGCGGATTCGTACCGTTCGAACGGGACGGCGTATGCAGAGCCGTGCACGGCCTCGGAGCTAAGTGGCGCCCACGTCTTCGACTGCGCCAGCGCGGCCGCTTCGCAGGCCGGATGCTCGGTCACGCTCGTCGGTTCGGGCACCTTCCAGACACCGATGCTCAACGGGTCAGGCCAGTTCAACTCACCGATCTTGAACAACACGTTGACGGTCTGGTTCCCCTACACCGGTGGGGCCGCCCAGCCCGCGGGGACGAACTGCTACTTCCGAGTGGCGCACCACTACACGGGCTCTGCCTACGGGCACTGCTACGCGCTCAACTCGACGGCCTTTGTCATCGGGACGTGAGGCGCTTCCGAGTTCCCTCCCTAGAAATGACATTCACATGCCGAGGATTTTTGTCTTCCGCCGCATAGTTCGGCGTCATACTGCAAGGTTTCCAGCTGCATTCCTCGCCCTCCGCCATATGGAAGAAGATCCAGGACACCGACGCCATCCCTGTCTCAAGAAGAAAGGCGATAGTGGTGGACGAGGGCTTGTCGCTCGTCGAGATCAACCCTAGGACCGGCAGGCCCTACTTCCGCTTGCGGTCGAGTACGTCCCCGAGATAGCGGGGACCGGAAGGCACTGCAATTGTTCATTCACAGTTTGTACCCAGCTTGTATCTGACCTGATGGGATGCGGAGGCCACTACGGGCACGGGAGGATAATCATAGAAAGCTGTTCGACCAAGGAAGTTCATCTTCAACGCGAAGACCGGACAGGGGATACTGGTGACACTTGAGGGAAGGATTCCCTTTACTAGTTAAGCGACATGGAGCGGCAGCTTTTCACCACGAGGCCGAAAGACGTTACATCGCGAGTCCTCTTGAACCTCCAAGAGGAATATGGGAGTAGAAGTGCGAAAGCTACACCGTTCCTACTTACTGCATTTCTCTCGGCGAGAATGGCTTCGTAGTTGCAATGCCCCCACCGCCACCAGCCAAATTGCTGCAAGGGACCCCACTCCCCCTCTCGTCAAGGGAAAAGGGATGCTAACCCCCGTCGTCGTTGCTGAAGTCGTCGTGGTGACGGTGCTGTTCCCCTCGCTCGATGTTACCACAGTCACCACACCGGACGGTATCGATGCAGTGATGTAGATGGTCGAATAGGGCTGAATCTGAATCAATGGGATCGTCGCCCAATACGACGACCCCGGGTTGTTGGTCGCGTTGGGGTTATCGTAACCGACCCACAAGGTCAAGTTGTAGTAGCCACTCGTATACCCGGCGGTCCCGTTGAAATAGAGGGGGGCGAGCTGCATGTAACCGGTGCCGTTGACGTCACTCATGTTGATGCAGTAGTGCAATGACTCCTCGTTCCCCTCGTTGAATGGTCCATCTTGGACCACGATGACCGTCCCATTGGTCACGACCGTGCCCCCTTGGTCCGTGACCACCTTCATGTAGACGGCCCCTTCTGTGGCCGGATTGAGCTGCACGTTCATCAATGTACTGCAGTCAGGGATGAGTTCACCAAGCCTCGTCGAGGTGCTGGTTGATGATGACTGAGTTGTGGGGGAAATCACCCAGACCGCCCGCCTGACAGGAAACATACACATCTCCATTCGATGTGTCGACGGAGGTTCCGCTAGGAAATGTGCAGAGTGGGACGGTCGCAACTACAGTATTCGTCCCTCCGGAGATGATAGACATGGTGCTATTGATGAGGCACGCGCCCGCTTGGCACACGTCTTGCGTCTGGCTCGGGACGTATATGTCGCCATTCATTGGATTGAAAACGGGTTGCCCTGCGCTGACCTCTAAAGTCGTGGTCAGGGCATTGGTTGAACCCGATATGACCGACACGCCACTTCCGGTGGGCACATAGACATCACCATTGGCAGAATCGACTACTGGGGTCCCAGGGCTGTCGCCGACAACGACGTTGGTGAGCAGGGAGTTCGTCGCCCCCGATATCACGGATGTGGTGTTCCCCCCGTTGTTTGATACGTAGATGTCTCCGTTCGCGGGGTCGAACACAGGTGGCGAAGGGGAGTCAAACGACTGAAATTGATTCGTTAGAGGAACGGGGGCGTAGGGGGAGGGGTATTCAAAATTGAGAGTAATGTTACCGACCAGCACATTTGTCTCCGTCGAGATGACCAGCACATATCCTGGCACATCTCCCACAGGGCAACCGTTGTTGCAAGGACTGGTGCCCGTCATGTAGATGTACCCGTTCGCGGGGTCGAACACCCCTCCGTTGACGCCGGGCATGACGCTTACGTTTGCCACCAGCGTGTTGGTCGCCCCGGATATGACAGAGGTATAGTTGGAATGGTAGTTAGGGACATAGATGTCGCCGTTTTGAGGGTCAAAGATAGGGGTGACGGGGTAAGAGCCAACGGGAACCGTCGAGACGAGCGTCTCCCCGGATACGATCGCGACCGTGCTAGACAAACACGGGGGTGACGGAGAATAAGATGTTAAACAACACGATACGGGAGCAGATGAACACGTGATGGACACGTAAAGATCTCCGTTGGCCGGGTCGATGAATGGCCTAAACGGGGAACTCCCTACAGCGCCCAGGGGCAATACTGCGAGAACCGTGTTTGTGCTGCTGGATATCACTGAGAGCGAGGCGTTGCCCTGGGCGTATTCACCAGCACTGGCGGGTGGTGGTTGGATACTTGGCATATACAAGTATCCGTTGGCCGGGTCGAAAACCAGTCCCCCAGAGCTTGAGGCCAGAAGGACCTGCCTTGAATTGAATGTTGTGATGCTCCTTCCGCTCGAAGAGGAACTCGAGGTCCGCGCTGACGTAGCGCTCGTAGACGTAGAGGAGGATGATGTATTTGTGGAGGATGACGAAGACGAGGTGGAAGTCTGGCTCGTGCTCGTGGCAGCGATGGGAGATGACGTGGACGCAACCTGCTTGGACGAGAATGAGGCGTAGACGAAGATCGAAAGCACGATTAGCAGGGCCACGAAGAGGGCAGCCACCGGCGCGCCGGACCCGTTGCCCTTTGGGCTTCCCGTATTCATCGGGAAGCGTTTTGAGCGTCCAGTCCAAATTAAAGGCTGTGATGCTGTGTTCTACAGTCCCGCGGGATATAGGTCAGCCTCGACTTCCAGGGGCATGCAGAGAATCAGGGTAACTGGATATAACAGTAAGTTGGGGTGGACTTTCATCTTCGCTACTTCAATTCACCATCCACGAAGTCGCTCCCCAGCGCCTTGATCGCCACGTCGCAGGCATCGGTTATCAGCGGGTCACCGGCGTGCCTCTCTCGTATCTCGTGAAGCTCGGCTATCCTCTCTTGGAGGGACATCGTCGAGGCGGGCCTGCGATGCTGCACAGTTCGAACTTCTGCATCGCTGAGAGGGTGAGATTGGTCGGGGAGATTCTCCTCCAGTGTGAGACGCTTTGACTCGGAGACCCTCACCGTGACTGCGGGCTTGACGCCGGTTGACATGAGTGAAGAAGGTTACTATTTCATGTGTCAACCTTGAATTTAGGTCTATTTGACCTACAGAGCTGAAAACATACTGTATCAAGAATGGCAGTCCGCATCTGAGCGAACAGAGAGGAGCCTAACTTATCATTTCATTATCATCCCGTAGCCTCGATTTGCAGATTGGCAGTATTCCCAAAAGTCTTCGGGTCAACCCATATCACTAGGGTGGATTGCATTTCTCTCGGTCAGGAGAGCGAATGATGAACCACGTAGTGCATTAACAAGGTGGGCCTAACAGAAACGCGACTGAGGAGAGATATTCCGGATGCCCTGGTGATGACTTCCGATTTGGGCGCCGTTGGTTTCTGCTACAATCCAGAAACCCACATGGGAAAGCATCCAAGAGACACGTTCATCGTCAAGCTAACACCCGAGCAAATGGATGAGATTAGAAACAAGGTGCGAAAGGCCAGCGAAGAGCGGTGAGCGGGGGGGATTGAAGAGCAAAGACACTCTCGCCGAGCTCGCCAACGCCATCGTAGAGTGTAGGCGCTGCCCGAGGCTGGTGGGGTACAGGGAGACAGTCCCTCCCCGAAAGCGGTTCAGGTCTGAGAGATACTGGCGGAGACCCGTCCCCAGCTTCGGCGACCCGGAGGCCGAGTCTAGTCGTCATAGGATTGGCCCCGGCGGCCCACGGCGGGAACAGGACGGGGAGGGTGTTCACCGGCGACGAGTCGGGGAGGTTTCTAGTTCGAGCGCTTTACCAAGTTGGGTATGCCAATCAGCCCACATCCGAGGCGAGAGACGACGGCCTGGTCTACACAGACTGCTACGTGACCGCCGCAGTGAAGTGCGCTCCTCCACACGACAAGCCTACGGCCGAGGAATTCGAGAACTGCGGCAGCTGGCTCGATTCGGAGCTTCGTCTTCTAACCAAAGCCGGGGCTGTGGTCGCTCTGGGGAAGGGGGCGTTCGATGCGTATCTGAGCTACGCAAACAGTCATGGAGCAGCCACGAAGGGGCTGCGGTTCTCGCACGGCAAGAAGTATGCGTTGGGAAGGCTGCCCACCCTCTACGCGAGCTATCACCCCAGCCCCCGGAACACCCACACGGGGAAGCTGACGATGAAGATGCTGTTCGCACTGCTCGCGCGAATCAAGCGGGACAACGTCCTGCTTTCGGTTCCCAAGAAAAAGCCCAGCTCGACCTGACCCCGAAACTCTTTGGGACAATGCTCTTCCCCCTGCCAACCAATCCAAGAGCAGGTGAACAAGTTGGCTGAAATGGTGGAAGTAGCGGAAAGCGTGCAGGAGCCGGCACTATCGGGCGAGGAGTTAGCGGTGGCCAAGGTGAACCTTAGGTTCGCCCTCGACAACTGCCCCGTCGACGGAGGCCTCCCGCTGGAAGATGGCTGCATCTCCTCAAGGGAAGCGACAGAGGCTCTGCTGGGTAGGTTTGAGGCGATGGGAACGCAGGGGGTGAAGGCCACGGACCTCGCCTACGAGGAAGTCGCGCTTCTCAAGGCGATAGCAGACTACGCGCTCGATGGCTGCCCCATCGAGGGAGGGATGACTCTCGACGACGGCAGCCTGGTCTCCAGGGGAGAGCTCAGAGCCCTCCGCGACAAGATCCTGTCCTTCCCGCGAGTCGCGCAGGAGTGATGGGATTGTCAGCCGTCGAAACCCTGGAACAAGAGCACAGGCTAATCTCGCGCGTGGTGAGGTTGCTCCCGGCCGTGAGGCACAACGTAGACGCCGGAGTCGTGGATGAGCAGGTCCTTTCGACATCGCCGAATTCTTCTCGGCGTACACGGACGGGTGCCATCACGCGAAGGAGGAAGACCTGTTCTTCCCACTCCTCCTCCAGAGGGGAGTCTCATCGAAGGGCTGCCCGGTTGGCACCCTCAGGCTGGAGCACCAGCAGGGGAGGAACATTGTGAAGGCGCTGAACATCGCGGTCTCTAAGCACAGGGCAGGCGACCCGAAGGCCGCTGGGGTGATATCCGCGATCGTGAAGGACGCGAGCGAGCTCTACACGGACCACATCTGGAGGGAGGACTACCTGCTCTTCCCGATGAGCGGGAAGGTGCTCCTTGACACTGACCGCGCTGTCCTCGTGAAGGATTTTGCGGAGGTCCAGACCAAGTTCGATTCTGCCTTCCAGGACAAGTACGAGGCGCTCGTCGAGAAGCTCGAGAAGGAGCTTGGGGATGCGGCCGGGTCAGACGGGACCGCGGAAGACATATCCGTGACCCCGGGGGCAAAAGGAGTGCGCCTGTCCGCAGGGACTGATGGCTGTAAATGATTAGGATCGAGAAGAGCGTCTACGACAAGCCAGAGCCGTCAGACGGGAAGAGGATCCTCGTCATGAAGCTGTGGCCGAGGGGAATATCGAAGGACAAGGTAGACCTCTGGATGAAGGACTTGGGCACCGACAGGGAGCTGATAAGGAAGTGGAAAGATGGAAAGATCTCCTGGGACAGGTTCGCCGCCGGATACAGGAAGAGCCTGAGAGGAAAAGAAGACCTTCTCACGAATCTTGCCGAAGAGTCGAAGGCGGGAACCATTACGCTTCTGTGCACCGACAAGGATCCGAGCCGGTGTCATAGGTCGCTCCTGAAGTCTGCAATCGAGGAACGACTCATATGAGCTCAATGAGACTAGCTGTAGGGAATGGGCCGCAGAGACAAATCAACCGCCAAGGTATTGTCGGACGAGGTCATCGGGTCGTGGACGTCCTCAGATTGAAATTGTTGTTTCAGTAACTGGTAGGCTCCGACCGCAATACGCGCAGTAGTACGATTCTTGCCCCAGATCCTCGACCTCTACTCGAGTCTTCCTGTGACACACGTCGCAAGTGAAATACCCAAACTCGTAGTAGCGTTCAAGATTCATTCGTATCTCCAGCTTTCAGGGTCGAAACCCTTCGGCGCATTTTGTTGCCATTGATATCGACTCGATCTCCCATATGAGAAGCGGCTCTCCTCGTGAAGACGGCCGCATTCCTTTAGGACGATCATGCTACTCCCTTTGCGGCGGCAGCGATTGAGAAGGGAACCCCCTCCTCTTCCCTCAGGTGGCGCCGCGTGAGCCTGACGAAGGAAATGACGCTGCGTCGGGCTTCGTTGGGAGGCATGGAGCCAAGCTCTGGCAGCTTGCGCTTCAGAAAGTCTGCGATGTCCCTGTGCTCCCGCTCGATGGCTACCGAGCGCTGCGCCCGGCTCTTGTTCTTCTGCATCACAACCCGCATCACCCTCGCCTCCTCCTCGACCGCCGAACGCAGGATCAGCGGACTGGTGGCGTTGAGCAGGCTGATGGCGACTTTCAGCTTCCCCCTCCTGGCGAGTTCACCCACCTCCGACAGTATCGTCTTTATCTCGTCATGCTTGATCAACAGCCTCTTGGTTACAGAGGAGATTGGAGCTTCGTAGTCTAGGGTGAAGTATGGGAGCCCGCCAGCAGGGTCCGTGCTCTCGACAGTCGGCGCAGAAGCGGTCCGTGACGCACCTGCTTCAACCACTGGACGTGGTCGTAACGCCGCTTTTCCAACGAGGAGAGCCGCGGGGTACAGAACCTCCTCTTCTACCCTCGAGTGGTGTGCCAGCGCATCAAGAATCTCGACGATGTCGTTCTGGCCGTCCTGCTTGGCGAGCCTTCTGGCCTTCTTGATGGATTGTCTGATTGGGGAGTGCTCCGCGAACATGTTTCTGGTACTGCTTGGCGTATTTCTGGTACGCCCCCATGATCGCGCCTGGATTCTCAAGAGGATTTCCCGCAGCCAAACCTCCAAGCGCGCCCAGCAGCGGCAGGACCAGCTCGTTTTCCTTCTCGACGTGCGGCTCGAGGAGCCTTAGGAGCTGCCTGACGGCGGCGCCAGTCTGGTCCTTTCCGGTCGAATGGCTCTTCAGGCCATCGATGAACTCTTCGTGTTCTTCTCTCAGGGATTCTGGGGCTTTCAACTTGTCCATCTCTGTCCCACACTCAGGGGCCGGGCAGGGTTATCTCTGTCCCCGAAGCGTTTAGGGATGCGCACCCTACGCCGATGAAGGACTGAAGTACTTCGAGAGGACGTTCCTCTCTCCCCTCCTCAGTATCTCTGAAAGCGTGGCGATGCTTATCCCGAGCTTGGCAGATAGCTGCTCGAGGTTTATCCGCTTTGGGAACTCGAAGTAGCCCAGGTCGAACGCTATCCTCATCAGGTCCTCCTGCCTCGAGGTAATCTGCCGCTTCTGCACGTGGGAGGTCTTCTCAAGAATCGTATAGTCCACCTTGTTCTTGTCGAGCCTCTTGCAGAGGGCCCTAAGCCCGGAGTCGCTGCTGATGAAGACATTCCACTCCATCTTCCCCTCAGTCTTTGTGGACGCCGAGACGAGAAAGCAGTCCAGTCCAGCGAAGGTGGAGCAGACGGGGCAGTCGTGGGTCGTCACCGTGCCCATGACGCGGTTCTTGTCGACCCTGGAGAGGTCGCTCCGCACGACCCCGCTGGACTTGCGAAGGTGGCTGAGCAGCTCCTCTGGAGTCATCTTCTCCGACGCCAACTCGACGAAGTTCTGGGTGAGACCCGGCCTGGGCGCCTTCACGTCCATGATCTTGACCCTGCCCGCTCCTGCAACTGACTTGATCCAGTTCTCAGGGTCGTCCACGAGCAGGCGAACTTCGAGCATACCCCATGGCAAACATCGTCGGAACCTTAATTGTCTTTTGCCCTTGACAGGCGGATGCTCTGGGCTCACAGTCCAGCTAGACCAAATGTGCCTACCGATTGACTCGCTTCTACACTTAATATCTATGAGAGGTGGTTCTGGTTCCAGAATTGTCTCGAAAGATGGAACTCGACGAACTCGTCTCGGTTCTAATCGCTGAACACGCAAAGATGAAGGAAGGCCTGGCCCAGGTGAGACAGGCAACCTCCAACAAGGACTTCGCCTCTGCATCGAGGATATTGAAGGAGCTGGATCAAGATCTTCAGGCAGCACATCGCCGACGAAGAGGCCCAAGTCTTGCGCATTCTCCTGGACGCCTACGGGGTGGAGGGGTCGGAGGAGGCGATTGTTGTCTTCCGCCAGCACAGACCGATTTATAAGCTGATGGAGGAGGTAAAGAAGCTCGCCTCCCTTCCCATTGGGGAGCTAGCGGGCGATCAGGACAGGCTATGGAGACTATTCGAAGACCATACGTTGGCCGAGGAGAGTCGTATCTTCCCAAAGGCGATACGGACCTTCAAGGAACGGACTTCATAGGAGCCATTCCTTGCCTGACGTGCACCTAAAGATAGGTCAAGGTTGCTCTATGAACAAATGGCCACGCAAGAAGCGAGAATGTCTTATCCCTGCGTGCTTTGAACCAAAAAAATTGGGTTCGAATCCTGCCCTTGGCATCTTCAATTCACTCCTTGAAAGAAGGTTTTCTGTGTTTGCTGAGCCTTCGTTACTAATTGGAAATGAGCCATGCTTTTATAAACTAGCGCAGTAAACTTTCCTGTCCCGAACTTTTTTTGATGATGCTCTAGGGAGGGTGATTATCGGGAGCTTCTCCACGAAGATAATGCTGAAGCAGGACTAGGCCGCGACCCAGGTCCTCAAGGAGGCGTTCAGTCTAGCGACGGAGAGGAGAAGCTCATCGTCAACGCCAAGACAGGAGAGGGGATACTGGTGACGCCGGAGGGAAGAATCCCACTCTACAACTACCTGAGTGATACAGAGCGGTAGCTCTTAACGACGAGACCAAGAGATGTCACCGCTTGAGTCCTCTCGAAACCTTGCTCGGGCGTCCCTTTAGCCGGCTGGACAGCTGGGCGCGATTGACTGGATACGGAGAGTATAAGTTGAATGCGTCAAATCGTATCCCGTTGAGGTGACGTTTAGATCCACTCCTATGAAGTAATTAATTGGATAATACGTCAACGTGCGGCCGTTGGGGCACTTGAATTGCACAGGATTCGCAGCGCCATAGTAACCTCGAAATGACACGTCTGGAAATTGAGCGGGTGCAGTTTCACAGCCATAGCCGTCGAGGGTGTATGTGTGGTTTCCTTCAAGCGTTTTGAACGCTGGATAATCTTCGATGTTGGATATTATGCTTGTCGCAGTCGCGTTGGAATAGTGACAGATGTTCGATGAGTTGATGTCGCTATAATATGTGTAGTTACCCGGCGTTGTGACTGGGAGGCTAAACGACCAACCAGCGGGTGTGGCTGAGAGGCTGCTTGAGCTACTACAGCTTGGCCCATAGGTCGTATCAACGGCTCCTGAGGGTACGAGCATTGTCACGCACGTGGACCCAGCCCTCTGGCTCTGCGTCACGTTGTAAGTCAGTCCACCAGACAGGACAGAGAAGGATTTTGCAGCGTCCCCAAAGGCGTACCATTCTGTATTCGTAGTGGCGAAGTTCTTCAATGCCGGAGAACCGGGGTATGGGGACAGGTTACACGCATCCGAGTTGTTGAAGTCGTAGGATGTATTCACGGTCGCCCCCGGGACGGGGGCCAGAGTCGGAGTACGAAAGCACGCGCAAGTAGACTTCCCCAAAGCACGTGTAGGTAGCGTTCGCCGCCCACTGTCCAAGGTTCCCCGCGCAATCGTAGTTCGAGTATTGATAGCGGGTCAGAGTGACCACACCAGACGGCACGGCGAGCGTGACGCATGTGGTCGAAACCGGGGCAGAGGTCGTTGGGAACGAGTATGTGTGGCCGGCATAGCCTACCGTGAAATTGAAGCCCCCGATAAGACTGGGGAGGTCGAACCATCCCGACGAACCTGCGCTGAGTCCGTCAAAATAGATTACATCCGTCGCACGTAACTCTGTGGCGTTGCAGCCGGTCTCATAGACGGCGCTTACGGCGGGCGCGCCTCGCTGAACTGGCACCCCCGTGGTGTCTGACACGACTTGCAACTCCATGGGGGCACCGCTCGTCGGAGGGCAATCGGACGTTGTGGTGTTCGTTTCGCTAGACGTCGTCACAGAGCTAGAGAGAGTCACGTTTGCCGCGTAGGTGCTTTGGGTGTCGGCGACCCTCGAAATTGTAGAGGAGGTCGTCGTAACCGTGGAGAGAGTCGAACCCTGTGAGGTCGTCGCCGTTGCGCTACCCTGGGGCTTCGAAGTCGTCGCGCTCGCGCTCGTCGTGCTGACAGGTGCTGCCGGTCGCGTGGAAGCGATGAGGGCGACAACTGACACCGCAAGGACGACTGTGACCAGGAGCGCGATGGTGCTCCGTGGTTGACCTTCCCTCTCCATTGGCATGCGCCGGAAACACATGGCACTTTTGAAGGTGACTGACCTGAAACCTGGGAGCTAGGCCGTCATCGTAGATGCAAGGCTAAAGAGCTGAGAGGCTGAAAGTCCGGCACTTCCCGTTCGAAGGCGGGGCGTTCAATTCCCACCCCGACGCCCCGTCTGCCATCCGCCCACTGGATGTTCCCGCTCGGATTCACCAAGATGGACAATCCATTCTGGGTTACAATGTAATCATTGGGATAGTTACTTTGGTCAGTGGAGGTCTGGCACTGAACCGCGGACGACGAATTGGAGCCGGGCTTCGGGATGGTACAAACCTTACTGATCCCTGGGGTCAGAATATCGTGCGCAAACTCGGAACTTTCATTCACTCCCAGCGGCATTGGAACTTCGCTTATGACAATCGCATTTGACCCAAGGTCTTCAATCGTCGAGGTGCCATTGACGAAGGATTGGTTAGCCGAGTAAGAAATATGCCGACCTCCCACTGCTGATGCGACTGACTGCCATCGAACGCTACCCCCAGAAGCTTCAATGAGGGACTGATTGAGTTCACCGCGGCCGAGCTTGGAAGGACGAGTGTTATGTTGAGCGCCTTCTCGAAGCTCGCGACCGGATGCAAGGTGATGGGGGGATTCGGGAAGGCGCCGCAGCCTTGGCATATGGCATACAGGGAAGAAGAAGCGGAGTTCGCGCTCACCGTCGAATTGCCAGAAGGAAGGGTTGCGTTATTCAGAGCAGAAGTGTTAGAAGGAAGGCTCTGAACACGATTATTCTGGACGCCGATATTGTAGGTCGAGGCAGCCAGGCTTGCAACAAGTACAAAGGCGATTACCGTGGCTACGGCTAAGACGGCGCTATCTTTCTTCACCAATTGTCCCCCCTGGGCATAGACACCTTCTCTCGACCCAACTCCCTCTCTCGTGTCAAGGGGCGTTCACCTTGGTCGTCGCTGTGGTGACGGCGTTGCTCACCTCGTTCGGAAGTGACAATAGACACCACTACCGGAGGGGAACGGAGACCGTGACATAGATGGTCGAATTGGGATGAACCTGAATAGAGGGGATAGCTCGCCGTATACCCCGGTCCCTGGTCGGAGTAATTGGCCATCAAGGTCACGTCGTAGACGCCGCTCGTGAGGAAGGTCGAGTTCTCCGACGCTCCGCCCGTGCCGTTAAGGGCGGCGAGCTGCAGGTAGCCCGTCCCGTTGACGTCCCTCAAACTGATGCAGTAGTCGCTCCTTATCACGTGGTTGCCGTCGATCTGATTTCCGGAGGAGAAGACGAAGAGGTAGCCATTCGTTATGACCGTGCCCTGGTCAGTGACCACCTTCATGTAGACTGTCCCTTTCGGAGCCGGATTCAGCAGCGTGTTCGCCGGTGGTCCGTAACAGTTAGAGAGGTTCACCGTCGTTGACGTGCTGGTGGATGGTTCCGCAAAGGTAACAGTGGACCCTATCGCGCTGGCGCAACTTGCCCCATAGGTGATATCGACTCTTCCCGAAGGAACATGCAGCGTCACGCAGGTGGACCCCGCCGTTTGGCTCGCCGTCACTTTGTATGTTTGACCACCGTATTCGACGGAGAAAGAATCGGCGGCGTCTCCGAAGGCATACCATTCTGTGCTCGTGGTCGTGAAGTTTTTGAACGCCTCGCCGCAGTTCGACGGGTTCAGGCACGGGGTCGGGCTCGTGTAGCACGGTACGGCGAAGTCGTAGGCCGTCGTCACGACCGCCCCCGCGACGGGGGCCACACTCGGAGTCTGAAAGCACGCGCAAGTAGACTTCCCCAAAGTAGCAATGAGTATATCTGCCCCGCCCACCCTCCGAGATTCCCGGCGCAGTCATAATTCGAGAATTCATAGGTGGTCGCAGTGACTATGCCTGACGGCACGGCGAGCGTGACGCACGTGGTCGAGTCAGGATAGGAGACCGCTCGGAATGAGTATGCGTGGCCGGCATAGCCCCTACCGTGAAGTTGAGAGCTCCCGAGTAGACTAGGGAAGGTTGAACCATCCTGACGACCCCTCGCTGACTCTGTCAAGGTAGAGCGTATCTCTTAGATGGAGAATTCCGGCATCTCCCGGGACGTCGCAGCCAGTCTGATACACGGCGCTGACGGCGAGCGCGCCTTGCTCGAACTGGCGTCCCCGTCGTGTCTGACACGACCTGCAACTGCATCGGGACGCCACTCAGGGGAGGGCAATTGGACGCTGTGGTGTTGGTCCCTGTTGGCGTCGTCGCGGAGCTAGAAGATTCCTGCCGCATAAGTGCTCTGGGTGTCGGCGACCCTCGAAACAGTGGAAGCTGTTGAGGTCTGCGAGGTCGCGCTATTGGAGACCGACGAACCGATAGAACTCGATTGGTCGTTGGTCGTCGAGGATCCTGAGCTGGATGCTATTGGACCCATGCTGTCGACCGAATATACCGCGATTCCTGCGGCTATCACTACGACGACAATCGCCGCAATCCAGGTGGGTCGCATAGGCTGTTGTTTATGTTGTAACTCCTTCTTGAACCCTTGGTTCCACTGTTCTATCGGGTTTGCCAGCATTGCGCCCGGAGCAGTGCCCTCAGGTCTGTTCTAACTGGGGCGACGAGACATCTGAACGAGCCATGCTTTTATAAAGGTGAATGCTCCAATCCGCTCAACCGACGATGCAGCCCCGGGTCAGAAGCTCAGTAGTTTCCAGCGAATCCGTCAGCTGACTCACCGGAGGTCATCCTCGCTTGTTAAGCACGAAGGCAGACTCTGTAAGATTATACAAGATTCGGAAGGTCATATCAGAGCTCTCCGGCAAGGAGGGTCGCGGGACGGAGCTGGTCTCCCTTTACATCCCCCCGAAGAAGCCCATCCACGAGGTCATCGCCTACCTCAGGAACGAGTGGGGCACCGCCGGGAACATAAAGTCTGACACGACGCGCAACCACGTCCAGGACGCCCTCACGAAGACCATGCAGAAGCTCAAGCTCTACAGGGAGACCCCGGACAACGGCCTGGTGATCTTCTGCGGTGCCCTGATGACCAACGGCCCCGGGAGCGAGGTGATAGTGCTCCGCGAGATAGTCCCCCCGAAGCCCGTCAAGTCCTTCCTCTACCAGTGCGACGACCACTTCCACATCGAGTACCTCAAGGACATGCTCAGGGAGGAGAAGGTATACGGTATCCTCGCGATCGACGCGAACGAAGCGGGGATCGGGATACTCTCAGGGGAGTCGTTCGAGGTCGTGAACGTGATGACCTCGGGGATATCAGGCAAGACGAGGAAGGGAGGCCAGAGCGCGAGGAGGTACGAGAGAGGGAGGGAGATGGAGCTCACCTACTTCTATCACAGGGTGGCAGACCACGCGAACCGGATCCTGGTCGAAGAGTACAAGGTCACGGGACTGATCATCGGCGGCCCGGGCTACACCAAGGAGGACTTCATGAAGACGGAGTTCCTGAACTACAACCTGCGGAAGAACGTCGTCGCCGTGCTCGACACCGCTTATTCTGGACGGGAGGGAGTCAGGGAGATGGTGGACAAGGCGGCGGACAAGCTCCAGGACGTGAGGCTCTTCGATGAGAAGAAGCTCGTGCAGCGGTTCCTTGGAGAGGTCAACAAGCCGAACGGGGTCGCGGTCTACGGCCTCCCGAGGATAATCCAGGCTCTCGAGAAGAGCAACGTGGAGACGATCTTGGTGACGGACGATGTCGACATGCTCAGGATCTCGGCGACGTGCAAGAACTGCCAGACGGTGAGGGAGAAGTTCGTCCCGAACTCGAAGAAGACCCAGGCGATGCAGGAGATAACATCGGAGCCGTGCGCCAAGTGCGGCTCGAAGGAGTTCGTGGTCGACGAGACCGACATCGTCGACCTCCTCGAGGAGAGGGCCATCCAGGTGGGGGCGAAGGTGGAGGTGATATCCTCGGGCACCGAGGAGGGGGCAATGCTAAAGTCCTTCGGCGGGGTGGCCGCGTTCCTGAGATACAGGCCCGTCGGCGTGTAGCAGACATTGTCAGTCAGGTGTTCTTGCGCATGATTCACGCAATCAATGGGCCCACGCACCGCGCCAACCTGTCATGATTTCTCTAATTGAGATACCTAAAGCTGCTAGTATTACCAGTAGTCCAAACAGATAGGCCGAGCTAAGAATCGAAAGTCTAAAGATGGTTATCATCAAGATTGCTGCGGTGCCGAAGGAAGCGCATACGCTATCTGGACCGGAACTACCTAGCCTGAATCCTGACGAGATTCTCAAACCATTTCCGATTAACCACATACCCCTCTGGTCGTTCCTTCACATGCTCCCCTCTAGCAACTTCTGAAGATGATAGTGCGCTACGGAAGGGGAGTTCAGTTTCAATCCATTCTGGGTATCATGAGTGGGACACCTTTCCTGAAGAGATATCGATAGACATCCCCGGCTATTATCTTGGTCCTCGATGGATTGGCTAGCTTTCTCTCTATCCCTGCGGATTCGAACTCCTAATAAATCTTGCCACATTTTCCCTCGATTCCACGACGTGTTGCAGTCGCCGTAGGCTTCGAGGGCGCGCTTCGCGAATGTGAAGGCGTCTAGGTCGTATTCTGACATAATATCGCCTCTTTGAAGACGTTATCCAAGCCACGCAGAACCGCGACACACTTCTTCGCGATGTCAATGCCGACGAACGCCGCAGATGACTGCGACTCTCCAGCAAGACCCAGCACAGCATGAGATGGGAATCCTACGTACCTACGCAGCCTCCTGGTGATGAAGGACGAATAGTCCGAGATTATCGAAGGCGTCCAATCTACGGATCATTCTCGCCGGTCTCCATCGCGGGTGATGGTAGTTTAAAGCCTACAAGTGTTGCTGCCACCAGTCAAAATTGAACGCCTGACAACCAAAGAAGGGCAAGAAGTATATTCCAAGGTTATTCCTCGCTGCCCCGAACCTCAGCACGAGGCAGGACAAGGACACCCGAATGGAGCAAGAAGCTCCAGCCCTACAAGATACTATCTGAATATGGGTGCACTACTGGCAGTAAGAAGAACGCAGGAACTGCGACGACCACGATGAGAGCCAGCACCAATATCAATCGGCGTCTCAAGGCTCTTTGATTCCGCGGGTCGGGTACTAATAACTCGGAGTCCGCCGTAAATCAGAAACATGAGACCAACCAGTCGAAGAAAGAACGGCTCGACACGCGGTCGGCCATACATTATAGGTCAAGTTGGTATAGCAGTCGCAATTTTGGTTTGAGGTGTCCGCTATAAAGTACGCGTTTGTGAAGTTGCTGCCGATGTAATGCCCGTAGGTGTCCCCGGGGAGGTAGTAGAAGGCGCTTGATACGCTCACTTGGCTAAACTTTGGCAGGGCGGTGACGAACTCTCCCATGAACTGCGCGTAGTCAGGCTGACCCATATAAGGCGAGGACGATCCCGTGTTGGACTCGCAGATTAGACTTTGGGTGTTGTCATATGCCTCAGCCTGCATCTCGTAATTCCCCGATCCGAGAGAGATGGGTACGACGCTCGCGGTTATGGAGTCACCATAGTTTAGGTTGGAATTGCTGTTGGTGTCGCAGACTACTTGGGCAATGTTATACCCAAAGAACTCATACCATATGTCGTATTTGTAACTGCAGCCGGTGCCGCAGGAAGAGACCTCGGAATCAGAGCCTGCCTGTGCCAATTTGCCATTGGCTCCTCCCTGAGTAGAGGTCTGACCGACCCAAAAGGAAAACCCGCATATTGTGCTGGAACATCCGCTGTCAGTCCCATTCCAGGCTTCGGGTATGCTCCACGTAGCGGTGCTGGTGCCCAATCCATTGGGAGAGTTGTATTCTGGACCAACCCAGGGCTGTGGGCAATCGTGCGGGAGGCAGTCGTAGGTCCCCCTATTTGAGGCTGGATACTTTTCTCACTTATGGACTGAGGCAAGAACATCAGCGACCAAGACATGTCACGACTACCTATTGAGCCAGATCGATAGCGATTAACATACCTCAAGTGGACGGCCAAATGAGTTCAATTACAGTTGAAGATGGTGTTCAACGAGAGTGGCGATAGCTGGTGGCGTCTACGCAGACAGATGGGCAAGTTCCTGGCTGTAGTCTCGTTGATGGAGGAAATCGTGGTCTCAACCCCATCATGTAACACGCCGATGGAGCAGGCTTGATTAGAGACGTTTGCTGAGGCCGATTGCTGCGACCGGGTGACAGTAGTCGATTGAATTGCCAAGGGAAAACCGAACGACGTGAGAAGGATGAGTGGAAATAGAAACGCGAAAGAACATCCGCCCATGTTCCAAGCCGTTCAGCCTGCGAAAGTGCATAAGTTTGTCATGTGCAATCGATGTATTTATGGAGGTATGCCACAACATGTCACAAAGTAGTATTTTGGTTATCTTGTAGTGTCAATCTTCCGAATCGCTGTATCAAGTGGACATCATCCCGAATAGTAATTAATGTGAAATTAGAGCCGGCCGTCGATCGTTTTGGTTGAATGTTTTCGAAGCATTTGCTTCTCTTCCGGGATACGGCTGCCAGGTCGTGGATTCTCGAGTCGAACTTCGCATGTTCGTGTTGAACGACTTGCAAGTGAATGTCAACATTTCGTCGTCAACTATGACATCAGGTTCACTTCCGGTCGCCGAATGTAGGATAGCAACGTAGTATCGCTTTAGGAATGCCGTCCACTTCGGACCATGGTAATTTGGGTGAACATCAGCTTGCGACTCGTCCCTTCAATGCGGAAGTTGAACTGGTACCAACCGGAGTGATCCGAAAGCGGCTGGAAGTAGAACTCGATTAAATTGTCAATGTTGAAGTCTACGCCCTGGAAGGCGAAGCTTTGTCTCACGACCTTCGAACTCAACTTCTTCGCGATGCTTTCCATCTGGTCGAGCGATGCGATTTCAAGAAGTTCTCGAAAGATCGACTCGATTAGCGGGAGTGCTTTGGTGCCCTCCAGGATTTTGTCGAATGTGATGTATTTTGCAAGGATGGTGATAAGGAGAGAATTCAGTGTGATGTTGTGGCGCTTTGCATCTTCGTTCAGCTGATTTCTTAAACGAGTCGGAAGACGAAGACTGACGTGAATAAAGGTATCAGAATAAGCGCCCTTTTTCACGAGGCAAACCTGGCTATTTATCCTAAAGGATAATGGAATGTCGTTCTATGTTTTGCTATGTTTTGGGAGCTCAAAAGTCGATATGTTGACGCGATCAATAGCTTTCTGAAACTCGACAAGAGTTACGCGTAGGTGATTACGAGTCATAAGGTGCCGACATCTCGAATTGCTGCTTTTAGTAACCATTCATGATGATTATTTAGTCCATATGTGAGTGAATGGAATGTTTCTGTGCTCAGGTTCTCGACCGCCGCAATGAATGATTCAACATACCTTTCGTAGACCTCGGTCAACGAAAAGAGCGCCGATTGTAATAGACTGATAACTTGTCGGCAGCCTCACCTACACGCTCAAGTTTTTGGACAGCGGTGTCTTGTACGTAAATAGAACGGGGACGCCTTGTCTCCCCCGCGCAGCTACGAAGTCGTCCACTGTGAATTCTTTGTTCGAACACATGTCAAGGAAGATTTCTCTATCCGCCAGTTTGAACTGGTCTGAGAGATGTAGCAGCAGGCCGATGGTGCGCTTCCTTCTAGCAACATGTAACATTCCTCGACTATCCCAGCCAGGCCCAACTTCTCGTTTACAAACCGGCATTTTAGGAGTCGACGCTGATGCAGATAGTTAATACCTGCATTGACGACCGAATACCCGCGAGCGAGGCTGGTGGTGTGAACAATTTCTCTTACGAAGCGATCTGGGACTAGACTCTTGAAATCCAGTCCTACAACTCTTAGTCTCAGTTGTACGCTTTCCAATACAAGTGGCCGACGCGAGCTTCGTAGGCCAAGAGCACATCGAGGTTGCTTGGACGAGAATCTTGCTTGAACCTAGCGTATTCGAGGAGTTGCCGGCTTATGAGTTCGGGCTGCAACTGTCGACCTTGGATTGTCAAAATTCTCTTCGTTGCGACGATGACACTGCGCACCAGTGACTCCGCTATGACCTTGGGCCTCCGATATCGCGGAATCGACCTAACTTCTCCGCAAAGTCGGGCGGCAATCGCTTGCTCGGACTAGGTGCGCTCTGAACCAGGCTCCTTCTGAACACGTTCAATCCCTTGTCTTGCAGGATTGCGGCTTTTTCGTCAGAAAGCGCTCCGTAGTCGACTATGCCGTAAGTTCGGACGTATGGTTGGAAGCTCTCGACCCCTTCCTTCCTGATAAGTCATGCCTTCAGAACACGACGATACCTTTTCAGTTGGATAGAGGACAATCAGGTCTCTCTGTGCAAGCGGCTGCTCATTCTCCTCAGCATAGCGGATTGCGAGGGCCCTGCCAGGTGGACGGACGCCGGCTATCTTCGAATATCGGTAGCTGAATATCTGCTCGTAATCGAGAGGACGAAGATTCTGTCCTTTACCGGCTTGTATCTCGTCCTGCACTTCGCGCACTGCACCACCTTCGCCAAAGGAGCGTCGATGGCGGCCCCGCAGCCCAGACACTCTTGCGGCGCGTTTCTTACCGGGAAATCTTTCTTCTTCGGCGCGAAGTAATCGCAGGCGGTTGCTTTTGGTCCGATCCACGAGATGACGTACCGGAGCTTCTCGTGTGCCATCCTCTGGAGGTGAAGAGCGATACGCGTTGCCGTCGAATCTGTTGACCGCCCACCACAACCTGCATCTTCTGTGTGTCCTGACGTAGAACGCGCAATCGCCGCACCTGCTCTCCAACCAAGCGAGCTCGCTCCGGCGCATCGATTCCAAAATAGTATACCGGCCTGCCGACGCCACGGACTAAGTGAGCGTCGTCAAGGCATTTTCTACCACCATCGCCTGAAGAATCCTTCGAATTCCTATTCTGGGACTTCAGTCGATGGCGTGCAAATCCAGCGATTCCGTCTGCGTCCTGACTGTGACAGTCGTGGTCATTGGAACTCGAAATCGCCTGTATGATGCCTTCTTTTTCTTGCTCTTGCTCCTTCCTCCACCACTCTGGAGGCTCTTTCTCTCCTGCGGCCTTCGACTCAGATGCGCGCTCTTGCTCGAAGAGGGTCTTCAATTCTCCTAGGCCTACTTGCGAATACGGGATTTGGCGTTCGACCAGCAACATTCCTTGACGCTACAGGTATAGCGACCCTTCTCCTTCTAGACAAGGTTTTCTTTAACCAGCTTCCGAAGAGTCTCGTCGATTGGAGTGTATTAGCAATTGGAACCTGTGCCACCAGATAGAATATGGTAGAATCCTGATCAATTGCTGCGCCGTCAGGTGCCTCCTATAGAGTAGAGACAGCGAGAGTTCGACGAGCCATGTCGCGGGATTGAGTGGTCCTTCGATAGCACTGGCAAGTTCTGCAATTAGCAGTTGGGGGTGAGGGAATGCCCTGGTTGAAGCCCGAACAGCTCCTTCCCGCTCCCGCACGACTACCAACTTTCTCCACAGCCGGCCCGCCAGGAGCCTCGCGATTCCGCCGTCGACTATTCCTCTAGCTTCGACGCTCTCAAAGCCCTTCCCCGGTAAGACAAGGATGACCGTCCGCCCGCTCGCAATCCGGGTGGTGTGATAAGGGAGGTCGTCTGGGCTGCAGAACTCCACATGAGATAGAGCCGAGAAGCCGTCTTTGATTGACTTTGTCAGGCCTTCGTCGTCCGTGACGAAAAGAAGGCGGTTCGATTTCAGCTGAACCAGCAGAAGGTTCCGAAGAATCCACTACAAACCCGTCCCACCCGTCCCGACCTGCATCTACTAGGATTGTAGTGCCGAGCAACCCTAGTTGGCTGCCTTGGAGACTTCCTGACAAGGCCTGCACTAGACATCATAGAAACTACTTAAGCAGAAAACCTGCACCCATATCAGCTCAAATCTAGCTCCTTTTGCCTCGCCGAGCGCAAAATAGGCTTTGTTGTAGTGGAGGTTAAATAGTGTTAGGACATACTGCCTTGGTGTAAGCGCTAACGTCAATCGAGTGGATGAGAAGGACTCATGCAATGATGCCCCTGACGTCCCAGGAGGAGGCCATCAAGCGGCTCTTGACAGAGCAGAGGCTGCCCTTCGAAGCCCATCATGTATTCGACCTAAAGGAGAAGGGAGGAATCTCAGTTGACTTCCTCGTCTTCCTTCGCGCCGGCTTGGTGATCGAATGCACCGCCTGCTCCGCGAGGAGAGGACGGGCGCTATCAGAGGCAAGGCGTCGTTCGGCCTACATGGACTACAGATTCGGATTGCTGAAGACCCGTTCCCCAAACTTTCGTGTGGGGCGTTGATTGAGGCTCCCAACGAGAATCAAGAGCGCCTTGCAAGCCAGCTCAAGCCGATTCTAAGGAATTCAGACTTCGTGGCCAGGTCGAATGAGGAAGTTCGTAGTGAGTTGACTAGGTTTCGCGGAGGCCTTCGGTGATGGCGAAAAAGTCCCCGGAATATGGGAGCCTCGCAGTGAACGCTAGTTATCGGGAGGTAGCTTACGAAGATTGGAGACAGGTCTCCGGGTACTTCGACGGCGATGGAGGTACGGACTACCTTCCTCGCAAGTGGGTTCTGCATCCAACGGTGGCGTTCGTAGACAATTTCCGCCCCCAACTCGACATGTTGAACGAATTCTTGATCTTGGAGGGAATCGTCCCGTGGAGGTATTGCAGAATGCAGGGGGCTTGGAAATTGGGTATTGGGCGAGCGGAAAGCGTGCATAAGATGGCTTGCTCGATGTTGCCATTTCTCTCCAAGAAAAAGGCGGAAGCGAAAGCAGTCATTGATTATCTCGAGAACAGGATAACAGGGACCCAGTTCGCGGAAGTCTCAACGAGAACGTGAGAATCGGTAACAGAACTGGAAGCATCAGGGCCGTTGATATCCCATACACCAGAAGAGAAGGCCAGACGTTTCGGAAGGCGGAGATGAGGGAGAACATCGTGAGGTTCAAGGCAAAGAATCGAATCATCACCAATGATGTTGTTGAGCAAATAAGAGAGAAGCTCCTCGGTGATGCTGCAAATGAAGTAGACATGCCTGAGCGATTCGAGAAGTCGTGCAATAGGACAGGAAGCGGGATGGTGAACAATTGAAGTGACACTGCAGACAATCTATGGCTGGAGGGAGGCCTCAGGATACTTCGATGCCGATGGGACCGTTCACTACGACCTGAAGAAACGGGTGCTCTTCCCGAGACTTGCATTCTGCGACAACTATCGACCCCATATCGAGATGGTGCGGGAGTTTCTAGTCTCAGAGGATGTGAGGCCTTGGAATATCTACTTGGATACATCCAACGCATGGAAATTTGGTGTTTCGCGCGGGGACAGTGTTCATCTCATGGCGACAATGATGCTTCCTTACCTCTTCAAGAAGAAAGACGAAGTGAAGGCGGTGATTGACTATCTGGATAGCAGGATAACCGGCTCTAATTTTGTCGAAGTGCTGAATGAGAGTGTGAGAATAGGAAACAGGGTCGGCAAGATTAGGATTGTAGACATGCCGTACACCAGAGAGGAAGGTCAGGCCATATGGGAGAAAAAGCGAACGGAGCACGCGCGCGAAATGATCAAGGCAAACACAATCCTAACTGAAGATTTGATTAATCAGATTAGGAGAAGCCTGATTTCAGGCGAGGCGACAACAAGGAGCTTGCTGAGAAATATGGCGTCAAACCTGCAACTATAAGTAGAAGCGTGTTTGGAAGAAGCAGACGAGGTTGAGTTGACGTGGTTCTTAGAATTGGAATTATCGGAAAAACCAACGCCGGAAAGACCACCCTCTTCAACTCCATGACGCTGAAGGCGGGAGAGATCTCCAACTACCCCTTCACCACGAAGTCGGCCGACACCGGAGTAGGGCAGGCGGTGACGCTGTGCGTCCACAAGGAGTTCAACCTCCAGGACAACCCGAAGAACTCAAAGTGCGAGGAAGGCTGGAGGTTCATCCCAATAGAGGTGACCGACCTTCCGGGGCTCATCAAGGGAGCCTGGATGGGTAAGGGGCTCGGAAACCAGTTCCTCTCGGTGGCGGCGCAGTCGGACGCGCTGCTGCACGTCGTCGACGCCTCGGGGAGCGTGGACAAGGACGGCAAGATAGCCGAGCCGGGCACGGGCGACCCGCTCGCAGACCTCGCCGACGTGGAGCTGGAGCTCGTCTTGTGGTACACCAAGCTCTTCTCGAGCAACCTAGTGAAGATATCGAAGACCGCGAAGGTCCCGGGGACGGGCCTTCCGGAGGCGATCGCGGAGGTGCTTCAGGGGATAGGCGTGAAGCGAGAGCACGTGATCTACGCGCTCAAGGAGGCCATGCTCCAGGAGAAGGACGTGGACGGCTGGAACGAGGAAGAGATCAAGAACTTCTGCTGGGTCCTCCGCGACATCTCAAAGCCGACTCTGATAATCGCGAACAAGATGGACCTGCCGAACTCGGCGGAGAACTTCAAGACCCTCAGGGAGAAGTACAAGGAGCTTATGGTGGTCCCGACCAGCGGGGAGGCGGAGCTCTCGCTGAGGAGGGCGGAGGTCAAGGGCCTGATAAAATACGTCCCCGGGGAGGAGCGCTTCGACGTTGTTAGGCCTCAGGAACTGACGGACGCCCAGAAGACCGCGCTTGCCTACATCAGGAGGAAGGTGTTCGGGGAGTACCTCAGGACGGGGGTCCAGTTCGCCCTCAACATAGCGATCTTCAAGCTGCTCAAGATGAACGCGGTGTATCCCGTGGCCGACCCGGAGAAGCTGACCGACAAGCACGGGAACGTCCTCCCCGACGTCTACCTGCTGCCGGCGGGCTCGACCGTGGAGGACCTGGCCAAGGCGGTCCACACAGACCTGTTCAAGGGCCTGCTCTACGGGATCGACGCGAGGACCGCCCTCCATCTGCCGGTCGACTACGTCCTCAGGGACAGGGACGTCCTCTCGATGGTCTCGACCGCGAAGAGGGGCTGAGGCCGGTAAGAGCAACGAAACGATATAACCACACGAAACGCTGGGCGCGAGGTGCCTGAATGACGCAGCGCGAGCAAACGATGCCCAAGGAGAGCCGGAGCGCCATCTGCTGCATCTCCGGCGGGGCGGACTCCGTGACGATGGCCTACTACGTGAAGAAGGTCATCAAGCCGGAGCACATGCTGCTGATCTTCTGTGACTATGGGCAGAGGACGTACAAGTACGAGGAGTTCTGCATCAAGGAGATATCTCGGCGGCTGAAGGCCCCCCTGAAGCTCATCGACATGAGATGGCTCGGCGAGATAAGCACCTCCCTTCTCACGCATGCGGAGAAGGAGATCCCGGAGACGAAGAACGAGGACCTCTGGATCCCGGAGAAGGCCAGGGACAGGATTCTGAAGTGGTGGGACCCGTGCAGGAACGCCATACTACTGCTCGTCGGGCTGGCTCACGCCGAATCGTTCTACATATCGACGCAGGAGCGGTTCGACGTCTACATCGGGATACGCAGAGAGACGCCGGTGGCGATGAAAGACAACACCCCGGAGTTCCTCGACGAGATCAACAGGCTGGGCGAGCAGGCCACCCATCACGGCGGGTACAGGATGCTGGCGCCGCTCATCACCTACGACAAGGACAAGGTGGTCAAGCTCGGTGATGAACTAGGAGTACCTTGGCAATACACTTACAGTTGCTATACCGGTCACAGCTTCAAAACAGTTGGGGGTAAGAAGCTACCAGTTCATTGTGGTTGGTGCTCGAATGACAAGAGGAGAGCGCTGGCCTTCAAGATGGCAGGAGTGTATGATGGGAGTTTATATTCGAAACCGCCATTGACTGAAGTGGACTACGTGAAGACCAATGGAGTCTATGTCCAGAAGCGAACGCGTTAGGAAGACCTGGCAAAATCCCGAACGACGAGTAAAGCAATCATTGGCGATGAAGAAGTGTTGGCGAGGAGAAGACTACAGAACTCGCTTATCTGAACATCTGCGCCAGATATCTCCAAAGGGCTCGAGAGAGCTAACACGCCTCAGAAAATCCGGGCTTGTAATCCTTAGAGAAGAGTCTCGCAAACAGATGAGCAAATCCCAGAAGCGGAGGTTTCAAAGGCCTGAGGAGTTGAAGAAGCTGGAACGAGCGAGATCTCTTCAGGTCATTGACTTTCAGAAGCGGGCTCAGGTGATGCATGAAGCCTTCCTGAGGAAATACGGCTCCTTTTTGGAGCTTGCGAAAATGGGGATGAAAGCGCCCAAGAGAAAGCCAAGCAAACTGGAGTTAGAGGTCGCAAAGAGCTTGGGAGACGAGTGGAAATACGTGGGCGACGGCAAGATGACAATCGGAGGGCTGGTCCCAGATTTTGTCCATCTGACCCGGAAAGAGGTTCTAGAGGTCTTCGGCTGCTATTATCACGCCTGCCCTATCCATTTCCCCGATGCTCCGATGGGACCCAAAACTTCGCCAAGCTTCAGGGAATCTGTCTATGCGGCCAATGGCTACAAAATGGATTACCTTTGGGAGCACGATGTCAAGAAGGCAAGAAGCTGGCCTTCGCCGACAGCGGCGTGAAGGACCCCTCCATATACGCGCGACGCTGACTGCGGCGCCCGCTGTTCGGCGCGCAATGCTAAATACCCTCACTATGAAGTGAATTCAGTTTTGCAGACCCAGGGGGAGCAACCGCGGCCCGCAGGCCCCGCGAACGCAGCCCCGCCCAACAGACTAGAGTCTACAAGTTGGAACCCCCTTCTCGAGGAGGAGGTGAGGAGGATATGGGGAATTGAAGATAATTTCAAGTTCAGGCCGAATTCCAACAAAAAACGGAATTTTGTGATGGACACGCCTCCCCCCTACCCGTCGGGAAAGCCCTGGCACCCGGGGGCGCTCACCCAGTACGCGCAGATAGACATGGTGGCGAGGGCGGCGAGGATGCGGGGCTACAACGTCCTCTACCCCGTCGGGATTGACCGCAACGGGCTACCCGTGGAGATAGCGACCGAGCGAAAGTACAGGATACAGATGAGGAAGACCCCCAGGGAGGAGTTCATCGGGCTCTGCAAGCACGCACTCGACGACATCGAGGCGTACATGGTCGACCTCCTGAAGAGGATGGGAGTCTCCGGGGACTTCAAGGAGAAGTACCGCACGGACTCGGAGGAGTACAGGACGCTGACTCAGTGGTCGTTCATCGAGCTGTGGAACAAGGGGCTCATCCACATCGCGACCAGGCCCAACAACTACTGCACCGACTGCGGGACGACGATAGCCGACGCGGAGATAGAGTACGAGGACCTTCCGGCGTACCTCGTCACCAACAGGTTCACGGTCAAGGAGACCGGCGAGGAGATCCTGGTCACGACGACCAGGCCGGAGCTGCTGTCCGCATGCCAGCTGGTGGTGGTCAACCCGACGGACGAGCGGTACAAGCGGATAGTCGGGAAGACCGCAGTCGTCCCGATCTACGGCAAGGAGGTCCCGATCAAGACGCACAAGAGCGTCGACATCGAGTTCGGCACTGGGGTCCTGATGGTCTGCAGCTACGGCGACTACAACGACGTCCAGATCTTCAGGCAGCTGGGCCTCCAAGAGATTCAGGCAATCGACATGGAGGGGAAGATGACTGCGGTGACGGGCAAGTACGTCGGGATGGCGGTCAAGGACGCGCGCTCCCAGATCATCCAGGACCTGCAGGACGCCAAGATCGCGGTCAAGGTCGAGCAGGTGCAGCACCGGACGCCGCTGTGCGAGAGGAGCCACACGCCCATCGAGATAATACCGATGGAGGAGTTCTACCTGAAGCAGCTGCAGTTCGGCCCGGCCCTGAAGAAGCTCGCGAAGCAGATCAAGTTCCACCCGCCTATGCACAGGCAGATTCTCTTCGACTGGATCGACTCGCTCACCACGGACTACCCCATCTCGCAGGAGGCGGTACTACGCGACCGAGATCCCGATTTGGTACTGCACGAAGTGCGAGACGCCCCACCTCCCGAAGGCGGGGAAGTACTACAGGCCCTGGAAGGACCCCGCCCCGTTCAGGAAGTGCTCGAAGTGCGCCAACACGAAGTTCATCGGCGAGACGCGCACGTTCGACACCTGGATGGACTCTAGCATCTCGGCGCTCTACGTGACCAAGGTGACCAAGAACCAGAAGTTCTTCAAGGCCACCTACCCGACGACGCTCAGGCTCCAGGGCAAGGACATAGTGAGGACCTGGTTGTACTACTCGCTCCTGAGGTGCTACCTCCTCACGGGGAAGGCTCCGTGGAAGGAGGCGTGGGTAGGAGGGCTCGGGCAGGACGCGCAGGGGAGGGCGATGCGGAAGAGCTTGGGCAACTTCATGGACCCCGAGCCGCTGCTCCAGAAGTACGGCACAGACACCTTCCGATTCTGGGGCGCGGCAGAGGCGAACCTGGGCTACGACTTCCGGCTCTCGGAGGACAGGGTCGCGGGCGCGGGCAAGTTCCTCACCAAGCTCTGGAACACGGCCCGCTTCATCGCGTCGTTCCCAGAGCCCAAGAGCGCGAAGCCGACGCCCACCGACGTCTGGATCCTCTCGGAGCTCAACGGGCTCATAGAGGAGTGCGTCGCCGGATACGAGGAAGGCAACGGTTTCGTCCCCGCCACGAAGATCAGGGAGTTCGTCTGGAACGTCTTCGCGGCGCACTACATCGAGATGGTCAAGGGGCGGGCCTACGGGGACGGGGTGACCAAGGAGGAGAGCGATGCCGCCAGGCACACCTTGCACCACGTCATGAAGTGCGTCCTGTTGCTCACGGCGCCCATCACGCCGCACATGACCGAGCACATCTGGAGGAGGCTCTACGGGCAGCGGAGCATACACCTCGAGAGGTTCCCGGAGGCCGACAAGAACAAGGCGAGCAAGGGGGTAGGACCGGCGATCATCCAGTTCGACGAGAAGATATGGAAGACGAAGCGCGACAAGGGCGCGAGCCTGAGGGAGCCGATCGAGGCGGTGGTCCCCGCCAAGCTGAAGCCCTACCTCGCCGACTTGGGGAGGATGCACCACATACAGAAGCCCCAGAAGGCGGTCAGGGCGGCGAAGACCTGATCAATCGAATATCCGAGACAAGGCCTGGTAGTCGTCGCCCGAAATCCTGGTGCTGACGGCCGCGGCGTCCTCCTCTACGTGCTCGACGTTCGCCGCCTTCGGTATCGCGACGACTGCCTCCCTGTAAGTGACCCAGTTCAGCATGAGCTGGGCCGGCGTCATCCCGTACTTGTCGACGAGCGAACTTCGGGACCTTCTTGACGGGAATCTTCCCGGTGTCGAGGGGGCTGTAGGCGATGACGGTGAGCTTCTCCCTCTCGCAGAATGGGACGAGCTCCGACTCCACGGCTCGGTGGGTGAGGCTGTACCTCACCTCGTTGCAGGCGACCTCAGACCTCGGCAGCGCTTCCCTGGCCTTCAGCGTCTGCGCGACTGAAAAGTTGCTTATGCCTATGTAGCGTATCTTGCCGCGCGAGACGAGCTCCTCCATCGCCTTCATCGTCTCCTCGATGGGGACCTGATGGCTGGGCCAGTGCAACAGGTAGAGGTCGATGTGCTCGACCCCCAGGCGCTTTATGCTGGCCTCGCAAGAGCGAAGCACGTCGTCGTACCCAAAGTGCTCCGGCGACACCTTCGTGACGATGAACACCTCGTCCCTCATCCCCTTGGTCGCCTGCCCGACCAGCTTCTCGGCGTTCCCCTGGCCGTACATCTCCGCCGTGTCTATCATCGTCATGCCGAGCTCTATCCCTCTGCGGAGAGCCTGGATCTCGAGGGTGCGCCCTTCGTTCTGGACGTCGCCCATCTCCCAAGTCCCCATGCCGATCACGGGTATCTTCTCCCTAGTCCTGCCGAGCTCGCGCTTCTCCAAGCTGTGGCGCCGAGCAGTGGTGACGAGTCGGTCGGTATTATGTGTGAGCGGCTAGTGGCTGAATCCTCAAGAGCGGGTGCCCGAAAAAAGGGAGATAAACCGACGCGGTGGGAGGGAAACTCGCGCCACGGTAGCTCAGCCTGGTAGAGCAGCTGCCTTGTAAGCAGCAGGTCGAGGGATCAAATCCCTCCCGTGGCTCTTCACTCCAGCTAATGGCCGGTTGTGATGCCTAGGATGGCCAGAGTCGCGACGTTGGAGCAGGACGGCACCGCATCGGACTCACGGATGCTTCTGAAGGGAGGACGCGTTACTGCCAACTGCCTACGTATTGCACCGACGAGCCATCGCTAAAGCGAATGGAGCCCCCAACATGGAATCCGGGGATAGAGACGGCGGTCCCCGTCGGGGCTGTGCATGAGACGTTCACCAGTCCTCCGGGCGGGACGCTGGTGGGCTTGGGCGCGAAGTCGCCGGGTGACCCGTTCATTGTGCAGCCAGTCGCTCCGACGGCGGTCCCTCCCGAGTTCACAAGCGATATGACGCATGTTCCCGTGTTGGAGCTGCACACCACATTGCTCACGGTGACGTGTGCGGGCGGACCCACAGGGACTGGCGAGCTGGTCGAGCTAGTAGATTGGCTGGTCAGGGTACTGCTGGATTCGCTGGAAGTCGAAGGCGAGTGAAGGAGCAGATACGCGCCTCCAGCCCCAGCTAGCAGGATTACGACCAAGGCAGCCACAAGTGGACCTTTCATTTCCGCCCGGTGCGGTGGATATTCGAGTGCGATAAGTCTTGGGACTTGGGGGAGGCTCCCGAAGGGCGCGTCTGCCCCGTGGCTCTCACCTCTTCCTAAGTTCCCGTGAGCGCAACACGTCAGACGCGAGGAGCCTCATGAACGTGTCATACTCTTCGTCGTCAAAACGAACGTCCTGGATCAGGTCGGACTCGTCCGCTATCTTGTAGCTCAGGATGTGGTAGCAGTACTTGACCTTGGTGCTCAGGACCCCGTAGAAGTATGACTCGCAGGAACAGAACGGCTTGTCAGGGTCTATGAACTCGTCGGCGTTGCTCCCGACGACCGTGTAGACGTACCTCCCGCTCGGAAGGAAGACGTGCCTCTTCACGCAGCCCCCTAACGCGGCTTCTATCGCCCTCTCGAACTGGCTCTGATTGTTGGAGTAGCGGGTGAACCGCGAAGCGAGCTCCTCCTTGGATTCGATGGGCTTTGGCATCTTGGTCCCGCTTTCAACCCGTGAACTCTGTGAGCGAGCGCTGGTCCACCATGTCCTGGAGCTCGCTCAAGCGCACCCCCGCCCGGCGCAAGTCGCCGACCTCGCGCAGGAGCGCGGTGAAAAGCTCCCTGACCTCCTTTTCAAGGACGGAGTAGTCGTTCGTCGGCGTCTCAAGAGTCTTGCTCCTGGTGTGTATGGAGAGGTCCTTGAGGATTCCGATGGCCGATACGTTCCTGAAGAAGAGGTTCTTCGAGACCAGCTTCTCGTGGACATCCCTTAGAGGTGGTAGGAGTTCGACGACAATCTGGTCGAGGTCGTGTGTGTCGTGCTTCAGCGTGATCATCCTGCTCAGCTGGGAAGCCCCGCCTCGGTCGATGACCGGCTCTTCGTCGACGCCGTTGGAGGCGTTGTGGAGGTAGACTGCGAGCTTCTTGCCGAAGAGGTCTTCGAGCCTTTCGGTCGGGGCGCTCGCCAAGTCCGGGATGGTCGTGATGCCGTTGTCCTCGAGGAGCTTCGCGGTCTTTGGTCCTATGCCATAGATTCTGTCGATTGACAGGGGGGAGAGGAAGGCTATGACTTCATTGGTTCTTACGACCGTCAGCCCGTTCGGCTTCTTGAAGTCAGATGCGATCTTCGCCACGACCTTGTTCGGTCCTATCCCTACGGAGCAGGTCAGCTTCTCTTCCCTGAAGATCTTGTCCTTGAGTTCCAGCGCCAGGGCGGTGGCGGCGCCATAGTCGCCCCCGGTCCTCTTCGTGACGTCGAAGAACGCCTCGTCTATCCCGGCCTGCTCCAGGACGTCCACTCGGCCTCTGAGAATCTCCATCACGCGGTCGGAGTATACCTCATATTTCCCGTGGTCCATGCGGATGAAGGCGCCCTCGACCCCGTTCAGGCGGCGTTTCGCTAGGGCGATTGGCATCCCGGACTTGATCCCGTATTCTCTTGCCTTGTAGTTCGAGGTGCTGACCACGCCGCTCTCCTCCGTCCGTCCGGAGAAGACGCAGACCAAGACGGGCGTGTCTTTCAGGGACGGGTTCTCCACTTCCTCGACCTGAGCGTAGAAGTAATCGAGGTCGAGATGACCGACTATGCGGCTCAAAAGACGGGGATGCCGTTCTTCCGTCTGTCGCTGTTCTAATAGCCTTTGTTTGGTCCGTTTCAGGCTAGGTACTGCGCGTGATGCAGTGGTTGTTTCGACGTGGTGGGGTCGCCCGGATTTGAACCGGGGGTCTCAAGCGTTCCCGAACGCGCCGTGTAGGGACGTTCCCGAGGCATCTTCTCTGATTATTTGAAGCCTAGACCAGACTAGCCCCAAGTTGAATCGAGTTCAACGTTGGCCTAGCCGACGACCCCGCATCGATTACTGCCCCCGGGTGTCTCGCTTTATATCTCTATCTCGGCCTTTCTTATCGATGCATAACTCCTGCATGGCAGGGTGAGTAGTGTTGACCCTGGTCATCATTGAGTTTGGAGAAGTCGTCGCCGCGTTCAGGTCTCCGTGTTTATCACAAAAGCGGCCTCGTGGTTGCCCTCTAGTTTCCTCTCAGATTACATGAGTACAAGATTACAAGCCTACAGAGTGATTATAAGGCGGGAGCTCGACGGTCGAAACCATGTCCGGAGAGACGAAAACAGTAATCGTGGGTCAGTACAAGGAACCTCTTGCCTACATCACGGCTTGCATCACCATGTTCAACAGTGGAGCCGAGCACGTGATCCTCAGGTCAAGAGGCGAGGCGATCAACAAGGCAGTCGACGTGGTCCAGCTCCTCAAGAAGAGGTTCATGAGCCAGGTCGAGATCTCCAAGATACAGATAGACGGTGAGAACGTTGTCTCTCGGGACGGAAGGCAGTTGAGCCTCCCGGTCTTGGAAATCGAGCTGTCGATGCCCAAGCAGAACCCACGCGTAGGCGGCCCTCCGCGAAGGCTGGGATTTCCTCGGAGACCTGTACTTGCCATCCAAGAAGAGCCTAAGAATGGTGAGAGGGGACGTCCCGGGGCCCAAGGCTAGGGCGGTCATCAGAAGGACGTCGAAGGTGATCTCGCCCTCGATTTCGAGAGACGACCCGCTCGTCGTGGAGTCTGCCCACGGCTCCGTCGTGACCGATGTCGACGGGAACCGGTTCATCGATTTCTCCTCCGGGATAGCCGTCCTGAGCACCGGCTCGACGCACCCGAAGGTGGTCGCCGCCGCGAAGAGGCAGCTGGAGAAGTTCATCCACTTCTCCTACACGGACTTTTACTACGAAAACCTCGTGACCCTGGCGGAGGAGCTCTGCGCCTTGGCTCCCGGGGACGGGGAGAAGATGGTGTACTGGGGCAACAGCGGGGCCGAGGCGAACGAGGCCGCGATGAAGCTCGCGAGGAACTACACCAAGAGGCCCCTCTTTCTCGCCCACTCGGGGGCGTTCCACGGTAGGACCATGGGGGCGCTGAGCCTCACTGCGAGCAAGCCGATCCAGAGGAAGGGCGCGTTCCCTCTCGTCCCGGAGGTCGTGCACTTTCCCTTCCCGTACTGCTACCGCTGCCCCTGGAAGCAGACCTTCCCAGAGTGCGACTATTATTGCGTCGACTACTTCAAGGAGCAGTACCTCGAGAAGTTCGTCCCCGTCGAGGACGTGGCCGCGTACTTCTTCGAGCCGTTCCAGGGAGAGGGAGGGTACGTCCTCCCGCCGCCAGACTACTTCAAGAGAATGAGCTTCCTGCGGAAGGAGGGAGTCCTGTTCGCGGCGGACGAGGTGCAGACTGGGATAGGGAGGTCGGGCAAGTTCTTCGCGGTGGAGCACTACCAGCTCGAGCCCGACATCATCAGCGTCGCCAAGGGCCTCGCCTCTGGGATGCCGCTAGGCGGCATTATTGCTGGAGCGGAGATAATGGGGTCGTGGGTGCCCGGACAGCACGCCTCGACCTTCGGCGCGAACCCGGTGGCCGTGGAGGCCGCGTTGGCCACATTGGAGGTAATTAATTCGGAGAAACTAATGGAGAACGCGGTGAAGATGGGGAGGGTCGCCATGAAGAGGCTGGAGGAGATGAAGGAGCGCTACGAGATAGTGGGAGACGTCAGGGGGAAGGGGCTGTTCATAGGCGTGGAGATCGTCAAGAGCAAGAAGACCAAGGAGCGAGGGGTGCGCGAGGCCCAGGCGGTCGAGAGGGCTTGCTTCAAGGACGGGTTGATCCTGATAACCGCGGGAAGGAACACCCTCAGGGTTATCCCGCCGCTGAACGTCGCACGAGAGGAGCTCGAGGAGGGCCTCGACGTGATGGAAGGCGCGATAGCGAAAGTGAACGCGTCGTAGGAAGTGCGAACAGATGTATGACTTCGAAGCCCTCGTGACCGAGGTCCTTCGCAACAAGCCCGAAATCAGCCGAGACTCGCTGATGGAGCTGGTCCAGGAGAAGAAGCGGACCGTGGGCTCGGGGTACCTCACCGACCAGGGGGCGCTCTTCCTGATCGCGGGAGAGCTTGGCGTGAAGCTCCAGCACATGATCACGGCAGACTTGACGCTCAAGGACCTTCACATCGGCGCGAACGACATCACGGTCGTCGCGAGGGTCCTGGCGATATACCCCGTGGCCGAGTTCAAGAAGAAGGACGGCAGCGGCGTCGGGCGGTACAGGCGGGTGAACCTCTTCGACCGCAACGGCGTCGGCAGGCTCACGATATGGGAGGACAACGAGGAGGCGATTAAGCTCTCAGGCATAGCGGTGGACGCGCCGGTGAGGGTCGTCAGCGCGTACGTCAAGCAGGGTCTCGACGGCAAGCCCAATCTCAATCTGGGGAAGAGGGGCAGGATTGAGTTGATTACCGACGCCTCCATCGCGTCAAAATTGGCCTCGCTCTCGACGCTGTCGAAGCGAGTGGACGAGGTCCAGGCGGGAGAGATGGTCTTCGCAGTCGATGGTCTGGCCGCTGACCGACAGCAGGCGCTCCACGTTCGTCCGCCGAGACGACGGTTCCAATGGCTCGCTCACCCAGTTCGAGCTCAAGGGGTCGGGCGAAAAGACCACCAGGGTGGTCATCTGGGATGGCGTCGACCTTCCTGAGGTGAGGTCAGGGAGCAGGGTCAGGGTCACCAACCTGAGGCAAAAGAACGGGCGCCAAGGAGAGGCGGAGCTGCACGGGGACAGCGCCACGGTCATTCAGGTTCTCGGCGGCGACCAATCGAAGGAGCGCTGAAACGGCGCGGCCGCCTCATCTGGTCAAGGTGGCGGACGTGGCCAAGCACGTCGTGAGCGGCAACGTCGACTTGGAGGTCATGGCGCTTTCCAAGGGGAGCGTGCGCGAGGTCAACTTGAAGGACGGGTCGACGGCCAAGAAGGGGGAGGTGGTCCTCGGGGACGACACCGGAGAGATAACCGCAGTGGCCTGGGACGAGGCTTCGAACGTCATAGGGGGAATCCAGGCGGGCGAGAAGCTGCGCGTTCACGGGGCCGTGATCCAGGTGTCGAAGATGGGGGCGGAGACTCTCGAGTTGAGCCGTTCGTCCAAGGTAGAGCGGGTCCGGGGAAGAAGTTAGCGGTAGCGGCTCAGGTCTTTGGACGACGGAGGACTTCGTACTCGTAAACGAAGATGACGACCAGGCTGACTATGAAGAGCGTGATCATGAGCCCGCTCAGGAAATTGTAGTAGCCGCTGACGTCCAGCACCGGAATCTGCATTGTCCGAAGGTGGCGGGTGATATTCGTCTAGAAAAGCATTCTGGATGGCAGCGCTGCGGCGAGCCTCTGGAAGCCATTGGGATTCGCTGGGGGACGTCGTCGGCCAGAAAAGGAAAGATTACATAGTTACTTTGCTGCGTGGAGGTCGCCGGGGTAGCATAGCTTGGCCCATTGCGCCGGCTACGCCCATGCGTGGGCGAGACTCATAATCGGCCAAGATGTGAAATCCGGAGAGGATAGAGATATCCCCGAAGGTCGCGGGCTCAAAATGCAAGCCATGAGAATCCCGCCCCCGGTACTTTTTTTCTTGCCTGAGCGGACGGTCGCAAACACTAAAAATCTGATTCGTTGGTGGTGCGCTCGCGCCGCGATAGCTCAGCCTGGTAGAGCGTTACCTTGGTAAACGAGAGTCCAAAGAGGTAAAGGTCCTGGGTTCAATTCCCAGTCGCGGCTCTCACCCGTTCTGGAAACGCGTAAAGTCAGGCGCGTTCTTCGAGGCGCCATGGTCAAGTTCACTGCGAAAGAAGAGGCGTTCCTGAGGTCCAACGAGGTGTGCCGCCTTGCCACGGCGTCCAAGGAGGGGAAGCCGCAGGTCACGCCGGTGATATACGCGCTGGATGGGACCGGCTTCGTCATAGCCGTCGACTACGGCACCAAGAAGCTCAAGAACGTGAAGGAGAACCCGAGCGTGGCGCTCGTGGTGGACAGGCTCCGCCCGACCAGGGCGGTGACGATAGAGGGGACGTGCAAGGTGCACGAGAGGGGCGCCGAGTATCTCAGGCTCCTGGATCTGCTGATGGCCAAGTTCGAGTCCTACAGGAAGAACCCGTGGGGAGAGGGAGAGTCGCCGATCTTCCGCATAACTCCAGACAAGGCGGTGAGCTGGGGCCTGGGATGAGCGCGGCGTCCAGGCGCGTCATCGATTAGATTCTTTAAGTCGTTGTTTGCGGCCCGCCTCGCTCTGCGCGGGAGTCGCCCAGCCTGGTCAACGGCGCGAGGCTCAGGACCTCGTCCCTTAGGGGTTCGTGGGTTCGAATCCCACCTCCCGCACTTTTCAACTCGATTCTAGACTCGCTTTTGCCGGTGGCGCACGACCGTCCCGACCGCTGCGAGCGCGACGCCGGCCACGGCCAAGGCTGAGCCTGTCAGAAGGAAATTGAACGCGAACGGCAGCGCGGACGCGCAGGCGATTACCAGCCCGACGTGGACGGTGGCCTCCCCCCTCTCCATCTCCAGCAGGTCTCGTTCGAGGTCCACCCTGAAGCGGATGAGCAAGGTCGCGAGAGTCACGAAGCAGATGAGCCCGATGAGAAACACGTACGTGAGCTGGGAGTGGTAGTTGCCGAAGGTGAGCAGCAGGCCGACCTCGTCGCCGATCAGGCCGCCGCCGAACCCGAAGACGACTGCGTAGACCCTGCGCCACGCGGGATGGTTGGAGGCTATGCCCAGCCAGCCGGCCGCCACCACCATCGCGAGGCCGTACCAGAAGTGGTGGAAGTGTATCCCTCCGCTTACGACCACGGTGTCCGGATTTATCGTCGTGAAGATTCTGGCGGTGAAGAAGGCGGCGGTGAACGACAGGAGCGCGAGGAAAGTGAGCCCGAAGTTGATCTTGTGTTGCGCCGCGGTCAACTGAAGAGGGTCGATTCGATTCGGGCTGGCACCATTATACCTTGCGATGCCGGAGCCGCGATCTTCGTCGCCGCCCATGGCCGAGACGGCTGGCGCCTGGTTCGCTTCAGTTGAACTCTTTCCTTTCGAAGAGGAGTAGCCCTAAGACGGCGGTGACTATGAAATAGCCGGCGATTATCGCGAGGCCTTCCGGAACGGTGACGTTGAAGGAGGTGAAGGTGGGAGCGCCGGCGCCACCGCGACCGAACGCGCCGGCGACCTTCGTGATGTGCGGAGGATAGGGGGACGTGAGGACGTTGCCTATTATCTCGGAGCCATATGTCAGGATGAACCAAGGCTCTATCTGCGCGAGGGCGGCGACGAGGGTCTCGATGAGCGTGAACGCGAAGAGGAAGAGGATGGCGGTGACCAGGATCGAGTAGGACGTGCTCTTGAAGAGCGAGCTGAAGAAGAACGTGAACCCGAGGACGGCCACGAGGTAGAACCACGCGAAGAGGAACGACTCACCGAACTGCCATGGGATGTTCAGCCCGAAGTAGTAGGCTTCGTTCGCCACGGTTATCGCCGTGAAGATGAAGAGGACTATCGAGGAGGCTATGAACGCGGAGAGCCACTTCCCGATGTAGACGCTCGACCTGCGGATTGGGTTGGGCAGCGTGAAGTATCCGGTCTTGTTCTGGAACTCGCCGGAGATTGCGTCGCCCCCGAAGAAGATTCCCGAGAGGACAACGACGAACGTCGCCGACATCCCCCACCAGCCCGAGTAGAACGACAGCGGGCGAGCTGAGGAAGCTCGCCGGCCTGTAGTGCGCGACGACGATCAGTGAGGATTGCGCTTATGAGGAGCATTATGCCGAGGAGTATCGCGAACCTTCGAGACCTGAGGTAATCCAGGAAGGTATACCTCATGGTGATTCCCACCTGGGCCATGCTGTTCGGGACGCTGTTCGCGGGGGTGCTGGATTCTGCCATGGCTCTCACAGGGTGTCCTTGATCAGGTTGAGGTACGATTCCTCCAGGGCGGAGGAGGTGGGCTGTGAAGCTAACCACTCCGATGTTGATTCCGACAAGGTCGGCGAGTATCTTCTCCTGCACGTCAAGGCCGCCGCTGCAGTGAATCCTGATTCGCTTGTCGTCCAACTTCTCTGCGGAGACCACCCCAGGGAGCTTTGCTATCTGACCCGTCGAGTGCCCCGGCTTGCAACGGGCGCGTGAGCCCCACGTCGACTATGTTCGTCTCCGCCGCGAGAACTTCGCGGTGACGTTGTGGAGCGTGTCGTAGACCAGCAGCTTCCCGTGGTCTATCATGGCGACCTCGTCGCAGACGTCCTGCGACCTCGCTGAGGATGTGGGAGCTCATGAAGATGAGCCGGTCCTTGTTCTTCAGGGACTTTACTATGTCCCTGACCTCGCTCATCCCCCTCGGGTCGAGGCCTGTGGTGGGCTCGTCCAGCAAGCACTATCCTCGGGTCGTTCAGGAGCGCGGAGGCGATGCAGATCCTCTGCTTCATCCCCTTCGAGAACTTGCCGATCCTCTTGTCGATCCATTCCTGCATTCCGACCTCCGCGACGACGTCCTCTATCCGCTTTCTTCGCTCCGCGTGCGGCACGCCCCGCAACTCGGCGACCATCCCGAGGGCCTCTCTCGGAGTCAGCGACGGGTAGATCTCGGGGGTCTCGATGACCGTGCCGACGGACGCCAGGGCGGCCTTCTTGTGGGTGTGGACGTTGAACCCGTTGATGAGCGCCTGGCCAGAAGAGGCCCTGATGAGGTCGGTGAATATCTTGAGCGTGGTCGTCTTGCCCGCGCCGTTCGGGCCCAGGAACCCCACGCACTTCGAGCCCTCGATCTTCAGGTTGAGGTTCGACAGGGCCGTGAACGAGCCGTAGACCTTCGAGAGGTTCACTGCCTCGAGCGAGGGGTTCGTCAAGACTTCATCGCTCCCAACTATCCCTAGCTAACTACCTTTCTGAACAGGTACACGGTGGCGCTCATGGTAAGGACGGCTATCCCCGCGATAACGCCCAGGGCTGAGACCTCGGCGCCAAGGGAGAACGCGTTGGGCAGCGAAAGGTCCCTGACAGCGTTCACCGCGAAGCTGATGGGGTTGACCTTGGAGACGTCCTGCATCCAGCCGGGCATGGCAGCTGACCGGCACCAGTGCCGTGCTCATGAAGAGCAGAGGGAAGGTCAGGAAGGCTCCTATCCCGAAGACCGTCTCAGCGCTCTTCGTCCTCAGGCCGAGGGCAGCGAGATTCCCGACCAGGCGAGCCCGAAGAAGGCGATGACGAAGAGCGATGAGCAGGAACCCGGCGAATCCCGTGCCGAACCTGAAGCCAAGCAGCGTAGGCGAGTGCGAGTGATGATGACCGACTGGATGGTGACTCGGAAGGCGTCGGTCGCAAGCCTGCCCAGGAGTATCGCGGGGCGGCTCACCTGGCGTGACAAGCATCTTCTGAAGGAACCCGGAGTTGAGGTCCTCGACGATCGAGGTCCCCGACTGGAGCGCGCTGCTGAAGGCGTTCTGCATCAGGATTCCAGGAGTCGCGTACTCGAGGTAGCTGACGCCGGCGGGGAAGAGGCCTGGCAGCTTGGGCGAACTTCGAGAATAGCTGCGTGAAGAGGACGAGGAAGATGTATGGGCTGGAACAGGGAGAAGAATATCAGGATGGGGTTGCGAACGAGCTTCTTCAGCGCCCTTACGAAGAGGTTCCGCGTGTCGAAGAGGAGGGTCATCTCTCTCTACCTCCTCCTGCTCCCGAACCTTCCGGTGGTGACCTCCTTGACCAGCTCCTCCGTCCTGATCCTCTTGCCCGTGTGCTTCAGGAAGACGTCGTCGAGGCTGGGCGTGGAGATGTTGATGGATACGAGGTGGATGTCGGTCTTGTCGAATGCCCTCACGAGCTCCGGCACGAAGAGCCCGCCGTTCTTCACGTAGATGGTCAGACCCTCCTCCGGCGTCCACGATGTCCATCACCGCGGGTATGCTTCGAAAGAAGCTCCTTGGCCGCGGCCTTTGGAGGAGCCTTGTCGCCGGCGCCGGTCTTGTTCTCGACCGCGATGGTGATGGCGTCGGCGCCGATCTCCTTCTTCAGGCCGAGCGGCGAACCCTCGGCGACTATCTTTCCCGCGTCCACTATGCACAGCCTCTGGCAGAGTCGGTCGGCCTCCTCAAGGTACTGCGTCGTGAGGAAGATCGTGATTCCCTCCTTCTCGTTGAGCTCTTCGAGGTAGTCCCACACGGTCGCGCGCGACTGGGGGTCGAGCCCGGTGGTCGGCTCGTCAAGGAAGAGCACCTTCGGCTTGTGGACAAGCGTCGAGGCGAGGTCCAGCCTCTTCTTCATTCCGCCGGAGTAGCGGCCGGCCCGCTTGTCGGCTGCGTCCTTCAGCCCGACCACTTCGAGGAGATAGTCGACCCTGTCTTCCAACTCCTTGCCGCTCATCTGTTGAAGGTTCCCCTCCAGAATCATGTTCTCCCTGCCCGTGAGTTCGGGGTCGACGGAGGTTTCTTGGCTCTGGACGCCGATGAGCTTTCTGAATTTCCTTCGGATTGCTTGTCGAGGTCGTAGCCCGCGATGGAGACGGATCCTGAGGTCTTCCTGCAGGAGCGTCGTGAGAATCTTGATGGTCGTGCTCTTGCCCGCGCCGTTCGGCCCCAAGAAGCCGAAGAACTCCCCCTCCTGGACGTTGAAGGAAATGCCGTCGACGGCTTTGGTCCCGTCTGCGTAAACCTCCACGAGGTCATTGACGGTGATGATGTCGGTCATGACCCTCGCGAGCATCCTGCGCTCGAATAGGTTTTATAAGCATATCTAATACGATATTGTTATCAATCACATTACATTGTAGTATTTCGATTACTTATATAGAGCCGACTACTGCGAACCGAACAGCGTGGAAGATTCCGGAGCGAAGAAGTGGATACACCCTCAGGCAGTCCCCCGAGGCATCCTTCGGCTCTACATCTTGTCGATGTTGTCGAAGCACGAAGAGACGGGCTACTCGATAATGCGGACGATTGAAGACAAGACAGAGGGGGCGTGGAGGCCTGGACCAGGGACGGTCTATCCCTTGCTCAGGAGCTTGGTCAAGGAGGCGCTCCTCGAGCGAGTCGGATTCCGCGGAGACCAGCACCACAGTGAAGTACTCCGTGACGAAGAAGGGGAAGCAGGAGTTGGAGGAGATGCAGCGGACGCTGGCGTCGGCGGGAAAGAGGGAGCGTGTCATGATTCGTCTTTTCGCTGATTTGTTGCCGGCGGAGGCATGGGCATCGGCCTTTGTGAACCGTGGGAGGGAGATATTCGACGTCTTCCAAGAGAAAATCTCTCAGATTCCTCAGCCCCAACGAAACGCGATGCTCAAGGAGGCGAGAATGATGCTGGACTCCAACATCTCGTGGGTCGACTCGCAGCTACGACCCAAGAAGAAGCGGGCCGTCGAAGAATAACGTGCGGTCTGCTGCAGCGTCCTAGCGATTGGCCTGCATTCTGGAAACGACGTTCTTGCCTAGCTCGGTGAGCTCATACTTTCCTGCTTCTCCGAAGAACTGGACGTGATATTGGATGAACCCCAGCGCCATGAGCTCCTTCAGGTGTGACAGCGTCCTCCATTGAGAGTTGTTCGAGAGCAGCCTGTCAAGCTGGGCGTTGGAGAGGCCTTCAGGGCTCTTGGCTAGGGCGACAAGAATAGTGACGAGCTCGTCCTCCTCCATGATCTTTCGCAGGGTCTTCTCCTGGCCGTCGGGTTCCGACGGCCATGTCCAGATGCCCTTCATTGGGCTTGCCCGGACTTGCGGGCTTGATAAGGACAGCGCGTGATTGAATTGGTTTCACGATTGAATCAACTGTTTTTCGTCTGACTGGAGAAAAGGAATTCGGCCGTTACGTGTCTGGTCTTTATGGAAGTAATAACCGAATACGTGGATCACCGAGCCGAGCTAGAAGAGAGGATTCGTTCGCTGGAATCTGAACAGACGACGCCTCCTGACCGAGATCGCGAGTCTCAAAGAGAAGCTCACGACCTTGGAACTCGAGAGGCATGCTACCTCTCTCTCCAACGAAGTCGAGGCCTTGAGGACCGAGAAGGCCGTGTTGGAAGAGAAGGTCGCCACATACTCCAGCCCGATAGCGCCGACCGAGAGCTACCAAGTCTAGCTAGTTTACCAACGGTAACTAGCGAAACTTCGTCGCCTTCTCTTCTAGCTCTCCCTTCTCTTTTCTCAGATAGGCGACGTGCTTCTCCAGAGCATCCAGCTTCGCTTCTAGGACTCTGGTGTCCGTGTCCCTCTTGCTCTGCTCGAGGCTACTCTGGAGGTCTGCGTACTCCTTGTCCATCAGCTGGATGCGCTTCTCAAGGTCCTGGTTCGTCTTCTTCAGGCCCTTGATGTCCGTCTGAATCTTGTTCATCTGGTCGTCTGGGACGACAAGGTAGTGCTGCCTGCTCACGACGGTGGGGAACTTGGTGCCGCACTTCTCGCAGCTGTACATCCCCACCTTCCTCTGGGTCAGGCCGCGCTCCCCCTCCTTCGGCTCGACTATCACCGTGAAGACCTTGGAAGGGGTGGCTATTGCGGTTCCGCAGTTGGGGCACGAAGGCAAGCGCTAGCGTCAGCATGGGGATTCGTAACGTTAAATCTTTGCTACTCGCGAATCGACTCTAGCTCGGAAACCGCGGACCAGAGGATGACCCTGGCGAAGGACGACATGTTGGGGTCCTGCGCGACTTCGTCGAGCATGCTGATCGCGTTCGCAGCCCTCACCGCGAGGCTGACCTTCTGGTCTTGAAGGGCGATTATCGAGTCCTTCACAATCTTCCTTATGTTGCGCGGGGTGATGTTCGAGTCGGCTATCTGTTGAAGGCTCGCGCTGGCCTTCGCAAGCTTTCCGTCGTTCTCTTGCTGCTTCTTCTCCCTGTTTGCTTTGGTGCTCATGATTACTATCCGGGGATTAAGCGCGGAGTTTCCTGTGCCTTCCAGCCTTGCATATTTGGCTTTCTATAGCTGGCTAGATGGTTTATAACTCCGGCCGGAGGTCGAGGTCGAATATAGTTGAGCACGACCGCTGCGAAGACGAAGACGACCGTCGAGCTGATGAGGAAGGGGGCCGTCATGATGAAGGAGCCCTGCCCCGTCTGCAACGGGGTCCAGCTCAGATACAAGGGAAGGGTCTACTGTACGAACCACGACGACCTCACGGTCGCGCTTCAGGCTAGGGAGATTCTCTTCCCCGACGTCTCGGAGGATTTGAAGAACCTGCTCTTGGTCAAGCTCAAGGAGTCCATGTCTCTGCTGGAGAACGAAAGAGACTCTGAGAAGCTCGACCGGCTCGTCTCGCTGATGACCAAATACGTCGAACTGCTTCGAAAGCTAGAGCCGACTCAAAGAGCTTAAATCGGCAAAGCGTCGCTCTGAGTAGCGTGGTCCTGAGAATAGGCCAGAGGGTGCCTGACTTTTCGCTTCCCGACACCGACAAGCGGGAGAGGAAGCTCTCCGAGTTCACGCAAAAGGGCAAGACGGTGCTGCTCTTCTTCCCGTTCGCCTTCTCCGGAGTCTGCGACAAGGAGATGTGCGTCTTCAGAGACGGCGCGCCGAAGTTCAATGCGCTCAACGCGCAGACCGTCGGCATAAGCGTCGACAGCGTCTTCACCCTGAAGGTGTTCGCGCAGACCTACAACCTGCAGTTCCCACTCCTGAGCGACTTCAACAAGAAGGTGTCGAGGGCCTACGGTGTTCTCCATGAGACGTGGGTGACGCTCGGGTACAAGGGCGTCTCAAAGCGCGCGGCGTTCGTCCTCGACGGGAAGGGGATTCTCAGGTACAAGTGGGTGACCGACGCTCCCTCGAACGAGCCTCCCTACGACGAGCTCTTGTCGGCTCTCAGCAAGCTTTGAAGGGCTCTAGGTCTCTTTTTATAGGAGTTTTGCGGTCGTAGTCCCAGTAGAAATGTCGTCCGAGGCCACGAAGATGATCAAGCCTGTGGTGGATATCACAGAGAACGCCGCCTCGGAGCTGAAGCTCTACCTTGCCAAGCAGGGGAAGCCGATGGCGGGGTTGAGGGTGTTCGTCTCGGCAGGCGGGTGCTCCGGCCTGTCATACGGAATGGTTCCAGAGGAGAAGTCCGGCGAAGACGACTATGTCATAGTGGAGCACGGCGCGAAGCTGATTGTCGACAAGTCGAGCATGCCGTTCATCGCCGGGTCTGTCATAGACTTTCAGTCTGACAAGCTGATGGGCGGAGGGTTCGTCGTGAAGAACCCGAACGCGGTCTCGACCTGCGGCTGCGGCGAATCTTTCAAGACAGAGTAGGGCTGATACTCCAAACCTATATTGGGTTGCAAGCCCAGCGGAGGCCGCCGGGGTGGCGGAGTCTGGTTAACGCGCGGGCAATTCAATCCGCTCCGCAAGGAGTGGGCGAATCCGCATCTCGAGATCATCCGACTTGACAGCCCGTGACCTAACGGTCATGTGGGTTCAAATCGCGTGGGGGAAACGTGCGGCGAGGCACCTCCACGGGTGGAAATCCCACCCCCGGCGCTCAAACCTTGTTGTACTTCGGGTGCCAGCTTCTCGTCTTGTCGTCCAGTTCGGTATACTCGAAGTCTTGGTAGATTAGCGGGAACCGCTCCTTCATCATCCGCGCGACCTTGTCGAACACGAACCGTATCTCGACCTCGGCAGACTCCGCGGTGCGCATCGTTATGACGTGACGGATGGTCCTGTGGTTCGCGGTCCACACTATCGACGTTGCCATCCCGTCTGGCATGATTCTCCTCAGAGCGGATGTGATTCGCTTCTTCACATCGAAGTTCATCTTGTCCCATCCATAGGACTTCTCGAGCTCGCGATAGTTCTGCTCGATCTGCTCGACGACAGACTTGACCTCTTTCTTCTTGTCCTGAAGTTCAGGCGGGAGCCAGAAGCGGAGCTGCGTAGGCCTTACGTACCTGAGGGACTCTTGGCTTATCGCTACCCCGACTCTGTGTCGCACGAGTTCGTGTGTGAAGACCCGACTGACGTTGAGGAAGGCGAACGTGCAAGTCGCGTGCTCGAATATGGACCCGTCCCCCTTTGACAACGTGTTGTCGATGTAGTCGCGCGAGCTCTCCCTGATCTTGGTGACGTTTGGGTTGAGGCCTACCCCGAAGCTCTTGTAACAGATTCTTCCGGCAACTTCCGTGAGCAGCTCGCCCTCAGATTTCGAGGCCTCCTTGGTCCTTGCGAACCAGTTGGTCGCGGTCTCTTCGCCGACCGACGCGAGCATCGCCTTTAGCTGGTCGAAATTGATTCTGCTTTCCGCTATCAGGTACACCTGAGGTTCGACGAACTCCATTTCCTTTTCTTGTTCCTTCCCCTCGCTACGATTTGATGACGCTATTTAATTTGCGGGGATGAAGTGCGGCATCAGACTGGTGAAAACGCGGTTTCAAGCGGTTTTCGCTATTTTCCCATCTCGCAAGATGATTTGAACGGGGGTCGCTGCTCTAAATTAAATATGGGGTGTGCTTCTCGGGTGTTGGATAGAATGCCTGTTTTCGGCACCGCGGGTGTCAGAGGAGTCTTCAACTCGACCCAGACCCTCGAACAGGTGCACCAAGTCGCGGAGGCCTCGGCCTTCGTGTTTGGGAGAGGAAGGTATGGCGTCGGGTGGGACAGCAGGAAGAGCTCGGCGGTCCTTGCGAGGGTGGTCGCCTCCTCGGTCGCAGGATGTGGAAGCGACGCGATCGAGTTCGGGTTGGTCCCTACCCCGCTGGTCGCTTTTGGGACGCGTGAGCACAACTGTCATCTCGGGTTTGCGGTGACGGCCTCCCACAACCCTCCAGAGTTCTCAGGCGTCAAGATATTCGGCAGGAAGGGGATGGAGCTGTCGAGGGAGGAGGAAGGACGAATTGAGCGGGGGATGGTGGTGGAGTCGACCAAGAGCTCCGCGAAGGCTGGATCGATCGAGTCGCGGGAGGTCATCTCGTCATACACGAAGGCTATCAGCTCGAGGTTCTCGAAGGCTGAGAGCCCTCTGAGGTTGGTGGTCGATTGCGCTACCGGCCCCGCGTCTTTGGTGACGCCCCAGGTTCTGACCGCTCTCGGTAACAGAGTGATTCCGCTCAACGCGCACGTGTCGTGGCGGTTTTCCGCCAGGCATCCTGAGCCCACTGCGGCAACGCTGGCAGAGACCGCCTCATTCGTAGGCGGGGCCGATGTGGACTTGGGACTGGCTCACGACGGCGACGGAGACAGGCTGGTTCTAATCAACTCGTCTGGTCGGGTCCTTCCGGACTACATGACTTCGGTTCTTGCGCTGGAGGCCATAGAGAAGAGCACCGGCTCGGTGATAATCTCGGAGAACAGCTCGTTCGCTGTGGAGGAAGCGGCGTCGAAGATGGGGCTGCGCGTGGTCCGCGCCAAGATAGGAAAGACCTTCGCGGAAATCGAGCGCGAGGGCGCTGTGTTGGCGACCGAGCCGACAAAGGTCGTGGATCCCAGTTGGGGCCTGTGGGAGGATGGGATATACTGCGCCGCGTTGATTGCCGACGCCGTCGCAAGGAGGCCTGACCTGCGGAAGATGGTTGACGGCGAACTGGAGTGGTTATACAAGCAGGTCAACCTTCCGGTCTCGGTGGACATAGGCAGGTTGGGAGAGCAAGTAGAGGAGTACTTCTCGAAATACAGAATCGTAGAGAGGAGGTCGGTCGACGGCCTGCGCGTCGTCTTCAAGGACAAGTCGTGGGTGATGTTCAGGCCGTCAGGCACGGAGCCGAAGACGCGGATATACTGTGAGGCGAGAGACGAGCTGAGGCTCGCGGAACTCGTCGAGACGGCGAGAAGCCTGGTCGAGCGCCTGGCTAGGCCCACGATCAGCGCGCGTTGATACGGCATGGCCACCGGAGAAATGGCGCTGGCTGTTTCCAGAGCGCTTTCGCAGGGGTATCAGATAGACCCGGATGCTTTCTCGCTCCTTTCCGAGCTTTCAGCAAAAGGAGTTGTGGACCCTATCCTAAAATCTGTCATTGAAAAGAAGGAGTCGCTTAAGACCGAGAAGGTGATACTGAAGTCAGACCTCGACGAGTTCGTTCCGAGGGACGAGGTGTATGGTCGGGTCGCGGTGGATTCCCATGATTTGCAGGCTGACGTCGTAGTCTTGAGCAACCCTACGGACAGTATCCGGCCTGTCGAGGCGGAAGACGGGTTCAAGAGGCTCTTCCAAGACCGATACTCCCATCTGCTAGACATAGCGCGGCAGCGGCCCGACTCGAAGAACGTGACGTCTATAGAATCGGGAAGGGAGATGCGGGAGAAGGAGTACAAGATTGCAGGGCTCGTTTCTTCCAGAAACAGCAGGAAAGGTGGAGGCGTCGAGCTGGTATTGGACGACCCGACGGGGAGCGCCAGGCTGTATTGTGGAGACGAGGTCGCCGACTCAGCGCTGGCTTTACCCTTCGACAGCCTGGTCGTCGCAGATGTGGGGCTCGGCAAGACGGGGCAGCTGTACGCGAGGAGCTTGGTGCTTCCGGACATCCCGACTAGGAAGACTATCGGCTCGTCGCGCAGAGTATACGCGGTCATGCTGTCTGACTTGCACATAGGAAGCAAGTTGTTCCTCGCCGATGATTTCAGTCGTTTCTTGGCGTGGCTCAACGGGAAACTGGGCGATCTCGACATCGTCGAGCGGATAAGATACGTGATTGTCGCTGGTGACATCGTAGATGGCATCGGGGTGTACCCTGGCCAGGAGTTCCAGCTCTCGGAGAAGAACCTGAGGCGTCAGTACATTGTCGCGCGAGCCTTCCTAGAGCAAGTCCCGAAACACATGAAGCTACTGATTGTGCCTGGGAATCATGACCCGGTTAGGCAGGCCCTTCCTCAACCAGCCGTGCCAGCAGATGTTGCGGGGCCTCTCTACGAATTGGAAAACGCGGTTCATCTGGGTGGACCCGCCAACGTTAAGTTGGACGGCGTCAACTTCTTGATCTACCATGGTAGAAGTTTGGATGACGTCATAGCGACTATCCCGGACTTGACATACGACAGGCCCGTCGAAGCCATGGAGGTGCTGCTCAAGGCGAGGCATCTGGCGCCCACCTATGGCAAGCGCACGGCCCTGTCTCCGGAGCTCCGGGACATGCTGGTCATAGACCCTGTGCCGGATGTCTTCCACGCTGGTCACGTTCACACCCTTGATGTGGGGAGCTACAGAGGGACGCTGGTGGTTAACTCGGGGACTTTCCAAGCTCAGACGCCGTTTCAGGCGAACATGGGCCTAGATCCGATATGCTCAATCGTGCCCAATCCTGAATCTGTCGACGCTGGAGGTCATCAAGAGGAACTTCACCAAAGCTGAGCTTTGGGGATTTACAGCAGGCCCAGTAGCTGGGAGTCTTCGGCCATAACTTTGCTGAGCGTGGGCGTGTTAATCAGCAACCGAATTCTCTTGGTCCTGCCTCTCCTCCCCTTGCTGACGACCGCGGCCTCAAGAAGGCCCAGGAGATCGAGCTCTGCGAGTATCCCGCTCACCCGCCTCTGCGTCAAGGCCTCGATTCCTAGCCTTCGCGCGAGGCTGTCGTAGGCTACATAGAGGTCGCCGGTGTTTGTGCCGTCGGGGAACCTCGAGGCCGTCAAGAGGACGAGTTTGTTTTGGATTGGAAGTGAGCGGAGCGCGTCCTCGATTCTGTTGCTCTCTACCCTCTCAGAAGCCTTTCGGATGCAGTCTTCGGTGACCTCATGAATGCCGCTTCTTTCGGCAATCTCTCCCGCGACGCGGAGCAGGTCGACAGCGCGTCTGGCGTCGCCGTGCTCGGAGCCGGCCAAGGCGGCACAAAGGTTGAGGACGTCGTCGGGGACGACTCCAGGTCTGAAAGCGATTTTCGCTCTTGCCGCAAGGATGGCGTACAGTTCCTCGGTGGTGTACGGAGGGAACACGAGCTCTTCTTCTCCGAGGCTGCTCAGGACCCGTGGATCGAGGTCGTCTTTGAACTTCAGGTCGTTTGAGATTCCTACGATCGTGAAGAATCCAGGGCCCACGTGCTCGCCCGCTCGCGTGAACTGATAGAGGATGTCATCCCCATAGGCGTTCACAAGGTAGTCGATTTCATCCAACACGAGAATGAAGTGCACCTTACTGTCTTTTATCGCGTGGAATATTCTGTCCAACACCGTCCCGATGGAAAGGCCAGTTCCGGGTATTCTCTCGTCTTCGTGCAGCGGCAGAGACTCGGCGATCTTCGCCAGTGTGCGGTACTCCGTGCTCGCTATCCTGCTGTTGACGTAGCATGTGGCTATACTCTTAGAGGCGTCTTGGGCGTGAAGCTTATCGACGACCAGTCTGGCGACGGCCGTCTTGCCGGTGCCAGTCTTTCCATAGAGGAGGAGATTCGAGGGCTTGGATCCGTGTAATGCAGGAGCAAGGATTTGTGCGACTTGTCTGATTTGGCTCTCCCTGAACGGAAGTTTTTCGGGTACGTACTCTGGAGATAGGGCGTCCCTATTCTGGAAGAGAGCCCGGCCTTGTTTTGCTCTCTGGAAGATTTCGTCGATGGAGTCGGGCAAGGCCTTCATCAGTGGAAACACTGGTCTAATTAAGGTGTATCCCCCTCCGTTTCCACTGGAGTTGTGTAAGAAGGTGCTCCTATGAGATTTATACTATGTAAGAAGATGCTCGCTCTTGGTTCGATTCGTCTGTTATTCACACTGATTGACCACTAAGCACGACAATCACTCTACATTGTATCTCCCGCTTGTCAGCTCACGCGGCAATTGATCTCCAGTGGAAACGCACGGGTCCCCGGTGACCTGTGAACACAATGTGAACTAACCCTCCTAATGGCACTCATGTGCCCTTCTCTCCTTCAGTCGGTAACATACGACCTCGTTCACAGAAAGAAAGCTCAATTGCACCCCTGTGTTTCCACTGGAGCCAGTATTCGGGGCCACGCTTCTCTCACCTTGTGAAGCGTTGTGAAAACTCTTTTTCACCTCAACAAGCGGTCAAAGTTTGTTTGCACCGGGTTCACAACTTCACACCATTGTCGGTTTTATGAGGCCCGATAGGCTGTCGTTCACAGTTGCGAAAGAAGGTCAAGGTCGAGATAACGGACGAGGACGGGACAACCTATTCTCTCGCGCTTCACGGGAAGTTCTCCCAAGACAAAGTAATGCGCATGATGGAGCTAATCGACCTATTCGGCCAGGGCGACCACAACACTTCTCGTCTGCTTCCTCTGGACGAATCCACAACATACGGGAAAATACTGAAGCTAATCCAGTCCTCCTATTCGGCCAAGGAGTTCTCTTCAGCCGACATAGCCCGTGACTACGAAGAAAGACATGGCTCGCCCATCCCATTGAGCACCGTATCGACCTACCTTTCCAGGCAAGCTGACAGGGGAATCCTCAATCGTCAAAAATTCGGCAATTCGTGGGTGTATCGCTTCGCTCGCGTCTCCGAGCAGTCAGCTGGCGACGTAAGACCGGCCGCTGTCCGTGATCTCGTACACATAGGGCTTGTTCCTATCGTTCCTGATTACCAGGCCACGATCGAAGAGCGTCTTCATCAATCGAGCCGTATGCTCCCTGGACCTGCCGACCTCTTCCTTAATCTGTGCTGACGTTCTTGGGCCCTGCACAAGGAAGCGAAGCACCTTCGCTTCTGTCTCCGTACCCTCCACATGTGGAAGGGGTTGCACGACCGCTCTTGGCGGCTCGATGGGCTTGGTAGCATTCGCCTCCACCCTGACTGGCCGAGTCGAGGTTGACCCCGACTGAGGCGCAGCGGACTGAGACAGGCCCAACCTTGACGACATAACCTCGCTCTTGGCCATTAGATCAATGATTCGAGCATCCACCACGGAGAAGCGCGAGTTAACGGAGTCCCAGACGTCTTTTGCGAGTCTGGTGGACTTGTCCGCCTCCTGGACCATCTTGCTGTACCGAGACAGCAGCGTGGCGAGAATCACGACGGATGCTACAATGACACCCGCGGCAGCAGCAATCACATAGTCGTCCAACAAATAGGTCACACCCCTACGTGACGCTACATGATATAAACTTGAACGGCATCATTCAGACATCATGACATCACGATACGGTCGGCAAGGACCTTGACCAAGGCGACGACCTCAGGCAGTTTTCCCGGATCGATATCTACAGGAATCATCGAGACGCTAGAAATCAGCTTCTGCACGTCTTCTGACTTCAGCAAACCCATCTGGACAGCAACAGCCACGGTGAAGAGCGATTGCGTGATGTTCCTCTTCGCCTGGGTAAGAATCCGGTAATGGGTCCCACGACTAATACCTGAATTCCTTCGCATTTTAAGGGCAGTATCCATTTTAATTTCAGCTTTTATGACCGACTGCTGTATTTTTAGCGTCTCTACTTGAATCCTGGTCAACGATGAGAGATCCGAGATTGCCTCTGAAGGAGAACTCAACGGAATCTCGTAATACAATAATGTATTAAGCATTATTCCTGCAGTTCTACAATACCCACATCTTATTTACATAAAATATACATAATTTTGTGTTTGTCATGCTCACCCGTACAAATCTCTCTCCGCAAAGGACTCTGCATTCAGAATAATATTTATGCAGGCTACAAGGAGCACCCACTGACATGGGTAGAAGACGCCGTAAAGTGCTAAGACAGACTCACAAGAGCTTGCCGAAGGTATTCAGTTGTCCTCGTTGCGGCGTAGTCGCCGTTCGCATCACATCACAACTTGATGATGCATCACAAGACTATGTGATGGTGGTTGCATGCGGCAATGCGAGTTGCCGACTGCGCAGGGAATTCAGGTACCCGACCGAGCGACCCGAGATCGATGTCTACAACAGCTTCGTAGATGAATTCGTCAGAACCGGTGGCTAAGATGAGCCTCAGAGGCCCGACCGAGACACGCCTCGTGTCTCGCAAGAGAGGGTCGACGGGTCTGGCCGCCCTCATCGACCCGGATAATTTCGACAAGGGACGCGCCACCCTCGTCGCGAAAACTGCTGAGAAGTTGGGATTCCGTTGCATCTTCATCGGCGGCTCCACACTCGGAGATCAATCACACCTGGACGAGATTGTCAGTGCCGTGAAGCGCGGCGTCACATGCCCCGTGATACTGTTCCCAGGAAACATCACAGGAATATCACGTCACGCCGATGCAATCCTCTTCAGCTCCCTTCTCAACTCGACTAACACATACTTCATAGTGGGGGCACAGGCGCTGGGCGCAGTCCAGGTCAACCGTTACCATCTCGAGGCCATTCCTATGGGCTACCTCGTCTTCGGAGACGAGAGCACCACAAGTTTCATAGGCCAAGTCCGGCCGATACCGTATGCCAAGCCCGAAGTCGCCGTGATGTACGCGTTGGCTGCCCAGTACCTTGGAATGCGGGCCTTGTACCTAGAGGCCGGAAGCGGATCTGACCATCCTATGCCCGTGGAGGTTGTCAGAGCAGTCAGGAAGCACTTCGAAGGGCTCCTTATAGTGGGAGGAGGCATCACCGCGCCGCAGACCGCAACTAGGCTGGCGGAGGCGGGCGCCGACTTGCTAGTCATAGGCAACTTGCTCGAGACCAAGGACTTCAAGAGCAGATTGCTCCCAATAACCCGGGCGCTGAGGGACAAGCTTAAGCACTAATTCCGTTCAACAGTAGAAACATTGCCCTTCAAGGCCAGCTCGGCTTGGGAGCACAGCAAAAAGCTCACCGTCTTCCCAGCCGAACTCGAACCCTACTACGGCGACATACTGCGCCAGTACGAATCGGCATACAACACCGCGGAGGAAGCCAAGTCAAAGGGCCTCGACCCCAACGAAATCGTCGAGTCGAAGACCGTCTTCGACCTCGCTGACCGCGTAAACGAGATGCTCGGCCTCTCACAGTTCGAGGGTCTCGCGGAGAGGCTGCGCCACCTCCTCCACACGACGACCAAGGAGAGGGCCACGCTGGCAATAGCGGAAGAAATCGCTCTCGGCAAGTTCGGGGCGATGAGCACGGACCAAGCCCTCCAATACGCCGTCAGGGCTGGGTTGGCGGTAATCACCGACGGCGTCACCGTCGCTCCAATACAAGGGATTTCCACGGTCGTGATCAGGAAGAACGACGACAACAGCGAGTACGCCTCGATTTCCTATGCCGGGCCTATGAGGTCCGCAGGAGGGACCGAGGCCGCTTTCTCCGTCCTCATTGCGGACGTCGTGGCGAAGAAGCTCGGACTCTCACCTTACAGGGCTCGCGAAGAAGAGATAGCGAGATACATCGAAGAGCTCAGGGTCTACGAACGCGAGGTCGGGCAGCTTCCAGTACCGGGTCTCGGACTCCGACGTCCGCGTCGCCCTCTCGAACCTCCCGGTGGAAATCGACGGGGTCGAGACCGACCCGTTCGAGGTCGTGGTTCACAGGAACCTGAAGAGGGTCGCCACAGACAGGGTGAGAGGAGGGGCCCTGCGCGTCCTCAACGACGGCGTCATCGGGAGGGCCCACAAGCTGGCGAAGATTCTGAAGGAGCTCCAGCTGACCGGCTGGGACTGGCTACCCGAACTCAAGGGAGGGAAGCAGCAGTCCACCGGCGAGACCGAAAAGGTCGGCGCTCACTTCGAAGAGGTGATTTCCGGGCGCCCCGTCATCTCTTCGCCCAACACTCGCGGAGGCCTCAGGATAAGGTACGGAAGGGCCATGAACACAGGACTCTCCACGGTGGGCATCCACCCAGCCATTCCTGCCCTGCTCGACAACTGCGTGGTCGTCGGCACCCAGGTCAAGGTGGACATCCCCGGAAAGGCCGCCACCATCGCGTTCGTGGACTCCATCGAGGGACCTACCATCCGCCTGAAGGACGGCTCCGTGCGGCGCGTGAACAGCCTAGCCGAGGCCGAGCGCTTCCACGACTCTCTGGAGCTCATCCTCGACATGGGCGACGCGCTCATCAGCTACGGCGACTTCCTGGAGAACAACAAGACGCTGGGGCTCTCCCCATACGTGACGGAGTGGTGGCTCGAAGACCTCAAAGCGGCAGCAAACACCTCTCCAACCAGAGGCCGGCGCGACTAGATCCGGCCAGACTCGACCGCCATCCTTGGCGGGGCTCTCCCCTCGGCCTCGGAAGCGCTCGACATCTCGCGAGCAGCTTGGCGTCCCTCTTCACCCCTCGTACACCCCGAGGTTCGACAGGCTCTCGCCAGCGGAGCTGCTAGAATTGCGCAGCATCATGAGCCAATCCGGGCGTGATATCGAAGTAAACATCACATCACATCACATCGAGGAGGCCCTGCAACACCTGCTAGTGCCATACACCCGCAACAAGGACACCGCAACCGTCTCCGACGAATGGGCAGCCGTGCTGGGCGCGCTGATGGGACGTAGGCAATCACGCAGACGTCGCGGACGCCTCCCCCTGGAATCCGGACGGAGCCTTGGAGCTGGTGCGCCACCTCTCGGGAATAAGGGTGGGGAGGCAGACCACCGGGACCGTAGGGATGAGGGTGGGCAGGCCAGAGAAGGCGATGCTCAGGCACATGAAGCCACCGGTCCACGTCCTCTTCCCGGTCGGCGCAGCCGGCGGCAGCGCGAGGGACCTGCTCGCAGCGGCCAAAGCACGGGAGCATGAGGGTGGACATGGTCAACATAATGTGTCCTTCGTGCGGAAAGCGGAAGCTTTCCAGCAGGTGCGAGGATTGCGGCGAGGCGACCATCCGCTTCCTCTCCTGTCCGCGGTGCAGCCAGGTCATAAACGCGGAGGAGGGCCAGAGCTGCCCGAAGTGCAGGGTCGAGGGGGTCACACACTCGAACTACAACCTCGACATCAAGACCACGCGTCGACGCGGTCCTGAGGAAGGTCCCCGACGTCGCTCGCGGCACCATCAAAGGCGTCAGAGGCCTGTCAAGCGGCTCGAAGTACGCGGAACCAATCGAGAAGGGGGCTCTCCGCAGCAAGCACGAAATCTACGTCTACAAGGACGGGACGGCACGCGTGGACGTGACCAACGCGCCTCTCACCCACTTCAGGCCCAGCAACATACACACCGACATACCGACGCTGCGCTCCTTAGGGTACGACGTCGACAAGGACGGCAGGCCTCTCGTCGACGCGGAGCAGCTCGTCGCGCTCAAACCACAGGACGTCGTGATTCCCGAGAACACGGCACGCGACCTCGTGAGGGTGGCGTCGTTCGTGGACGACGAGCTGGAGACGGTCTACGGACTCGCGCGATTCTACAACGTGAAGACGGTGGACGACCTCAGGGGCAAGGTGGTCGTGGGCCTCGCGCCCCACACCTCGGTGGGGGTCGCCGGAAGAGTCATCGGCTTCTCGAACGCCCAAGTGTGCTTCGCGAACCCATGCTGGCACTCCGCCAAGAGGCGAGACTGCGACGGCGACGGCGACTCGGTGCTACTCCTGCTGGACATATTCCTGAACTTCTCGGTCGAGTACATTCCCACACAGATCGGCGGGCTGATGGACACGCCACTCCTGATCCAGCCGATAATCCTCCCCGCGGAGGTCGACGACCAGGCCCACAACTTCGACGTGGCGTGGAAGTACCCGCTCGCGTTCTACCAGGCGACCGAGTCGTCCCCGAACGCCTCGAAGGTCTCCGGCCTGATCGAGACCATCCGCAACAGGGTGAACCTCCAAGACCAGTTCTACGACTACGGCTTCACGCACAGCACGAGCTCGATCACCATAAAGAGTTCCCGAAGCGCCTATTCGACCCTGACCACCCTGTCGGACAAGATATCCAAGCAGATCGAGGTCGCCGAGAAGATCGAGGCGGTCTCCGCCAAGCAGGTCGTGGAGTCGATAATCAAGACCCACCTGATCAGGGACATAATGGGGAACATGAAGAAGTACTCCACCCAGTCGTTCAAGTGCAGGGCCTGCGGCCGGACCTTCCGAAGGCCGACGGTCTCAGCGCGCTGCGAAATCTGCGGAGGGGAGCTGAGGGAGACGCTGACCAGGGGCTCCGTCGAGAAGTATCTTGCGATCGCGAGGAGGCTCGCGCACGACTACGACGTGGACGAGTACATCAAGGAGAGGCTCGACCTGCTGGTGAGGGAGATGGACCAGCTCTTCCCGGCCAGAGAGAAGAGCACTCAGTCGGAGCTCACCGACTTCGGCCAAGGCCCCGAGCCCGAGCCTGGTCCTCGAGTAGACCGCCCTAGCGGTAGAAGTAGGCCGGCGAGTTGTCGAACGAGTACTTCACTCTCTGGTGAAGCCTGCGCAAGCCGCGCACCCGCTTCTTCACAAGCTCGACCTTGTCCGTCGTGAGCGCCACGTGCAACACTTCAGCGACTTCCTTCATCTCGCTCTTCCCCATCCCCAGCCTCGTGAGCTCTGAGACGCCCAGCCTTATCCCGCCAGGGTTCGTGTAGTGCCTCCCCGCCTGGAGGTCGCCGGGGAGCAGCTGACGGTTGACTATGATGTTCATGCCCTCCAGCTTCTTCTCGACCTGCCCGCCGTCTCCGTACTTCGTGACGTCTAGCGCGACTTGATGGGACTGCGTATAGCCGTGGTTCTCGCCCAGCACGTTCTCGCCCTTCTGAGCCAGGCTCTCGGCCAGCGTCCGCGCGTTCGCGGTGACCGCCTTGGCGTAGCTGCTGCCGAACTTCAGGAACTCCGCGAAGGTCAGGGCCTTCGCCGCCACGTTGTGAAGGTGATGGTTGCTCGACGTCCCCGGGAAGACAGACTTCTTCAGCGCCTCGCCATATTGGGCCTTCGAGACGACGGCTCCGCCCTGCGGGCCGAAGAGCGTCTTGTGGGTGCTGAAGCTCATGACGTGGGCGCCTTCGCCCAGCGGGTCCTGGAACTTCCCGCCTGCGATGAGGCCGGCCACGTGGGCGGCATCATAGCACGGCGTCGCGCCGACTTCCAGCACGGCCTCGACCAGGTCCTTGACTGGGTGCGGGAAGAGGAAGAGGCTCCCGCCGAACATCACGATCTTCACCTTCTTCCCCGCCGATTGGACGCGCCTTGAGCTTCTTCTTGGTCTGCGTCCACGTCGATGTTCATGTTCTCCTTGTCGAACACGAAGTACTCGATGTCCAGACCGTGGACGAGCCCGGCCGTGCCCGAGAACTCCTTCTTCCCCGCCGATATGTGGCCGCCGTTCGGGATGGAGAGCGCCATCATCGTGTCCCCCGGATCTGACAGCGCCGAATAGACTGCGAGGTTGGCGCAAGCGCCGGAGACGGGGCGGACGTCGGCGAACTCCGCCTTGAACAAGCTCTTGGCCAAGTCGATGGCCTCGAGCTCGATCTGGTCGATGAACTTGCAGCCCGCGTAGACCCTCTCACCCGGCCATCCTTCGGCGTATCTGTGCCCTAGATCGGAGGAGAGGACCTGCCTGACCGTGCGGGACGCAACGTTCTCGCTTGCGACCAGCGGAAGGCTCTCGGAGAACCATCTTTCGTGCTGTTTCACCAGGGAAATCAGCCTGCCTTGTCGATTGTTCACAATGGTCGACGAACCCGCCTCAGTAATTATTGTTTTTGTGCGACTGTTGGCTCAAATCAGTTGCACAACACATTTTAAAAGGGAGGCCGCGACGGGAAAGGACCGAAGATGAGCGGCAAGAACAAACAACTTCCGGCGTCTAGCGCGGGGTTGCTCAGGTTCTTTGAGGACGAGACCGAAGGCGTCAAGATAAAGCCTGAAATCGTGCTCATAGCTTCGATGGGGCTCGTGGTCACCTCCATCGTCATAAACCAGATATTCCCGGCTCCGGCGTCGTCGACGGCCAGCGCGGCAGGAGCTTTCCTCGCTCTATTATTCAGGTAGATTCATCTGTATGGTTCCGCCACTGAACAGCTAGCTCGCCGTTACCGGCACCTGTTCGTCCTCCCCTCCTTCTCCACCCTCTCCCTCCTTCTGGCAATCTCCAACATCCTCCTCCTGTCTCCGCTGGTGGCGCTCGACGGGTTGCCCGTAGTCGTGGCGGTCGGTGATCTTCATCGTCATATTCGCCACCTCGGGCGTAATCACCTACGTCATCAAGGCCTTGGATCCCGACTCGATAGTCTCCCTCAGACGGATGTTCGGGCTCACGCTTGCCTCGAACCTGCTTTGGACCATCCCGCTCGCAGTCGGCTCAATGTTCTCTTGGATACAGCACAACCATCAACCCGGTCTGAACGAATTCGTCTTCGGGACCTTCCTCGCTTGGAGCTTCGGGCTGCTCGTAATCAACGGGGCCTTCGTATCCAGCACTGCCCAAAGCCTCTGCATTGCAGCCGTCCAGCCCGCGATGACGTTGCTGATCGCTTCGGCGTTCATCATCAAGGTGAACTCCTCCGTGATCTACGCGACGGTGCTCGGCTTCGTCATCCTGGCGATCACCACGGCTTTCCTGCTGAAGTTCAAGACGTTCAAGACCAAGGGCGTCGGCATCAACTCCCTGCAGACCTTCCAATCGTTTCTAAAGTCCTGGGTCTCCCACAAACCCGCCGACCTCGAGAACTACTTCACGTCGTACTCCCACGACGAGCCCGTCATCACGCGGATCGTCCTCGCGACCGCGAAAGAGCGGGTCGCCCTCGTGCTGCCGGGCGTCCATCCAGGCCCTTTCTTTCCCGTCGGCAGCTATAACGTCTCCGAGCTGGTATTCCACGAACTCCGAAAGAACGGCATAACCCCGATGGTCCTGCACGGCGTCGGGGGGCACGAGAGGAATCTTCCGACGAACGAGCTTGCGAAGCAATACGCGGCCGCAATCGCCAGCGCAGTGGCGTCGCCCGGCGTCGGGCAACAGCGTCGAACGGATGAGAGGGCCGAGCAGATTGCAAGCTAGGCCCGACATGCGTGACGACTCTGGGGTTCGGAAGCCAGGTCATGGCGTTCCTCTCCAACGCGCCATACAACACCGACGACCTAGACCCGGGAATCATCGACGAGGCAGTCTCAGCGGCAAAGGAACTGGGGGTCGAGCTGATGCTCGTGGACTCGCACAACTCCATAGGAGGAGAGAACTGCGAGCAACCCAGAGTCGACTGGCGGAGAATCTTCTCTGACATCAGAGCAAGCCCCGAGCGAAGAGTTCGAGGTCGGCGTGGCGCACTCTTCAGAGCTTCAGTTCGAGCACGGTTCTGACATCAGCGACGGAGGAATCACCGCCCTGGTCTTCAGGACGCAAAAGTCGATGCACGCCTCGATAACATCCGACTCGAACAACGCGGTCGTAGGCCTCAGGCAGATGGTAATCGACGAGCTCAAGAAGGAGAACGTGGACCTGATAGAGCTGTGCACCTCGGACACCCACAACTCGGCGGCCAGGTACTTGACCAACCGCGGCTATCATGCCCTGGGGGAGGACAGCGACCGAGACACCCTCGTCGCGACCATCAAGAAGCTGGAGAAGCTCGCGGAAGGCAGGCTCTCGCGCTGCGAGGTGACCACAATCACCTCCCAGCTGACGCTGCCGCTCATCGGCGACAAATCAATAGACGACTTCGCCACTCTGACAAAGGAGACGCTCAGCTTCGCCAAGGCCTACGCGAGCGCCGCGCTCGCGTCGGCGCTGGTCATCTGCTCCCTCGCCCTCTTCGTTTGAGGGCCAGTGCAGCATGAAAGTCCCGGGCGGTTACATCGTTGCAATCGAAGGGATAGACGCGGTCGGCAAGAACACGCACAGCCTCTTGCTCTCCAAATGGCTGAGGAAGAAGAGGCGTCGACACTACGCGCATGTCGTTCCCCGACTACGACACGCCAATCGGAAAGGAGATCAAATCTTTCCTTTCTGGTCGCAAGAGCGTATCCGATCGAGCTGCAGCACCTCCTGTTCGCCGCAAACAGGTGGGAAAAGCTCGAGAACATCAAGTCCTCTCTCCGGGCAGGCGAGGCCATAGTCGTCAACAGGTACACCGAGTCCAACCTTGCGTACGGAAGGGCAAACGGGCTGGACACCGCTTGGCTGGCTAGCCTGGAGAACGGGCCTGCCCAGGGCGGACTTGGTGATAGTGCTGGACGCCTCTCCCCACTCTCTGAGTTCGAGGAGGCCCGGCGGAAGCAAGGACGTCTACGAGAAGAGTTCCGCATTGCAGGACAAGGCCCAAAAGGCTTACAGGGAACTCGCTCGCAAGCGCGGCTGGAGCCTCATTGACGCTGACGGACCGGTCGGAGATGTCCAAGCCTCAGTGGTCAAGACCGTGAGAGAGGCGCTCGAGCGGGACAGGGGAACCTCAATATGACGCTGAAGTACGTCGCTGAGATCAGAGACCCGATCCACGGCTACATCAAAATCACCAAGGAAGAGCGCGAACTGATAGACTCGATCTTCGTCCAACGCCTACGCAGAATCCACCAACTCGCTGGCGCCTACCTCGTCTATCCCGGCGGCGTGCACAGCAGGTTCGAGCACGTCATCGGTACGATGCACGTGGCAGGCCTAATCGGCCAGTCGGTCGCTGACAAGGCCGGGCTCAGCGACGACGACATCCAGGAACTGAGGATAGCCGCCCTTCTCCACGACGTGGGGCACGGACCGTTCTCCCACCTCTTCGAGGAGGTCCTGGCAGAGAGGACAGACCTGACCCACGAGGACCTGTCGCAGAGGATAGTCTCGGAGTCGAACATACGAGACATCCTGAAGCGCAACGGGTACCGACCTTCGAGGATATCGAAGCTCTGCGTGGGCAAGTCGAGCGGCCAGCCGTTCATGAACCAGGTCATCGCCGGCGGGTTGAGCGCCGACATGATGGACTACCTGCTGAGGGACACCTACTTCACCGGCGTGGAGTACGGCAAGGTGGACATACAGCGGGTGATAGACTCGCTCGACATCAGCGCCGACGGCCACCTGATGCTCGAAAGGGCGGCCCTCTACGCCTTCGAGGCCCTCCTCATCGCCAGGTACGAGATGTTCAAGGCGGTGTACTTCCACCGGACCGTCAGGGCCGCCGAGCTGATGCTCGCACATTCGATGACGCTGGCCGACAACGAGCTGCACCTGACCGACCTATCAGAAATAGACAAGATCCTGAGGCTTACCGACGAGGTCGTGCTGCAGCAGCTCGCTGACCTACACGCCTCGCACGCCCGAGCTAAAGATGGCGCAGAGGCTCGCGGCGAACTACATGCAGAGGAGGCTGGTCAAGTGCGTCTTCGAGAAGGTCATGCAGAGGAAGGACAGGACCATCCAGCGGATATTCAGCAAGAAGAGATTCAGGGACGAGCTTGCATCGGACATCGCGCAGAGCGCTGGGGTGAAGCCTTCCGACATCTACATCGACGTGCCGAACACGCCGTCCGTCCCTTACACATACGAAAGGCAGACCTTCAACTCGATCACCCTCTTCTCCAACGACGTCTACGGAGGCAAAAGGAGGACAGAGACCGTCCCGATAAGCGAGCTACCTCTGGTCGGGTCCATCACGGGCTTCATGGACATACTGAGAATCTACACGTTTCCCGAGCAGAGGGGCAAGGTCGTAGACGCGGTCGAAACGATATTCGGCAAAGAGGACTTCATGTCCCGCATCTCGGTCTAGAGACGACGCCATCTGCCCTAAAATACGATCCCGGCTTGAGGGTCGGTGCTCCCCGAGGACATCTTCCCATATCCTTCCTTCCGTCAAGGACAGAAGGAACTCGCGCAGTCCGTCTATCTCGCTTGCAAGAACGGGCAGAGGTTCGTCGCAGAGGCGATGAGCGGGTTTGGAAAGACGGCTGCGGTGCTGGCAGGCAGCATGTCGGCCGCGGCTGAGGACGACCTCCAAATCATCTACGTCTGCCGCACCAAGAGACAGGTCTTCCGAGTGCTCGAGGAGCTCAACCGCTTCTCCCAGCGGCTTCCAGTGCGAGCCACCAGCCTCTTCTCAAAATATGACTACTGCCTGCTCAGGCAGAGGAGCTTCGGGGTCTCGCCCGAGACCTTCAAGTGGTATTGCAGCTTCCAAACCTCTAACAACCTCTGCAGCTACTTCCTGAACGTCGCTTTCAACCACGACAAGATTGAAAAGCTCGTGGAAGCCCAAACCAGCGGGCCAGGCTCAATCTCAGAGCTCCTCAAGAGGAGCGACCGAGCTTCACGTATGCCCGTACGAGGTCGGGCGGCTGTCTTTGGCGCGCTCGACAATAATCGTGACGACATATCACTACCTGCTCGACATGAACTCTAGGTCGATGCTCGTCGCGGGAGACAAGACCCTTGAGAAGGTCGTCGCGGTGATTGACGAGGCCCACAACATCAGGGATTTCATCTCAGGCAACTCCGCGACAACGCTGTCATTCTCAGACATCAGGGACTGCATCAACGACGCCCGAAGCCTGTTCTTGCCGCGAATCTGCTCGGCCATCTCTGAAATCGGTGAAAGGGCGACCCAATTCTGCGCCAAGAGCGACCACTGGCTGATCAGGAAGGACTCATTCGTCACCGCCATAACCGGCAGGCCACACGAAGGATTGGCTGTCAGACCTCGTCTTCGAGCTCTCGACGAACGCAGGAGTGGCGTGGTACTCCGTGGCCACCAACAGGAACCTTCCCGCCTCAATCATCAAGCTGGGCAGCTTCCTGAGCGCATTGCTCTCCTCGCTCGATTCCGACGACATCGCGCTGGTGAAGTCCGAGTCCGCGCCTCTTCCTGACCGACACGCACCCTTCGAAGACGATTCCTAGCGAGCCACGGCGGGCTTCAGAAGCCTCGTCCTCCTCTCCGCGACAATCAACCCTTCCGAACCTCTTCCTGCGCTCGATCGGCCTCGACGAGACTCCGACGACCGTGCACAGCGCTGTCACCGACTACAAGTTCAGAATCAGGACGGTCATCGACGGCGGCGTCACGACGAGGTTCAAGATGCGAACCGCTGAGATGTACTCGAAGATCACGGAAAGGGTCGCCGCCGTCTGCAACTCCGTCACAGGAGGCGTAGGCGTCTTCCTTCCGTCGTACGCCGTCCTGGACGTCGATAGGAGGCCCGCTGCGCTCCCAGATTGAGCGCGCGACTACGGCGCAACCAGGAAGGACACTCCTCATCGAAAGGCCCGACCTCACGAACGAAGACTCCGAGAAGATGATGAACGCCTTCAAGTCGAGTCGCGGGTGCGTGCTCTTGGCGGTCCAAGGCGGGCGGTTCTCCGAAGGCGAAGACTTCCCTGGCGATGAGATGGACGTGTCGATCGTGGTGGGGCTGCCCCTGCCTCCTCCGTCACCGACCATGTACGCAGAGTACAGACAGATGGAGATCGACCGGTTCGACAAGCACCAGGCGTACATGGTGCTCTCTCTGCTCCCCGCCCTGAGGAAGGCGTTCCAGTGCGCCGGGCGGCACGTCAGAGAACCCGGGAAGGTCGGGATGGTCTTCTTCATGGACTCGCGATTCGCCGACCAGAGGATAATCGACTTGATGCCGTCTTGGCTGAGAGAAGACCTTCTCAAGGGGGAGTTCGGACCCGAGTCGATTTCCTCGCTCACCCGAGACTTCTTCTCGAGCGCAAGGGAGTCGCTGAACTGGGTTCCCTTGCGGAACGCAATCCTGGCGGCGGCCAGCTGGTCCCTGGTGGCACCGATCGCCCCGCGCTTGCCTGCCGGACGTCCCCGACTCGTCGACGATTTCAAGGATGCCGACGGCGGCAGCCTTTCCCGCAGCGAGCGAGCCAACCTCAGCGAAGACTTCGGCTCGCCTCCTCCAATCTTGACCGAGAGCGACGAGTGCGGCACTTCCCTCACGAGCCTCGACCAGAGATTCCACCGACTCCTCCACGGAATTCGAGGTCAGGGCGCCTAGCTCCCTTCCGCCATAGAACACGGCCATGCCTATCCTCGACCCGGGGTCGATGCCAATCAGAAGTCTTCTCCTCGATTCGTCGAGAAGCCTGGAAAGAAGCTGGCCCTCCATTATCATCGGGTCTTCGTTGAGGTCCTCGATCGGCCACGGCGCCTCCCCCGAACGCAGGGTTCTCCGTCCTGCTCGTGATGACCAAGTCCTTCGCAGAATCCACGACTTGCCCGGGAGAGAGGCTGGAGAACCGGAGATGCGTCCTCTTGAGCCGGGAGACGATGTCGTAGTACGCGTTGCCATCGTCGGTGGCGACCTTAATAATCCTCATGACAAGTTCGTCGAGTTTGAAAAGGCCGCGCGAGTTAATGAGCATTCCCACGAAGGAACAGGCGAGCAGATTTCTCGCCCCGCTGAAGGGGAGCCTCGCGATTCTGCTGCTGCACGACATACAGGCGAAGATGCGAAGCTGAGCCGTTTCATGTTGAGATGCGCGAGCCTGCAGTCCATCGATTCGACCGTCCTCGACTCCGACGCGTTCTACTGCACCAACATGGAGCGGTTCGCCGAAGACGCCCAATCCATCTCCAAGGGCGAGGTGCTGCTCCTGCCTGAACAGGGCTTCGAGGTGGGCTCGCTGGTGCCGCTGCTCTCTTCGAAGAGACAGATCCTCATCATCGACGATCTGAACTCCCTGTACTCCCTGGCTTCAGACGGCCGCAAGTCGCAGCAGCTGACCATCCTGATGAAGCTCCTTTCCCACAATGCTAGGATGAACGGCTCTTGGGCCATCGCCACGGCCTACAGGGCGGAGCTGGACCACAAGCAGAGCGCGATGAATCAACGGTCGCTGACGGCGCTCGGCGACCTGCTCGTCGACACGGAGACTGTACGGGGGCTCAATCAGGCTCAAGGTCGAGCTTCAAGGGCCACTGGCCGAACGGCGAGTTCAGCCTCTGAAGAGCGCTCGAAGACGGTCGTCTACTTGGAGAGGAACACGTACATCTCGATGTAGATGGCGACCCCGATCAGTATCAGCCCGAGGATCAGGAAGAAGCCGACCAACCTAGGCTTCACGGTCTGCCTTCCGCTGAGATACGAGAAGTAGAGGCCGCCGAACCCCAACACCATGGCCATCGAGTAGATGACCGTCTCAGCTAATCGTCTCCCCGTTGGTTGCCGGGTAGATCGATGTACGATTGGTTCACGGGGCTAGCGAGGGCGCTGACTATGCCCGCGGACATCACGATGATGCCCGCGATGTACACAACTTCGATCAAGTTGTTCTTGACTGTAGTCGAGACGCCGGTGCGCTCTGCGACCTTGCCGAGCCGCCGCTCTACTCCCGACGCCCGAGACTCAAGCCACTGTCTAATCAAGCCGAAACCGCCTCCCAGCTCCTCCATCTTCACGACCTCTTTAACCCGCCGGCCAGCATATTCATTGCCCTTAACTCTTTTCAAACAGCCACCCACGCCGTTGAGCACACGCTGTCTCGCTATGTCTTGGTGCTCCTTCTTTTGCAAATTTTGCATTGCGTACACGTTCACCTTGCGCGGGCAACGGTCGTTCACGCACAACCTCCACGGGCGCCTGCCCAGCCTCACATAGACCACCGGCCAGCCGCAGCTGCCGCAGGGCTTCAAGGCCGCCTTGATCGTCCCCCGTTGCGGAAGCGGCGCGGACGCTCTGCACCCCTTCGCGTAATTCGTGCAGCCGACGAACCTCTTCCCGGACTTGCGGGAGCGGACAACCCACAGCTTCCCCTCCTTGCACATCGGGCAGCCCCCCAGGACCGTCCTCCCGAAGGTCATTTCTCGGAGACCGAGCTCCGCATCCTGCCAGCGATCTCGGCTTCGTGCAGCCTCACTTCGCCTAGCTGGGTCGACAACGACGACACGGTCCTCTCGAAGAACTCCCAGCCTGACTCGCCCGACGCCTCGACTCTTTCAAGCTGGGCCTCTATCTCACGGGTCAAGCGGGTCGAGATTATCTGGGGGCAGTGCTCGCGCATGGCCTCAATCAAGGCGAATCCCAACTCGGTCGGGACCAGCGTCTCTCCTGCGACATAGCCTCTGTCCAAGAGCGTGGAGATGGTGTCGGCGCGAGTCGCCTTCGTGCCAATCTCCTCTCTCTCCATCTTCTCCAGAAGCGTAGCCTGGTTGTATCGCGCTGGACGGGCTCTGAGGTGCTCCTCCACCGCGATCGCTTTCACGTCGACACGGTCGCCTTCTCGGAGTGCGGGCGCCGTCGTCGGGACGGCGTCGGCCGGCCGCCCCTCGGCCGCAAACTTCATCCACCCAGGGACCAACACCCGCGTCTCCTCCATCTTGAATTCGTGTCCGCCGACCGAGATCTCGACGGAGCGAGTCTCACGAATCGCGTCCTCGCCGAAGCACGAGAGGAACCGCCGCACGACCAGGTCGAAGAGCTTCCTCTCTTCGACCGCGAGAGGCCTCCTCCCAGACTCGCCCGTCGGATAAATCGCGGGGTGGGCCGGATCCGTGCCCTGCCCCTCGGTAGGACGAAGGCCGCCCCGCGAGACGACCTCGTCCACCAGATCCGAATATCCTGGGATCGCCGCAATCCTAGAAAGGAGCCTCCGGTAGTCGAGCTTGGGCAGCCTTTGGCTCCCCGTCCGAGGGTATGAGATCATCGCACCCAGGTACAGCCTTTCCGCGATCTGCAACGTCTTGCTCGGAGCGTAGCCGAAGAGCCTGTATGCCTCCTTCTGAAGGTCCGCGAGGTTGAGAGGAGGGGGAGGCCGCTGGTTGAACGTCCTCCGCGCGACGAGAGAGACGACCCCCTCCTGCCCCTCGCAGGCGCCCTTGACCTCCTCGGCCGCGCGCTTCGTCGGCACCGTCGGCAACGAGGAGTACTTGCCTTCGAATTCCGCGCCGCCTCTCCTGAAACTTCCTCTCACCGTCCAGTACGGGGTGGGGACGAACGTCCTCGCATCGACCTCCTTCTCGACGACGAAGTTCAGCGTCGGCCCCTGCACGCGACCCATGCTCACCGTCCTGAAGCTGTAACCCGTCCTGAGAGACTCCGAGAGGGCTCGCGAAAGGTTGACGCCCCAGATGAAATCGATGACGTGCCTCAGCCTGCCGGCCTTCGCAAGTCCGTCGGTCGAGCCCAGCCTGTCGTCCCTGAAGGCCTCCACGACCTCTTCCTTGGTCAGCGCGGAGAACTTGGCCCGCAGCGCCGAGGCTTCCCTCCCCCCGCACGCATATCTCAGGATGTTGTAGCCGATGGTCTCTCCCTCGATGTCAAAATCACACGCGTTCACGAAACCGTCCGCCTCCTTCAGACAGGCTCCGGATGGCTCGAATCCTGCTCGAGACCTGGCTTGGCGGCCTTGTCTCCGAGTCGCTCCAAGCGGGAACCATTCCAGGTCCAGCACCGGATAGACTCTCCTGTCCTTCACCGTGTCGGATATCCCGTAGAGGTGCCCCATCGCCGCGCAGACGACGTACCTCCTCCCGCGCGCGTCTTGGAGCCGAAAAGCAGGAACGCCGCCCACCTTGAAGACCTCCGGAGCCCCGTTGGAGAGGGCCTCCGCGACCCTTCTCGCCGCGTCCGGTTTCTCGCAGATCACGAGGGTGTAGTCCTGTGAGACCAGACCTCCTCGGCGAGACGGACCTCGTTCTCGAAGTGGGAAGGGACGCTCATTGCAATCCTTTTAAGAGCAACGACCAGTCTGACGTGCGTGACCTACGAGCTCGTCTGTTCCAAGTGCGGCTACGCGATCTACTCTGGGTTCGATTTGAGATCCCCCAACGACATCCTGAAGCCTTCGGGATACAAGTGCAAGAAGTGCGGCGCGAAGCTGACTCCTGAGAACTTCAAGGTCGAAGTCATGAAACTCGAAGGAAGATTCACCTAGCGCGGTATCCTAGGCTGCGCATGTAGACGCACTGCTCCGGGTCCACCGCGAAGCTCGACATCCCGTAACCTCTCCCGGCGCTCGCTTTCAACCCGCGCACCAAGACGATTGGGACAGACTCGTTAGCCTCGCCCATGACAATCTGGGCGCCAGAACAAAGGTCGTCAGCTATCGCCTGGCTCGTGACCTTCAGGACGTTGCCGAAAAGGTCGGGCTTGCCTCGAAGGTCCACGATGGCCTCCATGCCCGCCGCCGCAAGGGCCACCCCGACCGTCCCCTTCCTCGTAGGCATCAGCCTGCTGTCGGATACCACGACGCCTATCTCGACCCCGCGGCGGAACCTCATCTCTTCGACGAGGGCGATCGCCGACTCCAGGGGGCTGCGGGGGTAGAGCACGACCTTGCCGTGCGCGACGTTCGACTTGTCGATCCCCGCGTTAGGAGTCAGGAGGCCTTCCTTCAGGGTGAGCATGAACCCGCTCACCCCTCCTATCACGTCGTCCGACTCTCTGATTACGAGCTCGCACAGCTCAGGAGGGATGTTCAGCCTTCTCGACTCCGAGACGGCGTAATCGCTGGGGACGACCGTCTCCAGGTCGACCACGCGGCCCTCTGAGACGGCTATGAACTTGCTCGAGACCACAAGGATGTCCCCGTCATGGAGCTCTGAGCCGACGAACCCGTCCACGAGCTCTCCGAGGTTGAAAGGAGCGCCCTTCCTAGGCGTCCTTATCGGCACGAAGGTAATCCCCGCCACCAATCAAACTCCTCTTAAACAAGGAAGAGGGGGCCCCCTATTATACGAAGCGCGCATGGCGACGACCAAAGCAAACAAACACACCCCACTCTACGAGTTCCACCGCACTCACGGCAAGATGGTAGAATTCGCTGGCTACGACATGCCGATCTGGTACACGAGCACAATCGAAGAGCACATGGCCGTGAGGAACCGCGCGGGGATATTCGACGTCTCGCACATGGGCAGGGTCGACGTGACCGGCCCTGACGCTGCGAGGTTCATGGAGAGCCTCTTCCCGACGGGAATCGCGAAGCAGCCGAACGGGAAGTCCGTCTACACGCTGCTGCTGAACGAGGACGCCGGGATCGTCGACGACCTCATAGTCCTCAAGGTGGAGGAGGGGAAGTATCTCATCGTCGTCAACGCCGCGAGCAAGGAGAAGGACCTGAGACACATGGAGAGAGTCGGGGCGGGCCTAAATTTCAAGGTCGATGACATCACCGAGGCCACGACCATGATTGCGGTCCAAGGCCCATCAGCCGTGGAGGCGCTCCAGCCTCTGACCCCGCTTCCGCTCGCTGAGATGAAGAGGTTCACGCACGCTTTCTCTACAGTGAAAGGAATCAAGTCCGTAATCACCCGCACGGGATACACCGGCGAAGACGGGTTCGAGATAATCGTCCACGACGCCGCGTCAGGGGCGATGGCCGTCTGGGAGGCCTTGATGAAGGGGGCGACCCCGTGCGCGCTCGGCGCGAGGGACTCGCTGAGGCTGGAGGCCGGACTGCCGCTCTACGGCTCCGACATGGACGAGGCGACGAATCCGCTCGAGGCAGACCTGGGCTGGGTGGTCTCCAAGGACAAGCAGTTCCTATGTCGGATGGGAGAGGCTGACGTCGTTGATGCAGCAAGGGCCCGCGAGGGTCAGGCGGGGAATAGTCATGGACGAGAGGATTCCGCGCCACGGTTTCAAGGTCACCGACAGAGCCGGAGAGGAGATAGGCGTGGTCACGAGCGGGACATTCTCTCCCGTGCTGAAGCGCGGGATCGCCATGGGATACGTAAAGACGCCCTCGCCTCAGCTGGGCGACACGGTCAAGGTCGTCGTCAGGGACGCCCCGAGCAACGGGAAGATTGCGAAGTTCCCGGTTCTACGACGACTCCATGTACGGGTGGAAGCGAAGACCGCACCAGCAATAGTAAATAGATTGCCCATAAGACCCCGAGCGTTTGAGCAATCCCTCGCCCTACCAGGTCCCAGACGGGCTTTCTACACCAAGGAGCACGAATGGGCGAGAGTGACAGGCGGCACTGCGAGGGTGGGGATAACCGACTACGCGGCGAAGACCTTGAACGACATAGTGTACCTCACGCTCCCTCCGGTGGGAAAGGAGGTCAAGCAGCTCGGTTCGTTCGGGACTGTCGAGTCGATCAAGGCCGTCTCCGAGCTCTACGCGCCGCTCTCAGGCACGGTGGTCGGGACGAACCAGGAGCTCACGAATCACCCCGAGCTAATCAACCAGTCGCCATATGATGCGGGGTGGATAATCGAGCTGAAGCACTCCATGCTGGAAGAAGAAAAGAAGACCCTCCTGTCGCCCAGGCAGTACGAAGAGTTCCTGAAGTCGTTGGACGCCGAGCACCAGAGCTAGGTCTCCAATCAAGGGAATGAGACATCCCCCAAAAAATCGGCGGAGCTTCAACGAAAAACTCTTAAATGGTGTAAAGTCGCTCACGACCAAGTTTGAGCGGTATTTTCAGCAACTTGCTACGCAGCGCCTTGCACCGCCCCACGGTCACGAGGCGCAGCATGATGGCTGGAATGCTGCTTGTCGCCGTCTTTGTGATCGCGATGCTGATGAGGCTGTTCCCAGCCAAGTACGGCTTCTATCTTAACGAGTTCGACCCGTATTACGACTACAAGGCCGCCAACTTCATAGTCACCTCCTTCGACCAGAGCTGGAACGCGGGTCAGGGCGGGTTCCCCGGGCTGCTGCATTACTTCTCGTGGACAGACTACACGACCTGGTTCCCCGAAGGCAGGGCGGTGGCCGCCACCTCTCAGGACGGCCTCCAGTTCGCCGGGGCCCTGTCGTATCTCTTCTTCAGGAACGTGTTCGGGCTGCAGTACAGCCTCTACGACTACCTCGTCCTCTTCCCGGTCTTCGTCGGCTCGCTGACCTCCGTGGTCTTCTACTTCCTCGTGAAGCGGATCGCGGGCGAGGCCGGCGGCCTCTTCGCCGCGCTCATGATCGCGGTCTCTCCGCCTCTCATCGAGAGGGGAAACCTCGGCTGGTTCAAGTCCGAACCCCTCTGCATATTCCTCTTCGCCATCGCCGCCTACCTCTTCCTGACGCTCCTCGACAGCCCCATGAGCAACAGGCAGAGGGTCTTCCGCGCGCTCTTCGCAGGCCTCCTGTCAGGCTACGCCAACACCGCTTGGGGCGGAGGGGAATACTTCACCATCGCATTCGCGTTGTTCTTCGTCGTGATGCCGTTCCTCAACTTCGACGTCCCCAACCTCTCCATAGTGGCCTGCTGTTCACGGCGGGAGACATCTTCGGCAGCGCAATCTTCCCCAGGCCAGGGGTCGGAGATGGTCACCAACCCAGCGGGCTTCGCGCTGATCGGAGGGACGATCTTCCTCGTGGTCGGGCAGTGGATGCGGACTTGGGTCAAGCCCGCGGACTACAGGTGGACGATGGTGAAGGTCATGCTGGGCTTCGGGCTCATCGCTCTCGACGGTCCTGAGCTTCGGGCTTCTCTCGACGGTCAGCCGCAGGTACCTCTCGACGATTCTGCCTTGGGTGAAGAGCCGGACCCTCTGGTCGAGTCCGTGGCTGAGCAGGTCTTCCCATTGGGCGCGACTACTTCTCGTCGTACCTGGTCCTCCTCTTCCTGGGCGTCTTCGGAGCCTACATCGCGTTCAAGCGGAAGAGCCCCGCCATAGGGTTCGCCCTCGTCATAGGCCTGTCGAGTCTCTACATCTCGGCCGCGTTCTCGCGCCTCTTGGTCTACTCCTCAATCGCCCTCGCGATTCTGGGAGGAATCGGGTTCGCCGAGGTGTTGTTCGCGATCCTGAAACCCAGCGGGCCGACCCTGGTCAAGAGGAAGCCGACCTACTCCATCGCAGAGCGAGATGCGCGCCGTCTACTCGATGGCGCTTATCGCGCTGCTGGCCTTCCCCGCGAGCATATTCTGGATACCCAACCCGGTCCCGTGCACCGGGGCGAGCGTCTTGTGCGACCAGAGCCCGGCCGACTACGGGGTCACCATCGCGAACGGCGGGACAGTCTTCTCGCACACGCAGGTCTCCGACTGGTTCGAGGCCCTGAATTGGATAAACAGCAACACCCCGACGAACGCGGTCATCATCGCCTGGTGGGACTACGGGTACTGGGTCAACGTCATGGGGAACAGGACCGCCGTCGCGGACAACGCCACGCTGAACGAGACCAGGATAGCGGAGATTGGGCAGATGTTCATGCAGAACGTGACGCGGGCGCGGCGACGGCGCTGGGCATGGGCCACGGCCGACCGACCTACGTCCTGCTGTTCCTGACCGGCAGCGAAATCACCCTGTCGGGACGCAAGCTACTACGTCTTGCAGCTCCCGTCGGGAGGCGGGTTCACTCCGGGAGGCGGAGACGAGAGCAAGAAGCAATGGTTCATACGCATCGCGGGACTGAACGAGATCCGAGTACCTCTGGCCTAGCCCCCGACGACTTCAACCTGACGCCCACGGGGCTGCAGAACACGGTCTTCGGGCAGATGCTCCCCTTCCAGTTCGCGGGATACTACGACATCTATAACTCGTCGTCGACCGTCACCCACAACTACTCGCTGGACTCGAGCACGGGCGCCCCGCCGCTCCAACTCTTCTACGCCCCGTATTTCGTTCCAACTGAACGGAGGGACGTCTCCGTTCCAGATCGTCTTCCACTCCTCCAGCCTCGACAACCCGCTGGCGTGCGGCTCTCAGGTGAGCTGCTTCTCCACGGTGCTGATCTACAAGGTGACACTAGCGCCCGGCTCAGGCCGGAGCTAGGTGTCTTGCGCCGCGGCGGTCTGATACGCCAGCGGGCTCCTGTATCTGGCGTACTTGTCGTCGGGCGAGTATTTCGCCGGCGCGGCCATCTTCGTCGCCTCCCCGCACTGGGGGCACTTCGCCTCCATCGTGTACTTCGAGCACTTTTCACACTTGAAAAGCAGGTTCTTCATCCTCTTCAGGCCCCGCCGCCGTACTTACGCGACATCTCCCTCTTGCTGCCGAAGCTTCCGTGCTTCCCTATGGCTTCCTCCATCTTCTGGAGGACCGCACCCATGACCTTGTCCGCCTGCTTGTAGTCGTCCGCCGTCACCCTGACTCTGTAGCGCGGCGCCCCCACGTAGGTCATCTTGATCTCGGCCACCGAGGACGCGCCCAATCCCGCGGCCAAGCGCCTTCTTTATCTGGACGATTCCGTCCGCCGCGTTCGAGCTCATCTCCACTATGCTCCCGACCTCGTATTTCGGCGAGGCAATCTTCTCCCTCGCGGCGGTGACCATCTCGTTGACGACGTCCGGAGAGAAGTCCATGCCCGCGAAGGTCTTCTCGCCCCTCTTCGCGGCGTCTTCGAGCGCCTCGTAGAGCGTGCCGTACTCGGCCTTGCAGCCTCGCGAGAACTTCCGAGAACTTCCTGTCGTCCATCCCGAGCTTCTTCTTCACCATCGAAAGTATCGTCATCGCCTTCTCCTTCTGCTTCCACTCGATCAGCTTGTTCCGTCTCTCCTCGTTCGTGACCTGCCTGAGCGACAGGTCGACCTCGCGCCTCGATTTCTCAGCCCTCACGACCTTGAGGACGAGCTTCTGCCCCACCTTCGCGACCCGTCTATGTTCCTCACCCAGCCGGTGGAGATCTCGGAGATGTGGAGGAAGCCGTTCATGCCGTTGTATTCGTCCAGGTCGACATAGATGCCGTGGGGGGTAATCTCCCTCACCGTGCAGAGGACGATGTCTCCTCTCTCGGGTAGCTCGCTGGTCTCCAACGCCAAATCCCCTCGCTTACGTTTGCCGAGACTGCCTGGTTATTAATCTAGTCCAGTCTCTTGATCACCGGGGCGTCGACCTCGACCTTCCCCCCGGTCTTGCTCGGCGAGCTTCCTTCCGCACCCCCTGCACGTCACGTCCCGCGTGGAGGTGGAGAACATCGGCCTCTCCTCGCCGCAATCAGGGCACTTCACGAGAAGGAAGCTGCTCCGCGGCTTTGGTATGAACTCGCGCTCTCTCTTCATATGACTATTGCACTATCTCTGCCTTTCTCAGGCGTATGCCCTTGCGCATTGCTTCCTTGTTGCATTCCTTGCACTTTAGCTTGAGCGTGGCCTTCTTCGTCGTCTTAGCTGTCCTGATCAACTCAGGGAACTTCTGGCCTCCGTAGCCGCGCTTCCTTCCGGCCTGTCGCCTTGCTCCCCACGAAGACGCCCTCTCCTTCCCCTTCTTGTAAAGCGAGACGGAATGGACAGTGTGCTTGTTGCAATGTGGGCAGTTTGTGTTTATTTCTTTGGGGATTTTCATCTTTTCACCGGCTTGCAAAACCGTCGAATATTCCCTCTTTAAAAGCATGGCTAGTTGGCCCCATCTGCCTACTCAACTTCGAATCTATTACCTTTAGCTCATTAGTTACTTTAGTTAAGTATATCTTATAGAGTGGCGTTTTTCATGTAGGTAAGCATGAGGCAGCTTAAAAGACTATGCGGAAGTGCAAATACTCAGGTGAACGAGGCCTGAGAAATGACCAAGGGCGTTCCACCGAATCCATCGCACCTGTAATCGATGTGGATTAAGATACCAACCGACTAGCGGGCCGCAAAAATATTGTAATAGCTGCCGCCCAATCATGTTCTATGTATACAACAAGAATTGGCGGACAAGGCACCCGGATCAGAGGCGGCTAATCGATAAGCGCGCGATTGCTAACAAACCGGAATACTATCGTGCGTTGAAGAAATATACTCATTATAGATGGCGAGAAAAACTTAGGCGGATGGTATTCGCCCATTACTCTAATAATTCTCTCAAGTGCGCATGCTGCGATGAATCGGAACAAGACTTCTTAGTAATAGATCACGTCGATGGCAACGGCAACAAGCATCGTCGAGAGGTTTTCGGCAGGACAGACGCAGGAGGCTACCGAATGCACCGGTGGCTTGTCAAAACAGGGTTCCCTCCAGGGTTCCAGGTGCTTTGCTCGAACTGCAACGCATCTAGAGGAAAGCACGGTGAATGCATACACAAGAGGACGCCAATAATACCTCGAAAGCCAACCCTGACGGCTTCGTAAGAAGATTCGCCTCCGAAAGCAGAGATCTCGATTCTAACCGGATTTTTCGCCTTCGGCGGGACTCCACCAATTATCGAGATTCGGTTTGAGGCTTGCCATGAAGTCTGCTGGAGGCTCGAACTTCAGCTGATAGACCTTACCTTCCGGCCCCGTCTCCGACGTGAGAACCGAGTGAACGTTCGCGGCGAAGCGCATGACGGCTTCCGGTTCAGTTCTCCACTTTGCCTCTACTAGCGATACCTCCGATCGCTTGTGGAAGATAGGAGGGACGCCCAAGAATATCCCGAGGACCGCCCTCGCCCTAATGTCGTCGTTGCTTAGGATTCCTATTGTGAAGTAGGGCCGACCATTTTTCGCCGCCTCAGTTCCCAAGTTCATCACGATATGGACGCAAACTAGAACTCCCTGCCCCTGGTCCAACTTCCTAATCATGACGTAGCCCGACGGTTTGTCGTTCTGTCCCTCGGTCACTGGCAGAAACCAGACCCGGAGTCTGTCTTTGGATGCATCCCATTCACCCCGGGCGAGGAGATTAAGGTCCACGTCTACTGGTGAGAACGGGACCGATGCGACTAACGAATAGACACGCGACATCTCTCCGCGGAGGTAGCTTTCCAATTGGACTCTCATAACTCGAGCACCTCGCCATGATGGAGGGATAGGATTTAACCGCCCATTCTCGGCGGGCGAAATTTGGGCCAGTGATAATCAATCTTTATTATCGGTCTCTGTGCAACCCGGGTGAAGGCGAGCTCTACCAAACATGTTTTTTGCAAAGACGGCCGGAAGCCAAGAGTGGAAGGCTGTCGCCGCGGCGATCAAGACGCTCGTAGAGGAGGCAACGTTCGAGGTTTCCAGCGAGGGCCTCGTCTTTAGGGCGATGGACCCGTCCCACATAGCGCTCGTGGATCTAAATTGGCCGAACTCAAGTTTCGAAAAATTCGAGTGCGACAAGCCCACCAAGTTCACCATAAGAGTGGAGGACTTCGTGAAGCTGATTGCAAGGTGCGACGCCAAAGACAGCGTCGAGATAGCCTCCAGCGAAGACGACGCGCTGACGCTCAGGCTGATGAACGGGTACAAGCGGGAGTTCAAGGTCCACCTGATCGAAACGACCCCCGGCACGGCGCCGCTCCCAAAGCTTGACCTGGACGTGAAGCTCTCCATGAGCAAGAGCGTGTTCGAGAAGGTCCTCGGAGACATCTCGGTCGTAGCAGACCAGGTGATGATATCCTCGTTGAAGGAGGGGGTCTCGTTTTCCGGAAAGAGCGACGTGGGAGCTGCCACCATCCAGCTCGACAAGGGCGGCGCGGACGTGCTCGACCTGCAGGTGAAGCAGGAGGCGAAGGCGAGCTACAACATCGATTACCTTTTGGGGATCTCGAAGGCGGTCGGGAGCGCCTCAGACGTGGTGGTCTGCGAGTACTCCAGCAAGAAGCCAGCCCGTCTGGAGTTCAAGCTGAACGAGCAGGGCGCAAGGATTCACTATTTCTTGGCCCCTCGCATCCAAGAGAACTAGCCCAGCGCTTGCGCGCGCCAGCCGATACCACGCGCTCACTAATCTTATAATGAACGGCGCATCGAACAGCATCTCTTGTCTGCGAGCACCCCCAAGGCCGATGGCAACGCGTCCCGAGCAGACGAGGAGACCACCGCGTTCCTGCGGAAGACGTTCCGAGAGCACTACTTCAAGCATCACGACGAAGTCGAGATTCCGACCATGATTGCAAACAGGGAGTTCGGATACATCCCGTTCGGGAAGGGGATGGTGAGGCACCTGTCCTACAAGTCCCCGGGGGAGCTAGCCGCCGACCTGGTGAAACAGGCTCCGTCTTCGGTCTTCTGCTCCAACGGGACATACTCCGACCCTACCCTGCCGATGGACGAGAAAGGATGGAAGGGGGCCGAGCTCATCTTCGACATAGACGCGAGTTCGATTCCGACAGCGTGCAGGAGCAAACACAGCTTCTGGACGTGCAAATCGTGCGGCAAGGTCATCCGCTCCGCCGAGAGGCCTGCGCGCTGCACAAGATGCGAAGGCACAAGCACGACCCAGCTTCACTGGAGCTGCGCAGAGTGCCTGGCCGCCACCAAGGACCACGTCTCCCGGTTGATCGGCTTCCTGACGAACGACTTCGGGGTCTCGAGCGCACGCATCAGCGTCTACTTTTCAGGAAACAGGGGTTATCATCTGCACGTCGACGACGAAAGGTTCGAAGCGATGGATTCCGTCGGCGCGCGCCGAGATAGCGAATTACATCAAGGGCACCGGGCTCCTCCAACAGCAAGGGTCCGACTACGCGCCCGCCGGAGGATGGGCGGAGAGAGTGGCCGCCTCAGGGACCAAGGATTCGCCGCCGAGGTTGGAGCGGGTGGTCAACGCGTTCAGCTCAAGAATCGACGAGTCCGTCACAACGGATATACACCGGATTTTTCGCATGCCCGGGACGTTGCATGGGAACTCCGGGTTGATGAAGATGAGAGTGCACGACCTGCAAGCATTCAGGCCGGACTACGACCCCGTCGTCCTCGGCGACGAAGAGATGACCCTCTCGGTGCAAGGCTCGCCCGCGTTCAGCCTGAAGGGCGAGACCTTCGGACCGTATTCTTCCGAGGAGCCCGAGCTCCCGACCTACGCCGCCGTCTACCTCATGACAAAAGGGCTGGGGAGGGTCATCGACTAGATGGAGGGCCTTTCAACCATCGAAAGACTGAAGCAGGTTTTGGAGTCGGAGGAGACGTCAGAGGAGCTGACCACGATTCCCGCCGACACCTACGTCAGGCTGAGCAACTATGCCCAGAAGCTCCGCGCGACGACAGGCTCCAGCAGCGAAGACGCGCCCGGCGCGGTTGGCAAGGAAGCAACTCTGGCTCATCGAGGTGATGACCAGGCGGCTGCTCCAGGTTCGCTTGGCGAAGGCTGAAAGGCGGCCACCCACGAGGAGGGGCAACCGGCTCGCGCTCATCCAAGAGCCTCCTGCCCGAGGAGCGATACATCGATGACATGATGCGGCAGCTCGCGAAGAAGGAGGAGAGGTTCCTGAAGGCTGTGGTGGACGGCCAGTCCTCGTTCTTCACCCTAGTCCAGAGGAGGGAGACGCAGAGGATGACGACGGTAAGAATCTCGAAGCGCGTCGGAGAGATGATCGGGGCGGACTTGAAGAGGTACGGGCCGTTCGAGGTGAACGACGTGGCGAGAATCCCGATGGGGAACGCCCAGGTGATGGTCGCGAGCAAGCAGGCCGTGCCTGTCTCAAGCGACGAATACTAGGAGTAGCTTCTCCAGGTGTGGTTGCACTTCAGGCACCTGTAGAACTGGGTCGGGGGCTCGTCCCCGCTGCGGGTCTGCAGGAACCACCAGTTGGCCTCGTCGTGCCCGCACTTCGGGCACTCTATCTTGGTGGTCGGGAGGGTCGAGAGCTTGCTCTCCTTCTCCCCCACCACCTTTATCGTCGGGAGCTCGGCCAGCTCCTCCTCGGTCGCCTGGGTCACCGTCCTCCCTGCCTTGTCCGAGTAGCCGCAATTGTCGCAAAGGAGCGTGATGGTAGCTCCTCCCTTCTCCGCCTTTACTTGCTTGAGCTTTAGTCGGGTGCCACACTTGGGACAGAACTTCACTCCGACCCACCACTAATGGCCTTGGTCACGGCTTCCAGCAGCTCGTGCGAGTTGGCCTGGGCCCTCTCAAGACTCGCAAGGAACGCCTTCTCGGGCTTGATCCTCTGAGCGCGGACCTTGACGACCAGCTTCTTGATCAGCGGATGTGGCGGGAGGACGCCTGCAAACGTCACGTTCTTCTCGTCAAGCAGCTCGTGATGCACTATCTCGGCGAGGGAGTAGTCTTCCCCCGTCACTTCGACGGTGAACTCTCTGTCTTCCTTCCGAGAGACTTGAACCTGCATCTGTTTTCGCAACCGGCCCGCTTCGGGTTATTAATAAGCTATCGTGCGTCTTCGAGCTCATGGTTGGATGTTCTGCGTGCCGAAGTCGTCGGCGAACTTCCGCTCCTCCACGTTGCCGCACTGCTCGCATCTCGCTCTCCCCCCGTCGCCGCGGGGCACGGCGCACCGCACACGCTGCAGAGGGCGGCGATGACTCCGAGGTGGGGCTCGTCGATCGGACAGTTGGTTCATCCCGTTCATCGTGCTCACGACCCTCGCCCTGACGACATCGCCCAGCTTGACGTACGTCCGCCTCTCTCCCCTCCCTCCGCGCTCTCCACGCGTGAAGATGGTCCCTGGGAAGCTGGCATGGCTCTCGACCCCGTTCAGGTATGAGATCTTGCACTCCGGCGGTGCTCGTCATGGCCGCCTCCACTTGGCCGACCACTACATCCCCCACCTTCAGGGTCCTTGGCGACCGACCGCCGGGCGCACCGCCACCTCCCTCTTCGAGAGGTCCTTCTCGACCCGCCCGGCGTGCATGGCCCTGACCGGTCCCCTTGCTCGTATGCGTTCATCCCCGGAAGGAACTCTTCGGGAGATGCTAGGAAGTCCCCCGGAAGGGCGACAGCGACCGCAGCTGCTCTTCTTTTCGCTTGTTTCGCTTTGCTCATCTCAATCCTCTGACTTTCCTCGGGATCTGGCCGACGGTGAGCTCAATCCACTTAGGTCTGTGCAAGAAATCCTTCATCTCCCTGCCTTCCAGCAGACCCACAAGCGCGTCCGCCTGCGGTATCGAGAGGACGGGCTTGCCGAACGTGAAGCCGTCAATGGATATCCTCGGGCACGCCGTCTGGACGAAGGCCTCGATGTGCGATGTACTGGGCGAGCCTGTCGGGGGTGATGTCGCGCATCGCGAGCTGGACGACCTTCTTCCCGTTCGCCTGGAGCCTGTTCGCTGATCCACTTGGAGCGCCCGACCATCATCTGGCCCTCCTTGAGCCCCGTGATGACGCCGAAGACCCTCGCGTCGAGGGCCTTGTAGACGGCGAGTATCGCCCTCTTCTGCCTCTCCTCGGCCTCCTCCTTCATGTCGCGCATCTCCTCGAGGTAGGGGTCGAGGAGGTACGTGGGCTTCCCCGTCGCAAGCGCGACGCCCGACGGCGTGGAACTCGCTCTGCCCGAGGTAGCAGAAGGCGTCGACCTTCTCGGCGTTCTCGAAGACCGTCGAAAAGTCGCACCCGAAGGTCTGGCTCCCGAGGAGGAGGTTGTTCTTCCTGCCGAGGTGGACCTCGAATCCGGCAGCCTCAAGCTGCTTCTTCACCGGCTCGAGCTCGTCGAGGTGCTGGCTGAAGGTCGCGAGCCCGATCCTCTTGTACTTCGAGAGCAAGGGAATCGACCTTTGTACGACGGAGTCGAACTTGACGTCGTCCTTCGCGTCGACGAGGTAGGTGTAGTCGCCGACCTCCTGGACGGAGGCGTTGTGCCCGATGTGCAGGGCGAGGCTGGCGCCGAGCTTCTCCACCTCCTTGTCCACGGTGTCGCATATCCCGAAGCACGTGTCGCCCACCAGCACGCACTGGACGCCGTACTTCTTCTCGACGACCTGCATCAGGTCCATGGTCTGCCTGAGGAGGCCGCCGGGGGCGTTCAGAACTATTCTAGCCGGATGCTTCTCTTCTATGAGGTCGAAGACCCGCTCTGTGTCAATCTTTACGGTCAAGCAGGAACAGCCGCTTCTATCTTCTTCTCTAGCGGAGTCACAACAACCTTGTATTTGAACGGCAGTTTCGTGGTCGCGGCCTTCAGGGCCGCCTTTGCCTTCTCAAGGTTCTCCGCCTTGATCCGGATGTCTAGGATGACGCTGCCGATGTGAACCAGCGCCGCTACGCCTATGGGCTTCCCGAAGGCCTTCCGCATCCCCTCCTGGAGCCTGTCTGCTCCTGCCGTGGCAATCATCTTGTTCTCCCTCATCACCACGAAAGGATACGAGACCACCCGAAGGTAGAATGCCTCTTCGCCGACGGAGGCGAGCTTCTTGCTCGCGGCGACCCTCGCGGCCTCGAGCGCGTTGCTCCTTATCTGGAGCCGATTCAAGGAGACCAGCTCGAGCTTGTAGTCGTAATCGTCGCTGAACTTACCAGTGGTGAACCTCGCGACCTTTGGATTGGGAGTGCCGGGCGCGTACTTCTTGTTGTAAAACATGGACTTAGCTTGCCTGTAGTTGACTTCCATGAATTTTGATCGTCCCCTCCGATTTCGCTGCCTGGAATACCCCTAATTAAGCTTCATCCAAATTGCTTAGCGACGACCGCGGAGGCGCAATAAACCCTACACACAGCGACAGTCGCTCCGTTACCCATGACGCATGCCATCTGTCACCCCGGCCCCGTCTGTAGGGGAAAAAGGCCGAAGTCAGCCGTGCAATGAGCGGGATAACCCCCCTGCCCCACGCTCAGAAACGTCCAGGTCTCATTCATGATTAACCACATGTTATCGACATAGGCGTACGAATCTTGGGCCGCAACGGTCCCCCAGAAAGCTCCTCCGAAGGGAGGAGCGTACACGCCCGGGCCTCCAGTATTGTTCCCCGCGAAATCAAACGACGAGTTGACTATCCAGTATCCGTCCTTCGTCGCTATCGTCTGATTCTCACAGTAGACAAGGAGATACTGTTGATTCCACAACGGGCTTCCCAAGGTCAAATTACCCAAAGCCCCCGCTCCAGTGTAGTTCCCATCCCATCTGCCCGCGTCGCCTTTCCACTCGATGGTCGCGTTCGGCGAATAGCCCGTCAAGAACGGGAATGGCCACTGGCCCTCCAACAGGAGGAGGTGCTCCGCATAGCTATTGGCGACTTGGTTGTACGCGCTTGGGATGCTCGACACCACAGTTGTCGTTGTTGACATGACCGTGGTTCTGGTGGTCGATTCGTAGAATGCGGTCGATGCAAAGACTATCGTCAGCACCACGAAGAGTCCGAGCAGCGCGGTTCTGACGCTCAACCTCGGCTGCTTTCACGGTCACCGGGTGCCCTTGAACCTTTGGATGCATTGTTCCACATGCCCCGGCGGACGCGCACAATGGAGAACCCCTCTCACAGTTTTTCGTTCTTCAGCGGGTGTCTCCTAAACGGGAACTCGTTAGGGGGCCAGATTACCGACGACCAAAAGCAACCTCTGCGGTAACCGTTGGAATCAAGGAAATCGAACGCCTTCTGCGCCTCCCGAAACTTCTGTCCGACCAGAAATGGCTGAATCTCCTTCAGGATGCGCAAAGCCCTTACGCCCGCGATGTTCTTTCTCCAAATGGGTTGCCACCGGTTCGGCCTTTCTTTCGCTCTTTCAGGTCTTGAAAGTCCGCACAAATCTGCAAATCTGAAGACCGGCTCCGAGTCCGTCATCCTCATGTCTATGTTGAGCGTCGTGGAATCGCTCACCTTGATGTAATGGGATCCAATCGAGCCTTCACCCTGGACTAGGGCACCGACCCACGCTCGATCATTCGTCTCGGCGATTATTACTTCGGGAACTCTCCACTGGTTCGTCAAGCCGGGCCCTGGACTCATTGCAATACCTCGCTGTTGCCTAATAGCGAACCACGCCTCTTTGTCCTCCAGGGAAACTCGCTCGTCGGCCAAATGTCACGATTTCCAAAGCACCCCGGATGAATTCCGAAAGGGGTGAAGAAGGCAATCGCCTTTTCGGCTTCCTTCAGTTTCTCACCGAGCAAGAAGGGATGAATCTCGTGCAGGATTCTCAGTGCCCGCAGGCCGGAGACGTTCTTGTGCCAGTTGGGCTTCCAATCGTGATTTCTGATTGGCTTCGAGGGGTGCGACAATCCAACGTAGTCGGCGAACGTGAAAATCGGTTCGGGGTCGGTCATCGACACATCTAGATTGAGATAGGTCGCGTCTGCTTGCCTGCGAAATCTAGCTTGAAAGCAACCCTCTCCCTGTACCAGCCCGGCCACCCAACACCTGCCCACAGTCGTCGGGATGATGACAGCGGGTATCTTCCTCTGAAAGAACTCCCGAAGCGACGGTCGCTCATTCCAAGAGCGAGGGCGCTCCATTCCAAGCCTGTTCAAATGGTGGTAAATCGTGGAATGACTAGCGTAGCCGAGCCTGCTCACCGCTTCTTCCCTGGTCTTGCTGGTTTTCACAATCTCCTCGAAGTTCGCCAGCCACTCCGGGCTCCCGAAAGGCGGGCGCGTCATTCAGCTGGCGCCTCCTGCCTCGATGATTGGGCGCAATCCATCTATGGAGAACGCGAAGCCGTCGGCATGGACCAGGACCTCACCGAGCACCCTAGCAAGAGTTGCGACCTCCACGCAGGGCGCTTCGGCGAGCGCGACGCAGCGGAGGCCCGGGTACGCTCCCTTTAGACGCCTGAACTTCACGTCGATGAATGCGGCGTTCCTCTCCATCCAGCCCAGGGCGACGCCCCTCCTGCCGGTGGTCTTCCAGCACTCCACGACCGTCCTTCGGTCGCTCAGGAAGAAGTCCACCACGATCAGCCTGCCCCCGTTGGGGAAGACCGCGTGGGTGAGGTGGGTCAGCCTCTGCTCGAGAAGGAGGTCGCGGACCTGTCCCTCCTGCTCCGTGAGGGGTATCAGGGCGTGCGCTCGGGACATCCATTTAGTAGACGCGTTCATCGGAATAGTAGGATTATGGGCTATTTAACCACCACAAGGCTTTTATCTCGCGTATCGCCCAAAACGGAGCTATATTCTAGCTTCTTCTTGGCTCCAAGCCGAGAACGCTTATTGATTCAAGCCTTCCAATAGTTTGCCGGGTGGGGCGGGTTGCTCCGGGAGCCAAGCATGGCCTTGAAGCTCGAGTTCCTCCGGGTGGGCGAGCAGGGCTCTTGGAGGGCGATGGATGTCGCCGACAGGATCTACGACGGTCTACGTAGCTACAGAAGCGACCACTGCGCGATCTTCATCGACCCGGACTCCGCCCAGGACTTCCCCTCCAATCCAGCCTGCAGGCCGACTCTCTGGATCCTGGCGAGAACATGCACTGGACGGGTCAGCCAAGGCAGTTGCGCCCGAAGCACAAGGTGAGGCAGGTCTTCCTCGGGGACTACGACGAGTGGTTCCTCTGGTTCATGAAATGGCAGCGGTTCAACGCCTTCCATATCATTGTGCTAGTGGCCCCGATTCAAAGGATGATTGACGATGACAGGAGAGGCTACTTTGACGGGCTCCTCACGCGGCTCCTCAACAAGCCAACCGTGCACAAGGTGATTGTCGCAGAAGAGGAACGTTTCCAGCCCGCAGTCAGAAAGTGGATGGGTGGCGACTCTGGAGACATCCCGGAACTCAAGGAGAAATTCGGACGAGAACAATTCATGGACGCTCTCTCCTCCCTTCTCTATGGCACTCGCCTTTCCAAGCGCGAGTTTTCCCTAGCTGCCGCAAACACGCTCTCCTCGAAATCGAACCCTAACTGGGAGGCGGATTTCCAATACATCAAACTCCGCCCCGCTTTGGTGGAAAGGAAGCACGGCAAGTTCTATTCGGCTGGATACTACACAAAGGAAAGGGTCGAGAGCCTCGAGACGCCTGCGGCCCGAGAATCGATAGAGGACTCGGAACAGCCGCTCCCGCCGCTCTTCAAGCAGGCGAAGAGAAGAGGCCCCTCGGAGCTCGACCAAGGTTATCTCGAAGAGCTGACCCAGATTCTCTTGGACTCGCAGGGCTGGTTCACGGTCGCAGGTCTCTACGAATATGTCTACGCCAAGTCGCAGAACACAATCCAAACATCGAGCTCGCTCCCCAAAATCTTCAACGAGCACTATGACGATGAGGCTCCGAGCTACTCGCACGTCTTCCTGCCCAGCCGCCCACTCCTCCGCCGCATCGCCGAGAGGCTCGAGAAAGAGGGTAAGCTTCAGAAGGCCACTTGGGTCAGAGAGATTGGACGCCCCACCACCGTCTACCACCTGCCAGGTCAGCTCCCGTTCGACGCCAAGAACCGGTGCGGACAGTGCGCCTTCTACGTCCCCTTGAGGCGCCAGTGCAGAATCTGGTGGCTCCTCGACAGGTCGTACGGCTCCAGGCACGACAGGTGGGCGAGGGCCGGGGGGCGCCCGCTCTCAGGCTTTGAGATCCATAGGATGAGGAACTCCTGGCGCATCGGCCCGCACTCCTCCGCGTGCTCGAAGTTCGTCGACAAGAAGAAGGATTACACCCGGCTCGCGTTGCCCGAGGTCTGCGACATATGCCACGAGCAGCTTCCCGAGACGCCGCCAAAGTGGTCGATGATGGTCTGCGACACCTGCAGGACCCGATACTTCAAGCTCAGGCAAGGCAAGGTGAAAGTGCTCACTAGCTACGAGCACGAGTTCAAGAGGAGCTACCACGAGCTGGCGGGCGTAGACCCGCATCCGACATCAAACGCCTGATAGAGGACAGGCAGGGCTCCGCGGGAAGCATCGTGGAGCAGGCCATCTTCGACGAGCGCCGCCACGCAGGCGTCGACGACCCAGACTCCGCCCCCAAGACGGTGATGCTCTTCCCCGGCGACAGGATGCTCGCGAGGGGAGGGAGGCTCTACGTCTTCAAGAGGCGAAACGTCGAGTCGCTCCCGCTCGCCGGCAGCACGATAATCGACCACGGCGGCGTGGTGAACGAGGAGCAGAGGGGCGCTCTTGAGAGCGCTGGGACGACTGTGCGGTCGATCTCGAAATCGCCGGATCCCGGCAACCCCGAGGGGCCTCCGCCAAAGAGGTACGACATAGCCCCCGCCGTGGAGAAGGTGGTCGGCGAGCACCCACAGTTCCTGCGCAGGATGGCCCTCGCCATGGTCCAGAGCTCTATGCACGCCACGGAGCGCGTCGGCTCCCTCGCTCACATGTCGGAGGACGATGTGCGGACTTTCACCAAGAAGCAAAGGATGTACGCGCGGCGCCTCGAGCGCGCGCCTCCCACCAAGTTCTTGGTTTACGAGGCCCTGGCCATGAAGGAGTATTGGAACTGCTACTACCTGGTGCTCAAAGGCACGTTTCAGAGGTTCGGCCCGCGCAAGAAGGCGCGCTACGTGCGGGAGTTCGTCACGAACCCCGCGGGGAGGGCCAAGGGCTACACGGCGATGGACGCCGCGATAAACTACCTCCACCAGAGGAGGCTCTTCAAGGCAAGGGCGGTCAACGCCCAACTTGGCTTGGACTCCAATCCGGGCGAAGGGTTTCTCCACAGGAAGAGGTGGAACCCGGAGGGCCTGGGGTTGACCCTCGACCTCATCGACCCCTTCAAGTTCGCGGACAGGGAGAAGCTGCTCGGGGCCGTCCTGGACGTCAGCGTGAACTGGAGGGACTTTTACAGCGCGACCGACAGGCACGGGACGCTGTTCTACTATCCTAAGCCCGAGGCAGTCGGGGTTCTGGAAGCGATAGGGGAGGCCGCGGACAGGACGCCCATGAGCTATGAAGGCGCGCAGCTCACACTGTTAGAGGCGTACCAAAAAGTCGTGTCGAGGTTGATCCAGAACCTGCAAGACGACACGCCTATGTCGTTCACGCCTTTCGTGTATTAATCGCCCCGGAGGACCTCAACTCCCTCCGGCGGAGGCACAATGAACCCTATACACGGTGACAAGCCTTGTTCTGAATTTCCTGGCCGCTAATCTAATTGCTAGGTTCAATAGTCAGTACCCTTCATGATTTTCCTGAAGGACTGTGAGAAGGAAAGAAGGCGCCTTCGTGGTGGTCCAAGTCGCCATTACGGCGGCCGTCTTGCTACTAATCTCGCTGCCGGTCTTGATGCAGACCACAACCGTGACTTCGCAGTCGTCCACGAGCAGTTCAGCAACGGCGGGGAGCAACCCGCTGTGGACCTACCGCGCCAATGGGGCAATAACCTCTGTCTCGGTCAGCGAGAACGGGAACTATACGGTCGTGGCGGAGCAGGTATTTTTCAACAACAGCGGCGGCGCGATACTCCTCTTCAACAGGGCTGGCGACCTCCTGTGGGAGCGCCAGACTGACTGGGTGATGAGCGACGCGGCGATCTCCGATAACGGTTCCCACATCTTGGCATTAGGCCACAAATTCCTGTATCCGACCTCCGTATCATACGAGGTCCTCGCGCTCGACTCCAACGGCAACGTGCTGTGGACTAGTACCTCGAGCTCCCCCTACTACGGCGGCGCCATGTCCACGGACGGGTCCAGGGTGGCGGTCTTCGCCGATGACCATATCGCTTTGCTGACCTGGAGGGGGCAGGTCTTGTGGAACACCTCCGCGGCAGGAGCGGACTTTTGTCCTGGGGTTGGCCCCTGCCCCGTTTTCGTGTCGCAGGATGGAAGCGTCGTGGCGGCGGGCCACCAAGGAATCACCCTGTTCAATCCTGACGGGAACGTCGCCTGGACCTTCACGAGGACGGACGGGGAAACGAACAACATCTGGGCGAACTCGGTCGCGCTCACATCCAGCGGATACGTGATCGCGGCTGCTGAAGACAGCGATTTCAACGACACGGCCACCCTGCTGACGGGCCAGGGAGTGCCGCTCTGGGAGCATCACCTCAACAGCCAGGTGTTCTCCGCGGCATTGCTTCAGAACGGCTCGACCATCGGCTTCGTGACCGACTCGAACGCTCTCTTCTACGACCGCGCAGGGACGCTTCTCGCCAACTATACCACAGACGGGGAGTCGACCCTGTTTCCCACCTCGAACGGGATGTTCCTCCTCGGAGGGGGCGGCAACGACCTGGTGCTCTTCGACTCCGCTGGCCAAGAGAGGTGGAGCTCGACTCTCCAGACCGTCCTGACGGCGGCCGTCTCCGGCGACGGCGCCTTTGTGGCGGCCACCATGGGCGCACGCGGCGAGGGGGCGCTGGGAAACAGCACGCTGTACTTCTTCAGCACGACCTGAAACGGAAGCTTCCTGCCGGCGAATCGCGAGCTTCGCAAGCTCACGCCCGGACTTTAACTCTGGTACGGTGAATGAAATGCCCCGGCGGAGGCACAATGAACCCTTCAAGAATGCTCAATCTCTTGGGTGTCAGACTCAAGCAACCGCCAATCTTTAATTAGCGTCCAGAGCCCAAAATCTCTCTTTGCCGTTCCTGGTCCCGCCAGAAAGCATCGACTCCGAGTCGCTCATCCTGGTGCTCGCCTTCGGGACGCCCTCTCTGCTCGAAGCACAATGTGTGTTCGGCGATAACGCCAAGGTCTCGATGCAGTGCGAGGACATCGCGGTCGCCGACCTGAATGGGGGTAGGTTCAAGAGGTACACAGAGTTGGCGGGAGTGCACAAAATCGCGCTCCCTCTACCTCCTGTCGATTCCCCCGAATTCGTGGAGGCCATCACGTTTCCAGAGAGGAACTTCAACTTCTCCCTCAGCCTCTACTGCACGCTGGGCGACCAAGAGGCCGAGTACGAGGACCTTTCGGAACGGCTCCTCACGACGATACGCCACTACGGCCTCAAGAAGGCCAACTTGCTCCGCTCGCGTTCGGGGCCGGAGATGTACTCGAATCGGGTGGTGTCGAGGTCCGCCATGGACTTCGTCGTCTTCCCATTGGGCGCCACCCCCCAGTGGGGTGTCACCGTCTACATCCCGGAGACGGAGGGGTTCAAGGAGAGGTCGACGGAGAGGCCATACGTAACATCCGGAATCTCGCTCTCCTCCCGATTGGCGCGCCTGCTCGTCAACGTCTCAGGCGTCTCCAAGGGCCAGGTCCTGCTCGACCCGTTCTGCGGCTCCGGGACCATCCTCGGCGAGGCCCTGCTGAAGGGCGCTGACTGCGTCGGGGTCGACAGGAACCACGGGAGCGTCGAGCGGACCAAGGAGAACCTGGCCTGGTTTCTTTCCCAGGGCCAGCGCGGCGGACAGCGACCTCCCTCGTACTCCGTGGTCACCGGCGACGCCACCAACCTCAGAAGGTCGCTCGGCGACCAGATGGTCGACGCGATAGTCTCAGAGCCGATTCTCATGCCAAGGTTATCGTCACCGCCCACGCTTGAGAAGGCGCGGCGCCTGATCAAGCACGCATCCTCGATCTACTCAGACGCCTTGTATGAGATGAGCGGCGTCCTGAGACGCGGTGGGAGGATGGTCCTTGTCACCCCGTCGCTGAGGACGATAGAGGGCAAGGACGTCACTCTGTCGTTCGAGGACCTCAGAGAAGTCGGGTTGAGGCCATTCCAGCCGCCCGGGACCCCGCCCTACGAGTATCCCCTGAAGGTGTCGCACCAGAGCACCAGGTGGATCAGGAGGATGGTGTACGCTCTGGAACGGGTCTAGCCTTCCGACCTCTTGATGGCGAGCTCGGCCTTCCTCATCAGAGAGACCAGTAGCCCGAGTTCTCTGGAGTTCACATCTGACTTGAGCGCGACCCTTCGCGCTACCTGGACCATCCTCTCGGCTCTGTGCTTCTGCATGCCCGACGCTATCGCAAGCTGGTATGCGTATCTCGAGAATGCTTCCCGCCTCTCCCTCGACGCCCGAGAAGCGGCCGGTGCCCGCGACGTGCTCTCTGCCGCGTGCGCGGCTGAGGCCAGATATAGGAGAATCGCGGCCGAGTGACTGACGTTGAGCGTCCTGTAGTCTGTCCGGGTGTCGACCGTGGTCACGAGGTCGCAGAGCGCCAGCTCCTCGTTGGTGAGGCCCGTCGTATCCCTCCCGAAGACCACCGACGCGCGCTCGGCAGCCATTATTCTCGCCACGGCCTCGTCCGGCCTGACCGTCGTCCTGCTGACGTTCGCGCCCCTTCTCGCCCTGATCGCCGTCGTGGCGAGAAGAAGGTCGTGGGTCCTCCTCACCTTTTCGAGCGTGACGACTTCGGCACCCTCCAAGATGTCGGACCCGTGCGACGCGTAGACGGACGCCGCCCTCATGTCGCACTTGGCGCCCACAAGGTACAGCCTCTCCACGCCGAAGTTCTTCATCAGGCGCGCAGTATACCCGAGGTTGACGGGGTACTCCGCTCCCACGACGGTGACGCTCAGAATGTCGCTGAGGGGCCTCAAATCGCGAGCACCTGACTTAGGCCTCCCCGCCTCGCGCTTGTTCCGCGCGAGAGAGAACGCCGATCATCGCTAGGACCGAATCCGGTCGCAGCGAGTTCACCCTGCACTGGAGCGGAAAGCCTACGGCCGGGTCGGGAGCCGAAGGCGGCGCTTCCAGCCCCAGGCTCTTGAGCGCCGCCCTGACGGTCCGCCTCTTCTGCGAGAATATCCTCTTTATCATGGCCGTCTGCTCTGCGCCCAGGGTCCTCCTCCACCTCATCGTCACGAGGGACGAGTTCACGCGCGGCGGGGGGTCGAACGAGAGCCTGCTGACGTCGGAGACTATCTCGACCCGCGCGGAGGCCTGGGATATCACCGATACCGCTCTGTATGCCGGGCTGCCGGGGGGCGCGGTTATCTTCATGGCGAAGTCGCGCTGAAGCAACACGACGGCCCTGTCGTACTTCTTGCGCGAGAGCCACTCGACGAAGTGGCTCGACTCCGAGTATGGGAGGCTGGAGAGCAGCACGTCGAAGTCCGGCGATGACTTGAACGCGTCTTCGTTGTGGAGCACAAGGCGACTCCCTTCAAGCTCGGCCTTCAGCCCCTCGTAGCTCTCCCTGTCAATCTCGTAGCCCTCGAGGTGGGCTGTCAGGCCTGCCAGCTCCTTCGTTAGGGCCCCCCTTCCCGTCCCTATCTCGAGGACCCGCTCGTCACGTCGTATGTCCGCCAGCCTGACCATCGAACCAACCACGGAGGGGTCCGTGAGGTAGTGCTGCCCCAGCGAGTGCCGTCGGGCGCGGCCGCGACGGTCACTTCTTGACGAAAAGACGTGATTCAGTTAATCTATCCACCAACTTGCCGGCAGTGGTTATCGTCAGACCGCTTCATTTCTAAAGAATGAGCTGGCCTCTACTATTATCTGTTGCACCATCATTGGCACATGGTTGAATGAGTCTTAGGACCTCACCATCGCCCTAACGAAGCAAAACCCAAAGCCGCTTCCGAAGGGCGTGTTAGCCCCCTTGACGAAAGAAATGCCCGACTGACTCTAGTCCTCTATCGGCGTTCGTAAGTGGGAAAATGCGGTCAATATCGACTACCTAGGGTTCGGGGCCGGTGTTGGTAGTCTTCTTCAGGACGTAGTCGAAGAAGCGATAGGTGGTGCCGTCGTCCGCTGTCCATTCCGCGCGCAGCCTCGTCCTCTTCTCTACTCTTCTCAACGCGGAGAGGAGGGCGCGGTTGAGCTCCTTCGCGTTCTCGCCGTCCATCTCCGTCTCGACCATGAGCTCCCCCTTCGCCTCTTTGACAGGGCCTTCGACACACTTCTCGAGGACTGGCCTGACCGCCTTTGGGCTCGAGCTGCTGACTCGGGCAATGAGTTTGAAGCGCTTGCTTGCCATTCGCAACCGGACCTCACGAAGGACAGAGGAATAGAAAGGCTTTCCTTCGGCCGGTAGGGTCGCCAAGGATGCGTGGGCTATCTTTTTACGAAGATGTTAACCCTAGAGGCACCTGTCAACTCTTCCGCAATCCGTTTGGCGACCAACTTCGCTGGCTCGCGCAGGCCCACGCGGTTCTGGATGTCGTCGAACGAGGTGAACGGTTGCTTCTCTCTCAACTCGATGATGGTCTTCATGAATGTCTTCCCGATCCCCGGGATCAGCTCGAGCCCGTGGAGGCGCGGCGTGAGGGGCTGCAGCTCGTTGAAGTAAGCGACGTATCTGGCCTCGTTGTTCTTCACGATGATCTCGCAGACGCCGAGGAGCTGGGCCTTCGCCTCGGAGGTCAGGTCCTCGTAGGCGAGCTTCCCGAACACGCTGAGGATCTTCGCCCGTCCCTCCCTCCCTATCCTGAGCTTCTCGCCGGTCTCAAAGTCCTCGTTCTCGACCGCGAGGAGCTCAAGGAGCGTGAGCCTCTCCTCTCCCAGGGCCTGCACGATTGGACCCTCCCTCCCCTTGATTATTGACGACCTTCCCCTTTGTATGAAGTCCAGCACGTAAGCGAATTCCTCATACCTCTTCTCGGCAGGAAGCATTTTCCGCTATGACAACCCCTTGAGCTCATTCTTCGAGAATTACGGGAAAAGCGGCAGAGCAAGAATCATAGCTAAGCAACATGCGCCCTTCAATTCTCTGAAACGCTTCGCTTGCTATTTAATCTTTGGACTTTAGTATCTTGAGTATCTTCTCTAGCGTTTCCGTAGGCAGGAGCTTCCGCCAACCCGCCGTGAAGGTCCTCAACTCCTCGATTGACTTTGGCATTATGTTGACCACCTCGGTCGCCTCTCCCTCGCTCAGGCCACAGTCGGTCTCGAGCTGCTTCTTCAGCTTCTTAGCGGCCTCTGGCGTGCTCTTCGCGAACTTCGAAGTGTAATCGAGCGTCCTCTTCTGGATTTGGTCGGCCTTCTCCACGTCTATCTTCTCGAGGATCTGGTGCGCCTCGCTCAGGGTGAGCGTCTTCTTCTGAGGCGAGGCGCGCGGCTTCTGCTGACAACCCTACTGCTTCGCCTCCAGCAGCGGGACGATGTGCTCCTTTCTCGAGATGACGGTCTTGACCTTGTCCCCGACGTTCACGTCGATGACGACAGCCCTTCGACCGGTCTCCTTGACGACTCCCACGAGGCCGTTGAACCTCCTATGGGGCATCCCCTTGACCTGGGTCGAATCGATCTTGATCACCACATTCTGCCCTGGTGCGTAGTCAGTGAGGATGTGGCTGAGACCGGTCGAGCCCCTCTTCTTCAGGAGAGAGCGCGTTCTCCGCCGGTATCCGTGCGACCTTGCCATGGAAGAACCGTTGCCGCCCCTCCGCCCTCATTTAAAAGCTAATCCATGAACGAGCGCGCCGGTTCCATCCGGTTTCAGGCTGGTTTCAACGCTCTTCCGTGGATTTCTTGGGCCACACCCTCATTATGTCGAATCTCTCGCATCTCAGCGGCATCCCAATCGACTCCGAGAACGACGGCGAGACGGCCTCTCCGGAGACGAGCCTCTTGACCGGGAGCCCCCCGTCGAGCTTGATTTCGGCGGTGATTCTCTTCCCGCGGGCGTTCGCCCTCACAAAATAGATCTTCTTGTCGACCAGCCTGCCCTTGTTGTTCCTGTATTGCACCAGGGCGTTCCTCATCTCCCGCTGGAGCCTCACCGACGTCCTCGCTGGACACCCGACGCTCCGCGCTTATCACCGCGCGCGTCATGAACACGAAGGTCGGGCGTTCGAATTTCTTGGTGACGACACGGATGCCCGAGACCGACATCCCGCCCTCCCCGGTCTTGAGCCTCAGCGCCCTTGGAGGGTGCCTCCTCCGGGGGTTCTTCGACTCGATGACCATCGGACGGCCTGGCGGGAAGACTTCGCTGTCGGGGTCCTCGCTCCCGAACCAGGTGAACTTGAACTTCTTCGAGCCAAGCAGAGCGCCGAGCCTCTTGGAGACCAGCCCCTCGACGCTGGGAGAGGCGGAGTAGCCCGTGCCCTGGCATCTCTCGCAGCCTCTGCCGTTGCACTCTTCGCAGAACATCCTTCGTTGCGCCACTCCGCGCGGCTTCGTGTACCTGCCGTAGAGGAACAGGGGTTTCGACGCGACCACCACGCTCTCTTCGCCGATGTCGACGAGTAGCGTGACGTCGGGATCGAGCCTGTCGACCTTCTTCCTTCCGCGCATCCCCTTGACGACCGCCTTCGCGAGGCGGCCCGCGAGCTCGGACTTGATCGTCTCGCCGCCCCGTATCTTCAGTTCCGACCTCAACATGTCCTCCCGCTCTTGGACCCCGTGCGGGAGGACCAGCCCGATGGAGAACGTCCGGAACTCGAACTTCTCCAGGCTGGAGATTATCTTCTCGGTGACCCCTCCAAATCGCCAGAAATCCCCTTGCAGATGAAGCAACCGTCATCGTCGCCCGCGAGAGCGAGGTAGGCTCTCCAGCCCCCTGCCTCTCCCGACAAGACCGACAGAGCCGAAACTCTTAGGAGCTTCTCATCCACTCGGGGCTTGACCTCCGGCTCTCCTGAGGAACTGCCTCATCTCGCGGCCCTTGCCCGACTTCATCATGCTCTTCGTCTGCCTGTACCTGGCGATGAGCTCCCTCACGTCCTTCTCGCTCCTGCCTGACCCCTGGGCGATCCGCTTCACCCTCGGGGCGTTGAGCTTCTCGGGCGCCGCTCTCTCCTCGGCGGTCATCGCCTGGATGATGCTCTTCCAGGTCTTCATGTTCTTCTCGGCCTTCTCCAGGTCCTCGCTCTTCATGTTCCCGGAGACGCCGGGTATCAGGTCGAGGATCTTCTTCAGCGAGCCCATCTTGTTGACCTGCTCGAACTGGAAGAGGAAGTCGTCCATCGTGAGCCTGCCCGGTCACCATCCGCTGGACCCTCTTCTCGTCGACCTCCCCCTCGACCTGCTTCGCCATGTCGAGGAGCGCCTTGAGGTCGCCCATCCCGAGCAGCCGGCCGACGAAGCGCGTCGCCGAGAACTCCTCGAGGTCGTCGACCCTCTCGCCGGTTCCGATGAAGAAGACCTTCGCGCCGGTCGCCCCCACGGCCGCGAGCGCCCCTCCTCCCTTGGCGGCGCCGTCGAGCTTCGTGACCACTATCCCGCCCACCGGGGAGGCCTTGTGGAAGGCCGCCGCCTGGTTGAAGGCCTGCTGGCCGATCGTCCCGTCGACCACGAGCAGGTTGAGGTCGGGCTTGACCTTCGAGACGATCTGCTCATCTCGTCGAGCAGGCTCTGCTCCTCCTTGTGCCTGCCCGCGGTGTCGATTATTATCAGGTTCTTGCCGCCCTCCTCGAAGAAGCGCTTGCCGGCCTCGGCGACCTTGACCGAGTCCTTCTCCTTCTCGTCCGAGTAGACGTCGACGCCCACCACGCTGGGCTATCGTCTTCAGCTGCGTCACCGCGCCGGGCCTGAACGTGTCGGCCGCGACCACCCCGACCTTGAAGCCCTTCTTCGCGTAGAACCTTGCCAGCTTCCCCACGGTGGTGGTCTTTCCGGAGCCCTGGATGCCGAGCATCACGATGACGGTCGGCTTGGTCCTGTCGAGCTTGAGCTCCTGGTCGCCGCCGAGCAGCCTGTCGAGCTCCTCGTAGAGGATCTTGACTATCTGGTTCTTCCGTGTCCAGCCCGCCGGCGGCTTCTCCTCGAGCGCCCTCCTCTGGACGCTCTCCGTCACGCTCAGGACGAGCTTGACGTTGACATCGGCCTGTATCAGCGCGCGCTGGAGGTCGCGGACGAACTCCTTGATTGCGGCCTCGTCGACGATGTCATTGCCGAGAAGCTTCTTGACGGCATTCTGCAACCCGCTCCTCAACGAATCGAGCACTAGAATTCACCGGAGATTTTTCGCGGAGAGCCATGCAGAGATAAGTCTTTGCCGGTCGAGCGTCGAGCGACCGGTTAGGATTAACTGAGGGCACCGCGAGGGCTGCCGCCCATTGAGAGTCGGGGTCCTCTTCTCAGGCGGGAAGGACAGCACCTACGCCGCATATCTCGCGAGGCAGAGGGGCGACGAGCTGTCGTGCCTGATCACCCTCTCTCCCGTGAGGTCGGATTCGTACATGTTCCACTTCCCCAACATCCGGTGGACCGCGATGCAGGCCGAGGCCATGCACCTGCCCCAGGTCACGTTGGAGACCAAAGGGGTGAAGGAGGAAGAACTTGTCGATCTGAGCAAGGCCATCGAGATCGCGAAGCGGGACTACTCGATCGAGGGCGTCTACACAGGTGCTCTCGCGAGCGTGTATCAAAAGTCCAGGGTGGAGAGGATATGCGACGAGCTCGGCGTGAAGGCAGTGTCGCCCCTGTGGCACATCGACCAAGTCACACACCTGACCAACATTCGTCGCCGACCGCTTCGAGGTGATAATGACCGGCGTCGCGGCGCTCGGGCTGGACGAGAGCTGGCTGGGAAGGGCCCTGGACAAGGAGGCAATCCGCGACCTCGCCAAGCTTCACACGAAGTACGGCGTCAACCCGGGACTTGAGGGGGGAGAGGGCGAGACGTTCGTGCTGGACTGCCCCCTCTTCGACCGGCGGATCGAGGTCGTCTCTTCACAGAAGCACTGGAAGGGGGACGCCGGATACCTCGAGATACTTGATGCTCGCCTCGTCCCGAAGGCGTAGACTGGCGCTCATTTCGAGACTAGCCCTATCGGTATTGGATCTCGTCAATGGCCTTCCTCAGACGGCTCTTCCGTTGACCTCATCTAGAGCTAGCCTTCGCTCGACGATGTGCGTGATTAATAACGATATGACCCCGGAGCGGCGAACGCCTGCTTCGGCTAGCCCGTGCCCTTGATCCGCATTACCTTGCTCCTCCCCATGACCGCCCACACCTCGACCTCCACTCCAGGCTGCATCTTCCCCTGGAACTCAGGCTCGGTCGGCGTCGTAGTCTCGGTGACCTCGAATGACTGCAGGTCCATCAGCTGCACGCTCGTCGGGGTGGCGGAGATCACCTGCGCCGCCCTCTTGTCTATCATCGGCACCTCGATGTGGGTGTCGACCGTCCCGATGACCGTCTTCTTCGAGCCGGTGAATATCGCGATTCCCGTGAGCCTGACCTTCGCGCTTCCGTGCTTCCCCGGCTTGCTCTTCTCAACCTCGACGACCTTGCAAGGCTCTCCGTCGATGACGATGTAGCTGCCCTCCTTCAAACTGCCAAGGTCGGCTGGTCTGCTCAAGCGCTCTGCCCACGAGTTTTCGTGACACGGTAATTAAGCCTTGAACTCGCCCGGAGGACAAAAAGACCGCCCGAACCCTTCTTTTGGCCGCAGGTCCCGTTCGCCAACCCATAGACGCCCGAATCACACATTATTTATTAGACTAGTCCGGGGGTGCAAAGCGTTTGCAGAGGTCTAGGGAAGTTCGACTTGGGACAACGGTCGCGCCGACTCGGCTCGGCCGGACGTTGCAGGTGCTACGATAGCCTGCAGTGACTAATGACAGTGAAAGCCAGTTTTTGAGCGATAAGATTCACGTGCTGGACTCGACTGCCTTTTACGCCGGCATCCCCTTTCAGGGCGAAGGCAAGTACTACACGACCTACCAGGTCCTCGACGAGGTAAGAGGCAGAGGAATCGGCGCTCAGTTGATTCACTCCAGGGTCCAGGTGACGGAGCCCTCGAAGGAGTCGGTGCAGAAGGTCAAAGAGGCTTCAAACAGGACCGGGGACCAAAAGTCCCTCTCGGAGGCCGACACCTCCATACTCGCCGTCACGCTGGACCTCGTAAAGTCCAAGCGCGACGAAGAGGTGGTCCTCGTCACCGACGACTTCGCGGTTCGAAACGTAGCCGAGGTAATCGGGATCAACCTCTCAGAGACCTCGATCCGCGGCGAGTGGAAGAAGATCACCTGGATAACGTATTGCAAGGGATGCGGCAAGGAGTACCTCGACCCCAAGCGGTCGGTGTGCGAGGTATGCGGGACGAAGCTCTCGAGGAAGCCCCGGCCTTCAAACTGACGAGCTTTCTCTTTTAAGGTTCTACTGCGTCTTCTGCGCTTGGCGCAGTTTCGAGGCATCGACTCTGAGGATTGGCGGCTCCCGATCGTGTTCCGCGTTCCCCTTCACCGCTTCTGTTGCCTCGCCTTCCTTCGATGAATGGTCGAACCTCAACCATCCCCTGCGAGAGATGTTGAGAACCGCAACCAAGTCGCGGTCTCTCCACCTCCTGCAGCCTTCACACCACAGTTGGCGATAGTGCTTCCTATCGCCGCGGATTGGCACTTGGAGTCTCTCCCCGCATCGTGGACAATCCATCGTGGTGCCTCTGGTCTCACCTTTGGTTAGTGTAACGACAGGAACTCCTTCCCAAGCAGCCTTGTACTCTATCTGTCTCTTGATTTCGTAGTAGGGCCACGAATTCATTCTTCTCCTGAATGACCTTCCTTGTCCGTTACCTCTTGCGTATAGGCCGCGAATTCCTGAAACATCTTCGAATACAATTGCCTGTCTACTGGACTTGGCATTCTCGACCACCGTTTTCGAGACCAAGTTGAGAAGCTGTCTCGTCCTATCGGCCCTTCTCCTTCCGTATTTTGAAGCAATCTTCCGCCTGATTCTCGCGTCGTCACGTTTGAACGAGCTAACAATGCTCATCGTGTTTTCGCCAATTTCAACGACCTTTGCCATGTCATAGAATGTGACTCCCCTTGAATTCCCCACGGTAAGGTTTCTGAGGTTCCTATCAACTCCTACAGTTCCAACGGCTCGGTCCATTTCTTTGGAATCTTTCGAGACAGAGAGAGAAAGTGATTCTTCAGTCAATGTGAATGAGCGGACTGTCAGCGTCGGGTCGGATAGGAAGGATCTGGTATGCTCATTCAGTTGGATTGATTCCGACGTTGCAGCATCGAGTTGAATAATTAGGTTGCCATTCTCCTTCTCGAACTCCATTCCAAATCGTATGCAGTCGTCGGTCATCAGTCGGAAACTTTCCATGACCGAGAGTATGTCAGCACTTGGGCGGAAGCGCTGTTTGATTGCTTTTCTCGCCAGCGCCATGCAAGAGCAAACCGGATTGATATTTAACTGCCCACATGCGGTATCAGATGAACGCACCGAGGCTTCTTTTAATAACGGGGGATTTTTCTGGCCCGAATCTGTTGGGCTGGTAGTTCAGCGGTAGAATGCCTGCCTCGCACGCAGGAGGTCAGGGGTTCAAATCCCCTCCAGTCCACCAAATCTCAACCCATTCCGGACTGGTCAGCGCAGCTTGCAGATCTCGGGCATCTGCCTCTTGTGCTCGGAGGCCTGATACTTCGCGAGTATGAGCTCGACCTTCGCCCGGTTGAGCTTCATCCTGGCTGCTATCGCGGGCACCTCGAGACCCTCCTCGAACCTTAGCTTGAAAAGCCGGTCGATGGCCTCGTAGCTCATCCCTATCTCCGACTCGGCCAAGTGCCCGGGCCACAGCCTCGGGCTGCTGCGTTTAGCCACGATGCGCCGGTTGATCCCGAGCGCCTCTCCAAGCCTCCTGACCTCGGTCTTGTAGAGGTCGGCGATGGGGAGGATGTCGACGCCTCCATCGCCATATTTCGTGAAGTAGCCGAGCAGAAGCTCGGAGCGGTCCCCCGTGCCGATGACGAGCCTGTTCATCAGGTTGGCATGGTAGTAGAGCAGGGACATCCTGATTCGCGCCCTGAGGTTCCCCTCAGCAAGCCGGTTTGACTCGAGCGACTTCAGGTACGCCTTGTGAATCGGGGCGACATCGATCTCCTTGGTCTCGATGCACAGCTCGCTCGCCACGAGCTTCGCGTCCTCGACGTCTTCGTCGGGAGTGGCCCTTAGGTCGGGCATTATCAGCCCCGTGACGCGGCGGCTCCCAAGCGCCTCGACGCAGAGGTACGCCGTGACCGCCGAGTCTATCCCGCCGCTCATGCCCAGGACCGCGCCGTCGGCCTGGCTCTCCTCGACCTTCCGCTTGATGAACGAGATGATTCTGCGCCTCGCCGAGGAAAGGTCGAGCTCGGTCGCTAGCAAGAATCCGTTCTGGGCCTGACGAAGTTGAAATAGTTTTTCTATGGGGCGGTGGCACGCACGTCATGGCGAAGCGGGACCTCGGCGACCGGCTCTTCTGGCTGGCCAACGAGAGGGAGATAAAGAGACGCCAAGACGACCGACATCTACTTCCTCAACACGAAAGAGGTCCTGGCAAAGCACCACATCGACTCGGAGGTGGTCATGGAGGTCTTCGCGCGCGACCTGCCGGAGAACTCGACGTGGGGCGTCCTGAGCGGCGTCTACGAGGTCGCGAAGCTTCTGGAAGGGCTGCCGCTCGACGTCTGGGCATTCGACGAGGGGTCGATCTTCCTGGCCGACGGGAGGGGCGCGCTCTACGAGCCCGTGATGACGATCTCGGGAAGATACAGGGACTTCGTCGAGTACGAGAACCCCGTGCTCGGGCTGCTCTCGTCCTCGACGAGCATCTCCACCAAGGCGTCGAGGTTCAGGGTCGCCGCGGGGGACAGGCAGGTCGTCAGCTTCGGGACGAGGCGGGTCCACCCCGCGCTGGCGCCCCTCGTCGAGAGGAGCTGCTACATCGGCGGCTTCGACGGGGTCTCCAACGTGCTGGGCGGGAAGCTTCTGGGGGTCGAGCCCTCGGGGACGATGCCGCACGCCCTGGTGCAGGTGCTGGGCGACCAGGAGAGGGCGTGGAGGCTCTTCGACAAGACGATGCCGAAGAGCGTCAAGCGGACGGCGCTGGTCGACACCTTCTGGGACGAGAAGACCGAGGCCATCAAGGCGTTCGAGACTCTCGGGAAGAAGACCTGTGGGGGGTCAGGCTAGACACCCCGGCCTCGAGAAGGGGGAACTTCCGCCAAATCATCGAGGAGGTGAAGTGGGAGCTGAAGATAAGGGGAGGAGGCGCCGTCAAGATATTCGTGTCGGGGAGGCTGAACGAGGAGGACGTCGTCCAGCTCAAGGACATCGTGGACGGCTTCGGGGTCGGGACTGCGGTGGCGTACCCGCCGAGCATCGACTTCAGCGCGAAGATCGTCGAGGTGCGCGAGAAAGGGAAGACCTACCTCAGGGCAAAGAGGGGCGGCCTCGGCGGACAGGAAGGAAGTGTACAGGTCGAAAGGGTTCAAGGACACGGTCGTCTTCCACGGCACCGGCGCCGCCGAAGGGGTCGAAGCCGATGCTCAGCCAGATAATCTCAGAAGGGCAAGCTGGTGGCCGAGTTCGAGAGCATCGATGCGATACGCGACAGGGTCGTCAGAGAGCTGTCCGAAGTCACACGCGCAGAGCCTGCCCTAGTCTGGGGCTAGTCCCCGCGAAGGGAGAATTGGTTCGACGCGTGGCAGTTTCGTCTTCATCCTGACTTGCGTCAGTCGAGGTTGCCCGTCGAAGCACGCCACGCGTCTCCTTTGGCGGACCGGGGCTTCGTATATATCATCCGATTGTGCGCTGAGTCTCGGCTGGTCTGAAAGAACCCAAGTCATCCGGGCTTCTTGCCTCTCCTCATTGCGACGTAGCCTATCACCACTACGAAGACCACGACGACGGCAGCAATCCCATACGCTATGGTCGCGCCGGCTCCTCCAGACGAGCTAGAGGGGCAGTCTGAGTCGTCGTTGCTGTTGCGGATGTCGTCGGAGTCGACTCTGCTGAGCTGACGACGACGATGTCGATGCGGTCGCCAACGCCAATTGGTTCGATGGGCAACTCTCTCCGCACGTGTCGTTCACGAGCCTCCAGCCCAGGTTCTCGTGGCCCCACTGGGGGTCGGTCGTGGTGGGGGTGCAGTTCCCGGTGTCGATGCCGCCGGTGTCCAAGGTGTGACCGCTGTCGTTGTATGTTGTCGTCGCGTATCCAGTAGCTGAGAAGGTGATTCGGGGGGCTGACGAGGGGTCGGTTGTAGGAGTGCAGCCGTTCAGGTAATAGGCGTCGCTCGTGTCGAAGTCGTAGGTCCCGTTCGTCAGGCCTGTGGATGGATAGTTGCCCGTCGGGCACTTGTATGAATTGTCGCTGCTGGTCCCCGCGAAGATTGCCTGTCCTCCTGCAGGGACGGTGATCTGGCCGCCGTCGAAGGCTGGGTCCGCCGGATTGTGCCAGTAGTATTGCTGCCCGAACCAGACGTCGAACGTTATCGGCCTCATCTCGGCGGTGCATGTGGGGACTACCGAGTCACCCGAAGAAGGCAAAGGGAACGCGACGGTAAGATTGGTCAATGTGACAGGAGCCGTCCCCGCGTTGATGACGAGAATGGCGCCCGTGTCCCAGTCTCCGGATTTGCAGTTGTTCGGGTCGGTGGAGTTACCGTTGTAGTTTGTCGACGAACCTATGAACTGAACCCCAGGCGAACCGCACCAAGGGCTTGGGAAGCAGTCCGCACAAGTTCCGGCGCCGCTACCCCTGCCTTCCGTGTCGGCGTAAGCCACGGCCACCTCCACAGACGAGGGGATCTTCGCGGAGTCCGCGTATGAGACTGATGTCAAGCATCGGACCGATGGCCAGAATCGCCGCCAAAGCCAGCAGTAGAACCAGCCGCCTGGCTCTTTCCATAGCTCTTGAGAGGAGGCTCGAAAGTATTAAGGTTACGCGGTCGCGCAAGGCTCCTTGCGCGTCATTCTAATCACTCCAAATCGTTAATTAGCTCTACGCCACAGTTTTCGCAGCACCAACTTGCTGGAAGACGACCCGGAGGAGCAGCGGCAGCAACAGCAACAGCAGCCGACCAGCTGGCAGCAGGCTCTCGCCGAAGACCCGGAGTACTACATGAACACGAAGCAGGGGCAGGAGGAGCTCGCCCAGATGATCCGGAAGGAGTCCGAGAGGCTCCTCGAGGAGATAGGCAAGTCGGTGAAGCACACCAAGGACATAATCTGGCTGTCGAAGTGGTGCCTCTCCTGCAAGTTTCACAACGACCACGGCGCAAGGTCCATGTGCAACAAGTGGAACGCGCGCATCGTAAAGCCGTTCTACGGCAGGCCGATTTGGGAGAAGATGGAAGTGAAGGGGAGAGAGGAGAAGGAGCTGGTCGTCTCGGACGTCGACTGGGACAGGAAGTGGAGAGAGATCTCCGACAAGATAGTGGAGTGGGCCGTCGAGAAGGTGAACGGCGGGTACCCGTACTTCTGCTACTCCAACGAATAGGGCGGCCTCAAGCCGTCAGGGTTCATGTCTCATTGAAGAGACCTTTGCTCTCTATCCATTTCTTGTCTTCGTTGCTGCCGTAGACAAACGGATGGAAGCGGGCCAAGTCCGCGCTATGGACGGCTTCGACAAACGAACCGACGAACTCGTCATATGCTCCTGTCAGGGTCATATCCAAGCCCTGGTGATTGACGCGGAGCTGGTCTGCTTGCGACCCCAATACGTCTAGCTTCCCGATCATCTCCTGTGTGGGATGGTAGAACCAGACTCTCTGCTTTCCGGGGCGCGCGACGAAATCTTCCCTCGACACCTCGAAGCGAAGCGATGCGCGCAGGAAATTCTCCCTGTCGGCCAGCCGAAACGAGTCGCTCAGGTCAAGCATCAGGCCTATGCTCGGCTCCCTCTTCGCGACGTGGAGTACACCCTCGCATCCGACCCAGCCTATCCCGGCCCGCGCATTCGCCAAGCGGCAGAGAAGCAATCTCCTCTGGTGCAGGTAGTTGATGGCCGCGTTAGCTGGGGAGTATCCTCTCGCCCTTGCCCTTATGCTCTGGACGATCTCCCGGACGAACCTGTCTCTCACCCGACTCTGAAAGTCGAGCCCTGACACCCTGAGCAGCGTCTTGTACGCGCTCCAGTACAGGCCATTCACGCGTGCCTCGTAGGCGAGAGCTTTGCTGAGGGTCACCTCCCCATCCTCTCTCATCCTCATGACCTCGAGGAACTGGCGGTTCACAAGCACCTGCAGTTGGGGTCCGCCACGACTGGCAATTCTCTTCGTGGCGACCATCGCGCTGAGCATCGCCGACTCGAGAAGCTTCTTGCGCAGGGGTGAGTTCTCTTCGAGCCAGCGCAGTTTCTCCACAAAGCTAGGCGACGGGTAGAGGGGGAGCGAGGACGAGCGCACCTGAGGTCCCTCTTGGAACCTTCTTTGCACCACAGGGATTCCTCTGTTCTTTCAGGAAGAGAGATTTCCTTGGCCGTCAGCGCGCCGTAGTCCACGACCTGATACATCCGCTCGTAGGGCTCGGACGTGCTTTGCCTTCCGCGCTCCACGTGCATCCCATCGCCCGCGAGCCTGACCTTCTCGTTGGGGTAGAGGACGATGACGTCGCGCCAGTCCGTCTTCCCGTGGAACTCCTGCTCCGGAAGGACGAGAGCCTGTTTCGGAGGCGGCACTCCCGCCAGCTTGGAGTAACGGTCCTTGAAGACCTGCTCGTAGTCGTAGAGGACCAGAATCTTGGTGGCGAGCGGCTTGTAGACCGTCAGGCATTTGGGGCACTTGACCGTCTTCGCGACCGGAGAGTCGATTTCTTGCCCGCAGGACACGCACTTGTCTCGCGCCTTGGCTAGGGGATAGTCCTTCCTCTTGGGTGCGAACATCTCGCAGGAAGTGGCGGTGGCTCCAACTCTCTTGTTGGCGTTTTGCAGCTTGTCCCTCGCTATGGGCGACATCCCCTCTTCCTTCGCGTAGACTTGCTGGGCGTTGAACCTCGAAAGCGCCCACCAGAGCCTGCACCTGCGCGTAACGCGGGAGTAGAATACGCACTCACCACAGGTATTCTCGAAAACTTCGGTCATACTGGTCGAGCTTCGCCCCAAGAAGACGAGACGAGGCCTTCCGACCCCGCTTCTGTAGAAGGATTCCCTGAGGATGCCCCTAGCGACGAGCTTCTCTAGAAATCTGCGCGACTTGCCCAGCGAATGAGTAGGCATCACATTGTGGCGCATTGCGGCCGTGGCAACGTCGTTGACAGTCACCCACCCGTACCTCCGGACCATCTCGAGCACAAGTTCCATGAGGTGCGCGTCACGTTGAGACGAGTCGTCATCCGGTTCCCACCCCGTGGGCGAGGCGGGTTCACTCTCCTCTCGGACCCGAGTGACCTCGACGTTGGCGAAAGGCGTGCACTCTTCTACCGCCTGCCTTCCGAACTCATTGCAGGCCAGACCGCCGCTCTCAGAAACAAGTCCTTCCCGGAGAAGCTCGGCGCGCGCCTGATTGACCAGGGCTGCATCCACGTGGACGACCTGCGCCCAGACCGAGTTCGCCACGCGCCGCCTGACGCCCGAGAGGCTGTCGTGCCTCCTGTACAAGAGCGCTAGGAGGAGTTCGTCAAGCCAAGCCTTCGGCGCGGCGTCGATTCCTTGGGCGACCCACCGCGCGAGCTCGTCGACCCGACGGACCGGGGTAAAGCTTAGGGGGGCATCCTTTTCGCGAAATGCAAGGACATCCCTCCAAATCTGGCTGCTTAGGAACCTGACAAGCCCTCCGTCGACCATCCCTTTGGCGGGCGAGTCGCTGATCGCGGCGGTTGGCGAGACTAGGATGATGGACTTGCCCCGCGCGGACCTGGTGTCGACAGCCCCCAGGCCAGAATAGCGGAGAACTTGCTGCGGGAGATATCCGAACTCGGCCAGGCGTTGCTTGATTGCCTCGTCGAGCGCCTCCTCGTCAGAGACACATACGATCCGGTTGAGCTGCAATCCTGGCGAGGTTTGGTTGGTCAGAACCTGCAGAAAGTCCTGCCTTCTCCCCTCTGCAAGTAGGATAAGCCCCTTTGTCGAGTGGAACCCCCCCCGCCCCGAGTATACGGTGGCAATGCAATTAAGCGACTCTGTCGCGGTCAATCGCCTAAACTAAAAGGCTAGAATCGTGCGTATTTTACTAATCAGAGGCAGAATAATACCTTGTTCTATGGGTGGTTATATAGGGACTAGGCATCATGGGGTGGGTAACAGGAGACTTGTCAATAGAATGGCTGAGAAGAACGGCTGCGCTGACGCCCCTCACATCGCAAGAGGAGATGGTCCAAGGGATTCTGATAGGCCAGAACCTCAGCTTCAAAGCTCACCACGTCTTTGACCTCAGCTACGCTGGAAGGCATCCGGTCGACTTTCTAGTATTCCTCGGACCGGGGTTGGTGATCGAGTGCACCAGGACGTGCAACGTCAGGGGCCGCGCGATGTCTGAGGTGAGGCGCAGAGCGGTATTCATGCAGTATTGGTTTGGGCTGATCAAGACCGTCTTTCCCCAAATCCAGTGCGGGGCGCTTGTGGAGGCGCCCAACGAGAAGCCGGAGAAGCTTGCACGCCAGCTGAAGCTCATCTTGAAGGACGCGACCTTTTTCGCGAGAACGGGCGAAGAGCTTGGGGAACAGGTCGCGAGGCTCGCCAGAGGCGGGTGAAAAGCACGCAGCAACCAATCGAGGGGTTCAGGAGGGGGACGACCTCGCTCTCCCGGATACTCTCGCAGCGGCGTCTCGACGGCGACAGCGCCGATCCCGGTGAAGCTGAGCAACGAGAACCAGTTCTTCCTCAACGTGAAGAGGCCATCGAGAGTCCGTATCCCGGCAACTCTCCTGGAGGAGCGAGTCGCGGGATTCAAGGCAGGAGTTCCGATGTTTCTCAGGGTCAGGTACATGGAGAGGGGGGCGACGAGCTATCATCGTTACGTGGGCGGCGGCGTCTGGGTTCCCACCGCCCCCAAGGAGATAGGCAGGCCGGGAGACGCCCTCACCATCAGGGTCGAACCCCTGACGCTGCAAGACTTCCTTTCAGGCTATCCCCGCCTTCGTCTCAGAAACGAGAGGAACAGGGCTTGGATGACCGACGAAGCCGAGGTCAGGGTCAGCGCGGTTGACAACCTCCTTTCTCTCGAGATCAAGCAATCGCCCGCGGTCGAGGGGACCTCGAGTCAGGTCCTGCAGGGGAAGACCATGGGTGGGCTGGTGTTTCAGACCGGGACGATGTTCGCAAACTTCGGGATCACCGATGCCTTCGGGGCGGTGCGCAAGTTGAGGCTGTATCACAACGGGAACACCAGGGCCTGGCCCAGGGTCGACGTCGCCCACGATTTCTTTCGGGTCTATCACCTCACGGTGGACGGCGTCCGGTTGAGGCTCGCTTACGCGTACACCAAGGGATTCCAAACGACGACGGTCTACCTCAGGCGGCCCTCTTCCCTGTACGAGCTGGGAGCCGTCTCCGAGATCCCCAACCGCTGGCCCATAAGCAGGATCTCAAAGGCCTACCTTGTCCGCAGCGTGCGACCTCTCAGGGGCCTTGAGAGGCAGATGCTGAAGCACGGGAACAACTATGAGGTCGGGAGGCTGGGCGCAGAGATAGCATACACCGTCCTGAGCCAGAAGTTCGAGTGCGAGAACCTCATCCTAAACGAGCCTGCGAAAGGCGGCAAGGACCTCCAGACCTCTGACCTGGGCGTGGCGGCGCAATCCCGCCTCCTGGTCCACTACGAGCCTGGATGGCTCGAATGGGTCATCACGAAGGAGCTCAAGCAGATGACCAGGAAGCTCAGGATAGACCTCGGGTACACGAGGAAGGCCAAGGTCGGCTACGCGGTCATTTCATTCCTCCAAGACGGAGAACTGAGGTCGTTGGTGGCCGAAGTGCAGCCAAAAAGATGATTTTGAGGTGAGAGGCCCTGACTGGGATTTGAACCCAGGTCGGAAGGTGACTGCGGATTTCTCCTCCACAGCCTTCTATGCTAACCAGGCTGCACTATCAGGGCCACTAGGTAGCGACGAGTCTTTCAGGCCGTATTTAGCCTGTGGGCGAAAAAAGGATGTGCAAAGCGTCTTCCAAACCTACGACAATGTCGCCCACATACCTCCTCCGCCGGACGAGGAGTACTTCCTGATGACCTTCTTCGGCTTCCTTGTCGTCGGAGTCTATTTCTTAGGAAAGATTGGGAAACGCCATTGGGCGACAAGGATATCGTGAACTAGTCGGGAAGTTCTGAACTCTATTGGAGTTGACCCAAAAGCGATGTTCGGACGACGGATTTGCCGTTCCAATGCTGAAGGCCACTGGTCACGCCAAGCCAAAAGCTCGTCCAACCTCGAGAGAACCCCGTGTCCAGCCACTACTTTGGGTGCCTCGGCGTTTTGGCATTGTAGACCATAGCATCACAGCGTTTAATTCGGACTTGGACGCTCAAAGATGCTTTGCCGATGAAGAATACTGGGAGCCCAAACGGCAAAGGACTGGGCGCGCCGGTGGCTGCCCTCTCAGTGGCCCTGCTGATACTTGTTGCGGCCTTCGTCTACGTCTCTTTCTCGCCTAAGCAGGCCACGTCAACTTCGTCTACCATTGCTCCAAGTTCCAGCGCGACCGGGGAAAGCACGTCTGCAACGAGCACGAACCTGACTTCTTCGTACTCGACACCCCCCACATCGAGCGTTACCTCGACGACGACTTCTTCCACGACGATTTCGAGAATCCCCGACAACCAAAGCACCTACGCGGCAAACGTGGCTCTCTCTAGCTCTGTGACGACCTTCACCGGGACGAACACCACCAACACCTGCGCTGCCGCCCCGGTCGGCGCCACGGGACGGTGCGCCGGGACCGACTGCCCTCTCCCGAGCAGCGGGCGCCCGATGCAGTTGCAGGTCGTGTCAGACGCAACAGGGATGCCAGTTCCGCAAGGCGCACCCGCGGTCAGCGCCGTGGTTGAGTATGGGTGCCAGGGGATAAACATCGATGTGGCGGTGACGCTTTACTTTGACAAAGTCAGCGAGGGGTCGTCAGGATGGTTCGACATGCCTAGCATCACAGGCGAATTCAATCTCACAGTAGGCTATGCCGGCCATACGTACACGTTCCGGGCGGGCGCCTATCCAGAGTCGACCACATGCCTCACACTCGCTGTGCCGTCCGGCACAGTCAGTCTGGCAGTCTATCAATTCTCGAACTACGACTGCGCGGGGAATCTCGAAGCGGGGGCGGGGCAGTCTGCTTACGGTTGCTTTGGGGAAGTCTATTTGCGCGTGCTCTCGGACTCCAGACTCGGCCCTCGTCGGGGGGGCGAATGTGACGACAGCGTACGACTTCCCGACCACTTGCGTCGATTCGCCGTCGCCGTGCCCCTACCTGGCCTGCGGTGAGGCCTTCAAGAGCTTCACGACCACGAGCACGGAATGGTATGCCTTCGGCGACTCCATCAATTCTTTCAACGTCACATACGGCGGTCAAACCTATGTCGTGACGGCGAGCCAGAGAGCTGGGTCCACCTGCGAGACGTTGCACGTCCCTTCGGGAACGGTCGGTACGACCTACGGGCCAGCTTGCGTCGTAGGGCAGCCATTCACTAGCACGTCAACGACGGTCGAACTCGCTTACCTGCGCTACCGACGAACACGCTGCTGAATCCGGCCCCGAAAGGGACAGTCTACATGAAGGTGGTCACTGACCAGGGCACGGTCATAACGAATGGGTCTCTCTCCGTGACCCAGTCCGGAAACCTGACCAACGGCGAAGGGGCGATACGACACTACTGCATCAGTATGGGGGACGTCAACGGGACAGGCTACCTGCGGCTCGGGGCCTTCAACCAACCGGCCGGACGGACCTTAATCACGAGTGGCTACTACAACGTGACTTTGGTGGCGGGTTATGAACAACGACCAGGGACCGTGGCCGTCATATTGGCGACCATCCCTTCGATTCAGGTCTCATCCTAATTCGACCATCTACGTCACGGTGTCAGTCCCGTCCGGTGTGGTGACAATGATCACGTCGAACGAGGGGAGCAGCGCCGTAACCACTACGACGACTACTGCAACGACATTACATCGACGACCGGCAGTCAAAACAATCAATACGTTTGCGGAGTCGGCCTTTGGCTCTTCAAGCTGACTCCGGTGCAAAATGCATCCCTCTACCTCAAATTGGTAACGAGTCAAGGCGTGACTATCACGAGCAACGGCACGGTGTTTGTCTTTCACACCGCTCCAGACGGCGATGGATATTATGGTGGGTCAGGGGAGTACTGTGTAGCGTTGAACGGGAATGCTACTGGCTACGCGGGCTTGACCTCTAACGATGGTCTAGCGCCAATCGGCTCGTATGGGCTGACCCTATTCGCAGGATACGGACAGGGGCATGTATACCAGGTGACGATTCCTCCGATCACGGTCTCGTCACATACAACCGTTAATGTCACCGTTGTCGTCCCCTCCGGCGAAGTGACTGTAGTCAGCTGCACTCAGGGGAGTAGTTGCACTACGTCGACGTTTGTTGTGGTTGGAGGCTGAGGACAATACTGCATGATTGCAAGAAGATGACAATACATCAATACCATTATGGATGGACTACGCGGTAACGTCTCTCGGTCTTGTCGTGAAGAGCTGCCGCTCAATGTCGCTCAAGTAGTTGTAAAAGGGAATTCTTCCCTCGGGCGTCACCAGTATTCCCTCCCCTGTCTTGGCGTTGAAGATGAACCTCTCCTCGCTCTCGCTGAGGTTGAACGCTTCTCGAAGCACCTGAGCGGCAGCCCGGTCCTGCTCCGGGACTATCTTGATCGGGGGTTCGAGTCCCCCCCGCGGCCCCTCACCCTTCACAGGTGGTCGCGTGGCAGTTTATAGGAGGAAATCCGTAGCGGCTACCAGTCCGTTGAAGTCGATAACACACGACGTCTTCTCTCTCGGGGTCGGCCTCTACATCGTCTACCGCGTCGTGCAGCCGACCCTCTCTCTCCTTGTCCTCGCCGTTTGGCTCGCCTTCGCCACGAACGAGCTCATCGACGCACTGGGACACGTCAAGAGGGGCGGAAGGCCCGTGAGGTCGTTCTGGACACACTCGGTCATCACCGCTCCGGTGTGGGGAGTCGCCGCCGCTCTCGTGTCGGCCTACTTCCTAGACATGATTCTCGGTCAGGCGAATGACGACTTCCCAGGCGCTCTTCGTGGGCGGCCTCGGAGTAGTCTTCGCTTGCTCTCACCTTCTGCTAGACGCGCTCACCGAAGGCGGTGTGTATCTCGGAAGGAGGAGGCTCGCGGTCGCTCATCTGAGGTACGACAACCTCATCCTGAACGGCACCTTCACGGCTCTGGGCGTACTGTTGGTCTTCGCCACATTCGTCTGACGTAGTCTCTGTCGTAAAGGATTATAGGAGAGGCCTCGCCGCAAAAAATCTCCAATGATTTGTCAGAGATGCGGAAGGACCGTTGACGACAGCGCGGCCTTTTGCCCATATTGCGGCAATGCCTTGAAGCAGCAGATGATGGGCCCCTCCAGCACCACGGGCGCTGGCCAACCTATGCTCCTCCTCACCTCCAACTACGCATCCGGGTTACAAGGTGGACAAGGTCCTCGGGATGGTCTACGGGATTACCGTGAGGTCGCGAGGAATCGGAGGGAACTTGGTGGCCGGCCTCCGGACCATCGCCGGCGGAGAGATCAGGGAGTACACCCAACTCGCCCAGGTCGCAAGGCAGGAAGCGCTAGACAGGCTCTCCGAGCACGCGAAGAGCATGGGCGCGAACGCCGTCTTGAGCGTGATGTTCGACTCGACCGAGATGGCCCAGAGCATGGAGGAGATCATCGCGTTCGGGACGGCCGTGGTCGTCTCACCGACATCGGGCGACCAGCAGCTAGTGAAGCTGAGCTAGGGTCCTACTTCCAGGCCTTCGCCCGCTCGCAGAACGCGTCGGCCTCGTCCTGAGCCCGAGGGCAGTGCGCATAGTGCGTGATGACCTCCCGGAGCGCCTCCTCGACGGGGGTGGGGGCACCGGGGCAGAGGGCGTCGAGCTGGGAGCGAATCTCCGCGAGAGGCTGCCAGATCTCTACCGGGATGACGACCGTAACTCCTGCCGTCTTGCTGGATTTGGTTCTGCCGCGTTCACTGTCCATGGCGTAGCTTCGAGGCATCGACTCTTAGGATTAGCGGTTCCCCGTCGCGTCCCGCGTTCCCCTTCACTGCTTCTCCTGCCTCGCCTTCCTTTCGTTGTGAACGGTCGAACCTCAACCGTCCCCTGCGAGAGATGTTCAAGACGGCCACCACATCCCTGTCCGTCCACCTCCCGCACTTCTCGCACCACAGTTGCCGATGGTGGTGCACATCGCCTCGGATTGGCACTTGGAGTCTCTCCCCGCATCGTGGACAATCCATCGTGGTCCCCCTCGTCTCACCTCCGGTCAGCGTGATGACTGGCACCCCTTCCCATGAAGCTTTGTACTGGATTTGTCTCTTGATTTCGTAGAAGGGCCAGGAGTTCATCCTCGCCCTGAACGATCTTCCCTGCCCATTTCCCTTGCCGTAGAGCTTTCGTATGCCCGTAATCTCCTCGAATACGATGGCCCGCTTGCTGACCTTTGCATCTCGGACTATCTTCTTCGAGACAAGGTTGAGCAACTGCCTCGTCCTCTCGCTCCTCCGCCTTCCGTATTTGGAGGCGATTTGACGTCTAATCCTCACGTCGTCGCGTTTGAACGAGCTGACGACTTCCCTCGTTCTCTCCCCGATGCCGACGACATCTGTCATGTCGTAAATCACCACCTGCCGCTTATCCCCCACCGTAAGGTTCCTCAGGTTTCTATCTACCCCAACAACGCCGGCGACCTCCTCCGCCCCCATCTCTCTGACTTCCTTCGAGACACACAGAGAGACGGATTCCTCTGTCAGCGTGAAGGACCGGACCCTCAGCGTCGAATCTGAAAGCAAGGCCCTGGTATGAGCGTTCAGAGGAATCGACTCGAATGCCTCACCATCGAGGTGGACGGTCAGGAAACCACCCTCCACCTTGAACCCATAGCATGAAACGAGCCCCCGCTTCGAGACATAGGGCGCCCCAGTCGGGAACCCTCTTCTCATCGATTTTTTCCGAGTTGAGAGGATGCCGGCCGCTTTCGATATTGCGCACAGCGCATACTGGGAGTATCCGCCATACCGCCTTCTCAACTCTGCGTACGATAGCAGCGAGAGCTTCTTCAAAGATGGGGTTCGGTCGTTCTCCTTCTCGAACTGGAGGCCAGCCCTTATGCAGTCGTTGGTCATTTGCCGGAAGCATTCCATCACCGACAGCAGCTGAGCGCTGGGATGGAAGCGCTGCTTGATTGACTTCCTCGCCAGAGCCATGTGTAAGCAGGCCGCGCGTCTATTTAACGACCCACGCCGTGTTTTCGAAACTCAACCACGCTTATTAGACCACTGACCAAGTCAGGAACGTCGTGCCGGAGCCCGAGGAGTTTAGGATAGGGTGCAGCGGCTGGTCGTACAAGGACTGGGTCGGGCCTTTCTATCCGTCCAACACGGAGGCCAAGGACTACCTCAAGCTATACTCGCGGACCTTCGACTGCGTCGAGATCGACTCGAGCTTCTACAGGATCCCTTCGCCCGGCATGGTCAGCCAGTGGAAGAGCAGCACGCCCGACGGGTTCACGTTCTGCCCGAAGCTCACAAAGAAGATCACGCACGAGAACAAGCTCGAGAACTTCGAGTCGACGCTCTTGTACTTCTACAGCGTCATGAGCAAGCTGGGGAACAAGCTTGGGCCGATAGTGGTCCAGTTGCCGCCCTCCGTCAAGGTGGAGAAGCACAAGGCGGCGATGGAGAGGTTCGTGTCCTCCCTCGAGCCGAAGTTCAAGCACGCGATAGAGTTCAGGCACAAGTCGTGGTTCACCCCGGAGACCTACAAGCTCCTCGAGAAGAACAACGTCGCGATGGCCTGGTCGATCAACCAGTATCTGGAGACGCCCCCGGAGGTGACGGCGGACTTCGTCTACCTCAGGATGGTGGGCACGCGCGAGATCACGCAGTTCACGGGCATCCAGAAGGAGATGAGGGACGGAGATGGAGCGCTGGGCCAAGGAACTCAAGGAGAAGAGGGCGTCCATCAAGGACAGCTTCGTCTTCTTCAACAACCACTTCGCGGGCTTCGGGCCGGAGTCTGTGAACGAGTTCAGGAGGCTCCTCGGGATGATCGAGGTCGGCTGGAGCAAGGGCCAAGAGTCGACGCAAGCGACGCTGTCAGTGATTCTTAGATGTCGCAGGAAGGATGGAGGGCGATATTCCACGTGGACCTCAACGCCTTCTACGTCTCGGTGGAGGTAAAGGACAACCCTTCCCTCAAGGGCCTCCCCGTCGCTGTAGGCGCTGACCCCGAGGGAGGGAAGGCGCGGGGCGTCGTGATGACCGCCTCTTACGAGGCCAGGAAGCTGGGATTAAAGTCGGGGATGCCAATCTCGACCGCGTACAGGCTCGCCCCGGACGCAGTCTACCTCCCGCCAAGGTGGGAGCGCTACGCGGAGATCTCGGGGCAAGTGATGGAAATACTCAGGAAACACGCCGACAGGTTCGAACAGACCGGGATAGACGAGGGGTACATGGACGTCTCCTACCGCACCAAGAACATCGAAGAAGCAAAGGCCCTGGCGCTAGAGATCAAGAAGGAGATACGGGACTCGCTGGGGATAACTTGCTCGGTCGGGGTCGCGCCCAACAAGTCCCTCGCGAAGATAGCATCCGATAGGCAGAAACCAGACGGGCTGACGGTCGTCCCGTTCGACGACCCCAAGGGCTTCCTCGCTCCCCTCCCCGTCGCGGTCATCCCGGGAGTGGGCCCGAAGACGCAGGTTTTCCTGAAGGAGCACGACATCCAGACCATCGGGCAGCTTCAGAAGATGTCGGGGCAGGACCTCATGAAGTGGTTCGGAAAGACCGGGGTCTGGCTCTGGGGGGTCATCCAAGCAGAGGAGAGGCTCCCGTCTTCGAGAGGGACATGATGAAGTCGATGAGCGTGGAGAGGACTTTCGACGCGGACGCCGACGACTTCGAGAAGGTCTACGCCCAGGCCGACATCGAGGTGCGCGAGCTCGCTCGAAAGGGTGCGCGAAGCCAACGTGAAGTTCAAGGTGGCGGGGATCAAGATCCGCCTCAAGGGGTTCCAGACCTTCACCCGAGAGACGACCCTCACCGGCTTCACCGACAGCGAAGAGGCCCTGAGGCACGAGGCCCGCATCCTCCTGAAGGAGTTCGAGGCGAAGAAGAGGCCGGTGAGGCTCGTGGGCGTGCGCGTCTCGCAGCTAAAGCGCGAGAAGGCCGAGCTGACCAGGCTGGACGAATGGGCGAGATGAAGGCAAAAATGGTCATCGAGGCGACGATCTGCCACATAGTCCGGGGGCGCAAGCTCCTCCTGAAGAAGGCGACGAGGGGGATAAGCGTCGGCAAGTGGAACGCCCCCGGCGGCAAGCTCGAGCCCGGCGAGACCCCGGGGCAGTGCGCCTGCAGGGAGGTGCTCGAGGAGACCGGCCTGCGCCTCTCGAACCCCTTCTACCACGGGACGCTCACATTCCTTATGGACGGAGGCAAGACCCTCCACACGAGAGCCCACGTCTTCTCCGCGCACGACGCGAAGGGGAGGGCGAGGTCAAGCGACGAGGGGGAAGTGAGGTGGTACCCGCTCGACGAGCTGCCAGAAAGTCAGATGTGGGAGGACGACCAGTTCTGGGTCCCGCTAGTCCTGAGGGGCATACGCTTCGATGCGACGTTCACCTACGACGAGGCGAACCGCCACGTCATAGGCTTCTCGATCGTCGTCTAGGCCGGCCGATTGACCGGCTAGATGCCGAGCGCCTGGCGGAGGCCCTTGTACCTGTTTCGGAGCGTGACCTCGGTGATCGACGCAGCGTCGGCGATGTCCTTCTGCGTCTTCCCGTTGCCCTCGAGGGTGGACGCCACGTAGAGGGCCGCTGCCGCAAGCCCCATGGGGTCCTTCCCGGCGACGATCTCCTTCTGGTGGGCCTTCGTGAGGATCTCCATCGCCCGCCTCTTGGTCTTCTCTCCGACCGTGGCGCGAGACGCGATCCGCGAGACCGACTTTATCGGGTCGGGGACTGGCATCTGGAGGTCCATCTCCCTCAGGAGTATCCTGTACGACCTCGCCAGGTCCTTCTTGCTCACGTTGCTCACCGCGGCGACGTCCTTCAGGGTCCTGGGCACCTCCATGTCCCTGCATGCCGCGTAGAGCGCAGCCGCGGAGATCTGGATTATGGACCTGCCCCTGGTGACGCCCCTCTCGACCGCCTTCCGGTAGATGTACGCGGCCCTCTCTATCACCTCGTCGCGCACGGCGAGCTTCTCCGCGAACATCTTCATCTCGTTGAACGCCTGTCTCAGGTTCCGGTCGAAGGAGTTAGCGGCCTGGCTCCTCTTGTCCCAGACCCTGACCCTGTCCATCGTGTGCTTCATGGCGCCCGACAGCGAGGAACCCGAGGCGTCCCGGTTCGACGACCCGATCACCGTCGAGAGGCCCATGTCGAAGGATGTTATCGACGTCGGCATCCCAGTCCTTGCCCTACTCTCGCCGCCCTGTTCGTCAGCGAACGACCTCCATTCGGGCCTGGTCTCTTCCAGCTTCTCCTTCATCACGTACCCGCAGTTCGTGCAATAGAACTCTCCGGTGTTAGAATCTTCTGCCAGAGGCCCCTTGCCACAGCGCGGACATTTGTCCGCCTTACGTTGTCTCCCTTCAAGCCCGGGAGAGTTCAGTCTATACGACACTTTCTATCACTTATGTTATAATGCTGCCCGCTTATATTTAAAGATGTTGGGGCAAACAACGATAAATTGGGCTAAACAACGAACTATCGTCCCATTTCCGTAAACTCTAAAAGACCCTGATGTTAACTCTCGCCGGATGATTAAGGTAAAGATGGCGGAGGTTTCCAGCCGTCTTGGCAACTTTACCATAATCAAGATGGGTCAGACTGTTTTAATCAGCCCGTGCGGCACGAGGATGAAGATTCTGGAGGCCCTCTCAAAAGGCCCTATGACCGGCGAGGAGTTAGTAGGAAAGATTGACGTCTCCTATTCGTGCGTGATGGACCACATGGACTTCTTCGAGAAGCTTGGAATTGTAAAGGCAACCCTCAAGAGAAACGGGGGAGGAAGGAGAAGAATCTGCTTTCACCTGAGCGAGGATCCCCTCGAGGGAATCGAACAACTCTTCATGACGGCGCCGAGGAACGGTCGAGGCCGGTCCGCAGCAATCGTACGAGCTCAACCCCCAGTCCCGATATAATATTCACAGCTCTTCATTCATCAGCATTCACGGGTTCCAAAATCCCCAACCCCAGACTTTGTACGGAACCTTGCGGTTTTCGAGCACCTCGATGTCCAAGGGGCTGTGGCACTCCCCGGTGAGGGGGTTGCACACAAAGTGGTACTCCACAGAGACTCCCAACGAGATTAAGAAGCAGTCTTTTTCGAGTTCTAGAGGAGTGACCCTATCGCCTCCAAGCTTCACTTCAATGAACCTGCCCTTGACCATAACATCGTGAAGCCGAATCCCGCTTCTCGTTGCGAAAGCGTTTTTGACAAATGGAGTGTGAAACGGAAGCACATCCGTCGTGCCCCCAACTATTGCGGCTAGTCGCTCGTGCGTGATGCGAGTACGTTGCCTACCATTCCTAGCTTCAAACATGGCGCGCAACGCCGATTTCGGCAAATCTTCCCAACTGTTTGCCAAGAGCGACAGCCGACTCCAGTGGCGATGTGTCTTCAGATGTCGGGTACAGGATTTGGTTAGTAATGACTCTTTATTGGTGATTTCGGGAGTGCAAGGCTAGTGGTTCGCCATCATTCAAAGTCAGGTGCGGGGTATACTGATGCAGCGGTTATCTTGGCGTCCTTCTCATTCGCAGTTTGGGATCCAGCATCGGGGCGAACCGAATAAAATCGAGGGTTCGACAGGAGGGACCGGAGACAGTGCAGCATCTGAGACTCTTATTCCCAACTTAGGAGTCGCAGTTATGGACGAGACAACATCGGCCATCGTAACAGGGTAACAGAGTAAGACGGGAAAACTACGGAGCAGGAGACAGAAGAAAGGAAATCGAGAACGGAGCTACGGCCGAGAGGAAGATTAGACAAGCGAGGACGGAGCAGCGGGAAGAGGAAGACTCAAGGAGATGAACGTTGAGAGCCAGAAACGAAGAATAGATGAACGAAAAGGAGCGCGAACGGACGGGACGAAAAATGAACGTGAGATGGTATGTTTCTTTCACATAAAAGCGCTTATTTGACTAGTCTCTACTTGACGCGATCGTCAAGCTATTCCATTGACATGTGCGAGCTTCTCATTGCGACAACTTCTAACTAGACAATTTGAGAAATCGTGTAAAGGGCTGTTATTGACGCTAACAAAAGGTAAATGTTGCAAGAAATTCAAGCTATGAACCTCTGGCAGGAGCCATCGTGCAGGGGCTTCCAAGCCTTAACTCGCGTCTGGCCGGTCTTAAATCACTCGACCTAATCCTAAGCGGAAACCTAGCACCGCTTATTACTCGTCATCGCCTCATCCGCGGCCATGAAGACCACGAGGGCCCTCAGGAAGAAGCTTGACAACTGGAAGCAGAAGCCGATCGTAGCTCCAGGAGTCCATGACCCCTACTGCGCGAGGATCGCTGAGAAGCTGGGGTTCGACACCCTGTACATGGGAGGTGCCGCGACGTCGATGTCCAGGCTCGGGATGGCCGACTTCGGGCTCGCCACCGCCACAGAAGTCCAAGCGAACGCGAAGTACATCACCAGCGTCACCGACCTCCCGTTGATTGCCGACTCGGACAACGGCTACGGGAACGCCCTGAACACGATGCGGACCGTCAAGGACTACATCCGTGCGGGAGTGGCAGGGATTCACATCGAGGACCAGGTGATCCCGAAGCGCTGCGGCCACCTCAAGGGCAAGATGGTCGTCTCCCTAGATGAGATGGTAGGCAAGATCAAGGCGGCAAAGAAGGTCATCAGCGAGGAGGACCCTGACTTCGTCCTCATCGCGCGGACGGACGCGAGGGGAGCGGTCGGCGGGGGCCTGGACGACGCCGTGAGGCGCCTGAAGGCCTATCGGCGCGCCGGGGCGGACCTCGTCTTCGCGGACGGGCTCCTGTCGAAGGAGGAGCTGGCCACGATATGCAGAGAGACGGGGGCTCCCACCGTCTTCCACCCAACGGCCATATCGCCGCGGCTCGGGGTCGACGAGTGCCACGAGATGGGCGTCGCGCTGATGATCTACCCGTTCGCCTCGATTCACGCGATGTCGGTCGCGGTGTGGGACTTCCTCGCGCAGCTGAAGAAGGAGGACACAAGGGCCCAGGTGAAGTTCGAGGAGAGACACAAGGGCCACCCTCTGAGCGACCTTCGCAAGCTCTTCGACCTGGGAGGTCTGGCGGAGCTGCAGGCCTACGAGAGGGAGTTCATCCCGGCCGAGGAGGTCAAGGCTAAGTACGGAAAGCAGACCGTCGGCATCTAGTCAGGGCTCGACCTGCCAAAGGATTTCGAGGAGCCGCGCGTCCTCGACCTGCCCCCTCGCCGAGGCCCAGAACTCCTTCGCCAACGAGAGGTCCCCTCTCTCGTTCGCGTACTCCCACGCCTGTATCGCCATCTCCAGCTTGTCCGCCTGCCGCACCAGGCGCGCCTCCGGGGTCTTGCCGTCGATGAACTCCTGCCAGGCCTCGAGATATAGGGCCCTCTGCTCCTCGGGAAGCTCGCTCAGCACTTCCTCCATCGCCTTGGTCTCCATCTCTGAGCTTGCGCTTCCCGGACCTCTCCTCGGGCATGGCGTCCCCGACGATCGCCTCCGGGAGGTCGTGGAGCAGCGCGAGCCTCAGCGCCTTGGCCGTGTCCAATCCCTGCGAGTCGCTGAAGATCATCGTGATGAGGGCGGTCCGGTAGGAATGGTCCGCCACGGACTCCGGACGGGCCATCCCGAGCTTCTTCACCCAGCCCCTCCTCATCTCAGACTTGAGCCGCCCTGACATCATGAAGAACTGCAGCAGGCTCCGAGAGTCGGCTTCCGGTCCAATGTCCATGGTCCGACCGTCGGCCTGCGAGATAATAACACTCGCGTCAATATCCTGACTTGACCAGGCCCGCGTAGTCGAAGACCATCACGCCGTCGCTGTTGGCGAGCGCGTACTGAAGCTGCTGTTGGTAGTCCTGCTGGCTCGAGGTCGCGACCACCTCCACGCCCGCAATCATCCCGGGGTGGATGTACTGGTCGGTCCCCGGCGGCGTAGGTCTCGACGACAAGGAGGTCCGGGCTAAGCGGAAGAGTGGGGTCGGTCGTCGTGATGGCGGTCTTCCCAGAGTAGGAAGAGGACAGCTGGTCGAAGAGGGTCGTCTGGGTGCGACAGGGAGCGTCGACATGTCCAGGCTAATCCCGTCCTCGCCGTCGGAGTAGATCGAGCTGGGGATGGTCTGGTTGGTGTTCGTGAAGTAGAGGGCGAAGAAGATCTTCAGGCCTTGGCCGTGGGCCGAGGTGACGAAATCCGCCGAGGGAGCTGTTCGTGAAGAGCAGCGTCCCAGACCTGTAGACCTGGAAGAAGATGGTGTTGAAGCCGTGGGAGGTGGCCGTCTCCAACAGCTTCCCAAAGTTCGACCCGTTGACCACCCCGTTCCCCTGGTTGACGTAGAGGATGACCGGCTTCGAGGAGGTCGCGGTCGCGAGATGACGACGACTGCTTCGTCTGGTGGCCACCCGCCTTGAAGAGCGCCGGAGACCAGGAGATACCCGACGATCGCGGCCACCGCGATTCCGCCGAAGAGGTAGTATCTCGCTGCTCGGCCTCTGGGCTCCTCCGGCTCTTGCGTCTGCTCACGTTCGCCTCTCAGCCCCACTCGCGCTGGGCGCAACGCGTCGAAGGGGGAATTATGATTTGCGCGTCGCCGTGCTGGTCCACGGCCGAGGGTAAGTTATTAACCCGAAACCCGAGCCGTGCTCACGCGTTGATTGTCGCGGTCATCGGGGCTGGCAAGATCGGGGAGGCGGTCGCGAACTCGATTGCAAAGTCGAAGCAGGTCACGAAGGTGGTGATGACCAAGAGGAACGTCTCGACCCTGCCGCGCTCGCGGTCGGGGAAGATCGCGGCGACCTCTGACAACCGCGAAGCGGCGAAGAAGGCAGACCTCATCCTGATAGCCGTCAAGGCTGGAGACGCGAAGCAGGTTCTCGGCGAGATTTCGCAGTTCACCGCCGGCAAGATAGTCATATCGCTGATGGCGGCGATAACCATCGAGAGACTCGAGAGAGCCCTCCCCAAGGCGAAGGTGGTCCGGTCGATGCCGAACATCGCGGCGGTCATCGGCGAGTCGATGACGGCCTATTCGCTAGGCAGCAAGGTGACCCCCGCCGACGAGGCCAAGGTCGAGTTCATTCTCGGAAGCTTCGGAGACTACGTCAAGGTGCCCGAGTCGCTCTTGAATCCCATCACCGCCCTAAGCGGAAGCGGCCCCGCCTACATCGCGGTCGTGATAGAGGCGATGGTGAGCGCCGGCCTCAAGGTCGGGATACCGAGGGACATCTCACTCAAGCTCGTGACCAAGACGCTGACGGGGACCGCGAACCTCCTCAGCGAGAAGAAGATGCACCCGGCGGAGCTCCGGGACACCGTCACGACACCCGCGGGCACGACCATCGCCGGCATCTACGAGCTCGAGAGAGGCTCGCTGAGGACCAGCATGATGAACGCGGTGGAGGCGGCCACCATGGCTGCCGAGAAGGTCGCGAAGAAGTTCGAGAGCGACTGAATAGGCCTCGGCCGCAGGGTACGACGATGCCGCCAAGACCGGGAGTTCATTCAAGGGTGAAGACAATTTCACACGCCCCAAGATAGGCCTGGAATTGCCCCCGACTCAGGATGTCACAATTTACAAACAACTGGGAGAAGAAGAAGTCCACGGGGATTGGAGAGAGGCTAAGGAACGCCTTCAACAACCCTGGGCCGCTGAAGCCGCGTCTGGACGCGCTGATGCACCAGATACAAATCGTGATGGCGAAGCTTGACACCTCGATGGCGAAGATCCGCGACAGGGACGCCGCGCTCTTCGCGAAGACGGTGGCCGCCGTCCAAAAGCACGAGAACCAAAGGGCTTCGATGTTCGCCAACGAGCTCGCCGAGGTTCGCAAGGTAGGGAAGATGGTCACGCAGTCCAAGCTCGCGCTCGAACAGATAGTCCTGAGGCTGAACACCATCACTGAGCTTGGAGACATCGTCACCACCCTCGCGCCCGCCACCTCGATTGTGAGGAGCGTGAAGCAGGACATCGTCGGTCGTCATGCCGGACGCCGAAGGGGAGATGGGAGAGGTCTCCAGCCTGCTGAGCGGAATCTTGGTGGACGCGGGATCGATGGGAGGCTACACCATGAACTTCGAGACCGCCAACGAGGAGGCGGAGATGGCGCTCTCCGAGGCGGCGGCTGTGGCCGAGAGCCGGATGAAGGAGAAGTTCCCGGACATACCCCAGTCGGCAGAGGCACCGGAATCGTTCGAGACCGCGTAGGCAGCGAAGATCGGCTTCCCAGGCTGCGCTCTGGGAGCTGGCCCTCCACTTCATAAGAGCGAGGCCACCCCTGGTGCGCTAGGAGGTTTGGGGTTGCCGTTCTGCGCGAAGTGCGGGGCTCAGGCGCCAGCCGGCGCGGCGTTCTGCCCGTCTTGCGGCTCCCCGGTCGGCGCGGCTGGCGCGCAGCAGCAGGTGCCCATAAGCGGGATTAGCACGCTCTCGAGAGACGTCCAGGCCCAGGAGTACTGGGTCAAGAGGCTCTTTGCCTACGTCATCGACGCTATCGTCGTCTACGCCGTGGTGGGCTTGGTGGTGGCCGCGACCGCCCTCCCGGCGTTCCTCGCGGGCGTCTTCGTCCCCGGCTATTCCCCGCACGTGTTCCCGTTCGGCGCTTACTTCGGCACCTTTGCGGCCTCCTACTGGTCCTGTACTTCACATTCGCGGAGGCGACCTACGGCAAGACGATAGGGAAGGCGGTCATGGGGCTTCGGGTCACCGCAGAGAGCGGAGGACGGCCGACCCTCGGCGCCTCCTTCCTCAGGAACCTGAGCAAGATCAACTGGGTGCTCCTCCTCCTCGACGTGATCTTGGGGCTGGCGTTGGAGGTAGGATACAGGAAGAAGTTCAGCGACAGGTACCTGGGGACGAGCGTCACCCAGGCCTAGACGAGTCCAGGCGTCGTTCTGGACAACAGAACGGGCGTTCTAGGCCATAGCCTCATCTAGAGTGCCCGCTATTGGCTTGTCAGGTAGCATATCACCATGCAAATGAAGCGAACACAAAGGCCGAAGGTAACAGCAACGATGCTGTCGGCGTCTGTCCTTACTCTTTTTTTGGTAGGTCTGTCGTCGCTCCCTCAGCTCCTGGCCGCCGCGTCGACTGCCAGCAATCTGGCCGCCGGCGACGTCGCTGAACCCCGTCCAGCTCTCGATCCAGACCAAGAACATCACGTCGGTGAGCTCGTATGACTTGGTCGCGTACAACTCCTCGGGGACGCCCGTCGCCTCCTATACAGGCCAGTATCCTCGGGTGACCCTAGACCTTCCATCGGGCACCTATCTCTTAGCCGCCACCGCGAACGGCCCCGCGCTCGCTCAACCGTTGGTCTGTTGCGTGTGCGCCCAATCCGGAGCGGTAACCACCTCCAGCCCGCCTGCATTGAAGTCGAACTCCGGTCCTTCAGCTTCTTCGGCCATCGCTTTCCCCTGCTATGGTGGCAACCAGGCAATGGAGTACGGCTACTCTCTAACCCAGGTGAGCGGCTCGACCAGCCTAACGATCGATACGCAGCCTCCATCTAGCATCCCGACTGCCGATGTCTCCGTGAGCGTGAGCTACAAGAACGGCACGGCCGTCTCCGGCGCAGACGTCTCCGCGAGCGTCGTCGGGGGATACCTGTCTTGGGGAGACAACTCAAACTTGTCGCTGTATGCCCAGACGGCGGCCAATGGAGTGGCCCAGCTAGTCGTCCCCGCGGTTCCGCTGACCGTCACCGCCTCCGAGTCGGTCCAGGTAAACCTCACCCAGAGCCAGACGACAGTCCAGGTCAACGTTGGAGGCCAGCCCGTGAACGTCACGGTCTACTACAGCCCGAACTACGTCTACCTGAGCGCGTCGGCCCTGCTCATCCCGCCCCAGACGAGCCTGAGCATGGTCCTAAGCGCCCAGACGCAGTCCCCGCCGATTCTTTACGGCGCAGGCTCTGCCTCCTCGGCGGCTCTGCTCCCAATCCTCTCAGGTGCAGCCGGGAGCGCAAGGCGCAGCCGTGGCCCCGAGCAACAGTGGGTCAACGACGACCGCCAAGATCGCGGCCATCCCCCCTATCCCCGCGTCCGCCCACGCGTCATCCGCGCCTCACTCAGGCGTCCTCGAACACCTCTGGCTTCACCCTCCTGGCAATCGGCACGCTCGCCCTTGCTGGAGCCGTCGCGGCCATGGTCGGCATCGCGATCTCCAGGACGAGGCGCTGACCGTAACGGGGCCTCGTTCAAGGCCCCAGGCTTTTCTATCGTCCCAAGAGAGAGGGACGCGTGGACTGGGCCAGGAACGTCTTCGTGAGGAACGCGAAGCTCTACCAGCTCGTCCTCGAAGGGATGTGGGAGAGAGGCGAAGAGGACGCGGTCGCAATCTCGTCCTATCTCGACGAGGAAGGGCTCAAGGGCTGCAGAGTCCTCGACGCCCCTTGCGGAATCGGAAGGGTGGCGAATACCCCTCGCCAGGCTGGGATTCGAGGTCACGGGAGTCGACCTCTCGCCGCACCTGGTCGGCGTGGCCAACAAGAAGGCGGCGCGACTTCAAGCTGGACGCCGGAAGGGCGAGGTTCTCTCGTCGGCGACATGCGCGAATTGGGCTCGAAGTTCGCACCGGGCAGCTTCGACGCTGTGCTGAACGTGTTCACCAGCATCGGATACGGGCCGGAAGAGGACGACCTGAGGTTCTTCCGAGAGGCTCGGGAAGTGACGAGGCGCGGGGGCCTGCTTCTCATCTCCGGGCTGCGGAACAGGGACTACATCGCGCGAAACCCATCACAGAACGTCTACGAAGAGAGCAGGAAGCTGCTCGTGCTCGACACCTACAGCTTCGACTCCGCGAGGTCGCGAGAGAGAGGGGTCTGGAGGTTCTACTTGAAGCAACGGAGGGAAGGAGGGAGTGCTCAAGTTCGCAGGAGAGTTCCCTGTCGACATAAGGGTCTACTCGCCGCACGAGCTCGTCCCGCGGCTGGAGGCGACGGGATGGAGCGTGAAAGCAGACCTACGAGTCGTTCATCACGAGGAGCCCCTACAGGGCGGACAGCCCCGTCTACGCGCTAGTAGCCAAGGCGGCGTGACCGACCAAGAGCAGCTTCTCGCTCCTCCTCATCGCCTTGATCGCCCGCTCCCTTCGGAGAGCCTCTGACCTGCTCCCCAGTTCCTCCTTGTAGACGACGGCGACCGGAAGCCGGGACCGGGTGAACTTGCTCCCGGCGCCCGAGTTGTGCTCTCGCATCCGCCGCTCCAGGTCCGTGGTGCAGCCGGTGTAGAGCTCGCCCGTCCTGCACCTCAGCACGTAGACCGTCCAGCCCATGCTCAAGGGACCCGTGCGCGAGGCGAGATATCTCCCTTCCTCCAGGGTCTCGGTCGGTGCCGGGCCGTCGCAAGCCTATAAAGGGCGGCGCGCGCTCTCGCGCCTACTGACCGAGGCCGATCAACCTTGTCAAGACCCACCCGAACGACTCGAAGGAGATGAAGTGCCCGAAGTGCGGCAAGGCCTCCCTGAAGCGGAAGGAAAGCGGGGTCGTGTGCAGCTTCTGCGGCTACGTCCTCTCTCCCGGCGAGGAAGTGAAGTTCAGGCTGTACGAGCTTCTCAAGCAGTCCTCTTGACGCGAGTCTGGTGGACGGTCCGCATGCACGCGTCCATCACGTATTGAATCCCGTTCCTCTCCAGTATTCCCTTCGCCTCCTCGCTCTCCAGGCCCTGCTGGGCCCAGAAGACGAACGGGCGCCCGAGACGCCTCTTCATCTCCGCGGCCTGGAGCGCGACCTGCGGCAGCTCTTCGCTCGGCCTGAAGACCTCCACGACATCGACCGTCCTTGCCGACCTCCTCCGGCATGTCCAGCAGGCTGCGGTACGCGGTCTCGCCCATTATCTCGGTCGCCGTCGGATTGACGGGGATGATCCGATAGCCATGGTCCTTGAGATATCGGGGGACGGAGTATGCCTCCTTCTCCGGGTTCTTCGATGCGCCTACCACGGCGATCGTCCTGTACTTCTCCAGCACCTCGACCGGCGAGACGTTTCCGTGATGACCATCGCGGGACGCGTCTACTTGGTTACCAAGGTCAGGACGTCCTCGTCCATCAGCGCGTGGTTTATCCCGACCCGCTGCCCGTCGAACTTGACGCTCTTCCCCCAAATCAGTGCGTAGCGGAAATCGTCCTTGATCTTCCGGTGCACCTTGTCGCACACCTCGAGCACGGTTGAGCCGTTCCTCACGATCATCGGCTCCTTGTAGTCGGTCTCGCCGCTCCGCCTTCGCATGTATATCCTGATGAAGTCCAGCCTCCGGTACATCTCCTGCTTCAGCGCCTCGATGTTCAGGTTGCTCTCCGCCGAGATGGGGACGAACTTGTACGGGAGCTTGTCCATCAACTCGTTCGTGAAGCCGGCGTTGACCAGATCAATCTTGTTCATGACCGTCAACGAGGGGATGTAGACCCTGGTGCCGAGGATGACGTCGAGGAGCTGCTCGTCGGTGATGTCCTGACGTATGACTACGCGGGCGCTGTTCATCCCGTAGACCCTCAGGATGTCCTTCACGAGTCTCGAGGCGTAATCTTGGTCAGCTTCACCTGCGATATCACAGAGATACCTCCGGTGGTCGTCGTCTCTATCACCACGTTGGGCGGGTCCTCGTCCACGCGTATCCCCGTCAGCCTGAGCTCCTTCTCGAGCAGGGAGCGGGCTTCGGGCTGGAAGACGTCTATCACGAAGAGGATGAGGTCGGCGTTCCGCGCCACCGCGAGGACCCTCTTGCCCAAGCCTCTTCCAGAGGACGCCCCCTGGATGATTCCTGGGAGGTCGAGGACCTGTATCCTCGCTCCGTTGTAGTCGAGGACCCCGGGGACGACGTCGAGCGTGGTGAACTCATAGGCCGCGACCTTCGACTTCGCGTTCGTCAGCGCGTTGAGCAGCGTGGACTTACCCACGCTGGGCAGGCCAATGAGGACGACCGTCCCGTCTCCCGACTTCTTTACGTCGAACCCGATGGTGCTCCCCGAGTGCCGCGCCTGCTGCTCTTCCTGCTCCAGCTTGAGCTTGGAGAGCTTCGCCCTGAGGACTCCGATGTGGCGCTCGGTGTGCTTGTTCACCTGCGTCTTTAGAAGGTCCTCCTCGATCTTCTTGATCTTCTCAGGAACGCCCAACTTGAACCTCCACCATCCCGAACCGCCTATGCTCACTGACGACGGGGAGTGACTTAAAGGTTCGAACTCGGGACGCCTGTCGAGCGGGCTGGCTGGAGATTGATCTGTGAAAGGTGCCGTGCGGGGCAGATGGTCGAGTACGAGAGGAAGATCCTCGCGGGAGGCAAGGAGGCGACCCTGACGGGGAGGAAGTGCGACAGGTGCGGCTTCACGCAGCTCGACAGCGACGACGACGTCTGGTCGGCCGTCGGGCTCTAGACGGCCTCCCAAAACCTCATTAATCTTACACGACCGCGTGGTGACATGGCTGAGAGCGACAAGACAACCGAGAACCCCAAGAAAAAATCGAGTTCCAAGCGAAATTTCACCATTGACACCGGGAAGGAACAGATTCAGGTCCAAGGCGTCGACTACCAGAAGGTCGCTGTCAAGTACCTGATGAAGCGAAGGCGCTCCCTGCTCTTCACAAAGGACCCTGCGAAGGCGGACAAGCTATGGGAGGACCTGCCCAAGCAGGTCAAGATAATCGGCGCCCAGCTCACCAAGACATATGACGTCGAATGGGAGAAGGTCGGGACGAAGGAGTTCGCGGGCGCGCGTTTCACCTTCGAGCTGGAAGAGAAGCAAGCGTAGCGTGTTGAGCCACGACGAAGCGAGACAAGGCCAGCCGGACGACAGGTTCAAGGCGTCGTGGTCGCCACCATCCTCGACTCCAAGACCGAGATGGCCCTCGAGCTGCCTCTGCGAGCACTACCACCTGGAGGTCCCCAAGCTCGGGGTCGGGGTCGTCAAGGGGCGCTCGAAAGGCGTCCTCGCGGTCTACTCTGCCCGACAGGAAGGAGATACTCGCGGTGAGCCAGGAGTACCTCTACGACCCATTCGTCATACTCCACGAGTTCTACCACCACCTGCGCCAGTTCGCGGGGCAGCACAGGGGGACGGAGAAGAACGCGGACAAGTTCGCGCTGGACTTCATAGCGGCGTACAGGAGGGTGGCATCGCAGCCCTCCACGACCTAGTAGCGCCGATGCTACCTACCTCACAAAAGACAACTGCTATCTATATAAGAAGCCCGCACCCGAAAGAAAGCGTCCGAAGTTGCCCGAAACGCTTCCCCGGGACGAATTCACGCGCAACCCACAGTTCAGCGAGAGGGACGCCGAGGTGCTGCGCTTCCTGGGCGAGGAAGACCTGCTCGGCTTCACGTTCGAGGGCCTGAGACGAAGGCTGGGAACCCACTCGGAGACGCTCTCGAGGATCCTCCACAGGCTCGAGGACCAGATGATACTGGAGAAGACCCCCGAGGGGTACCACGTGACGCACAAGGGGAAGGAGATGATCGGGGTGAAGCCCCTGGCATCGTCCTCCCGTCCCCAGTCCGCGACTCAGCACAGGGTCGCCATCCTGCGCACGCTGCTGCCCTACGGACGGGGCTCGGGCGAAGTGATCTCCGGCCTCAAGGGAAGGTGGTTCGGGCCTCTGCGCTGGCTCGGATACTCCGAGGACGAGCGGGGGACTACCATGAAGTGGGTCACAGGAGACGGCGCGGTCCAAATCGACGCCATCTTCTCCGAGGGCGAGCTCGCGATCGAGGGCAACGTCCGGGAGGGCAAGGACCTGACCGACGCCATCAAGGCGTCCTACCAGCTCGTCGGTCACCTATCGCGCTTCACTCCCAGCGGTCCAGAGGGGCGCGTCGCGTTCTTCTCGCTGGGCCGCGGCTTTCTCGCTCCACAACTGACAGCGCCGGGCCGCGCCGCGCGGTGTGACCGACTTCCCAGATTCTCCATCAACAAGTATCCCCGCATTCCATATCCCTGCAGTGATACGATAACTTGAGTCTAAAATCAAGCGGAATACTGCAGACAATCTCCGGCGAAATCGAGCGAATCGCCGAGAGCACCGGTCGCTCGGTCGTGAGCGTGAGCTCAGGCCACGGAAACGGTTCGGGAATAGTCTGGGACGAGCGCACAGTCGTCACGGCGTACCACGTGGTCAGGGGCGCTGAAGAGGTGAGCATCGGGACGGAGGACGGAAGGAAGCTCGCAGCCAAGGTCACGGGGCGCTTCAGGCGCTCAGACATCGCCGTCCTGACGGTCGAGGGGCCGCTCACGCCCATCGAGAAGGGAGACTCCGACGGGCTGAAGGCGGGACAGTTCGTCCTAGCACTCGCCAACCCATTCTCGTCGCGCACGAGCGTCACCTCCGGGATCATCACGGGCGCGAACCGCAGCATCGGCGGATGGTGGGGGATGACGCATCGAGAACGCCGTCATCACGGACGCGCGGGTCAACCCCGGATACTCGGGAGGCCCTCTGGTCGACGCGTCGGGCCGCCTGATCGGGATGAACGTCGCCTACGTCTCCAAGAGGGGGATCGCGGTGCCCGTGAACACGATATCGAAGGTCGTGCAGAGGCTCGCCAAGGGTCAGCCGTTCAAGAGGGCCTACCTAGGGATAGTCTCGAACCCCGTGGCGCTCCCGGAGGAGGTCTCCTCCGACCAGCGAGTGGGACAAGAGGCGGGTGTCATGGTCTTCTCGGTGGAGGACGGCACCCCGGCGAAGAAGTCCGGCCTGTCTTTCGGCGACGTCATCCTGAAGTTCAACGGGAAGAGCATCTCGAGCTCGGAGGACCTTACCAGCCTCCTGGGCGAAGAGGCGATAGACCAGCCGGCGAAGCTCTCGGTCCTCAGGGGCGGTAGCGTGGTGGAGCTGGACATCACCCCCACCACAGGAAGGGAGGAGTAGAGGCTTGGAGCCAAGAGGGCCTCCGAGACCGTCAGTGCCAGAGCCGGGGCCTCCCGTGAGGCCGCCCTGGTAGCAGGGAGTGGAGAGACATGGGTCTAACAGAGCTAGAGGGACAGATAACCGGCGCCGTCGAGAGGCTGAGCGAGAGCGTCGTCGGGATCGAGAGCACGAGGATCACCAGAGACTACCGCTTCGGGATGGTCCCGGTCGAGGGGCAGGGGTCGGGGGTCATCATCGACCCGCGCGGCATCATCGTCACCAACAACCACGTGGTCGACGAGTCCGCGAGGGTGCAGGTCAACCTCAAGGACGGAAGGACCTTCGTGGGAGAGGTGATAGGCACGGACTCCGCGACCGACGTAGCCCTCGTGAAGGTAGACGCCGAGAACCTCCCGTTCGCAACGCTGGGCGACTCCGAGAAGCTCAAGGTAGGGCAGATAGTCCTGGCCATCGGCAACGCCCTCGGGCTGCCAGGGGCGCCCACGGTGTCGATGGGGCTGATAGGGGCCCTGGGAAGGCCCCTCCCCGGGACTGACTTCGTCGTCGAAGGACTCATCCAGACCGACGCGGCAATCAACCCGGGAACAGCGGCGGCCCGCTCGCCGACCTGGACGGCAAGGTCATCGGGATGAACACGGCGATGATCCCCTTCGCGCAGGGGATGGGGTTCGCCATCCCCTCGGAGACCATCAAGAGGATAATGGACCAGATCACCCGCAACGGCAGGGTGGTGCGGCCGTGGCTTGGAATCTCCGGGATGGACGTCAACAAGTTCGTCGCCAGGAGATACAACCTCGCCGTCGAGCAGGGGGTGCTCCTCGCCGAGGTCCTGAACGAAGCGCCCGCGCGCGACGCGGGGCTGCGCGTTGGGGACATCCTGATGAAGATCGGGGAGTCCAAGGTCGAAGGGATGAAGGACCTCGTCGGCGCGCTCTCCCACCTGGCCATAGGGGAGGAGGTCTCGGTCCAGTTCGTGAGGAACGGCGACGAGCTACGAGACGAAGCTGCGGCTCAAAGAAGCGCCAGAGAAGATAGTCGCCAGGCGCAGATAGAGCAGGACGAGTCCGGCCGCAACGGGGACGAGGGCTGGCTAGCCGCTCGTCTTCGGCCGGCTCTTCCAGAGCCCGCCAAGCGTCACGAGAAGGCCCAGAAAGAACACCGCGAGCCCGTCGTATATCCAGCTAGTGCTCTGAAACATGAACGAGCTCCTGGGGCCGACTATCCCAAGGCCTTGGAGGGTGAAGACGAACCCCGCGAGCGCGAGCAGAATCCCGGGGATGACGAGATAGAGTCTCAAGCCCTAGAGCCGGTCGCTCCGCCTGTCTATTAAGTCAGTCCTCTGTATGTCTCCTTGAATCCCGACTCGTCGAGCGGCGGGGTCATCGCGATGCGAAGGTTCTCCTTGGTGTGCTCCGGGCTCTTCTGGCCTATTAGGGGCGCCACGACAGCGCCGGGTGCGCAGACCGGGCGAACTGGATGAGGGACAGCGCCTTCGACCCCTCGAGCTCGAGGCACCCGCGTGTGGTTGAGAAGCCGCCCTTGAGAGAGGGGCACGCTCGTGAAGACCCCGACGCCCAGCCGCTTCGCGGCCTCGAACGTCGTGAGCGGCTCGTCGGCGATCCTCTGGTTCTTCTGAGTCAGGGCCTCGTTCATCGCGACGTTGAACGGGAGCTGCACGAACCTGAAGCCGTGCTCCTCTCCGCCGACGCTCCCTCGCCGCCTCCACCACGTCCTCCAGGTTCACGCGCTCGGCCTCTCCCCTCCCTGACCCTGAAGCACGACCAAGAGGCCATCCCGTAGTAGAGGATGCGCCCCTTCCTCCTCTCTTCCTCGTAAAGGGCGAAGACCTCCCAGAGCTTCTCCACGAACCGCCCGTATCCGATCTCCGGCAGCCAAGACTCCGCCGCGTTGTGCAGGTAGAGCACGTCGACGCACCCTAGGCCCAGGTTCGCCAGGCTTCTCTTCAGCTGCTCCCTCAGGAAAGGGAGCGCCATGGAGTGGGCCTCCCCGGCTATCTCCTCCTGCCTGAGCTTCCCGGGCTTGATGAACTCGTCCTGGATGTAGGCTCCAAAAGTCCGTGGACAGCTCGCCGTCTGAGCTCAGGTAGCCGTTCTTGGTGCAGACGAGCAGGGCCTCCCGCCCTCCTTCCATCCCTTCTTCGCCTGCCAGACGGGCCAAGGCCCTGCCCACCGACCTCTCCGCCCTCTGGAGCCTGTAGTTGATTGCCGTGTCGATCGACGTTGACCGCGCCTGAGGAGACCGACTGCGAGCACGGCCTCCTCGACCAAGCTCGTCCGTCTCCGCGTCCAGGCCGCCCAGGTAGGTCCCGATCCCAAGGGAGGACAGCCTGAGGCCGCAGAACTCCCTGAAGTGGTCGCGTGTCCACCCCCTTCTTGCCGACCGCCCACTCGGCGAACTTCGAGGTCCCTTCCCGCGTGGCGTGCCCGGCTAGCATTGCCATTGTTCCCGAGGCGCGCTCGGTTAAAACCTTCATTTGGGTACCGCCAGGAAGCCAAGGAGAGAACGCCTTGAGGCCGTCACAATCGAAGACTCGGGGGCTCGTCTCGCCGAGGGTGAAGCTCTTCACGGACTCCGTGATCCGGGAGATGACCCGGCTGGCCGCCGTCCACGGGGCGATAAACATGGCGCAGGGATATCCCGACTTCCCTGCGCCCTCGGCCCTCAAGGCGGCAGCGGCCCGCGCCGTGAAGGAAGACTACAACCAGTACGAGATAACCTGGGGGTCGTCGGAACTCAGGGCGGCGATAGCGGAGAAGGCGCGGCGCTTCAACGGCATCCAGGCCACGGGCGAGGACAACGTCACGGTGACCTGCGGCGCTACGGAGGCGATGGTGGCGACCATGCTCGCGCTGACCGACTCGAACGACGAGGTGATAGTCCCGGAGCCCTTCTACGAGTGCTACCTTCCCTCGGCGATAATCTCGGGAGCGAAGGTGCGTCACGTCCGGCTCGCGGGGCCCGGCTTCGAGTTCGACGAGGAGGAGCTGAAGCGCGCGTTCTCAGGCCGCGGCGGCCGCAAGCCGAAGGCGATCATAATCAACACGCCCAACAACCCCACCGGGAGGGTCTTCTCGAGGAGCGAGCTGGGGCTGCTCGCCGACCTCTGCGCAGACCACGGGGTCCTCGCGATAACCGACGAGATCTACGAGCAGATCGTGTACGACGGCGCGAAGCACGTGAGCCTGGCGACCCTCGGGGACATGGCGGACACGACGGTGACCATCTCGGGGGCCTCGAAGACCTACAGCGTGACGGGGTGGAGGATAGGCTACACCGTGGCGGAGAAGAGGCTCACCGAGGCGATAAGGAAGGTGCACGACTTCCTGACGGTCTGCGCCCCGTCGCCCCTCCAGAGGGCGGCGCTCACGGCCTACAGCCTGGACGAATCATACTACTCGAACCTCACGAGGAGCTACACGAGGAAGCGCGACTACCTCATGAAATCCCTCGAGGCGATGGGGTTCGATTGCCTAAAGCCGCAGGGCGCGTACTACATCCTCGCCGACTTCAGCGGCATCTGGAAGGGCGATGACGTCGGCTTCGCGGAGCACATGGTCAAGGACGGCGGCGTGGCGACGGTCCCTGCCTCGAGCTTCTTCTCGACGCCCGGCCTGGGCAAGAAGCAGGTCAGGCTCGCCTTCCCCAAGCAGGACAGGACGCTGAGGGAGGCCGTCGAGAGGATGCGCAAGAGAGTGGGCTGAACGGACATCGAGGCGCGCCCTGTATTCCCAGCTCGTGAAGTACTACGACAGGGTATACTGGTGGAAGGACTACGACCAAGAGGTGGACTTCCTGGTCAAGGCCTTCAGGAGGTGCGGTATCCGAGGAAGGCGCGTCCTGGAAGTCGCGTGCGGGACGGGCAGCCACTCGAAGATCCTCGTCGAGAGGGGCTACGAGGTCACCGGCGTGGACATCAGCGACGACATGCTGAGAATCGCCCGAAGCAAAGTGAAGGGGCGTGCGAAGTTCCTCCGGGGTGACATGAGAGACCTCGACGCCGTGGTCGAAGGGAAGTACGACGCGGCAATCTGCCTCTTCAGCTCGATCTCCTACAACCTGACCATGCCGGACCTGAGGCGCACGATTCAGGGGCTCTACGACCACCTCGGGAAGCCGGGCGTCGTGGTCTTCGACACGCACTTCACGAAGAAGGGGTTCGTGGACGGCCACAGGGGCGAGGACGTCTTCGACGACGGAAGGGTGATGGGGGCGAGGCTGAGCGTCTCGAAGCGCGAGGGGGACATGGGGGAGTTGTCCTTCTCCTACCTGATCAAGGACGGCGCCAAGACCATCGTCCTGAGAGACGACGTCCACAGGCTCGGGCTCTTCGACCACGAGGACTTTCTCCGGACGATGCAGGAGGTCGGCTTCGTCGGACAGGGGCCTACCTGGATTGGACCTTCAAGAAGGCCAGAGGGGAGAACCAGTTCAGGGACGTCGTGTTCGTCGGGTGCAAACCAGGCATCAGCTCAGTTTGAGAGATTGGCGTGGCCCGGCAAGGCCTAGACTCTATTAGAGTTCAAATCCGCTGAACCGGGCGATTTTTTGCGGTTCGTTGTCTTCGGCCCGTCGGCGAACGCGGTCCGGTTCTCGGGGCTGTTACAAGGCGGGTCGAAAGCGAACTTCCTGGCGACCGATTCTCTGGGGCTTGGATCTTGATCGGTATATCTTTCGCACCAGCGCCGGGCGTGTTTCACCCACCACCCATTTGCGCTCGCATTATGCCAACGATTCGGCAGAAGGGACGCCCGGCGTCGGCACGACCTCGTCATACACCAGGCCCGCCATCCCTGGACCGTGGCCGACATCCACGCGTCGGGCTCTCCAGACATGCGTTGGAGCCGTCAGTCGAACGGGCTCTTCGGAAGGTTCGCTGGACAGTAGCGCCGACCCTTGGATCCGCCTGAGGGCTGAGCACCATAGGATTGAACGTGGACACTCTCCCCGATGTCTCGACGACCGCCGGGCCAGAAGGCTGGAGGATCGCGCCTTGAGGCGTGATTCACCTCGTCTGCCTATTTGTCGGGTCGTATTGGGAGCATGGATCCACGCCGCAAGATGAGTGGTCCGCCATTCCCCTGCTGTTGAGGCACGAAGGGAATCCAGTTGTAGGGAACCGTCGTGTTCAAGACGTACGCGATGTCATTCCCTGTAGAGGGCGAGGGGGCTGGAGGCCGCGGATTGGCCTTCATATTCAAGAGGTATGACTCGTATCCGGGCCACGCGAGATCCAATGGGCCGAACAGGGTCCGCTCGACGCCCCATACCATCGCCGCCATGTCGTCCTTGATGAAGTCGACCTTCTCGATTGGATCGGACTCCTCTACCGAGCTTAGGGTGGGCGCTAGGAAAAGAAGGTCGGCTCTGGTATCGGCCCGGACATGACGAACATCCCCATGGGTTGGGGCTGAACCGCTAGAATTCGCAGGCTCAATCAGCGTGGTGAACCCAGAGGTGTCTGTAACAATGAGGGTCGAAACCTGGGAGAGGGTCCTCCCCCTGGTAGGGGGGTTGGGAGTCGGAACCAATCGTTCCCGTAGACATTGGCGAACTCCATGATGAGCAGCATTATAATATCGGTTTGATTGACGGGAAACTAGCTGCCCCGTGTCCGACGATTTATCATCGAACGTCCAAAATCTGGAATTGGGCATACCCCTGAACGTCACGTGGCTCGGCACTGAAGCGAGTGTCGCTGCCCATCCTCAATGGAAGTCATCTGGAAGATGTCCCAATCAGCTATCTGTACCGGGGAGGACTCAAGTATCTTGGCTTATTCGCGGGACGCTCAAATCCTACAGTCTTAGGCGTTCTCATCTTTTGAGACGGAAAATCCTTCTTGTCAGGCAACTCCTCCGACTCAGGACCTCTTCTGATTAGATGGCCATTCTCAGCTGAGAACTCACCCTCAGCCGCCCAGTGGCGAATGTGCTGAAAGGAGCCCAGAGCAACTCAGCGCCTTCTATAATATCCCACCATTTTTCGTGATGTCCGGATAAGCACGTTCCCCCAGCATGTAGTAAAATGGGGCTATGGGGTTCTTGGACAATGTTTCCCCGGCCTTGAAGAAGCCTTCGTAATCTTTTTTCGCCTCTTCAAATGTCTTGAGATGAGGGGAAGGTTTCCCTATGGTGTCATACAGGAGGCATATTGAATTGTATGAGCTGGCCAATTGGCAGTACTCGGTTGTCCTCAACCTTGATCCCGCCTTCGGTTTCTTTCCCCACAGGAACGGCGTGTATCATTTGAACCATCTCACTATAGGTCGGTGCAGGTGCGGCAGCCCCCGAACCAGGGGTCCTCGAGTTGTTCCGGATCGTTTCACCTGCGTATGAATAGAACTTGATTTTGCCTTCAATCGTCTCGCCCTGGTAGTTGTAGGTCGTCACGTTGTCGTTAGGGGAGACGGTCCCCGGTTCCGGACTACTGGATATTCATGCACCTCAGGATCGAATTGGACATGAGACCCTGGTTCCAGTACGCGACTGTCCGTCCCAGAGGCCGTGAACACCAGCGGATTGTTTTCCGCGTAGGCGTAGAGATTTGCCCCTGTTGTATCCGGTCGGATCGCGCTGAGGAATCGGCCAAGCTGCGGTGAGAGGATTCTCGCTCTGCAATAGTAAAGCCCTAACATGGAGAGGTAACGCGCGCTCTTGTACCAGAACAAGTTCTGAGACTTAGCTGGAATATCATTGGAGTTGCCGAAGGGGTCGTAACTGACCTGGGCCGATTGCAGAGATACCGTTGCCATCGGTCAAGACTCTGATTGAACCAAAGAGAATCCGGATGGAACCATAGTTCCGAAGACCCTGTCACAAGGCAATACCTATCGTCAACTCCGTCCCCGTTAACGTAGGCCGCTGAGAGAGTTCCGGAGCCTGAATATTCTTCAATGGGATCTAGGCCGTCGTTGACGATTTCTGTTGAAGCACTCCCAACCTGAGGCTTCGCGAGACGGCCCATTGAATCATAGTTCAGCAACAGCACTACTGCGTTACTAGTAGCGGACTGAACGCTGGCAAGCTGGTTCCTATAGTTGTACGAGTAATTGTACGTACCATCTCCGATTAAGTTACCTGCCGAATCGTAAACGTATGATTCGTTCCCCACCGTCAGATATTGATTCAGCAAGTTCGGTTTGTAAATGACTGGGCTCTCGCCAAGCTCGGCCTCGACTAATCTGTTCCCCACCGAATCGTATTCAAACGTGGGGCTCGTTCCTTGGGCGAGAGGACCTATCACCTGGTTCATTGCCTGTTGCCCTGTCATCTTCTTTGGGCTCAGCGGAGCTTGAGGAGGGGCGAGCGCAGTTGGGTTTATCGAGTCCAGTGCAGAAGGCACTGCAACGGTCAGGCGATAGTTGGAGTCGTATTGGTAAGCGTTCGCGCTGGTCGAGCCTGGACTGATGTCCACCTGAATCCTCTTGTTCCCCGCTCCGTCAAATGCCTGTTGGGTCTCCAAAATGCTGCTACCGCTTGCGTCTGAGTGATTCATGTCAATAATCCGGGCTAGTCCGTCGTAGAGAATATTGTAACTCGCACCATTGGAATAATTGACTTCTCCAATCCTAAGCCCTAGCGATTTGCGGCTAACGAGCAACAGTGATGCGTTTCCAGTATTGTCTTTGATATTTTTGAGCCTGCTAATTGCGTCGTACTCGTAAGCCAGATTTCGGCCACTCGGGTATCGCAGTGTCAGCCTATTCGATAGATTATCAAAAGTCCTGGATATGGTCCCCCGGGAAGCTCTGGTTAGAGTTCAGGAATGCAATCTGGTCACTGAGAGGTCGACCTAGGGAATCGAAACTTGTCACGAGATGACAGTAGTCGTTGTCGGAGGTTAACGGCCTGCCGAGGCCATCGAACTCGTAACTTTCAAAGGTCTCCGCCCTTTGCGGGTAGGTGGGATTACTCCCGCTCGCATCCAATGTCAACTCATTCATTCGATTCAGAGAGTCGTAGGCCCCGATAACGACCAGACCGTTGGCGTTGGAGAATCTTGTAAGATTATCGTTGAGTACTGTGTATCGGATGTTTCCGACGAGCCATCATTGTAAATCGTCGCACTCTTCCTGTCGAGCGCGTCGAATTTGAAATGGGTGGTGGCGCCTTGTGAATCCGTTATGGCGACTAAGTTTCCGTCTCCGTCGTACGCGTATTGCGTTTGTAGAGGCGTGAGAAAAGTGGGGTCCGCCTCCTAAACCAGTAGCGGTCATTTTCTTGGTATCCCCAATCTTGGCGCCGTACATGTCGTAATTGGTTTGGGCTACGTTTCCCAACTGGTCTACGCGATTGTAGAGAGCGTCTCTGCTGTCATAAGCGTAGCTCGTAGTGTTTCCAAGATTGTCAGTGATACTTACGCAGCGGTCGAGCTCGTCATATTCGTAGAGCGTGGAGAACACTTCTTCACCACTGGCTGAAGTCGCCACAATTTCATGTGAATCCGCCCGGGTTAGGTTCCCGTCAGGGTCGTACTCAAAAACCTTGTAATTGCCCATTGGATCAGTTTCCTGAATCTTGCGATCGGCATTGTCGTACTGATATTCGCTGGTGTTTCCGTTTCCATCGGTGACCGCGATGACTCTACCTTTGAAGTCGTAAGTGTAGGTCGTCACGATAGTAGGCGATCCAGCCACCGCTGAAGCAGCTAGGTTGGACGCCTTTGAATTTGCTGAAACGATTCTCTGGATACCAAGAGGTATCGGAGTGAAGACAAAATCAATCCTCTTTGTTCTTCTATTCACGGAATCATAAGTGTAATTTCGACCCAGCAAGAAGATGGTATGATGTGTCAGGTTGTAGTTCGAAGAACCACTCGGCGATATGTTTGAAGCCTTGTCGTAATCGGTTTGGGATATGTTGCCGAGCGGATCGATACTCTGCACTTTCCTGTGAAATACATCATAGACGTAGGTGGTGGCATTTCCATTTCCGTCGATGTCCTTTGTTCTGTTGCCGTCCGAATCATATTCCGTCAAGGTCGTCGACGCCACGGGGGAAGTGATTCCTCGCACTGCCTTGAACTCGAACAGCCTCTCTTCGTACCTGTGCCGGAATTTCCATGCGCGAGCTTATCGGACTCGTCGTATAGAAACCTGGACACGATATCATTCGATGGGATACCGTCTCCTATCGCTCTTCTGATGAGATTTCGGTCCCGCTCATATCGGTAGCCCGTGACCTCGATTCCTCCCCAGAGCTGCTGCGGAGGATTCTGGTCGTCGAGAAGGTCTCTCTCCTTTCTTGCGAGGTCTCCGTTGGCATCATAGCTGAATCGAATCTGATATGAAAACGGAGGAGAAGAAGTAACAGAGACCAGCTGGTCCAGTGGGTTTGTTTGATATGTCGTGAAGCAGGCACCGGGCTCATCGACAGCATTTGGCCTCGTTGCCTGTATAACGTATCCCACGGAATTAACGATGTAGCTTGTAGTTAAGGCAAGGTCCTCTGCGTCAATAATTCTCTCCTGAAGGTATCCGCGCTGAAATCCGATTCGTTAGGCCCAAAATACGCATATGAGGTAACTCCTCCCATCTGGTCCACCCTTTCGAGAAGCCTTCCCTGAGAATCGTAACTGGTGAATTGTTCCACCCCGCCGTCAGCATATTCAATCTTGACCAAATTCTTCGAGTCAGGAGTGAAGAAGAAGCTCCACAAGGGCGGGCTTGTATCGCTCCCGACGAGATCTGCCGTGAGCCGGGGTCAGAAACGGTCAGAACTTGTTGATAGACTGGTTCGTAGGTGAAATTGGTAATGATGTCTTCGGCCATGATCTGAAAGTCTGAGATGTCCGGAAATATCTCGCCCCAAACGCTTTTGTCGTTTGACTGTGCGAGCTGGTAGAGGTCTTGACTAGCTGCCCGCTCGATCACCGTCATCAGATTCCCGAACGCAGTCCTATCTTGCTGGGCTGGTGGGTCACCGGATTGACTCCCTGCGAATTCGTAGTACTCTCTGCCATACAAGTACTGTGTGAGAGAACCATTCGGTGTGAGCGCCGAAAGTACGCTTCCGTCCGCGTCTTTAGCTATAGCGCCAGTTTAGCGGCTGAGGCACCCCTTGAATCGAGACAGACTCTTGCTTCAGGAGGAGATTCCCGAACTTGTTGTACACGTGCAAAACGGGCTCTCCGTTGCGCTCTACCATGCACGTCTGATAGGCTGGACGGTCTGAGTCCGCTAGCTGAGTCTGAAAACCTGCGATGACTGAATAGCTGAAGAAGTATTCTCCTCCACCGGTTCTCTGGACGACCACCTTGTTGTAATCAAAGCCATTCGTGTCCGACCCATATTCATTCTCCAAGTAAATCTGCCCACAAGGATCTTTATGATTGCCTCAAGATTGTGTTGAATAATCCCCCGTCGTTGATGCTGAACTATAGATGTATTGAGTGACAAGGCCTGTGGGGCCGGTTACGTCCACCAGGTCGCCATAGCCGTCATAATTATAGTACCAGGAGTGTCCGTTGGTCGGAGGGGTGCCGCCGGATCCAGCGGCTTGGTAATAATCAGTTATGTGATCGATTCGTCGTAGCTCGTCCGGATAGAAGGTTATGACCCGCTGCTGACCTGACGCGATGTTGTTCGAGCCGTCCGTGTTGATAGTTATGGTAGACAGAAAGGGCGAGTCCGGAGAAGAATCATCATAGGCGAACATGGAGTCGGTTTCCAAACCGGTCTTGTATGAACTGGATTCTGTGAACCCCAGGTGCGGATGGGGAACTTTGGTAGATGTAGGAGAGGCCGTTCGGCATGATCAGCGTGTAGGATTCTGGGGTCTGCCTGCTGACTCAGCTGCGCAGATTGGTTTGCGACAATCACGCCGTGCCGACCGTCGGGGAGTACCTAGTAGTTGTACCCTAGTTCCCCGTAGCTAGGGTGCTTAGTGTACGTCTCTTCACGAAAGTCTTCGGTGGTGCGAAAAATTGTGGTTCCGGCACCTCCGAGAGTAACCCTGAGCCATAGATTGTAGTTGTGATTCCATTTGTAGCCGAGGGGTCCGTTATAGAACGCGTGATTCTTGTAGATGCGCTTGAAGACGAAATCAATCCCGGCACCGTCTATCTTGAAGTCCTGAACAGTGTGGACCAACTGCCCGCAGAACATCATTATAGGGTCCGCGTTGGTCTGGACTTGTACTTGGTCTGGGTCCCAACTTGGAATACCATTTCCTGACGCGACCCAATTCACTTGATAACTGGTGTCGGTATTTGGAGCTCCTGGCGGAGCTTCCCCCGAAAGAGAGGTATAGTCGTTCTCGATTTGCTGGGACAAATCAGCAGTGCCGGTTTCGGGATTGGCGGCTATGAATTCATCTTGTTCAGGATGTCCTAGAATATCAAGATCAGTATTTCTACAGTCTTTCCAGCCAGCGTCCAGCTGGTCCAACTCCGCGCTTGTGACATTGTCCGCGGCTGCCTGGAGTCCGTCCATCGTCGCCGCCGCCCCAGTGGCATCCGCTACTTCGGGCACGGCCCAGTCATACGCGAATTCTGCCGGAACCGTGCTACCGACCGCTATATCTTCTGCGAGGACTTCCGCCAAGTCGAACTATCTCTTTGACTGCGTTCGGAAAGGCTTCGCAGCGCTATAACACATGCAGGTGTCGAGTGGAACAAAGGAAACCGGATTTTCCCATGAATCAGCTCGCGCTTCGAGAATGGCCAAACTCACACATGCTCGCCACCTGTTTCAAGTTCCTCCTGAATCGGGGAAGCCGTTTTCTGTCAATGTTTCTCAACACTGAATAAGTCTCAGTTGGCCTTGTTGCCCTGCCCCTTCTTCCGTGGAGGGCGATTCGGTTTCTTCTGGTCTTCTTTTGGATGACTGACCATAGGGCGCCGCGGCGGCGGGTTGTGAATGGCGGTCGTGATCTTGGACCTCAGGCGACGGACGATTGCAGCAACCTCTTCTGGCTTTCCGGAGGAAGCCCCAGGGGTGAAAGGTCTGTCCCCAGCGTTGTGATGCCGCTAGATGCGAGTTTTTTGGCTTCAGGCCCTTGTTAATGTCTCTCGGGACCCCACCAATGATTGGATTCCAAGTTTTGAACTCGCCAGAACATTCATCGTGTGGTGTCGGACCATCGCGCTTGAGACAAGGGGCTGTGGCACGGCGCGTGCATTGGAAAGACTTGCGAACATCAATTTGCGAGCCTTGCTCAATCGTAAATTGTAATCATTGGCCAAATTTATCCTACCCTTTCGAGTCTGAAGTCTGTCGAATCAGATTTCTGAACAATCTGTTTGCCGAGAGGCTTCTGGTAGACGACAGAATTCCGATTATGAAGTCTCAAGGCCTGCGCTTTCACTTTTTGGGCGGCAATCTTTGCTGAGGTTTGTGCTTGCTCTTGAACCGTCCGCGTGACCTTCCCCTTGGAGGGGGTTGGGGGCGTTGCAGCCTCGACACGGCTTTTGGCAAGTCTGTTGGCTTTCCCAAGAGCGGCGGGCCTGTTTCGATTCGGCTCTGGACCTGACGGAGGCGCGCCAACTTCTTGAGGATTCAACAAGACAGTATTCCTTGGCGGCGCCTGACCCGGATTCAGAGGGGTCGCATTCTGTGGGGTCGCCTGATCGGCCCCATACGGCGGAGAAGTAGGCGTCACCTTTCCGCCGCTGTCGATTCCCACGCAAGCCCATATGTCTCTGCGAGTGACTAGGAGATCCCCCACACCACCCTGAGCTTGATCTGCAAAACCTGTCGCCACATTAGTATCCGAAGACAAGGTGGATAAACCACTACGAATCGCCACGACATCATTCCCAAGCGTCTGTAGGGTGGCAACGTTTGGAAGGTTTCCTAGCGCGTGACCCCAATTTGCCGTAGCGTTATCCAGGGCGGTGAGCAGGGACTGCAGCTTTCCGACCGAGGTAGCGACGCTGTTTGCTTGCTGCACTGCCGTAGCGACCTCGCCCGAGGCACTAGGGTCGTTATTTTGCACCGAGGTGATCGCATTTTGTATCGCAGTCTGCGCACTTGAGACCACCAAAGGTAACTGCGCATATTGCTGGATTAGGGCATTTGCCGCATTGAAGAGGGCTGCTGATTCCTTGTTTGGAACCGAGGAACCCAACCTCTTGCTTTCAAACGTTCGGGAAGCTTCGACATCGCTCATCAGGGGAGTGATTCCGGTGCCGGTGGCGGGCACCAATGCGGCGATGGCTGGTGCGGGAGTTAGAAGCGACAAGATTGTTGAGAAGGCAGTATTGGCTTCCGCCAGTAGAGAAGAGGGGGTACTAGCATCGCTTCCCGAGTTTACAGGAATAGAGTAGCCAGTATCCAGTTGGGCTTTCACACAAATCCCGTTGAGCACATTCGGAACATAGACCACTAAGAAAAGGTCTTGAATCCCTTCGAGTTGCCTGATACCGTCGATTAGATTGAATTCGCCCGGGTCTGTTTGAAAATTCGGAGACACCTGCGGATTAAATGCGTTCGGCGTAAGCGTGTGGGGCCGCGGCGACATCATGAATACGGCACGATTTGTGCCAAGATGATATGCGTTGAAGACTTGATAGAGCTGATTCATCGTCGAGCCGTGGCTCACAGTCTCCCTCGACTGTCTCGATGCGTCCGCGGTAGTGGTTTCTGTTTGAGCAGTGCCATTATTCGATTGCGTTCCAAATTGACCTCCGAAGTTTATGCCAACCCCCCCGGTGTTAACGCCCCCGCCGGTCAGGATATTGGTCTGCTCTGTCGACTGGGTATTCGTATTTCCCTTTCCGACATTCAAATCGTTTGATGACCCAGAGAGGTATTCGGCGTTGCTCGTGACCGTCTCGAAGACCTCCCTCTTCTTCGGTTCCATGTCGATAATATAGGGGTAAGCGTCTATATTCGAAAGATTATCTTCATCAAGCGTGCTATTCGGGAATATGGGAGAATCTGGGCAACTGCGCCGAGACAAGGATAGTATGTATTTGCCCAATCGGAGCCCGCAATTGATTCGAGTAAGGTGTTTCCTGTCATGGTAGAGTTAGGGTCGTCGGCATAAATCATGAACGACCCTGGGACGTTCGGTTCAGCAGTCAAATCCTCTGATAAATTATAACCCGTTATGCTGCACGAGAGACGAAGATAAATTATTCGTCCGTCTGGATAATCATCCGACGTTAGCGCGGGATCAACAACATAGTAAAAAAGTGTCGAAGAGGGCCTCCATGTTGGGGGATTCGATCCGAATTGGGTCGGGTCGAAGTTTATTGATACTAGCGGCCCGAGCAAAGGCGGCAGGTCAATCATGTCCCAGGAATAAGCAAGCCTAATCCAGGGTATGTCTACAGGCAAGGATAATCCTGTGGTGCTCAATATTCCCTTGCTTCCCCAAACTCCAATACAGTATAATCGAACGCCAATATCCCGAACCTTACCTCCCAATCGGTGGCCATAGGGGGTTCTCCGTTGTCTTCATCTGCTTAATAGCTTTAAAACCTATCAATATTCATTCACGAGAGCTCTCGTTCTTGGCCTTTACGGATTGCAGACATCGCTTTCTTGAGCGATGACTTTCAGAATCATTCCCGCCGAATAGTTCAACTCCATGCAGGTTGAGATTCCGACCCTTCGACGCCATCGCTGGGCCGCCTACTTTACAGAGTGAGTGAAAAATCGATTTGGCGATTGCGGTCAGGGGATAGCTTGACTCCGTCATGCAGGTTCCAATTGAGCTCTCAGTCTCTTCGTGCCCACGATGTTGATTCCTCGCCTCATATTGTAACCCAGCTTCGTGAATCCGACCTCTCCGTTCACCTTCCTCAGGCCTTGAGCAACAGATAACCCTGATTAAACCCTCTCTTGATCGTGCCATGGATGCTCAACGATCTCTTTCCTCCTGCTGAGCTCGTGGACCCAGTCTTGCTCCTGCTCTTGCTCCATCTCGGACCTGTGTCCATCCCGGAGTATGAGACGACCCCTCCATACTGGTCTTGTGCCATACGTGGCCTTTGGCCTTCAGAAGCGAGCTGTCGACGGTGAGCGCGTCCGCGTCGAGGACGCCCATCGAGTAGCCTCTCGAGACGGGGGCGTCAATAATCCGCTTCCAGACGCCCCCCTCGTCCCAGTCCCTGAAGCCTCCTCCACGCCGTCACGTCGTCCCCGCGCTCCCTCGGCAGGTCGTTCCAAGGTATGCCCGTCTTCAGGACGAGCAGGATGGCGTCGATTGTCCTCCTGTGGTCGGCCCTCGGCTTCCCCTCCTTGGCGCGAGGAGGGAGGAGAGGCTGGATGAATCCCCAGAACTCGTCGCTCATCCCATTGAACTTTCAATGGGATCAGGAGTGGCGTCAAACGTAATCAGATCGAAGGACAAGAGGGATAACAAACGGCTCAGGATCGAATAGGTTCCTTTTGGGATAGGCTCTAATAGGGCAGCGACTAGTTGTTCTGGGATTAGTAATGGGCAGCGTACCTGAGATGCCCACTGGAGGGATGGCCACCGATAGCAAGAAAAACGAGGCTCAGGAGTGGTATGAAAAAGGCCTGCAGGCGACTTCGATTGAGGAGCGCTTGGAGTGCTATGAAAAGCCCTTCACTCGATCCCACCAACTGGGGTTTCTGGTATCAAAGAGCAGGCGCTCTCGAAGACTCACGGAATTGGGAAGAAGCCATCAAGAGCTATGAAAAAGCCGCCGATAACGGATTCGATAGGAGAACGACTTCGCCAACGTTTCGTTTCTAAAGGGGTGTGTTTTGGCAACTGGGGAAAGCAGAGAGAAGCCATCACTGGTCCGATAAGGCCATTCAAAAAAAACCCCAAAACTATAGACGCGCTCAATTACAAAGGTGTAGCTCTGTACCGGCTAGAGCGCATCTAGAGTCTGTGCTTTGGCTTGATCGCGCTATGGAAGTCGGACCCGGATTGTCGGGCGCGACTACCAAGACAAGGGCAACGCCCTCAGCCTCTTGAAAATGTTCGGTGAGGCGATGATTCAATTACAATAGAGCGATACAATTCAAGCCCGATATGCGTCTGCCTGGACAAACAAGGAAATGCGCCTTATGGTTTGTCTCGATTTGATGAAGCAATCTGTTCCTATGACAAGGCTTTGACTTTTGTCACTCAGAACAAATTCTAAAGAAATAAGTCTCGTGGGCCTCATTTTCCTCAACAGAGGTCAGTTGCCGGGTACAACCTGGATGCCTTTACTGAAAGTTGCGCGTCGGCTGACAGTTAGCATCGTCAATTCTGTCCCACTAGAGGCGGAAGCATAACGACTTACGGTCTCTGCTATTACAACTTAGACAGTATGAGGAGGCAGAAGAAATTCGAAGAAGCAACAAAGGCAGATTCGAAGCTTGTCCATGGATATTACAATCTGGCAGTTCTTTACAACACCCAGGGAGAAGAGAACCAGGCGAAAAAACTGTTGGAGGCTTGCGCAAAGATGGATCGAGACTTCGTTCCAGCGAAAAGAGCTCTCGAGAAATTTGAAACCCCGAGTAGCGCAGATTGGTACCATTGGTGATTAGATCACGACAGATCTAAAACGGCATTCGGAGCAGCAATAATCGTCATCATTTTATCGCTTGCGGTGGCGGCTGGTTTCGTGTCGATTCCGGGTCGAGCCTTCGGAATTTCGAACTTCAATGCGAGCAATGCAGCTTTGTTGGGACCCGTATAGGTCTTCTCGTTGTGGTGCTGTTGCTCCAGAGTCTCAAAGCGAGCGAGCATTGGTAATATTCAGTGCTAGAGACAGAACCGATTCCCGCAAAATTATACGTCGAACTTCATTAGCACTGCCTCTGGCTCCGTGGCAATTCACCAAAAGCCCTGCAGCAACTCTTCGGTGGACTCGCTCGTTCGTCACCACCAAGGTGCTCGCTTTGTGCCCATTTTTTAACGCGGGTACACCGTTAAAAGGCGGGAGAATCCTTCGCGTTGTATACCACGAAAGGGGATTCTGCGCTATGATACGAGCACCACCAATGCATAAATGCGGTACACTGGTAAGAAAATTGTACATGCTATGAAATTGTAAAACAGAGTGAGATTGTCCCAGTTGCTAGCGCCTGGCTATCCGCATCCGTACCCACGGTCTCTACCATCGGCGAGTTCAAACCTTACACCCATTTTGCACCCAAAAATCAAGAGCCGAAAATCAACCTCTTCTTGTCAAATAGAGCCAGAAATGAACGAAATTTTAAGGCGGGCCCGGCAAGATTTGAACTCGCGACCCCTGGCTGTCTTCCATCGTTAGATAGAAGGCCAGTGCTCTATCCATTCTGAGCTACGGGCCCGCAAGCGATGCGCTTCGGACATTCAACATAAGTGTTTATGGGAAAAGTCGAAGCCCATCAGCGCAGCGCATCCGCATTCTTGCATGAATTAATGATAGATATGATCAATTATTGTAATTCTCGTATCATCAAGCCAGAGAAGACCCAATTCTTTATTTCAAAGGTTTTTAATGAGTTCACGGAGGAAAAGGCAGCGTGCTAGCGCCCCAGGGACGGCTCTTCGGAACCAACGGCGTCCGGTTCATCCCCGGGGTGACCGGCGACATGAGCTTCGCGCTCAAGCTGGCGGAGAGCATAGGGACATACTTCTCCGAAGGCGAAATCCTCGTGGGAAGGGACGGCCGCCTCACCGGCCAGATGATGTTCTCCTCCGTGACCGCCGGGCTGATGAGCTCGGGGAGGAACATCGCCGAGGCCGACATGGTCCCCACGCCCGCGCTCCAGTTCTCGACGAAGGCGCTGGGGTACAGGGGCTCGGTCATGATAACGGCGTCGCACAACCCGTCGCAATACAACGGCGTCAAGGTGATGGGCCCGGACGGCGTGGAGGTCTCCAGGCTTGACGAGCAGAGGATAGAGAAGATCTTCCACGACGGGTCGGCGAACAAGGCCAACTGGAAGGACGTCGGGACCGCCAGGCCGGAGCCCTCGGTCATCAGGACGTACCTGAACGGCATAATCTCCAAGGTCAACGCGAAGCTGATCGCGGAGAGGAGGCTCAAGGTGGTCGTCGACCCCGGGAACGGAGCGCAGTCCCTCGCCGCCCCGTACCTCCTCGAGGCGCTCGGCTGCAAGGTCATAACGGTCAACTCGATCATCGACGGGAGCTTCCCCGGGAGAGGGCCTGAGCCCACCCCGGAGAACCTGCGGGACCTCGTCGTCGCGGTGCGCGCCTCGAACGCCGACCTCGGCGTGGCCTACGACGGGGACGGGGACCGCTCCATATTCTGCGACGAGGGCGGGAACCTGTACTGGGGCGACCAGAGCGGCTCGCTCATAGCGGACTACCTCCTGGAGAGGAACCCCAACTCCACGGTCGTCACCCCCGTCAGCTCGTCGCAGATCATCGAGGCCGTGGCGAAGAGGCGCGGGGCCAAGGTCATCTGGACAAGGGTCGGGCAGCGTCGACGTGTCAAGGACGATCATGGAGAGGAAGGCGTTGATGGGCTTCGAGGAGAACGGCGGCGGCTTCTTCCCTTCCCACGTCCCCACGCGCGACGGAGGGATGACGACCGCGATGATGCTGGAGGTCATGGCGACGAGGGCGGCGCCGCTCTCGAGGCTCATGGCCGCCGCGTTCCCGAGGTTCTTCCAGACCAAGACGAAGGTCCCGATCGACCCGAGCAGGGTCAGGGAGATAATGAAGACGATCGAGCGCCAGGGCGACGGCAAGGTGGAGAAGGTGGACGGCCTGAAGATATGGGTGGACGAGAAGACGTGGGCGCTGATCCGCCCCAGCGGCACCGAGCCCATCGTGAGGGTCTTCGTGGAGTCAGAGACGAAGGAGAAGGCGGACTCGACCTCGAAGAAGTTCGTGAAGGCCATAAAGGCGGCCTAGCCGCCGCCAGCTAGGGCTTGCTCCTGAAGTGGACCCACCCGTCCCTCCGCACCTTCCTCCCGTCGGGGAAGGCGACGCCCTTGAGGACTCCTCGGCCGAGACCGTCTCGCCTATCACGCGCAGCTCGCACCCCGCGGAGCGGGCCTTGCTCTTCGCCTCCCGGATGCGGCCCTTCTCGCACCGTCCCGACGATCTCATACTCCTCCCCGCCGTAGAGCGCCAGCTCCTCCGCCGAGTACGAGTTGCGCGACGCGAACTCCTCGAGGCCTTTCGCGTAGGGCAGCTCGGTCAGCCTTATCCCCACCCCGCTCATCTCCGAGATGGTGTGGAGGGATATCGCTAGGCCGTCGCTAGAGTCGATCGAAGAAGAGAGATACCTCGAGATGGCGAGCCCCAACTCCAGCCTCGGGCGTGGGCAGCGAAGACCGAGGAGATGGCCTCCTTCCTGAAGCGCGGCCCTGCCTTCGCCCCCTCGATGAGGATCTTCAGGCCTGCGCTGGTCTGGCCGAAGGTCCCGCTGGTCACGACGTATTCGCCCGGGCGTGCCCCGTTCCTCCTCACTATCTCCTTGGCGAAGCCCACCATCACGCAGTCGATTATCAGGTCGTCGGCCTCGCTCGTGTCTCCCCCGACTAGCCTCACGCCCCACTCGCGCGAGGCCTCCACCAGGCCTGACGCCAGCTCGACCACCTTGCCTTCGGAGGTCCCCTTCGGAAGCCCGACGCGAGACCATGAACGCCGTCGGTCGCGCGCCCTTGGCGGCAAAGTCGGAGACGCACATCGCGACGGCCTTCCTCGAGGCCATCTTCCACGACATTCCCGGCGGGACGTCGGTCCTCGCGACGAGCATGTCGCACTTCAGGACCACGCCCTCGCCCGCCCTCCCCGGAGGGATCAGCGCGACGTCGTCGCCTATCGGGACGTAGCCCTCGGGAAGCTTGCCGAAGCGCTTCGTGATCAGGTCGATGATGTCGTACTCGTCGAGCATCGCTCAGGCACCGGCACGCTTGACCTTGAGCGCGTAGGAGTGCGCGAGCTGCTCCGCCTCCTTCATGCTGGGCGCCTCGGCGGAGACCCGGACGCCGTCCTCCGTGTTCGAGACGCGTATCAGCACCCAGGAGGAGCCGGAGGTCTTGATCTTGAGCCCGTCGAGCGCGTCCGCCCCGGGGTTCTCCTTCTGCAGCTTCCTGACCGCCTCCAAGCCCTTCTTCCGCGGCATCCCCATCTTCTCGCGGGCGATGTGATACGACCTCACCTGGCCGTAGACCTTCGTCCCCTTCCGCTTCAGCGCCCCGACTATGACGGCCGCGGCGACCAGGGAGTCCCTGCAGTTGTTGAAGCTGGCGTCGATCACCCCGCCGCTGCTCCCCTCGCCTCCCAGCCTCACCCCCTTCTGGGCCATCAGCCCCACGACGTTGCCCTCGCCGACCTTGGCCCTGAAGACCTGGCCTCCCGCCTCCTTGACGACCTCGTCGATGGCCTGGGTCGTGTCCACCGAGACGACGACGTCCTTCCGGCTCGTCGTCCTGGAGGGCCTCCTTGATCGCCAGGGTGAGCATGTAGTCCCCCGTCCGCGCCTTCCCCTCGCTGTCGACCAGGGCCAGCCTGTCCCCGTCGCAGTCGAACGCGAAGCCGACGTCCGCGCCCTCCTTCTTCACCGTCTTGCAGAGCACCTCGAGCGGGTCGTTCGTCGGGTCGATGGTCCGGGAGAATATCCCCCGCGTGTCCCCGATGGTCGACACCTCGCACCCCAGCGCACGCAGGATCTCCGGGGCGTGCCCTATCGCCGCCCCGCCGTTGAGGTCGAGGACAACCTTCACTCCCTGCGCCGAGCCCTCCCCGGCCATCTCCACCAGCTCCTTGTTGTAGGAGAAGCCTTCAGGCGCGCGTCAGCCTTCCCGGGGAGGGATGTCCGTCCCCCTTCGCGCCCTTCCGCAGTATCTCGTCGAACTCGGCCTGGTTGATTCCGCGGCCGTTGACCACGAACTTCAGGCCGTTCCACTCCGGCTCGTTGTGCGAAGCCGTCACTATCATCGCCGGCCTCTCCTTCCTCCTGCTCTCCCGGAAGATGGCGGGCGTGGAGATGACCCCATAGTCGACCACGTCGGCGCCCGTCCCGAGGATGGCGCTGGTCACGACGCGCGAGGCGATCGGGCCGGTCGCGCGCGTGTCCCTGCCGACGAGGAGCTCGCCCGGCCCGAGCAGGCGGACGAACCTCCGGGTGTACTCGGCCATGTCCTCGGGAAGGAGGTCGGAGTTGAAGACCCCGCGGATGCCGCTGGTCGACGTGACCGTCAAGGAATCGGAGTCGACCGTCCTTTGACGATGGCGCGGTGGAATTCCGCGAGACAGTCGCCTACTCATCGGGAATGGTTGCCGTATCTGTGCTTAAAGCGCTTTGTGTAACTTATGCGTCAACAGAAGTTGAGTTCCCGCCTTTTGATTCCGCAACAGCCTTCTTGGTATTCAGATGGCTCCGAAGATATTCAAGGCGAAGCGAAGCGTCAGCCTGGGAGAGTACAAGTTCACCCAGATATTCATAGGCGCCGAGAACTCGCCCACTCTGCTCAGGCTCTTCGGTTCCCAAAGGAGCATGTCCAAGATAGTCAGGCACCTGAAGGTCAGCATCGTCGATTCCGACTGGGGGATATGGCTCGACCACAACACGGGGGCCGTCTGCGTGGGCTCAAAGTACCTCTCCACCGCCAAGATAAACTGCCTCTACCTGGACGTGATACACGTGCTCGTCCACGTCAAGCAGTTCCTCGACGGCAAGGACCTCTTCGACCAGACCTTCGAGTACGTCGACCGTCCCACCGAGATCGAGGCATACCGGTACACGGTCGACGAGGCCAAGCGGCTGCAGATGACCGAGGACGAGATCCTCCGCTATCTGCGCGTGGAGGCCGTGGACGACTCGGAGCTCGGACGGCTCATAGAGAAGATAGGCGTAAGGCCTCGCCGATAGACCGCCGCGTCTCGAAGCCTTAAGAAAGGCTCCGCCGAAAGAAGCACCTTCGCATGAGATACGTCGAGGGAGCGAAGAAGGTGTTCATGGACACCGGCACCAGCTTTCCTCGGAAGATAATCTGGTCGGTCGCCCTGATAAAGCGCGAGGCGGCCGAGGCGAACGCCTCTCTCGGGTTGCTCGACCCCAAGGTCGCCTCGGCGATAGCGCAAGCCTCTGACGAGGTGATGGAGGGGAGGCACGACTCCAAGGTCACCGTGGACGTCTTCCAGACGGGCTCGGGCACGGGGCTCAACATGAACCTCAACGAGCTCATCGCGGAGAGGGCCGGCGAGCTTCTGGGGAAGAAGGTCCACGCCAACGACCACGTCAACATGGGGCAGTCGTCGAACGACGTCGGGCCTTCGGCGATCAGGATCGCCGCCGTAGCCCTCTGCAGCGCAGAGCTCGTGCCATCGATTGAAAGGGCGTCGAAGAGCCTCACAGCGCTCTCGAAGCGCACCTCCACGGTCTACAAGGCGGGAAGGACCCACCTTAGGGACGCTCTGCCGGTCACGATGGGACAGGAGTTCGCCGCGTACGCGGACGCCTTCGACCACGACCTTCAGCTCCTCAAGGCCGTCCTGGCGTACGCGAAGGAGCTCCCGATGGGCGGGACGGCGGTCGGGACAGGGGTGAGCGCGGACCCAGCGTTCGGGGCTGCCGTTATTCGCGGAATCAACATGTCGACCAAGCTGGGCTTCTCCGAGGCGAGGAGCAGGTTCCGCGCCATGAGGCTCCTCTCCGACCTGATCGCGCTCAGCTCGATACTGAACTTGGCCGCGCTGGACGTCTACCGGCTCTGCCAGGACATCAGGCTCATGTTCTCCGGGCCTGTCACGGGCCTCGGCGAGATAGAGATACGCACGCAGGAAGAGGTCGCGGGGAGCAGCATCATGCCCGGGAAGACGAACCCGATCACGGTGGAGGCGGCGATGCTCGTCTCAGCCCAGGTCATGGGGCTCGACCGGGCGAACCAGGTCGCCGGGATGCTGGGCGAGTTCGAGCTCAGCATGGGGGTGCCCCTGGTCGGCTACAACGTGGCCACGCAGATCGCCCTTCTCACAGAGGCCCTCAGGAAGCTGTCCGATGTGGTCCTAGACCACGTCGTCCCCAACGTGAAGAGGAACAGGGCGTACGCGGAAGCCAGCCCCGCGCTGGTCACGGCGATAAGCCCGTCGATTGGCTACGACAAGGCGGCCAAGGTGGGAAAGAAGCTCGCGCGCGGGCTCTCGGTGAGGGACGGGCTGAAGCAGCTCGGGTACACCGACAGGGAGGTGGACAAGATCCTGGACCTCCGGAAGCTCGTCGACCCGTCAACCCGAAAGTAGTGTCGCGCAGGTTGAGCAGCGAAGCCACCATCGCCTCCGTCGCCAGAGAGTTCAAGGCCCAACCGTCGCTGCTTCGCTCCTTTCGGAGTTCGGCGCTCTGGGCGGAGCTGGGGGAAAGAGGTGACCCGATTTTCGTCGGAGCGGGGGACTCCTACGCAGCCTCGCTGTGCGCGTCATTCCTCGCCGGGCCGCGGGTCCTCGCGCTCGACCCGTACTCGCTGACCGAGTCGATCAGCTGGGCGAGGGGAAGGCCTGTGTACATCGTCTCGGTCTCGGGCGAGACCAGGTCCAACATCGAGCTCGCCCGCGCGCTGAAGGGGGTCGCGACTCTAACGGTCGCCATCACCTGCAACCCGGAGAGCCGCTTGGCCGCGGTGGCTGACAGCGTCGTAGAGCTCCCCTTCAAACCGCGTGGCAAGTCCCCCGGCGTCGCCACCTTCACGCTGGCGCTCGGCGCCGTGCTCAAGGTCTGCGGGCTCGAATCCGGCTGCGACTTCGAGAAGGTGCTCGCGCGCGCCACAACGGTGGCCAAGAGGATTCGCATCGCGAGCGGACGCAACCTCACTCACTTCGCGGGGAACAATGAGGCGTACGCCGCAGCGGTGTACGGGGTGGCGAAAATCTACGAGATTCTTGGGGGGAGGGCCCAGGCGTCCCTCCTCGAGGAGTTCAGCCACATGCCGCTCTTCTCCCTCTCGGACTCCGACTGCGTCAACATCGTCGAGTCTCCAACCGGGCGGAAAGGTGGCCAGCTGCAGGAGAGGCTCACAGAGGGCGGCTACTCGTCCTCGCTCATACGCCTCGAGGGCGACCCCGTCGAGAGGCTCTATCTCCTCGTATTCTCCATGCAGAGGGCCGTAATCGACGCAGCGAGAATGGAAGGGCTGAAGAGCCCATACTTCCTGGGCGCGAAGAAGAAGATGAGGATCAGCGACGAGATGATCTACTAGTGACTGGCGCCGCTTCCGCAGCCGCAGCCCTGTCCTTGGACGTTCGGGTTCTCGATCTTGAAGCCCTGCCTCTGCATCGTGTCGACGAAGTCGATCTTCGAGCCCCTGAGGATGTCAGCGTTGTTCTTGTCTGTGACGATCTTGAAGTCGTCAACCTCTTCGACAATGTCGTTCCCTCTCGGCTTGTCGGCCAACTGCATCCCGTAGCTGTAGCCGCCGCTGCATGCGCATCCGCCGGAAGCGTAAACGTCAATCCTGAGGTAAGAGCCGTCCTGGGCCTGCTCCTTCAATGCCTCGGAGAGCTTCTCCTTTGCGAGAGGCGTGAACTTCACTATAGGCATCATCTTCTGCATATTAGGCTGGGAATAACGTAGGTCATATTTAGCTATTCGGATTCTCTCCCCACTCGGCCTCGCGCCGCCTGCCCGACCTCCAGAACAAGAACGACAGGAGGTACAACACGACCATCGCCGCCGTGATAACCAATGCGACCGTCGCGAGAATCCCGGAGTTCGGGCCGCTGCCGAAGACTATGGGGATCGGCCCAATCAGGATGAACCCGCCGCCGGAGCTGGAACCGCCAGACCCGGTAAAGGTCCCTAGGGCGACCACCAGGAACCCCACGAAGATGATGGCGACGCCCACCGACGCCAGCCTGGGGTTCACCGGCCGATCAAGACCCCTGAAAAGAGCACGACCACGACCAACACGATGGCCAGGACCATCGCTATGCTGGCCCACTTCGCGTCCGACCCGAAGACTATGGGGACCGGGCCGACCATTACGACGCCTCCGCCTCTCACCTCGGTCCGCCTCTCCCCTTCCTCGGACGGCTTGTCCGACATGACCGTCGCCAGGAAGACGACTAGGAATCCCACGAGGATTATCCCTATCCCTACGAAGACGAGGTCGAGCATCCGGCCTTGTTCCCACCGGCGGTTTCTTATATAGCGTCAGCCGCTCTTTGAACTAGGCCCGATTGGCAGAGTACAGGTATTGCGAGAAGTGCATGATGAGGACGGAGCACGAGGCGGTCGTGGACGGCCGAGACTACAACCCCCGGGGCAGGGGCCTCTACAAGTGCAAGAAGTGCGGGAGGGTAAAGTCCATGAGGCATCTCCGCCCGAGCTCAGAGATCGGGTATTGACGCCCCAGCTCAGGAATATTCTGACCTGTCGACGACGTTCTTCAGCGGCCGGCCCTCGAAGTACCTCGTCAGGTTCTCGACGACCCCCTTCCCGACCCTTCCGGTGATTATCGCGCTAGGCCCGGAGCAGTGCGGTGTCCCGATGAAGTTCTCAAGCTCCAGGAACGGCAGGTCGGGAGAGAAGGTCTCCACGCCCCGCTTGTCCGGCCACCACACGTCGGTCGCGTAGACGAACCCGGGGTTCTTCACGAGGTAATCGTAGATCGCCTCCTTCTGGACGACCTCCCCGCGAGCGACGTTCACGATTATCGAGCCAGGTCTCATCGCGCCGAGCTCTTCCTTCCCTATCATTCCCCTGGTGGCGTTCGTGAGAGGCACCGCAAGGACGACAACGTCCGATTCGCGTAGAAGCCTCATCAGCCCGGCTTTCCCCCTGAGCGACTTCACCCCTCTGTCGCTGACGGGGTGCCTCCCGAACGCCAGGATCTTCATCCCGAAAGGCTTGGCCATCGTGCCGGTCGACCTGCCTATCCCGCCATACCCGACGATTCCCAGCGTCTTTCCCCTGAAGAAGGCCACCTGCCGCCCGAGGTCGTCGAGCCTCTGGTGCGCGAAGGCGCCCGCCCTCAGCTGGCGGTCGAACTTGACTATGCTCTTCCCGGCCGCGAGCATCAGACCGACGGCGAACTCGGCCACCTCGTCAGAATAGCTCCCTGCGTTGCTGCAGACCACCACCTTCTCGTCCAGCAGGTCGAAGCGGATGCCGTTCACCCCCGCGTTTCCGGCTTGGTAGAGGCGCAGGTTCTTCATCGCGGATGCCTTCGCCTTGTCCAGGGCCTTCGGCCACCCGTGGGAGTAGACGCAGTCGATCAGGGGGAGCACCCGCGCCTGCTCCTCCTCGTCCATGTCTTCCAGCCAATAGATGTCGGCGTAGCGCTTGAGGGGCTCGAACTCCTCCCGACGGTTCGCGGTCTGCGCCACGAGGAGCCTGGAGCGGTTCTTCCTCATCTGGAACCCTTTTAGGTGCAACGTATTCAAACGATTCGTACAGGGTCGGAGTCGTGAAGCGGGCGAGCAGGGTCGACACGGGGCTCGCCTCTTCTCTCCTTGTGCTCGTCGCCGTCCTGTCTGCGCTCCTGCTGGTCTACTCAAGCGCGTCGAGCAACCTGGTGGTCCAGGCGATTACGATGCTCGCCTCCATGGGGCTCGTCTTCTACGCGAGCCACCCTCTCGGCCACTTCTTCGTGGCGAGAGCCTACGGCGTCAGCACAGAGTACTTCTTCGTGGGGCGGAGCGACTTCCGGAAGCTCAAGCTGAAGCCCATGAGCCTCGTCGGCGGCCTCACGCCGACCATCGGGACGAAGCTGAAGAAGGACGAGCTCAGCGTCGCTTTCTCCTCGAAAGCGGGGCTACGTCTTCGGGGCCGGGGTCATCGTCAGCAACGCGCTGGTCGGGATCCAGCTCGCGTACGTACTGGTCGCCGGCTTCAGCCTTCCCGCGACGGTACTCGGCGCGCTCTTCTTCGTCGCGACGCTCGCCACGGAGCTCGTGTTCAGCACCAAGGTGGGCGACCTGGGCAAGATGAGGAGGGAATTCGAGAAACAGCTTCCCAGCGACGCCGTCGCCGGTCACTCGCCGTAGGGCCTGCCTTCCGAGTCCTCGGTCTCCTCCCTGATAGAAACCTCGTCAGGCTCGATGCCGAGGCCTTTCAGCTCCTCCTCGGCGTCCTTCAGGGTGACCGCCTTGTAGAACTCGACGTCATACAACAGGCCGTAACCCTCCCACCCCTTCACCACGAGCTTCTTGCCGAGCTCCGCGACCCTCGTCAGCCTCCTGCCGAGCTCCTGCCCGCAAGAAGCTATGGCGCTCAACAGCTCGAGGTCGACTGGAGAACCCTCAAGCCCGTCGATCTCCCAGGCCGGCTTGCCGAACAGGAAGACCGAGACGGTGACGAGGGGCTTGTCCCCGTGGGGCTCGGTCATCGACCAAGAGGCGCGCCGTTCGTAATTAAGCGCCGATAAAATTAGTCAGGCTTTCCTGTCCCTCGGACGCAAATTATCGTCTCTATCCTTCAGTCTTCTTACAAACTTCAACGCAGACCACGAGTCGTCGATCGCACAGACCTTCACGTCGACAAAGCCGTTCTTCAGGCCGACTTCCCTCACAACATGGTCGCTCAGGTCGGTCTGCCGTCTCGAAGAGGCCTTCGGCCAGGACACCCAGATCATCCCGTTCCGCTCGAGCCTTGCCTCCAACTGGGGGAACTCTCTTTCCAGGCTCGCCCTCTCCGTGGCAAAGAGCTGGACAAAGTCTAGCCGCCCCTCCAGCTCTCGAGCGACGACCACCCCGTCCGGCAGCTTTCCCAGAAGGCGGTCGTAATCGTCCGGGGCGTTGGAGAAGGCGAGGACATCCCCCTTCTTGATCCCAAGCTTCTGCGCGAGGGGCTTTCCAGGATACCCTGCGGACATCGGAACCCTCTCCAGGGCTTTTCGTATTTAGGCTCGGCTTGAGCAGCAACCTCGCCGGCAGCAGGAGCACGAGCACGGACAGCTGCAGCCGCACTTCTTGCAGATGCCAGTCGGGCACATGTCCACCTCCTGCTTTGTGTAGGTCTTCGAGAGGCTCATCGCAGCACCGCGGGACAATGAGAAGGCTACGGCATAAACTGCTCGAACGGATACCACAAAATTGGTCGTCCCTTCGGCGGGCCGGCTCGTGGAGGCGTTCGTGTGCCCAGAACACTATGTTCTCCGCCTAGGGTTTAACCTCTTGACCGCCGTGACCATGGCTATGGAAACGGGCTCAAAGGTCGGAAGCGGCAACAGGGCGACCGTGGTCTTCTTCGTGACGATTCTAGTCGTTTCGGTAGTGTTCGCGGTCTACGCGGTCCTGCCAGCCCACAAGGCGCAGCTTGGAGGCTCGGCGGCTAGCGCGACGGCCCAGGGGCTCAGCTCCTTCCAGAGCTATTCCCAGCTCCAGGCCTTCGTCGCCGCGAACGCAAAGAGCGCCCAGGAGTACGACAGGTATGGGGGAGCGGGATTCATCGGCGGTCCAGTGATGTTCGCGGGAGGCGTAAACGGCGGCCTCGTCGCTGGGATTGCGGGGATCGCGCCCGGGGCGGAGGCGGCCGTGGCAGCGGGGTCTCAATCCAGCCCGGCCTTCACCGGGACCAACGTCCAAGTCCAGGGCGTCGACGAGCCGGACATCGTCAAGACCGACGGCACGCACCTGTTCGTAGCCGCGAACGGACCGGCTCCAGCTCCTCGCAAGCGGCTCCGTCACGATAATCCAGGCCTACCCGCCGAACTCCGCCGCGGTCCTCTCCACGGTGAGCCTCTCCGAGCGCCCAGATCCATCGGGATCGAGGTGGCCCAGGACCGCCTGATGGTCATCGACCAGGGCTACACGAAGCACGACCTACATCGGCCTCTTCCTCTACAACACCTCCGACCTCTCCTCGCCGAGCCTCATCAGAACGTGACCGTCGCGGGTAGCCTACGTGGCCGCCCGCATGGCCCAAGGATACCTCTACGCGGTAGTGCAGCAGCCCTCCTACCGGTTCAACAACCAGGGGAACGCGACGGGCGTGATGCCCTACGTGACCGTGAACGGCGACAGAGCTGCCCTTCCGCCGTCCTCGGTGCTACTACACCCCGAACAACTCGCAGATCGGCGACTACACGATGATAATCAGCGTCAGCATGGCCTCGGGCGCCGAGACGACCGCTCTCGGTCCTGACCGGCCCTTCCTCGACGGTCTACGTCTCGACCTCGAACATCTACGTCGTCTACTCCAACTACAGGATGTTCGCCAACGCCGATGACATCCCCGGGGACGTCTTCACCGGCGGGGTCATCATCACCTCGCCCTCCGTCCGGGCAGGACCAGAACAGCACGATCTTCCGCGCATCCTATCTCGAACGGGACCGTCGCCGTCCAGGCGGTCGGGCTCAGTGCCCGGGAACGTCCTGAACCAGTTCTCGATGGACGAGTACAACGGCTACTTCAGGGTGGCGACGAGCCGCGTCGCCACCATCAACGGGAACGCCACCGAGAGCGACGACGTCTACGTCCTGAACCAGAACATGAGCCAGGTCTCGGCGCTGCAGAACATCGCGCCCGGAGAGAACCTCTACGCGGTCAGGTTCGTGGGCGACATGGGATACGTGGTGACCTTCGAGCAGATCGACCCGCTCTTCGCGATATCCTTCGCGGACATCGACCCACCCCGTCATCCTCAGCGCCCTCAAGGTCAACGGCTACTCGGACTACCTCCAGCCGCTCTTCAGCAACTACCTCCTCGGGGTCGGGAAGGACACGGTGGCCTCCTCGACGGGCAACTTCGCCTACTACCTCGGGCTGAAGCTCTCGCTCTTCCACGTGGCGGCCAACGGGTCGTCGTCCGACGTCCAGGACTATCTGATCGGGGACCGAGGGACGGACTCGCCAGTCCTGACGAACCACCTGGCCCTCACCTACGACCCCGCGAACAACGTCACCGTGATCCCGGTCCTCCTCGCGAAGGTGAGCGCGAACCAGCAGCACGGCACGCTCGCAGAACCCGCCGCCCGACGGGAACCCGGTCTGGCAGGGCGCCTACGTCTTCAGGGTCAACTCGACAGGGCTTCACGCTCCTCGGGAGGGTGTCCCAGTACCCTGCCGGCATGAACTACGGCGACTCGCCGAACAACAACCTGCAGATAGAGAGGAGCGTCATAATCGGGAACTACCTCTACACCATCTCTCAGAGCGAGGTGATGGTGAGCGACATGTCGTCGTTCGCCACGGTGGCGACGGTCGCCCTGTCCTGGAAGCTAGACTCTTGATATCAGGAGGAGTCCTTTCCAGCCAGAGGCTAGAGGCCAAATCCAGTTCCGCCTTCCACACGGATTCCACAAGCCAGGGGGGCTGTCATCCATTCTTCGGCTAGAATCCAGAAGTAGAGCGCGCCCCCTCATCCCTGCTGTCAGAAACATGACACACGGACAAAACGCGGTAGACGACGGCCTTGGCGGAAGGAAGGCGTACTCGGTCAACATCCAGGTCAAGGCGCAGTCCAGCACGAGTTGCTCCTTCTGCTATTTCGTGCTCACGCTCTATCCGACCCTGAAGGGAATGACGGATAGGGACACCGCGACCTTCAAGTCGCACCTGGAGCAGGCGCACGGCCTCAAGGAAGAGATCCAGGCTTGACAGGCCTGCGCCCTCCACTCACCGCGTGTTCCAGCTGAACTTGAAGACCCGTCAATCTGAACTAGAGTTAAATGCGGTCGCAACGGCGCGTGGACTCTCACCTCAAGCCCAAGCCTGGGAACTGGAGACAACGGCTTCGCGGGGGAGTCGCTGCGATTCCAGGAGGCTGGATGTGGGCTGTCGGCGTGACGAGCGCAGCGAATGGGAACCGGAACGTTCTGGCGCTCTGATTGGGTACCGCGCATGAGAATCGTATGAAAAGCCACTGTCAGCGCAAGGACAGTGCTCAAGTGAAACACCGTGTGCGGCCACCTATGCACACTTAACGCATTATGACCGAATGGGCGTTCATAAGGGCTAAATGTTTGAAGCGGGTTTTAGACTTGGTGAAATAAACGGCCCACGCGCTTGAGTTCAGTATGAAGATGATGGGCTACAGGTTAGACGTCCGGCACCATTTTCAGAAGGAGGACTGTCGTCATATGCAGATCGACACCCGCTTCGAATGTTTCATGGTCGCGTCCGCGTTTTGGTGCATGGCCACTGTCCCGATGAGGTTCGGCTTCCCATGGAGCCAAATCTCGTTCGCCTCGGGTTACGGCGCGATCGTCATGAGTGCGATTACAGTGATGAAGATCCTCCGGCTGGAACCGGAGAGATTGAGCGCAGTCTCTCCCTCCGAGCAGTGTCATCGAATTCGAGCCGCGGAGGACTGAATGGCGCGGGAATGGTCAAGCCATGCACGACATGCGCTCTATTTGCAGAGTTCACGACTGACTTTAGTGACATCGTGCCTCAAGAAGAAGCAATCTACCTGGAACATCTGAAGCGCGAACACGATTTGAATCCTTAGGTTCCAAGAAATGGAAGAATGCGGTCGCAGGGATTTGAACCCTGGTCTCTGGTCCCGTGTTTTCACGGAATTGCCAGCTTGGAGGGCTGAAGTCCTAGACCAGACTGGACGACGACCGCGCGAGCACGAGCCTCGAACATCCCCCTTTTTACCGTTGGTCTTTGGTCGCCTTCTCGACCTCGTAGACGACTCGCGCGGCCACGACGTGAGCGTCCAGCGCCCTCTCGTCGATCCTCACCAACGCTGTCGAAGGCCTTGAGGTCCCTGGGGAGGAAGTGCCCGCGCGGAAAGCCTCCGACGACCACCGCCGGGTTCTTCCTCTGGGCCAGGTCGCCTGCGAGGGCCTCCAGCCGCTCGGGCGCCCCCTGGACAGACAGACCGGCAGAGTAGTCGGTCCCCATCCCCTTCAGAAGCTGAGGCAAGGTCGCGTCCCGCACGCTCACCAGGCCGCTCTCAGGCCTCTCGACCAGGAGCTTCTCCATGAGGTTCCTGAACCTCGCGTAGCTCTTCGGGGGGCGCGCCCCTTCCCCGAACTCGAGGACCGAGTCGTCGAGTGTGTGGATGTAGACCCTGGCCTTCCCATCCTGGTGCAGCGGGGTGCTGGTCACGTTCAGGAGCGTGAGGTGGACGAGGTCGGGCCTGCCCCTCCTGTAGCCGTCGCTGAGCTTGAGCATCGCGGAGTGGTGGACGCTCCTGTCGAGCAGGATGCTCCCCGGCTCCTGGGCGCGCCTCTCCGCGTCTCTCTTGACCGACGGCTCGCGCCAGAGAGGCTCCGGGACAAGCTCCAGTGCGGCCTCGGCGATGACAAAGTGGAGCTTCAAGGCAGTCGAGCAAGACTTTTCGAGTCGCGATTAATTACTTTGCGCGAGGGACGAAAGGGATACCTCAGGTAAAGCGGAAGGAGGCGAAGAGGCAGGCGACAATCGCGGCAAGGACATTGCTCGAGCTCTCCGCCTCGACCGCGCACGACGACCTCGACCTTGGCCAAGGAGCAGGCGGCCCTGGCGAGGAAGCTGATGCTGAAGTACAACATCAGGTTCGGCTGGGACCTCAAGAGGTTCTACTGCCACGGCTGCAAGGAGCTCATGGTCCCCGGCGTGAACGCGAGGGTGAGGCTCGCCGGGGGGATGGTCCTGACGACGTGCGCGAATTGCGGGCGCGTCAACAGAAAAAGCCTGGGGCAGGCTTAAATATTCAAAGGGAAGGGCTGGACAAGTCTACTAACCCGGAGAAAGAGAGAGTGGTAAAGGTCTACGACGTCCCTGCCGACAAGCTCATCGAGGAGCTCGCATCGCACCTCAAGCGCGTGCCCGAGATCGAGCCTCCCACGTGGGCGTCGTTCGTCAAGACGGGCTCGCACGCTGACAGGCCGCCGCAGAGGCAGGACTGGTGGTATGTCAGGGCGGCTTCCCTCATGAGGAAGGTCTACATGCAGGGTCCCATCGGGATAGAGAAGCTCGAGATCGCCTACGGCGGGAGCAAGCAGCTCGGCTACTTCCCGAAGCACCACAGGGACGCGGGAAGCTCTGCGATAAGGAACATCCTGAAGGGCCTCGAGCGGGCAGAGCTCGTCTCGAAGCAGGGGACCTCCGGAAGGGTGCTCACCCCGAAGGGAGTCGCGCTGCTCGACAAGGTCAGCAAAGACATTTTTAAGGAACTCGTGAAGCAGAACCCAGCGCTAGAAAGGTATAGTTGATTCTATGATGGACGAGCAGCACAAGGAGGTTCAGCCCAGGGCGGCCTCGCAAGAGGATGCCTCCAGGCGGGCCATGCGCGAGAACGTGATGCGCGTCGCCTTGACGTCTGAGGCTCGGCAGCGGCTGGCCAACGTCAGGATGGTAAAGCCGGACGTCGCCCACGCCATCGAGGAGTACATCATCCAGCTCGTCTCCTCCGGGAGGCTCAAGAGGACGATCGACGACGAGCAGCTCAAGGAGCTCCTCACTTCCATCCAAGGGACGGCCAAGAGGGAGTTCAAGATCAGGAGGATATAGGGCATGGGAAGAAACAAGGACGCGTCCAAGAAGAACCGCCTGATGAAGGCGAGGAAGGACAACGCCTCGGTGCCCACCTGGGTCATCGCGAGGACGAACAGGAAGGTCAGGAACGAACAGCAAGCACAGGTCCTGGAGAAGGACCAAGCTAGGGTTCAAGTAGGCCTCCGACCGAGATAGCCAGAGAGTAGAGCAAAGATGTCATCAACAAACGTCGAGCCCCTGACAAGGGTGCACATGGTCCCGCTCAGGCGGGCCTTCGAGGCGCCCAAGTACAGGAGGACGAAGGTCGCGATAAGGGTCATCCGCGAGTTCACCACCCGCCACATGAAGGCCAAGGAGGTCAAGATCGACAAGGAAGTCAACCTCCTGCTATGGACTCGAGGAATCACGAATCCGCCTCGGCGCATCAAGCTCGAGATGGAAAGAGACGAGGACGGAGTCGTTTCAGTCCGACTGCCGCCCTGCCGAAGAGTCATCCTAAATGGGTCTTCACCTAGTCGACCTTTACAGAAGCCCTAACATCGGAATCTTCCTGAAGGCGAACGACAAGGCCGTCCTCGTCCCCAAGGGGATAGCCGAGCAGCAAGGCGGAGAAGCTCGCGGCGGACCTGGAAGTCGTGGCCTGCCACACCTCGGTCGGGGGCACCCGGCTGATAGGCCCGCTCATCGCCATGAACAACAAGGGCATCATCGCCTCCAGGATGATAGAGGACTACGAGATGGAAGAGATCTCGTCCAAGACCGGGCTCAAGGTCACGAGGCTCGAATCGAGGTTCACCGCAGTAGGGAACCTGGTCGCCGCGAACGACCACGGGGCCATTGTCTCGCCGGTGCTGGAGCACCATGCGGTCGAGCAGGTCAAGGCCACCCTGGGGACCGAGACGCTCGCGATGACCATCGGCGAGTACACGCAGGTCGGCGCGATGGTCGTCGCGACGAACAGCGGCGCGGCGGTCTCCCCGAAGGCGGGCGAGCAGGAGGCGGAGGAGATCGGCAAGGATCCTGAAGGTCGAGGTCTCCGCTTCCTCGGTGAACGGGGGGATACCATATCCCGCCTCGGGGGTGGTGGCCAACTCGAAGAACGCCGTCGCCGGCTATGTGACCACGGGGCCGGAGCTCGATCTTCCTCACCCGTGCGCTCAACGTCTAGACTCTCGGTGCCGAGCGAAGCACTCTACTCTTAAAAAGCCCCGCGGGGCTCGGGCCGTTGGTTTGAGCTCCGAAGAAGAGAGGATGAACAGGCTGCTCGTCGAGTCCAGGATGCTCGAGTCCACCTTCAACGAGCTGACCAACAGGCAGGGGATGCTCGAGAGGATGCTGATCGAGAGCCGCGCCTCGCTCGACACCATCAAGGAGATAGGCTCTGCGGCCACCGACGAGGTCCTCGTGCCGGTCGGCGCGGGCGTCATGCTCCGAGGCTCGCCGCCGAAGGCCGACAAGGTCCTGGTGGGCATCGGCGCGAACGTGGTCGTCGAGAAGAGCAAGGAGGAGGCCGAGAAGATACTCGAGGGAAGGGCGAAGGACATCGAGGAGAACATCATCGCGATCCTCTCGCAGAGGAACCAGATCGCGCAGAGGTTGGAGGCTGACCGCAGGACCCTGCAGGCGTTCATCGACAGGCAAGAGCAGGAGCAACGGCCACAGCAAGGTCAGCCAAGGTAATGTTCGAGAAGCTCAGAGGAGCGTTCTCCTCACTCGCAAAGGCCGTCGCCGAGAAGAAGCTCTCCGAGAAGGACCTGGACGACTCGCTCTACAACTTCCAGCTCGCCCTGATGGAGAGCGACGTCGCCCAGAACGTGGTCGAGAGCGTCACGGGCGACCTGAAGAAGCAGCTGCTCGGGATGTCGGTGGAGCGCTCCAAGGACATCGAAGAGGTCGTGAAGGAGAAGCTCAGGGGGGAGGTGCTCTCCGTCTTCTCCCAGGTCGGGAGACGTCGACGTCCTCGCACAGGGTGAAGGAGAGCAAGGCCAAGGGGGAGCCGTTCAAGATACTCTTCCTCGGGATAAACGGGACCGGGAAGACGACGACGGTCGCAAAGTTCGCAAACTACATGAAAAAGAACGGGTTTTCAGTGGTCATCGCCGCGGGGGACACGCACAGGGCGGGCGCCATCGAGCAGGTGACCGAGCACGCCGACCGCATATCGGGCGAAGGTCGTCGCGCAGAGATACGGGGCGGACCCGGCGGCCGTGGCCAGGGACGGCGTCCTCTACGCCAAGTCCCACCACATCGACGTGGTGCTCATCGACTCCGCGGGGAGGATGCAGACCAACCAGAACCTGATGGAGGAGATGTCCAAGATAGTGAGGGTCGTCACCCCTGACCTGAAGATATTCATCGGGGACTCGCTCGCGGGCAACGACGCGGTCTCCCAGGCAGAGCTCTTCAGCAAGTACACGGGTTTCGACGGCGCGATACTGACGAAGGTCGACGCCGACTCGAAGGGCGGGGCGGCGCTCTCGATAGCCTTCACCACGAAGCGGCCGATCCTCTTCCTAGGCGTCGGGCAGGGCTACGACGACCTCAAGAGGTTCGACGCGAAGGCGTTCGCCGACTCCCTCGTGGACTAGCGTCGACTGCTACGAAAGTCCGCGAAGAGGTACTTGCTCAGGTTGACCTTGCCCGCAGAGACCTGGACGCCCTCGCGCGCGAGCAGCTTCGCCTTGGTGCGCGGCCCCTCGCCTCCCGAGTAGCCTCCGAGCACGCCGTCGGACCGGACGACCCTGTGGCACGGCACCACGATCGGGTTCGGGTTCGCGCCCGAGCGCCTGCCCCACCGCCCTGAGCCGCTCCGGGGAAGCCGATCGCCTTGGCAATCGCCCCGTAGGTCGTCACCTTCCCCATCGGGATCAGCGACGTCGTCGCGTAGACAGAATCGCTGAAGCTCTTTGTTCTCAAACCCGAATCACCTCGAGAGCGAATTGTTTGGAGAGCAATATTATCTTTTCCCTGTGCGGGCCAGCGCCCTTCCAGTCCACCATCACGTGCGCGGGGGAACCTCGAGGTCCTCTGGATGAGCTGCCCGAACATCTCCCCGTCTATCCACTCCAGGTAGCGCTTCGTCGACGACCGCCGAGAGCGCGTACTCCCCCTCGAGGAGGACCTTGTTGAACTTCTGCGGGTAGTGGGTCCCGCCGAACGCGAGCGCCACCTTGTCCCACTTCTTGCCCGAGGCGAGGGACGCCATCAGCGCGTCGGCGATCACCTCGGCGGCGTGGGCGTCGCCCCACTGCTTCTCCGTGGAGCCGAGCTCGACGAAGAGGACGGGCCTCCGCAGCGACGTGGGGCCGTGGTGGGTCGCCTCGATGGTTATCTCGTAGCCCTCGAGCTGGGACTTCCTCTCGTTGAGCGCGATGAGGTAGTTCTTCTGCAGGTCGGGGTCGATCGCCCCCACCTCCCTCGGCCTCGCCCCCAGCACCTCCTTGTCCGTGAAGTTGCCGGTGGTGTGGACGGTCAGCGAAGGGATCCCGGACTCGGCCCTGTGCGTCGAGAGGAAGACGTATGCCTGAGGCCTGAAGAACGCGTCGAGGTCGGGGGGCTCGATTATCTCGCTGTCCATCGTCGCGAGTATGACGGAGCCGCTCTGGTAGAGGTCGCTCGACCCGAACCTGATCCCCGTCGACTCGAACCCGTGCTTCCGGATGAGCGCGGAGGCGATCGTCATCGACGCCAGGTTCTTGGAGGACGCCACGAGCACGAAGGTGGGGCTGCCCGCGGGCTGCGGCCATCATCTGTCGTCGCTCGTCGCCGACAAAGCGGGCGCAAAAAGGTTAGCTGGCCGCGATGTGGGGCGCGACGGCTGACAAGACGACCAACAAGCCATATAAACACCTCCGGGGACTCGGGCCTCAAGTAGAAACCGCTTGGCTTGGCGTGACTTCATCCGGTCAATGGGCTCTGTAATCAAGATGTCGAGGAAGAGCGACATGGAGGAGTTCTTCCTCTACCTCAAGCTCGTCCTTCTGGGCCTGGGCGTTGTCGGAATCATCGGATTCCTCGTCAAGCTGATGTCCACCGCCCTGCCGCACATCTTCGGCTGAGCCAAGGAGATTGAGAGATTAGCATGTCGTCATCAACAACGGAGCAGAAGCAGACGTCCATCTACCCGGTCAAGACGACCGGCGGGCAGGAGAGGACCGTGGCCACGTTCGTGGCCGAGAGGGCGAAGCAGAAGAACAAGCCCATCTACTCCATCCTCGCCCTCGACACGTGGAAGGGGTACGTCCTCTTCGAGGCTCCGAACTCCCAGGTGGTCGACGAGAGCATCCAGGGCTTCAAGCACATCAGGAGCAAGATCCCCGGGATGATGCAGTTCTCCGACATCGAGAAGTTCCTCGTGACCAAGTCGATGGTGGCGGAGCTGGGAGAGGGCGACACCGTCGAGATCGTGGCAGGCCCGTTCAAGGGGATGAGGGCGAAGATCACGAGGATAGAGCAGGCGAAGCAGGAGATAACCGTGGTGCTGGTCGACACGCCATACCAGATGCCTATCACGTTGAATGCGGGCTATACAAAAATAGTAGCGAAGGCACCACAGCCGGCGCAGCCTGAGAAGTCCTGAGAAGTCCTAGCGTCCTCATTCAAGGCCTAGAGTTTTCCTCGCTTCCCTCTACTACACTGTGCAGCCTCTCTCTTGGCGCGCTCAGCTCTCTTTGAATCGTTGAATTTGCTCCTTCTTGTTCTCCGTTCTGTATGTAGGGCTCGATATTCTTGATGACCGTCGCCACCTCGTCAACTCTGCGCAGATTCGCATGATAGCAGCCCACCGACTTGTCAAGTATCATATTCGGATGCAGGCCATGTTCTTCATAGAACCCACAAATTTCCTGAATGACCCTCTTGTCCTTCTGAGCGATGTCCGCGTAGCAGCCGTCTTCGCTGTTGATGCGCCCCTCTGTGTCTATCCATGAGGCAATTTCCTTCCAAGTCCATCAATAGAAGGCCGTTTCCAGTCTTTCCCAAGAATCACGTACACTCGGTATCCTCTCGATTGAATTGATTGTAATCTTGTATTCCTTTCCGAGAATCAAGCTTGTCCCTGAGTTCATGGGATACATAGATCGGCATGTCCTGCCCAGCAGCGATGCTCCTCAGTTTCTTTTCAAACTGACCGACGCTTTCAATCTCTCCCCTTATCTTGTAAGTCGCCCCCTCCTCTATTGGCACATTCGGTCTTTTTCTTGTATTCCGAATTGTCGATTCGAAAGTAGAAACGGTCTCTTGGATTGGCAAGTTCTCCTTTCTGAAGACGTGACACCGCCACGAAAGTAGCCCCGATATTGTCCACACGCTCGTAGCTTCTCTAGTTGATGCAGTTCCCTCTTTCCTTCTTCACCAGAATCCTTCGATATCTGAATCTGCGCTTCGGTTTGTTCTGGCTGCATATGGTTTATTCTGTAGGCAATCCTGTTCCAAGGGACTCCCCGGTCTCTCCACTCTGTGACGAGCTGGCTCTGCGCTTTGTTGAGCGGAACTTCCTCGAAGCTTGTGATTCCGATATCGTATGTCTTGCCGCCCTGAATTTGGTGATGGTGCTCGACAGGCACTGAATGACGGACGTAGCTGTCGATCGTCCTGTACATCTCGAAGTCATACTTGCCTCCGATGTCTCCCTTGATTCGGTAGAGCTTTCCTTCCTCAATCCTGACACCTGTCTTTTCTTCAATATCCCTCCTCGGGATATCAAAGGTAATGACCACCGGATTGGATTGGTGGCGTCTTGCGTTAACAGGAATCGCATCGCCCTTGCCAATCCTCTCTTGCTGTGAGGATTCCGTGCGCGAAGTCCCAGGTGTTGTCCGAGTCTCGGACTCTTTTCTTCCTGAGCTCCCGTTCTCTTTGCCGCCCGCACCGATTCTCTCCCAGGTCCGCAAGCTCCTTCACAGACTCTGATTGATTGCGCCCCACGCCAACCTCCTTTGCCAATGGCGTCTGCTCGTGGACAGAGTCCCCCTCTCTCGCTGACTTGTCCGACCGCACAGCTTTCTCTGACTCTCTCTCCGGAGAATCAATTTCATCGCCACGGTCGGGGACTTTAGAGCCCGAACCAAAGTCGTTCACTTTTTCCTCATCTCCGGCGTCCTTTCCAAGAGAAGCCTTAGACGGACCTTCGGTTCTTAGGTTTGGTTCAGGTCCTCCGCCTAATCCTTCTTGTTTTTCGCCGATTTCTTTCCTGCATCCTTCCAGCTCGGAACGAGCATCTTCGGATACGGCAGAGTCCAATTCCTGCTCAACCTCTGGTTTGCCCACCGCGGTCGGCACGGCCCTCTCCTCGAGCTTTCTACCCTCTTCCTGGGGATACTTCTCCCCAAGATCCTCTCTGAGCCGCTCTAGGTCGCTTCGACTCTCGGGTTCGGCGCTAGGCTCAGACCGTCCGTCGGAATTCAATGATGAGTTGTCGTGCTCAAACTTCCGCGGCTCTTCTGCTATTTCGTCCTTAGGTTCTCTCCTCTGACCGCTATCCTCTTCGGGGACTTTTCCGGAATTTGAACCCGCGCTTCCATGCTCAATCTTTCGGGACTCTGGATTTCTCCCTTGGATTTCTCTGTAGTCGTGGAGACCATCCGTTTTCCCCTCGGGTGCGCCCGCATCTTCTCCTCCATCAGATTCGCCCTCCATCCCTCACCGACCTCTGACTTCTTTCATTAAGATGCGCTGCAACTTCATTCTGTCAGGCTCCTCGAAAGGCAGTAGAATCTCAAAGCCCTTTGTGAACCCCGTGAACCGCAGCTAGGGAGCTTGTGCCCGAGCTCATGCGGCAAGAGGAGGAAGCGAGCTTATAGAGAATTGCTCATCTAACCTGCTCATCTGAGATGAGCAACGCTTATCAAGGCGGAAGCCTCAAGTCTTGGGGAATTCCATCCAATTCGATGGCTTCATAAAACTGGTTCGCCGGGTGTGGTGCTGAAACACAAATTGAGACCTTCCAAGGCCGCGACCATAGGTCTCCTTCTCCTCCTCTTACTTCCCTTTTCGGCCGCGGTCGCTCTGCCGAACCCACCCGACAGGAGCGCGCCCGCCAACAACCAGAACGGACAGTTGCCGAACGCGCAGTCGTTCGCCGGTGGAGTTCTCCTTGTGAAGGACGGGAGCACAGACCAGAACGTCAGCGCGAACGAGTTCGTCGTGGAATTCTACTGCATACCACACCCTCCGTTTATCTGGAAGCAATTCGAGACCGGGATAGGGGAGAGCATCAGCGGCCCCCTCTCGACCGCCCAGACCTCCGGCGTCGTCGACGCGGCGAACTCTGTCCGGCCGCCCAGGCTGGTGAACCTCACCGTGACTGTGGGCGGATTGGATATCGGGGGGAACCTCACCTACGTGATGACCGGGATGACCTACAACGTGACCACATACTCGGTCTGGGTCACGAGCCAGCAGTCTGCCGGGGCCGAGCAGAGGGTAGGCTACATCGTCGTGAGCGTCCCGGAGCGACCGCAAGTCACAGAGTTTTCGCAGGACCTTGCCGGGTCCTCCTGCTCCGACACCGCCTTGTCCAAGACCGGAGCCGGGTGGAAAAGCCCCGCTGTATCGCTTGGCGACCCACTCGGCCCATTCTCGACACCACCGGAAGGCGGGTTCGCCCCGATCTTCACCTATGGGACCGTAAGGGTCCTCTCCAGCGCTGGCGTAGCCGGGGCGGTGTCGGTCAGGCCGCGCGAGAACGCGACGTTCCTGCTCCCTCCAGGCACCTACTCGGCGGTGGCCGACGTGACGCTCTTCGGCATCCCGCTCAGCGTAGGCAGCGGGACGTATTCGTCTCCCAAAGGCGCGGCTGCCGCGCAATTCACGGTCTCGCTGAATAGCGTGTACAGCATCTGGTACGGCCTCGAGATCCTGGCGGTGATCATTCTCGTCGCAGTGATCTTGTTCCTGAACAGCAGGCTACACCTGTGGAGGGCTTTGGCTCATGCTTCCAAGTACTTCTACCGCGTGCTTCTCTCGGGATGGCGCAAGGTTTGGGAGAGCGAGACCCGCGCGATTCGAACCCGACCGGGCGGCTAGGCAAACCCTTTAATCGGGTCGCGAGTCGGGCGGTCAGAACAGGTCCCCGAAGATGGCTGAAAAGAAGATAGTCTCGGTTCTCGTCATGGGCGGAGAGGCTAGCGCGGGAGCGCCCCTAGGCCCTCAGCTCGGCCCCCTTGGCGTCAACGTGCTGGGCATCGTCAACGAGATCAACAAGGTGACCAGCGACTTCAAGGGGATGCGCGTCCCAGTGAAGATCGAGGTCGACCCCGAGACGAAGGCCTTCTCCGTCTCCGTGGGCACACCCACGACATCAGCCCTCGTGGTCAAGGAGGCCGGCGTCCCTAAGGGCTCGGGGAAGCCGAACACCGACCTGGTCGGGAACGTGACGTTCGAGAAGGTGCTCAACATCGCCAAGATCAAGATGGGGGACTCGTACGCAAAGTCGATCAAGTCCGCGGTGAAGGAGGTCGTCGGGAGCTGCGTCAGCATGGGAGTCAAGGTCGAGAACACCGACCCCCGCCAGTTCATGAAGGAGATAGAGAGCGGCAAGTGGGACTCGCCCATCACGGCCTTCGAAGCCAAGGCGTGACAAGGCGCCTACGCCCATCCTGCCAAGCTAGCAAGAGCCCTGTGAACCCGAAACTCTTTTAAGAACAATCTGGAGGCTCGTCTCGATTCCGGGGATAGCGGTTTGCTTTCAAACGTCCAGATTGCAGAGTTGGTCAAGAAGGGGAAAGACTCGAAGGAGAGGAAGTTCCCCGAGTCGGTCGAGACCTTCCTGACCTTCAGGGACGTCGACCCGAAGAAGACGGACCTGAACATCAACGAGACGGTCTATCTCCCGCATCCGGGGTCGCACCGGGCCTCGGTCTGCTTCGTGGGCTCCGGCGACCTGCTCCTCAGGGCCAAGAACGCGAAGGTCGACGGGGCAATCGAGCCCTCCCAGCTCGAGAGCTACGCGGGGAACAAGAAGGAGGCGAAGAGCCTGGCGAGGCAGTACGATTTCTTCCTTGCAGACACCGCCCTCATGCCGAGGATCGGCAGGATCTTGGGCCAGTCCCTCGGCCCGCGGGGCAAGATTCCCACCGCCGGTCCCTCCCAACGCCCAGATCGAGGCCATGATCAACAGGACGAGGGGCGCCATCCGTGTGAGGAGCAGAGGGTCGCTCGGCGTGAGCGGCCAGGTCGGCGACAGGAAGCTCTCCGACCCGGAGATTGCCGATAACATCCTGGCCGTGATCCAGGCCGTCCAGAAGAAGCTTCCGAACGGAGACAAGAACATCAGGACGGTGGCTGTGAAGACGAGCATGGGGAAGCTCGCAAAGGTCAAGGTCGAAGAGGGTTGAGCCAGCAGGTCCAGGTACACAAGCGAGAGCCCAGCGCCGAGAAGAAGGCGATGGTCGAGCGCATCGCGCAGCTCTCGAAAGACTATCCGGTCCTCGCCGTGACGAGGCTCTCGAAGGTCAGGTCCGCGCAGCTCATGGCCGTGAGGAAGGTCCTGAGGGGGAACGCGGAGATAGTCGTGGTCAAGAACAAGCTCGCCATACTCGGGCTCAAGCGCGCCGGGCTCAAGAACGCCGACGAGCTCCTGAAGAACCTCCACGGGCAGAACGCGCTGATATTCTCCAAGCAGGACCCGTTCAAGCTCTTCCTCCTCCTCGAGAAGAACAGGGTCAACCTCGCCGCGAGGGCGGGGGACATCGCTCCATCAAACATCGTCGTCCCCGCAGGGAACACCGGGCAGCAGGCTGGCCCCGTCCTCAGCGAGTTCAGGGAGGCTGGCATCAAGACCAAGATCGAGGCCGGGAGCATCCAGGTCGTCGAGGACTCCGTTGTCGCGAAGCCGGGCACCCCCATCTCACCGAAGCTCGCGAGCCTTCTGTCCAGGCTCGGGATCAAGCCCATCCGCGCGGGGCTCGCCATAGCTCTCGCCTACGAGAACGGCCTGATCTACGGCGCGGAGGCAGTCGCGATAGACCTCGACAAGTACCGTGCGAGCCTACTCGAAGGGTTCGCCTCCGCCAAGGGCTTGCGGTCTTCCTCGGATACGTGACCAAGGAGTCGGGCCCAGAGATAATCGCAAAGGCCTATCGTGAGGCGCTAGCCGTTGCAGTGGAGGCGGGCGAGCTGACTCCAGAGAGCGCGCCGGTGATACTCGCCAAGGCCGAAGCCGAGGCCAATGCCGTGCTGGCCAAGGCCAAAGAGAAAGGCTACCAGTAGGCCGTCCGGACGTTCACCCTGCCATCGGGGTGCGCGCGGGTGGTCCAGAAAGAGCAAGAGCCCAGAGAGCTTCCGTATACCTCACGGTAGCTCAGAAAATACCCGGGACGCGAGCAGATTCTTCGCTAGAGTCTAGCCGAAGAGCGACGCCAGACCGGCGAGAGCCTCTTCTTCCTTCTTCTCTTCTACCTTGGGCTTCTCTTCGGCCTTCCCTGCCGCTGGTGCTGCCGCTGCTGGAGCCGCAGCCATCGCCATGGTCGCGGCGTTCTTGAGAGCCTCGTCGATGTTGATCTCGCTCAGCGCAGAAGCAAGCGCCTTGACCTTGACCGTGTCTACGTCGACGCCGGCCGCCTTGACCACGCTCGTGAGGCCCTGCTCGTCGACCTTCTTTCCCGCCTTGTGAAGCACTAATGCAGCATACATGTACGAATCCGTCATTTCGAAATTCAAACTCGCCATCCACCTACCGCTTTTATAGTTTTTGCTGCGAAAGCCGCCGCGGTGCCCCGTCTGCCGCGAGCCCCTTCGAAACGGGTGCGATTCCCCGAATCTGTTTATTACCTTCTCGACGGGGCTGCGAGGCAGAGCCGCAGATGAAGAGCCCGAAGGAGATACTCCAGGAGAGGTTCTCCAGCGAGTACGAGAAGTACTACCTCGTCGACCTCTTCAAGCGCAAGGGCTTCGTCAGGAAGAAGTGCGCGAACTGCGGGAAGCACTTCTGGACCCTGAAGCCAGAAAGGACGGTCTGCGACGACTCCACCTGCTCTCCCTACACGTTCATCGGCGACCCGCCCACGAAGAAGAGGCTCGACTACATCCAGGCGTGGGACGTAGTCGAGAAGTTCTTCGTCAGGAACGGGCACACCAGCGTCCCGCGATACCCCGTCGTCAGCAGGTGGAGGCCCGACCTCTTCTTCACCGTCGCCTCCATCGTCGACTTCCAGAGGATAGAGAGCGGGAAGGTCGTCTTCGAGCTGCCCACCAACCCGCTCGTCGTCCCCCAGATGTGCCTCAGGTTCAACGACATCCCGAGCGTTGGCGTGAGCGGGAAGCACGGAACCTCCTTCTGCATGATCGGGCAGACGGCCATCGCCAACAAGCGAGGGCTACTGGAAGGACAGGTGCATCGACCTCGACTTCGAGCTCCTGACAAAGGAGTTCGGAATCCCCGAGCAGGAGGTCTCCTTCGTCGAGAGCGTCTGGGTGGGCGCCGGGGCCTTCGGCTACTCGCTGGAGTACTTCGTCAGGGGACTGGAGCTCGGGAACGCGGTCTTCACGGCCTTCGAGGGCGACCCATCCAACTACACGGAGCTGACGGAGAAGGTGGTCGACATGGGCGCCGGGCTCGAGAGGCTCTCCTGGATGACCCAGGGGACGCCCACGGCCTACGACACGACGTTCGCGCCCGTGCTCTCGCGAGATGAAGGAGCAGTGCAGGGTCGAGCTACGACACGAAGCTCTTCGAGAGGTACTCGCAGCTCGCGGGGGCGATGAACCTCGACGAGTACCCGATCACTCTCCGACGCGAGGAAGGTCATCGCCAAGAGCCTCGGGGTCGAGCCCGAGGCGCTCACAAAGAACCTCGGCCCCATCGAGGCGCTGTACGCCATCGCGGACCACACGCGGACCCTCCTCTTCGCGATCGCCGACGGCCTGCCTCCGAGCAACGTGGGAGGTGGCTACAACCTGCGCGTCCTCTTCAGGAGGGCCCAGTCGTTCATCAGACTACCACGGGTTCAAGCTTCGAGCTCGCCGACGTGGTGGGCTGGCACATCGACCACCTCGCCAAGATGTACCCCGAGCTCGAGGAGCACCGCGACGACGTGGCCAAGGTCCTCGCGGTGGAGGCCTCCCGCTACGCCTCCACCGTCCAGCGGGTCTCGAGGACGGTCGCCGCGTTGGCCGCGTCAAAGAAGGAACATCGGCGTCGACGACCTTGTCAGGCTCTACGACTCGGACGGCATCACTCCGGAGCAGCTGGTCGAGGGAGGGGCGAAGGTGGCTGTCCCAGAGGACTTCTACCAGCGGGTGGTCGCCAAGCACGTCTCCCAGAAGCTCGAGCAGAAGCGCCCGGAGTTCGACACGTCAGGCCTCCCAGAGACCCGGGCTGCTCTACTACGAGGACGGCGAGAAGTTCGAGTTCGAAGCCAAGGTCCTGAAGGCCTTCCAGGGCGGCTACGTCGTGCTCGACCAGACCGCCTTCTATCCCAGGGGCGGAGGGCAGGAGCCCGACCACGGGACCATCGAGGGCAGGCCGGTCACCGACATCGAGAAGTACGGCCGGCGTCATAGTCCACAAGGTCGAGGGGCTGACGCCCCGGGAGGGCTCGAAGGTCGTCGGGAAGGTCGACTCCAGGAGGCGGCAGAAGATACGCCGCATCCACACCGCGACCCACATCCTCAACGGGGCGTCGAGGCAGGTGCTCGGCCCATGGGTCTGGCAGCACTCGGCATTCAAGGAGGAGGACTACGGCCGGCTCGACATCACCCACTTCGCCAAGCTCACCGACGAGGAGGTCAGGAAGATCGAGGACGTCGCCAACGACGTCGTCATGAAGGACTACCCGGTCAACGATCACGTGGCTCCCCAGGAAGGAGGCCGAGGCGAAGTACGGGTTCAGGCTGTTCCAAGGAGGGGTGGTCCCTTCGAGGACCCTGCGGATAGTCAACATCAACGACTGGGACGTGGAGGCGTGCGGAGGCACCCACACCGACACCACGGGCCAGGTCGGCTTCATCAAGGTCATGCAGGACCGAGAGGATACAGGACGGCGTCGAGAGGCTGATCTTCGTCGCCGGCTACCCTGCCGTCGACTACGTCCAGAAGATGGACTCCACGGTCGAGGAGGCGTCGTCCGTCCTCGGCACCCAGAGGGAGAACGTCATCAAGGTCATCTCCGCGATGAAGCAGAGGCTCGAGGAGTCCGAGAAGAGGGAGAAGGCGCTGGGCGACAAGCTCGTGGAGGCCTCCATCCCCGACGCTCATCTCTTCCGCCACCGCCGTGCAAGGGCCCAAAGGAAAGGCAATGCTTTATGTGTCCGTGGACGGAGAGATGAGCGACGAACTTATTGTTAGCCAGCGGCGAGAAGCTAGTAAAGGCAGAGCCGTCCCTGGTCAACGTCAACATCTCGCCGCGCGGAAGCTCTACGAGGGTCATCTGTTTCGTCGGGACGAAGGCGAAGGAGGCTGGCGTGGCGGCAGACGCGCTCGTCAGGGAGCTCTCGAAGGCCCTGGGGGGCTCCGGCGGCGGGACCAAGGACTTCGCCCAGGGCGGGGGACCCAAGGCGGATAGACGGCTCGGCCGCGAAGGACATGATGACCAAGTCCGTCTCTGGAATGCTCGGGAACTAGGGATAGGCCTTGGCGCAATACGAGAAGCACTGGCTCAAGGTATGGAATGAGAGGCGCATCTTCGAGTCCGAGTCGGTCCCCGGCAGGAAGAAGGCCTTCGTCACCTTCCCCTTCCCATACATGAACGGGCCTCTCCACATAGGGCACTGCTTCACTGCCACTCGCGTCGACATCTACGCCCGCTTCAAGAGGATGCAGGGCTACAACGTCCTCTTCCCCTGGGCCTGGCACTGGACGGGAGAGAGCATCCCCGGGATGAGCTACCGCCTCTCCCAGGGGGACGAGGGGGTGCGCAAGGCCTTCCTCGAGATCGACGGCGTCCCGGAGAAGGAGGTCGAGCGGTTCGTCGACCCGGAGTACCTCGCCTCATACTACACCAGGGTCAGCCGCGAGGCGGTCAAGGACACGGGGTTCTCGATAGACTGGAGGCGGGAGTTCAGGACGGTCGACCCGGCCTTCAAGAAGTTCATCGACTGGCAGTACCTGAGGCTCCGCGAGCTGGGCTACGTCGTCCAGGGGACGCACCCGGTCGTCTGGTGCAGCCACGACGAGAGCCCCACGGGCGACCACGACAGGATGGAGGGCGAGGGCGTCTCCCCGGAGGAGTTCAACCTGATCAAGTTCGAGGTCGAAGAAGACGTCGAGGGTGAGAAGAGGAAGTGGCTCGTGGCGGGCACCCTCCGCCCGGAGACCATATTCGGGGCGACCAACGTCTGGGTGAACCCGCACGGGAAGTACGTCGAGGCCGAGGTCGACGGGGAGGCGTGGATAGTCAGCTCAGTCCGCGGTCACGAGGCTCGAGGAGCAGCAGCACGACGCGAAGATCACCGACGAGTTCAACGGCTCCGAGCTGCTGGGCCTGACCGTCAAGGCGCCGATCACCGGGAAGAGCCTCCCGGTCCTCCCGGCGACATTCGTCGACACGGAGCTGGTGACGGGCGTGGTCTACAGCGTCCCCGCCCACGCGCCCTACGACTACATGGGCCTCGTCGACGTCCAGGAGGAGAGGGTGAAGGCGCCTCCGAAGGTGGTGCGCCTGGCTAGGGCGCTCAAGCCCATCTCGATAATCTCGGTCAAGGGGTACTCCGAGGTCCCCGCGGAGGACGAGGTCAAGAAGCGCGGGATAAAGGACTCTAACGACCCCAAGCTCGAGGACGCGACGGCCGAGGTCTACAAGGCCGAGTTCCACCGCGGGCGTGATGAAGGAGAACTGCGACGGCTTCAAGGGGCTGAAGGTGAGCGACGCCAAGCCCAAGGTCGTCGAGGCGATGAGGCGGCAAGGGCCTGCTCGCCATGATGCAGGAGCTCCCCCAGAGGGTGGTCTGCAAGTGCGGCACGAGGTGCTACGTCAAGATACTCGAGAACCAGTGGTTCCTGAACTACTCCGACCCGGCGTGGAAGGAGAGGACGAAGACCCTCATCAGGGCGGCCAACGTCTACCCCGAGCAGTCGCTCGAGTGGTACTTCTCGACGATAGACTGGCTGCGCAACTGGCCCTGCGCCAGGAAGTCCGGGATGGGGACGAAGCTCCCCTGGGACAAGGAGTGGATAGTCGAGACCCTCTCCGACTCCACCATCTACATGGCGTTCTACACCATCAGCCAGTTCGTCAACGCCGAGACCGTCAAGTTCGGCCAGCTCCTCCCGGAGGTCTTCGACTACCTTCTCCTGGGGAAGGGCTCCGAGGCGCACGTCTCCAAGCTCTCGGGCATCGAGCTGAAGGTCCTGAAGGCCATGAGGAACGAGTTCTCCTACTGGTATCCCGTCGACCTGAGGAACTCCGCCAAGGAGCTCATCCCGAACCACCTCACGTTCTTCGCCTTCCACCACGCGGCCCTCTTCGAGCAGAAGCACTGGCCGCGCGGCTTCAGCGTCAACGGGATGATCCAGATCGAGGGCCAGAAGATGAGCAAGTCGAGGAACGTCTTCGTCACGTGGAGGCACGCGCTGGAGCAGTACGGGGCGGACGGGCTGCGCGCGACCCTCGCCCTCGCCGCCGACGGGATGGACGACGCCGACTGGAAGGCCAAGAACGCCGAGGACATCAGCGCGAAGATAGACTCCCTCTTCCCCTTCATCGAGAAGGCCCTCGCGGCCTCGACCGAGCGCGAGCCGGAGCTCTCCGACCGCTGGCTGCTCTCGGTCGTCCACGGCAGGATCGAGACTCGCCACGAGGTCCCTCGAGGAGATGAAGATGCGGAAGGCGCTCTCCGTGGCCCTCCTCGACGTCTGGAACGACATCCGCTGGTACCTGAGGAGGGCGGAGAAGCCGCAGGCACGACACCCTCAAGCTGGTCTTCGAGACCTGGATCCGCCTGGTCGCGCCCTTCATCCCGTTCGCCGCGGAGGAGCTCAACAGCAGGATGGGGAACAAGGGGCTCATCGCGACGGCGGACTGGCCATCCGTGGTGGACTTCCCGCTCGACGAGGAGGCGGAGGTCTCGGAGCTGCTGGTGGCCAAGGTCATCGAGGACGCGAGGAACCTGCTCAAGATAATCAAGGAGAGGAAGACCCGCCTAACGATCTACGTCGCGTCGGACACGGCCTACGGGTTCTTCCTCGCGCTCGCGGACACAGAGAAGGGAGGAGCGGCCAACAGGGGCGAGGTCATCAGGAAGTACGCCTCATCCGGGATAAAGCCTGAGAGGGTGATCAAGCTCCAGTACGAGCTCGGCCAGGAGCTGGTCCGCAGGCTCACCCTCCTGGGGGGGTTCGACGAGTTCGAGGTGCTGAAGAACGGCGCGCCATTCCTCTCGAACGAGATAGGGATAGAGGTCAGGGTCTTCAAGGCGGGCGGGGCGAAGGTCGAGGACCCGGCCAACAAGGCCAAGGACGCTCTGCCCTTCAAGCCCTCGTTCTATCTCGAGTGACGCCCAAAGAAGAAGAGGGGTGCGAGACGCGGACCTAGATCCGGCCTCAGCCACCGATTCTGAACATCTTGGTGCCGCACACGGGGCAGGTCCCCTGGGTGGCCTTCTTCCCGTTCTTCATGGTGATGCTCTGAGGGTTCTTCATCTCCCTCTTCGCCTTGCATTTGACGCAGTACGCACTGGTTGCCATTGTGTTTCGCTGCAACGGGCTGCGCCGAAACCGGTTTAAACACGCCCAGCCCGAAATGCTTCTCACCCCGCTTCACTAGATTAGACAAGCGGCGGCGAGGAAGCACGGAGAACCCGGAGCTTAATTACGGTGCTGCGCTCCTCGCGCAAGCCGTGAGCGAAGATTGGCAGCGATACTATACGGGGTGAGCCCGATCGGGTTCGGGCACGCCTCCCGCTCCGCGGCAATCGGGCTCAAGCTGAGGGAGAAGTCCCTGGAGCCCGAGTTCGCCACCGGAGGCCCCGCCGTCAAGTTCCTCGAGTCCTACGGATTCAAGGTCCACGACATCGTCACCGAGCCGATCCCCGCGGAGTCGGGTGGTGAGATGAAGATGGCCACGCTGTGGTATCTCAGGTATTGGTTCGGCTACAGGTCGACCAGCAGGAGGATGGCCGAGCTCGTCACGAAGCTCTCCCCAAGGCTGATCGTCGGGGACGAGGAGTTCACCTCAGTCTCCCTCGCCATCCAGAACGGGATCGCCCACGCGATGATATCCGACGAGCTCCAGCTGGGCTTCGCGAGGGGCGCCCTAGCGAAGAGGGTCGAGGCCCGGGTGAGCGAGTGGTACGCCGACCTTCAGCGGCGCGTCTCCAACCTGCTAGTGCCGAGCTTCGGGAAAGACAGAGGAAACATCCACTACATGACTCCCGTGACGAGGGAGGTCACCCAGTCCCGCGAGGCCGCCAGGGCGGAGCACGGCCTGCCGCTCGACTCGAGCGTCGTCCTCTTCAGCTCGAGCGGGAGCGGGATCGGGCGGTTCCTCCTCCGCAGGTCGTTGGAGGCGTTCAGGAAGGTGTGCACGCACTCGGAGGTCTTCGCGACGACAGGCCTCGCCCACCCGCGCGCGGGAGCCGGGAACGTGCGAGAGCTCGGGATAGTCCGCGAAAACCAGAACCTGGTCGCCGCCGCAGACCTGGTGATCTCGACTGCTGGAAAGAGCACCATCGACGAGTGCGTCGGCAGCGGCACCCCGATAATCGCGATACCGATAAGAAACCACGTCGAGCAGGAGAGGAACGCGGCGGAGCTGGGCTTCGCCTTCGGCGACCTGGAAAGGCTCGAGGAGCTGATTCCGAAGCTCCTGGGAAAAAGGAGCGCTCCCGCCCACTACACAGGCGCGCAGCGGACGGCCGACTACCTCGCATCGCTCGTGTCTCCGCGCTAGGCCGTCTGCTAGGGGTCCGCGCGTCCGGCTGCCCTCGGCTTTGCTGCGCCCTTTGCCGTGGCGAGAGAGCTCGCGCATCGCCTTCTTGACCGCGTCTTCTGGGCTCGAACCCCCCAGTATCAGCCTCGTCCGCCTGCCGTCGAGGTACTTTCCGGCCCACTCGTCCGCGACGCCCCCTGTCCCCTTGACGGTGACGATCGGCCTCGCGGCCTGATAGGCGGCGGCCACTTCGGAGATCGTCCCCGCCCCGCCACCCACGACTATCATCGCGTCCCCGGAATAGGCGACGACGAAGTTTCTGGACTTGCCCATGCCTGTCGCGACGACGAACTCGCAGTATCGGTTCGCCTGGTCGGGGTCGGGCGAGGGGATGATGCCCACCGAGTGGCCCCCGGCGTCGCGTGCCCCCTTGCTCGCAGCCTCCATCACGCCTCCGAGCCCTCCGCAGACGACGGTCGCGCCTTCGCTCGCTATCGCCCTGCCGACACGATACGCCGCCTCGCGTGCGACCTCCGTGCACGAGTCGGCATCGAAACCCACCACAGAAATCTGGACACCCCGACCCATGTCCAGCGTGGTCGGCCTCAAGCCCTTAAAGACTCCACAGTGCTTAGTTCGCGCCTCCTCTTGACCAGCGCGCTGTTTCGTCGACCGGGCGGACGCGGGAAAGGCCCTCGCGGCGGCCGTGAAGCTGGAGCTGGACGGGAAGCTCGCCTCGGGGAAGGCGCTGGTATTGGCGATACCCAGGGGCGGAGTCCCCATAGGTCGCGACGTCGCTGCCGCGCTCGGCGCCGACCTCGACCTCGTCGTCCCCAGGAAGCTCGGCGCCGAAGGAAACCCAGAGTACGCCATAGGCGCGGTGATGCAGCGACGGCACCCTCTACCTCAACCCCGAGGCGCTCAGCATCACCGGGGCGACCCCCGAATACATCGAAGCGGAGAAAGGCAGGGAGATGAGGGAGGCGGCAAGGCGGCTCGAGGCGTACCGGGGCGGGCGCCAGGAGCCCTCGCTCTCCGGGAGGGTCGTGATAGTCGTCGACGACGGCATCGCCACGGGTGCCACGATGGTGGCCGCCCTCAGGTGGGTCAGGTCTCGGGCAGCGGGCATGGTGGTGGCCGCTGCTCCCGTCGCGCCCCGTCGAGCACCGTCGCGGAGCTGAGGCAGGAGGCGGACCTCGTAGTCTGCCCACACACTCCCGAGCCCTTCTACGCGATAGGCGCCTTCTACGAGAGCTTCGGGCAGGTGAGCGACGAGGAGGTCGAAGAGATATTGCGTGGAGTTTTGGAAGCGACCCGCAAAGGATGCCCGAGCGAAATGAACCTGGACCGAGTTCGGAGTCGCTGCGGTTCCTCCTTGTCCGGGAGGGGCGCATTTGTGTCCAGGCCGGATGAGTCGGAGCAATAGCCGATGGTCTCCGTCGCGATAATCCTCGGGCTCGCCCTCGCGTTCTGCTTCGGGACGTCGGACTTACCTCTCGAAGGGCCTCACGGGAAGCGTCGGCTTCTACCGCACCACCGTCTACACGCTGGCGACCAGCGGAGCCCTGGTCCTCGCGCCGCTGCTTCTCCTCGGCGTGCCGAGGCTGCCCTCCTACTCAGGCGTCGGCTCTCCTGGCATTGATCTCGGTCTCGACCTTCACGGCGTTCCTGCTCATGTATCGTGGATACCAGAAGGGGCAACCTGTCCGTCGTCTCTCCGACCGTCAACTCCTTTCCGATCTTCTCGGTCATCTTCGCGGTCTTCGTCCTGAAGATCGACCTCTCCTACGAAGTGCTCCTCGCTCTCGGGGGCGTGATCCTCGGGATTCTTCTGGTCTCCACAAACGTCTCCGCCCTCGGCCAATCAAGCGGAAGGAGCCTCACGCCCGGGAGTCCCGGAGGCCATCCTGGCCGCCTTCTTCTTCGCGGTGGGTTTCACCGCGCTGGGGTACGCGGAAGAGACGGTGGGGTACCTCCTTCCCGTCGCGGCAGCCAGGCTGGGGGCAGCCGCGGTGGGCATCCTGGCGGGCCTAGCACTGAAGCGGGACCTCAGGCCCATCGGCGGCAAGCCATTCCTCCGCTTGCTGGCCATGGGGACCCTCGAAGCGGCGGGACTCCTGGCGTTCACCCTTGCGCTCTTCTACTCTTCGAGCATTGCCGTCCTACCGATAACCACCACCCTCGCGGGCATGGGGGTCGTCTTCACCGTCGGGTACGCCCTGATCCTGCTGAAGGAGAGGGTAGGTCCCAACTACGCCGTCGGGATTCTTATCCTCATCGCGAGCGTGGCGACCCTGCTCTACCTCACGGCTTGAGCGAGAAGTAGAGCCGCCTGTTGCTCTTCCCCTTGTTCTCTATCTTGTTCACGACTATCTCCCCGATTTCGGAGGTGTTCTTGACGTGGACCCCGCCGTCGGCCTGCGTGTCGATCTCGCCGATCTTGACTATCCTCAGCTCCGCGACGTCGGGCGGGAGCGCGTCAGCCAGCTTGACGAAGCCAGGTGTGCTCAGAGCCTCCTCTCTCTTCATGAAGAACGACTTGACCTCGGCGCCACTCGCCGCGGCCTCGTTGGCCATCTTCACGTAGCCTCCGAACTTGTCCCTGTCGAACGCCTCGAGGGAGAAGTCGATCCTCGACTCGACGGGCGCAATCTGGTTCCCGGTTATCAGGGCGCCGGTCTCGCGGTTGACGACCGCGCTGAGGATGTGCGCGGTGGTGTGCATGCGCATCACCCTGTGCCTCCTCTCCCAGTCGATGACCCCGTGGACGGCCTCGCCGGGCCTCAAGGAAGCCCCTCCTCCCAGGACGTGGTAGATCTCTTCGTCCTTCTTGATGACCTCTGTGACGTCCGCGCCGTTGAGCTTCCCCACGTCGGAGACTAGGCCCCCTCCGCGCGGGTTGAACGCGGTCCTGTCGAGCCTCACCCCGGCCTCCTCGACTGACTCGACCTTCGCCTCGAACTCCCGGATGTACGCGTCTTGCCAGAAGAGCCGCTCGGTCTTGGTCATCGTGCGCACCCGATTCCTCGGAGGCCTGAATAAATATCCGGGCGATGGCGAGCGCCCGAAGACGGGATGGTGAACAGGGTCAGGCTTCTGATCATGGTGGCCGTCCTCGTCCCTCTCCTCCTCCTCGCCGCGGGCATCCTTGTATATGATTCTACGCCGATCGCCAGCTCGCCCAACATCCACTACACCAGCTTCACCGCCGGCGGCAAGACCTTCGAGTTGACCTACCTGGCGACGAACCAGACCACCCTGGAGAGGGGGCTCATGGGCGTGAAGGTGACCGCCAGCACCACGGAGCTCTTCGTCTTCCCGTCCGCGGGCTACTACTCCTTCTGGATGTATGGCGTCAACTCGAGCCTCGACATAATGTGGGTCTACACGCTCCCCGGGGCCAGCTCCGGGAGCTTCGTCTACCTCGCCCTCGACTCGCCTCCGTGCCACGTCTCGGTCGTCTGCACGTCGTATCAGCCCACCGCCAGGGCCGACTACGTGATAGAGGCGAAGGCCGGCTTCGCCGCCGCGAACGGGATAGAGGTGGGGACGCCGGTTACCCTCCACTAGAAGCTCGTTATCTTCGCCTGGGTGAGCTCCCTGGAGATGAGGACCGAGGATGCCTTCCACTTCTTGGTCGGGATCCTCATCTTGGCGAGGGCCGCGGCCAGGGCGGGCCCGAAGGAGTCGAACTTGGACGGCTTCTGCCTCATCAGCTGCCGTATGCTCTCCCTCACGTTCCAGACGCCGAGCGGCATGATGTATCCAGGGTAGGTCTCCCGGAGGACGATGGCCGCGGCCTGCCTCCTCTCCGCTTCGAGGGCCTCCGCGACCGCCAGCCGAGTCGAGTAGTAGCAGCCCCCGACCTTCGCGTAGGTGCGTCCTCCCGAAGTACTCCTCGTAGTCGCCGATGATGTAGGGCTCCTTTGTGAACTGGTTCCAGGTCGTGTTCGGGAACCACGCCTCCATCCACTCGAACCTCCAAGGCTCGGGGAGGAGTATCGCGACGTACTGGTTGTCGTAGACGTAGTAGCTGTAGACCCGGTACTCGTCTATGGTCTGGAACCCCTTGACCTTCTCCACGAGCTTGGCGCTTATCGTGCTGTCGACCGCGGTGATGCTCCACCTCGTCGGGACGAGCCTCCTCCTCGCCCCCTCCCCGAACATCCCGATGCTCAGGGCCCTCTGGATCCTCGTGACCATTATGCCGTCCCTGTAGAGCGAGAAGATGGCGTCCGAGGCCTTCAGGTCGCGGTCGTAGTACGGCTTCTCGATCCTCCTCTCCACCGTGACGTTCGATGTCTTGAGCTTCTCCATCGGGGCCGAGGGCCCGAAGGGCTGGGTGTCCTCGCTCAGCGTGAGGATCTTCCTCGGGGCCTTTGAGAGCCGGAGCTCGGAGTCGACAGGCCGGGCGGCCATCGAGAGCTCCTGGAGCTGCTGGAGCGTCCTCCCGGGGTTCGCCGCGTCCTCGACGTTCGCCCTCGTGTTCCCCCTCACCAGCGAGTACCGGTAGTCGACGATGGTCTCGAGAGGCCTCCCCAACCAGAACTCCGGGGTGTCCATTATCGAGGTGTCCCCATACTGCGCCGGGACCATCGGGCCTATCGAGACCTTCGGGTAGCCTATCCTCCCGACGAAGACCCCGGGCGGGGACGACCCGGATATCCGGTCGCTGTACGAGTGGTTCGACCTGCCCATGGACTCGGCCTTCACGATTATCGGGCAGCGCGGCTTCCCGCAGAGCAGCTTCGCGCCGCGACACTGGAGGCACATCCAGGCGGGCGGCTCCTCGACCACCTCGATGGACTTGGCGACGTCTTCGAACCCGATCCTCTCGGCGGACATCACGTTCGAGAGCCAGGTTATCCTTCGGGGCAGTTTCGGTCGGCCTGAAATCCTCCCCGACCTCTTAAAGGCCTCCGGTCAGCGAGTGATCTTGGACTCGTTGCCGATCTTCACGACCCTGTATATCTGGTCGGCGAAGCTCTCGAGCTCCCTCTCGTGCGAGACGATGATGACCTGCGGATTCGCCATCTCGTCGAGTATCTCGCGCACCTTCCCAAGCTGCTCCTTGCTGAAGCCGTCCGTGGGCTCGTCGAGTATCAGGGAGCTGGGCCCCGCCTCGGCGAACTTCTGCACCATCTGGCTGAGGGCCAGCCTGTACGCGAGGGCGACGCTCGTCCTCTCGCCTCCGCTGAGGAAATCGATGTCCTGCTCGTAGCCCTCCTGGTCGACCATCGGCGTGAAGTCTTCGTCCAACCTCGAGTCCTTCCCGCCGTCGTCCACGAGGATCGAGAACCACCTTTGGAAGTTGTGCCCGAACTCCCGATTTATCGACGTCATCACGTGCCTCTCGATGGACTCTAGCGTGGGGACGAAGAACTCCTCGAGCCAGATCTCGCGCTCCCGGAGCTGATGGGCTTTGGCGGCCGCCCTCTCCATGCGAGCAAGGGCCTCGCCCTGCCGCTTGATGCTCTCCCTCCAATTCTTGACGTCCCTCCTCAGGCTGCTCATCTCCTCCCTGACCCTCTTCAGCTCCTTCTGCGACGTCTCGATCTTGCGGCGGAGAGGCTCCAAGCCTTCAGCCTCCCTCTCCAGGACCTCGATCCTCTTCTCCAGGTCAGAGAGCTTCCCCCTGTTCCCCTCCAGGCTCGCGCGGACCGAGGCCAGCCTCTCCCTCTTCTTCTGGGCGTCGGCGCGATACTCCTTGACCCGCGCGAGGTCGTCCTTGGCCTTCACTGCGAGGGCGTCGTAGTCCCTCCTCTTCTCGAGCGCGTCCTCCAGCTCTTGGAGGCTGACCCTCAGCGTCTCGAGGTGCCGCGCGCCGCTCCTCCTCTCCTTGGAGAGCCCGTCGATCTTCTCGGCGAACACCTCCGGGCTCGCTTCTCGGTCGCAGATCGGACACTTCCTGTTCTCCGCCACCGACTCGTACTGGTCTATCTTGGTCCCAAGAGCCGCGGCGAGCGCCTCGTGCCTCACGATCTCGTCGCCGATGCTCTTGACCTCGACCTTCAGCTCCGCCTGGGTCTTGTCGCTAGGAGGGGCGCCGAGCCTCCTCGCCTCGAGCTGCCCTGCCCTCTGGTCGAGCCTCTCGACCTCCTCCATCAGCTCCTTCGCCTCTTCTCCGCCCTCCCTTATCTCTCGCTTGAGGTTGGAATGCTCGGGCCTGGCGCTCGCCAACCGCAGCTCAACCTCGTAGAGCTCCTCCTTCTCCGCCTCGAGCTTCCGCGCCGCGCTCTCTTTCTCCCCCTCGTCTCTCTCCAGCTTGACGAGCTCCTCCTCGCCGCGGCCTGCCTTTCTCTCCAACTCTTCCAACTCCCTCTTCAGGGTCGGCGCCTCCCGCGAGGCCGTCTCGAACTGCCCCCTCTTCCCGCGCATCTTCACTAGGAGTTCCCGCGCGTTCTCCATCGCGAGCTTGTACTCTTCCACCCCGAAGGCCCTCCGTAGGATCTGGAGCCTCAGGTCGGGCCGGAGCCCGATGATCTGCTTCATCTCCTCCTGCGCGGTGTAGATGGCGTATTGGTAGATGAGGCTCCTCGACTTCGGGTCGGTCGGCTCGCGGAAGTTAAGGATCCCGAGGATGCGCTCCTTCATCTCGGAGGATGGATAGTCCTCCTCCCCGTCCGGCCCCCTGAGCCTGCCCTCGACCTGCTGGACCGAGCCCGCCTTCCTCGCGAGGGCCCTCCTCACCCAGTAGTCCTTTCCGCCTGCCTCGAACTCCAGCTCGACGCTCCCCCTGCTCTCGCCGACCCTCAGAAGCGAGGAGGCCTTCGAGCTCCCGAGCCCGAAGAGCGCGAACTCTATCGCGATGAGTATGGTGGACTTGCCGGCGCCGATGTCGCCCTCGAAGAGGGTCCTTCCTCTGGGGAACTCCACCTCCGCGTCCTTGTAGCTCCTGATGTTCTCCATCCTCAGCTTCTTGACGAGCATTACGGCTCCTCCTCCAGCAGCTCCCTTGCTTGTAGCGCCTGCGCCCCGGCGTCGACGACCCTCTTCGCGTAGTCCTTCTTCATCTCGTTGGACTTTTGTCCCTGCCTCAGCAGCCTCAGAAGCTCCTGGGCGCGCATCGAGCCGCTCTCCCCGGTCAGCTCGCGGTCCGAGAGCTTCAGCTTCCCCACGTTTTCCTGGAAGAGGTTCCTCTCTATCGTCGCCGCGTCCTCCCCGAGCACCTTCGTCTGCGCTTGCTCTCTGGAGGTCAGGCCGTAGCGGTTCACGTAGACCCAGACAGCGCCCCTCGCGTTCATGTCGTTCCTGGCTGAGTGGAAGTCGAGCTCGGTGGTCTTGCCGCCCGCGAGCTCCCCGGCGACCCTGAGGACCACCACCTTGCCCTTGACGTCCAAGCGTCCGACCTTCTCCTGAAGCTCCTTGTTCGCCTCCATGGCGTTCTTGCCTCCCACGTCCAGGTCGAGGTAGGCTCCCAGGAAGCTCGCGACCGGCATGAACTGCATGCGCCTGAACCTGTCGTCGAACTCCACCACGTAGAACCCCCTCCGCTCCCCCCTCGCGGTGGCCTCGAGGTCCCTCGCCCCGTAGCCGGTGAAGAGGGGGCCCGGGAAGACGATCCTCTGGTACCCTGGCAGGTGGTACTCGCCCCGCACGTGGATGTGCCCGCCGGCGTAGTAGTCGAAGCCCTTTGGCAGGTTCCCGACGTCGATCGTCTCCATCTCGCTCAGGTACTCGGGCTTGAACTGGGTCAGGCCGCTGTGGAACGCGAAGACCTTGAAGCCGACCTCCTTCTCGAGGGACCCCCTGTCGAGTATCTCGTAGTACTTGCTCTCCAGGCCGACCTTCCTCGCGGCGATCCCCGTCAGCCTCGCGCCCGTCTCAGGGTCGGTGAACATCTTGAGCCTCAGGGTGCCCTCCTCCATCGACGCGCGCATGATGTTCGTGAGTATCCCCGCCGTGTGGAGGATGTCGATGACCGATGTCCCGGTCGGGGTGTAGTCGTGGCTCCCGTAGATGGCGTAGATTGGGATCTTGGCGTCGCGGAGTTCCCGCATCTTCTTGACCGCGTCGTTGACGACTCCAAGGTCGGGTATGCCGACATGGAAGAGGTCGCCCGAGATCAGGAGGAAGTCCACCGCTTCTCTTATGCACATGTCCATCGCCTCCGCGAAGCACTTGCGCTCGAGGTCCCTGAGCGCGGGCTCCCTGTGCGCCCCCAGGTGGATGTCGGACATGTGGGCGAACTTGCTCAAGCAGGTCTCTGAGCGCCACCGAAGGCGACGCTACTTAATTTTGTCACCCTTCCGCGGACGCGCAGGCGCCGCCGCTCCCCACCCTGTTATAGACGCTTGAGCCACTCGCCTTAAATCTCGTCGCGGCCCCGCGAGCCCGATGGTCCGAAGAGGAGTTGCCACATCGGCCATAGTGGCCGTCGTCGCGGTCGTGCTCGTCGGCGCGACCGTCTTCGGGTACATGCTCCTCGTGCCTGGGACCCAACATTCGAACGCGCCCCTGATTCAGACTACCTCTGCCCTCTCCACTGCTGCGCCGACCGCCAGCTCCACGGCCCAAGGCACTCTTAGGATCAGCAACGCGGCGCTCTCCAACAGCTCCATCCTGGTGACCATCCAGAACACGGGGTCGCAGGCGGTGTCCCTCGATTCGTTGCTCGTCGCCCCGGGGAGCGGATGTCTTTCCTCCATAAACACGACCACCACATCTCAGACAAGCCAGAACCGCTCCGGGTTCGCGCTCCCCGCTTGCTTTTCTGGCGCTGCCGTGTTCCTCGTGCAGAGCAACAGCACCCTGAGGCCGGTGCCGCTCGGGCGATTCAACTTCACACGGGTCTTCAACTCCACGGCCTTCACGCGGACCTCCTCCGGCAACTTCTCCAGGACCACCTCAGGAAACTTCTCCAGGGGATTCCCCGGCAACTTCTCCAGGGGATTCCTAGGTAACTTCTCAGCGGGTTTCCCTGGCGGCTTCTTGGGCAACCTCTCCGGCATCAGCGGTTTCCAGCTCGCGGCCGGCCAAGCGGTGACACTGGCCTATAGCGGAGCGGTCGGGTCTGGAGTGGCCACCGGAAGCCAGTACACCATCACGGTGACGGGCCTGCAGGCAGACGCGCAGATCACCATACGAGCATCCTAGCGGGGAGGCGGCTCTCATAGCTCCATTATCCTGACGTTCCGGAATGACACGGTCGACGTGTCGTCGTGGTTCTGGAGGCCGACGTAGCCCGTCGTCGACCTGCTGCCGACGAAGTCTGTCACCACTTGTTGGCCGTTGAGTATGACTGTGTAGTTCTGGCCCACCACGTGTATCTCATAGGAGTTCCACTCGCCCACAGGGTTGGAGGCAACCGTCGTGGGCGCTTGGAAATTGAAGACGGCCCCTGTCTTGTAGAGCGGGTTGCCATCGGGAGCTCCCACGTTGTCTATCTGGATCTCGTAGCCGTTGTTGACCGCGACCCACGGGTCGTTCCCCGGGTCGGGGAACCGGACAAAGACACCCGAGTTGTCGCTGAAGTGGAGCTCCTTCCAGTCGGCCTTGAGGATGAAATCTTTGAACTGCTTCTGGTTATACCAAAGCAAGCCCATCCCCCCGAACGACTGCAGCATCCCGTCGACCACCGTGAAGCCGCCCGGGCCGGCCTGGACCCAGCCGTCCAAGGTGGCGCCGTCGAAGAGAGACGTGAACCCCGCCTCCACGGATGAGGATTGTGTCGAAGATGATGCAGCCGACTGCGTCTTTCTCGAGGTGGCCGACTGCGCCTCGTAGAAGTAGCCGCCCAGACCGGTCGCTGCCACCGCTGCTATGACCGCCACCCCAGCCGCGGCCTTTCCTATCGTCACCACGGCCTGGCGTCGAGTCATCGACCCCTCGCTCAACTCGGAAACGCCATTGCATGATGGTCGGGGTTGGATAAAGGGATATCCTGTGTCTCCGGCACCTCGAAGGGAAGGGCGGCCTGGACGGAGGAGATTCTCCTCCGCCCGAGGTCACGTCGTGACACGTCTCGGCCGTAGTCCTCCTTTTGTTCTAGGCGGGATTCAGCTAAGCGGCCTACCTTGGTCATTGGTGCAGGCGCGTCGTCGACCATGTTCGGCCTTGCTCTGCACGGGTCAGCCGTTTCATCCCGCTCCCGTCGACCTCGGGATTGCTCCCTCATCGCGTTAGGCGGGACGGGTATCGTTTCTGTTCTGTTGCCAGCCGTCTCCAGCTACGTCTCTCGACGTCGTGCATCCTGCAGTGAGGGAGGAACTTCCCCAGGAGATCCCCGTGGCCCACCCGCCGAGTCGCGTCGTTCTCGAATGAACTCTCTTCGGAATTAAGTATTTCTGTCTAGGTTCCCCATCAGCCTCGGAAGGCCGTCCGCACCTCGGTGTTTTGCAGCTGGGGAAGAAGCTCTTCTCGATTTCCTTGACCTCGGTCTCTGACTCCGCCCTTGCGTACTCCTCCAGCGGGTCGTGGTTGAGCGTCTCGAACGTCGGGACCCCACTTGTAGATGTTGAGGAATCGCCTCGCATCCTCCTTCTCGCCGAGGATGAACAGGGTCGCGGCGACGGCCTCGACCGAGCTGAGGATGCCCAGCCTCGAGTAGTTCGTCGGGTTCGCCGCGAGGAGCGCCGGAAGCCGCCTGTGCTTCCCGCCTATCTTCCTGAAGAAGACCTCCTGGGCGAGGTTCCACGAGCAGTCTATGGCGAGTATGGACTTGCAGCCGACGTCGAGGGGGGTGAGCAGCTGGCCGGCGAAGGGGTTGAGGACGATCGTCGTGTTGGACGCGTGGAACTTCCTCGTGACCTCGGTCGCCAGCCCCATGTGCGCCATCTTCTTCGCGGTGCACTTGGCCGGGTCGTCCTGGCCGTAGTCGATGACGAAGACGTTCATTTTGGCAACTCGACGCTCTTTCGAGGAGGTCGACGGGCCTGGGCTAATATATCCTCATGAGGCGAAAAGGAGTGCGCACTGCCCCCCTGAAAAGAGAGGAATCAGGGGGACGCTTGGCCCTGGGAGCCCGCGACGCTCAGGAAGTTGATCGAGCTTCCCCAGTTCGCCGCCGGGGCTCTCGTCCCGCCGCAGGTGGGGTCTGCGAGGAAGGCAGAGTCGCTGCAGTTTGGCGACTGGATGTATTCGGTGGCGAAGAGAACGCCGCCTTGTCCACCGCCGTTGATGGAGGGGACGAAGATGGCCTGGCTGTAGTCGCCCCACCTTGGTCTCGTGTTCTGGACGGGAGGATATCCCAGGTATTCTGAGAAGCCGTCCTGTGGGGACTTGCCGAGGTCGGCGATGCGAATGACGCCGCCGCTAAGTCCGTGGGAACCCGTCGCAAGAGTGCCGTAGGCCGTGCTCGGGTAGAAGCCTCCGTTGTCAGCGCCGGTTGGGCCGCCGTTGCCCGACAGCGTGAATGCCATCAAGGCACCGCCGCCGTCCATGGCTGCGATTGATGGGAACTCGAGGTCTTCATGGCTCGCGGCGACGTAGCCTTGGTCCGCGATCCCGAAGACGCCGATGGGCCACGCCGCTCGCGCCTAATCACCCAGTATGTGACGCCCGTGTGAATCTCGCTCGAGGTCTGTCCGTGCTGGTGGAATGTCTGTGTGACCAGGGTGCTCACGGACGTCCAGAGCTGGCCTTGCGAGTAGGACGCCTCTGTGGTGCCGTCGCCGTTGGTCGCGATTCCTGACTCTGGGCATGGGGACGTCAGCCCGCCTCCTAGCAACGCGCAGTTGTCGCCGAGAGGATCGGGGCCTGCCTTTTGTGGAGCAAGGCCGCAGAAGCCGCCCTGGCTCGCCGGACAGGTGGCTCCTTCGTCCATGTAGGTCACCTGGCCGGTGAAGAGCCGCCCTCCGAACGAGATGCCGCCGCAGGCGCCGCAACCATGGCTGTTCAGGCTCGACAGGCCCGTCCAGTCGAAGGCCGCCACGCGGTTGTCCCCCGCGCCCAGGAAGTCAAGCGAGGCGACCATGAACCCTGTGCCGCCGTTGTTATTGTCATACTGCGAAGGGTCCGGCGTCTGGGCCGGGATCACCTGGTACCAGCAGATCGACGCCCGCGTAGCTCCCGCTGAAGCAGCTCGCGGCTGCTGGCTGGAAGGGCGCGTTGGCGGGTATCGGGTAGAGGTTCGTGGCCGTGCCCATGTTCTCGTAGGCCACGTTGAAGAATGGGCTCGTCACAGGAAGCCCCTGTTCGAGGGCGGCCTTGGTGAAGGCGAACTCTTGTGCGCCGTTGAACCCTGCGCAGCCGTAGGCAGGGCACGCGGGGAATGTCGAGGGGTTCAGGTTGAATTCGTCGTAGAACATCAGGAAGGCGTCTCTCGTCGTCGCGGTCTTGGCGAAGTCGTTGAGCAGGTATCCCTTTCCTGGGTCGTTATTCGCCGCGTTGGGATTGAAGAAGTAGACGTTGTAGGCGCCCATCGGGTTGTCGGTCGCGCTCACGGCGATGCCCTCCAAGCAGCCGTCAAGCAACCCCGCAAAGCAACCCGCGAAGGGACCTCCGGACGCCTCGGTGGTGGTCGACACGATCTGTGTGATGAACCAGTGTCCGCCGTTGCCGTAATCGTATTGGCACATTATGTCTCCGCCGCTGCTCCATCCCTTGCGTCGTCAGGCCCATCACGGTATCAAGAGGCACAACTCGCCGACACGGGAGTGAGGCTGGAGCTATAGACCTGCAGCTCCCCTTGGTTGAGCGTCTCCATGACGTAGCCGTTCCCGGCGCACAATCCCTGGTCGGGAGGCTCGACGGTGAACGGCTGGCTGTCGACCGCGTTCAGCCCGAACGGGTTGGTAGTCAGCTGAGGCTGGTGGCCTGAGCCGACGATTATGGCGTCGCAACCGAGGCCGCCGAGTGGAGGACTCGAATCACCAAACGACGGGCAGGTCACCGTGGGTGGGACGGTCGCCGTGGCGCTCGCCGCCGCGCTTTGGGGGCCTCCGACCAGGCTCGTGCTCACTTGGGGTTTCGGGTTGTGATAGGGGATGAATGTGGGAGAGCTCAATGGGGACAGGTCGGTCGAAAGGACGCTCGCCGAGCTACTGAAAGGGGTAACTTTGATTGGACCGCCCGCGAGCAAAACGCCGCTAGCGGGGCCCACCGACGTCGGAGCTTGTGCCGCGAACGACGAGGACCCATTTTGAATCGCTTGCGCAGCGACGACAGGAAACAGCGCTCCACTTGAGAGGAGCAGTGAGGCCAGAAGCATGGTCGAAAGGGAAGCCTTTGAAAGCTTCAATCTCTCATTCCAGATTCAGAGCAGACTATTATTTAAGAATGCTACAACGGTCTGGGTTCAGCTCCGTTCAGAGGAGGTTTCGACTCCGCTCTCGGCGCCCCTCCGACGACATGGAGAAACCTCCTCTCAGGCAGCCTGGACCAAACCTCTTATCCTCGAAGCGCGCACATCTCAGCGCCTTGACGACGATGAGAGCGTGAGTGTCGGCAGAGCGATAGACGTAGGAGAAGTGGTCTCCAGGTCAGCGAGCATCATCTCCGCGAGGCCGCTCATCTTGGTGCCCCAGCTGATCGTCCTGGTTCCCACCCTCCTCGGCGACGCCTTGGGCGCGTCTTCAGCCCTGAGCCCCCTGAGAATAATCACCTCCATACTCGCAGGCGTGGCCTCCTTGATGGCGAGCGGGGCATACCCCTCCCTCGTGAAGGATTTCCTCGCGGGCGGCCAGCTCTCCCCGACGGAGGCCCTCGGAAAGGCGTACCGCAGGTTCTGGTCCCTGCTCGCCGCGACCATCTTGGTCGGCCTGATCGTGGTCCTCGGGACCATCGCCCTCGTCGTCCCAGGGATAATCTTCCTGACCTGGTATGTCTACACCATCCCCGCGGTGATGCTCGAGGACAAGGGAGCGTTGGAGGGGATGTCGGCGAGCAAGGCCTTCGGCCGCGACAAGAAGTGGAGGACATTTCTCATATTCCTGACGGTCGCAGTCGGCTACCTGGTCGCATCGATCGTGGATTCGATATTCTCGCTGGCGTCTCCAGTGCTCGGGGAGTTCGTGTACGCCATCTTGCTTGTGCCCATTGCGGCGTGGGCCTCTGTGATCTTCTCCTACACGTATCTCACCTACGGCCCCTCACCAGTTCCCGCCACAATCGCGGCCCCAGGATACGGCCTCACGCCCCCGGCCCCGCCACAGCCGCCACCTCAGGCGAGCGCCCCGCCGGGTGCCCCAGGCAGCTTCTGTCGATTCTGCGGCTCTCCGGTCTCGATGGGCGCGAAGTTCTGCGGCGCCTGCGGGAAGCCGACCTGAAGCCGCGCTCGTCGATGGCCGACCTAACCCGCATTGCTTTAACCAGACCGCCCCTTCTCGAAGGCGATGCCCGAAGCCTCAGGGGCCAAGGAGCCGCCCCCGCCCGAGCTGGTCCGGGGGGAGGCGCCCTACTGGAAGATGGCTGACGTGAAGGGCCTGGTCGTGCGACACCTTGTCACCGGATACCTGGTGACCAACTACCGGTGCTTCATCTGGGACGTGGAGAGTAACGTCGTCAGGGTGAACGTCCCGATAGGCCTGGCCGACGTGACGGTCGAAGGGAGGAGGCCGGGGAAGAGGTCAAGGCGAGGAGGCAATTTCATCGTGCCCCAGACGGTCAACTACGCCCAACCGACCATGGGCGAGCCGGTCGAGATAGGCGACCTCTACTTCCGGGTGAAGGGCGAGTCCGTCATGGTCTTCCGCGACGTGGCCGAGCCGCTCAACGTCAAGGCGCTGATAGACGCCCTGAGGGCACACTCGAAGGCCCACATGAGCGCGCCCAGAGGGGTGGGCGTGGACGCCCTCTGGAGCGACTCCGGTGAAGCGGCGGGGAATCGCACCTGAGAATCTGTCGGCCGCCGGCGATGGCATGCTGGCGGGCCAGGAGAGCTCGAGCAGAAAGCATATCGGGGTGGACTGGGATTGGTATTCGTGAGCCCGCATTGATGAAGATCGAACTGCCGTCGGACGAGCTTGCCGAGGAGCTCCAGAAGCACCTGATAGCGAAGAGGATTGCGGGCGCGAGCTACGACAAGGCGCGAAAGACCATCGAGTTTCCGGAAGAAATGAGCCTAGTGCAATGGTCGAGCGTCAGGGGCACGGTCGAGAAGTGGGCCAAAGGAAGGAACCTGGAAGTGGAGGAATCGCTCAAGATCCAATCCGCCGGACCGGAGCCTCCCCAAGAAAAGCCCCCCTCGAAGGAGCAGCAGGCGGAGCTCAAGAAGAAGCTGGAAGGGATGACTCCCAGAGAGGCGGAGGCGCGCTACGACTATCTCCAAGGCAAGCCGTTCAGCGAGCTGACGGACGAAGAATACGAGGAGCGGCTCGCGCTGGCCCAGACGCTCTCTGAGAAATCCAAGCCTCGAAAATAGCCTGTCCTCCGAGGATGTTTTCGGGGTCCACGCTTACGAAGAACGCAGCGTGTCCAAGATGGCGGTGTGAACTTCTGATTCACATCAAAGTTCTTTTAGGTTCAGCAGTGATAAATAGCAAGGGCTTCCACTAGCGGACGTGGCGGGCCTAAGACATCTCCTCTTGCCCGCATTCGTGTTCATCTTGGTGGCCGTTCCAGTGGGAGCATGGGGAACGACCCAAGACAACCCCGGGTCCGCCTCAGCCCAAGTCCTCGCCGCGCCTAGCGTTCCAACTGGTGCGGGATGCTATGTGGAAGGAGCTACGAGCGCAGCGTGGCAACCGACCCAATGCGTCGCTGCGCCGGCGGTGCCGTTCCTACCCGCGAGCGGGTTTTCAACGAATCAAGTGGGCAACGGCAATGACTACGCCGCGACTTCGGCTGGCACGATAATCGGGAGGACTGTAGGGTCCTTCACTTCTGTCGCGGGGTTGACGAGCGAAACCGGGTCCGCGACCTGCCTGATTGTAAGCGGACCCAACTGCTACAGTCTTCAGGCCAACACTCAGTTTTACGGCCCCGTCAACACCCTTTACACCGGCCACAATACAGCCTACACCTACAGCTGGGAGCAGTTCGTCTACAGCAATGATTGCGTGGGGTCGCCTACTCCCACGAACGGATGCATCTTCATCCAGTATTGGCTTATCTTCTATGGTCCAACCTGCCCAACCACAGGACCGCCAGGTGGAAGCGGCTGGTTCAACTACGCCGGTTCCTGCTACGCTAACAGCGCCGCCGCGCTTACCCCGGTCGTCTCGGCCACGAACCTCAACAAGCTCAGCCTCGCTGGCTTCGCCAACTACCTGGGGAGCGGGAACGACGTGCCCATGCTCTGCATCTCGGGAGGGAGCTGCTATTCAATCGCGATCACGGACGGCGTCGTCAACCTTTACCTGAACTGGCAACAGACTGAGTTCAACGTGGTCGGGGACTGCTGCGGGTCGCAGGCAAACTTCAACCCTGGGACGTCAATCCTCGTGTCGAACGCCCTGACAGACCAGAGCGGGAATCCGATCGCGTCTACTTGTGCCAGCGGCGCTGGGACAACCGGGGAGACCAACAACCTGTACCTGCAGCCATGCTACGGAGGCAGTTCGGGGATTTCCTTCGTCGAGTGCCTTGGCTCCAACAACCAAAACACTTGCACGACCCCGGTGGTGCCGACGTTGCTGGGCACCCTGCTGTCCAGTTCGTCCATACCGGCGGGCGGCTCGGTCACCGACAAGGCGACTCTGTCCGGCGGTAGCTCGCCGACTGGGACCGTTACCTTCTACTACTCTACGACGAACACTTGTCCGAACGCTGGCGCGACGCAGATGGGCACCGCCGTGACCGTGTCGGGCAACGGCGACTACACCTCGGCCTCGAAGAGCTTCCCCACTGCAGGGACGTACTACCTCTATGCGGTCTACAGTGGTGACGGCACGAACATAGGGTCGACCAGCGCCTGCGAGCCGTTGGTCGTCGGCTCTTCCGGTCTCACTCTTGGGACTTTGCTCTCGGCGAATGCGATAGTCGCGGGAGGTTCTGCATCGGACACCGCGACCCTGTCCGGCGGCTCCAGTCCTACCGGAACCATCACGTTCTTTGACTCGACAACAAACACCTGTCCCGCCTCGGGCGCGACCCAGGTCGGAACGCCTGTGACGGTGAGCGGTGACGGCAGCTATCCGTCGACCTCAGCGACATTCGATACCGCCGGGACGTATTATTGGTACGCGACTTACAGCGGCGACTCCAACAACAAAGCGGTGACAAGCCAATGCGAGCCCCTCTCGGTCACCTCGTCGTCGGACCCGACGTCAACGGCAGTCACTCCCAATCCGGCGTCAGCGACCATCGGCACTTCTGCCACGTTCACGGCGACGGTGGCGGACGACGGCCTGACTCCGACGACGCCAACGGGAACGGTCACTTGGAGCGATGGAGGCGCCGGGGGGACGTTCACTCCAGCCACGTGCACCCTGACGACGGCCAGCCCAAGTTCCAGCTCGTGCCAAGCGGCGTACAAGCCGCCTTCGACGGCCGGCCCGGTCACGATAACTGCGACCTACTCGGGCGACTCCGGCCACGGCACCAGCTCTGGGACTTCAGCGCTGACCGTGAACACCCGGTCTACGAGCACGGGCGTTTCCCCGAGCCTCACGACCGTGAACGCGGGCAGCGTCACGACCCTTACGGCGACGGTGAAAGACACTGGCGGAGGGACGTCGACGGTCCCGACGGGAACTGTGTCATGGAGCGACGGCGGCGCGGGAGGGACGTTCAGCAGCGGTGGCGTCTGCGCCCTGACGAGCACCGCCACCTGCAAGCTCACCTACACCGCCCCGTCTGCGGCGGGACCGGTGACCATCACTGCGAGCTATTCCGGAGACGCGACACACTCCGTCAGCTCTGGCAAGTCCTCCTTCACAGTCCTCAGGGTCACGACTACCGCCATCTCCCCCGGCAAGGCTTCGGCGATCATCGGGAACTTCTCTCCGATCACGCTTACGAGCACAGTCTCCGACACGAGCGGTGGGACGGCATCAGCACCGACCGGCACCACCTTGTGGAGCGACGGCGGCAAGGGAGGGACGTTCAGCTCAGCCACGTGCTCGCTTTCGCCCGCGAGCTCCCACTCTAGCAAGTGCAGCGTGACCTACACCCCCTCCCCGTCGGCGTCGGCGGGGTCAATCAAGATCACCGCGGCCTACTCTGGAGACAGCTCGCACGCCAAGAGCTCGAAATCATCTACCATCACCATAAGCAAGAGGACGACGAGCACGACCATAAGCCCGAGCAGCGCATCAGTGGGCGGAGCGACGCCGACGACCCTCACGGTCACGGTCACTGACAAGAGTGCCGGTACCTCCAAGGCGCCGACCGGCACCGTCACGTGGACAGCCAGCTCGGCGGGCGGGAGCTTCACGAGCGCGACGTGCACCCTAACCGCAATCAGCGCGACCCAGAGTCAGTGCAGCGTGACCTACACGACTCCGTCAACGGCAGGGGTGGTGACGATAACCGCGAAGTATGGCGGCGACCCAAGTCACGTCCTCAGCTCGGGGACATCGAAGCTGACGGTCACCTAGGCGGGAGAGCCAGCGCGGAGTCCGATTCTCCCGCAGCCCATGCGGGTAAATTATTAAATATGAGGGTCAAAGTCTGTATTTGTGGGTTGGAAGTAGCCGAGGTGGATGAGAGGTACAGGATCACCATTCCGAAGGAGGTCAGGGCCACGTTCAAGATGGTCAAGGGCCAAAGGTTCTTCGTCATCCGTTACGGGGACGACCTCCTGCTCAAGCCCATCCCCGCTGACCCCGCGGAGAGGCTCGATCGCATCATCGGCGATTTCCGCTTTGACAGGGAGTCACGGAGGAAGGCCGAGGAATGGCTTCTGAGACAGGACGAAAAGTAGCGGTGGAGTCGGACTTTCTCTTCGGGCTGCGAAAATCGGACGTCAGGCACGCAAACGTCGCGGCCGCGCTCAGGATGCACCAGGAAGGAGGCCTTCAGATCACCCTCCTCTCTTCCGCGGTGCTGGAAGTGAGGGCCGTGCTGTACTCAAGGGGCGTGAGAGGCAAGGATGTCGAGGAGACGTTCTCGTTGATGGCCGCGCTACTGGCTGAACATGGCGTCGGCGAGCCATCGGCCTTGGGCCTCAGCGACGTCATCGTCGCAGAAAGGATGCGGGGCGATATGCCTAGCCTGACCTTCTTTGACTCGCTGCACGCGGCGACATCCAAGAGGCTCGGGATGACACTGCTCTCGAGCGAGGGGTCCTACGCGCGACTGGGTCTCTCCGTCATCGACTTGGACAAGCTGAAGGGGTAAGCGCATCTCTGAGAGCAGAGAGCACGCTTACGGTCATGAACGCATTTCGAGAAGCCTCCGCCCTGTCAAAATGAAGTCTTTTATACCGAGTTCAGCCAAATACCCGTGAACAACCATGCCAATGGCTTTCGTTCTCATCAACGCTGATTTGGGGGCAGAGGAGGAGCTGCTAAAAGTCGCTAAGAGGGTTAGAGTTCGTACGTGACGTCTACGTCGTCTACGGGGTCTATGATATCATCGCTAGTGTCGAAGCCGACACGATGGAGAAGGTCAAGGAGACCATCACTTGGAAGATCCGCAGGCTCGACCGCGTCAGGAGCACCCTGACGATGATAGTCGTCGAAGGCTAGTTTAGACGCTACGCAACGCGAGCAGCCTTTCGCGGGTATGCGATATCCCGCCGGATTCTGTGGCCAATACCGTATTCAACGGCTTTCCTTCTGCTTCTCGTGCCCATATTCCTCAATCCTGCTCCATGCCTCCTTGAGCGCCTCGAGATTTCGCTCGATCAGTTCAAGGCCTTTTCCGGAGTCGTGAGACCCGGCCTCAATCTTCGCGTGTAGATAGAATATGGCGCCTCCACTGCCACCCTCGTATCTTATCGAGAGATTCACGCCATGTTTCGCGGAGACGCCAGACGCAATCCTCTCGTATGCTCTCAAAGACTTCTCCACTGTCGGGAACTTCTTCGCAAGGATGGTCCTCGCAACAGCAAAATCAGAATAGTCAATCTTGGAGGCAGCAGTAGCTCCTTCCTCTCCATACTCGTCCTCAATCCACCGCGACGTGTCGCCTAGGTGGAATGATTCAAGATGTATCGACGATCGGTCATCCTTCCACAAGTCATGAGCATATCGACTGCTTTTCGCTTCCAAGCTGGGAGCGAAGACATACCAAGAGGCACGTTGCGGGGCTGGCGGAAATCCAGTCTTCGCATCACGAACCTCGTACCTACAGCCCGTCAGCTTGGTCATCAGGTCACGGAGCTCTTCGGCGTTTTCTGAAACCGCTTTCATTTTACCAGACGCGCTTGACACGTAATTCACCCTCCTTGCTCCTTAAATCATAATCGATGACTGCGATATAAGCGCCTCTGATTGCTCCCCAAGTCTGGTCATGTTCCTCCTTGACTTTGCGTCTCAACAATTCTTCGGATGCGTATTTCATCGCGATGTTCGGGTTATCCCACCACTTGACCTCGACGAGATACAACTCTCCAGTGGAGTCGCTTCTGAAAAGCCCGTCCGTCCCCCTTCTCCGACCCTCTTCCTGTCCCTAGGCTGGAGAAGGGGTGCCTGGGCCGTCTCTGTCCATCCAAGTTTCGTGAGCAAGGCCGCGGCGACGTCTTCCCCAAGATTTCCCCTTTCAAGTTTGCCTCGCATGCTCCCTTGGCGCTGGGCCAAGGAAAGCCTATTGACGATATAGGATCGCGCTGATTCATCAGCGCGGAATCGATGAATTCCTTCAATCTCCTCTTCTCGTCAATCAACTGGAGTCGTTGAAGAATTTGCGGCATATCGGTCACGTCCTTCTCCGAAAGTTCTGTGCTCAGTCGAGTAGCGAACTCCTGTCGAGTGTTGGAGTACGTCATCGTCAGGCCCTTTGCCGATAAGGAAAACGAATCTATCGTCTTTTCTCCCCTGTACTTCGCGGTGACTCTTTCCCCGTCAGACCAGAAGGAGAACTCTTTCTTGAACGGCTCGAACTCAGCTTTCAAGACTGCCCTAAGCTTATTGACATCGAGCAAGTGCGATTTTGCTTCAAAATTCGTCCCATCTACGCGCATACCCAACTTGTTTCCTTCTAGTCCGAGGGTCACGTTCCCGTACCGTGGCCCTCTGCGACCATTGAAGCCGTTCACAAAATCCATTGTTTCGAGCTTCCTTACCTTCAGAGTCTCATACGTGTCTCCCTGCTTTCCTCCCACGTCCGCAATATTCAACAGCAAGACTCCTCGCTGGGGCTCCAGCTTCCCAAAGACCCTGCGAGCAGGCGCCTGGCCCTCCGGCGTAACCTTCCTGAGCGTCACATCGAGAAGCCTGCCACTCTCTTTTGCTGTCCTCATTGACTCGACATCCACGCCCAAGGACTCCAAGGTTCGCGACTGTATGAGGAGCTTGGTGCGGACTTCGCTTTTGGGCACCGCAACGAGATCTGCTGCTCTGTCACAGAGATTACTGTGAGCTCATGCTTCTCGCCGAGCTTGAACTCACCCGCGTGTTCTTTTGGAATCCAGATAAAAATGTGCGGAGTTCCCTCATGCGCTCTGTGCTTCTGTTCGAAGGTGTACGAGTCTCCGATCTTCCCCTTGACGTCATAGATCTTGCCCTCCTCCAATTTCACGCCCGACCTCTTCTCTAGGGATGACGTGGTCAGGTCGAACCGTAGTTTGCCCTCTCCTCCGGGAAAGAGATAGGGGGTCAGATGGAAGGTTCCCAGCCGCTCGGGCGACCTCGAAACCTCTTCGACGGACCGAACGTGAAGATTGTATTTCTCTCCCTCGACAATCGAGTCCATCTTCTCTCTTGGAGCGTAAATCGCCATGAACTCGCCTTTGAATCCGCCGGTGTGTATCTTCCGGAATTCAGAGATGCCCTCTATCTCTCCGCTTATCGCGTAAGTCTTCCCTTCTTCCAGTTTTGCTCTCGTCCTGTCCTCGAAGAGTTCCGTCTGAATTTGAAATCTTCTCAGGCCGGTGTACTTTTGGGTCATTGCTGTGGCCGGGAAGCTAGTGCGATACTCTTGCGTTTCGTTCCGGTCTGCCCGATCATGGTCATTCCCGGCGGGATCGAGCTCGCTATTCTTCGGAAGTCCTCTCTGCCGTCCCTCTATCTTTTCGGCTTCCGCTCGCGACATCTTCATCTCTGCGATTCGGCGAAGCCGGGGCCTCAACCGAGAGTCCTCGTGGTGGGAGCGGCGGCCTGTCAGCTGAGACCTCTGGCTCGCGCTCGCCCGAATCTCGCCGTGAGATTCGAAAACCCTCCGCATCCGAGTTTTCTAGCGTTTTCTCCCTTATTGGTTCGGCCGAAGAGCCGGCCCTGCTGGGCAAGTTGGAATCAGAAGCCGAGCCGCGTATTTCTTCGCCAACGCCTGCTTGTCCCGAGCGCCCTGTCTCGGATTCGCTGAGATGGCCTGGCTGGAATGCCGGACCCGTTGCCTCCGGGTTCTCTTCAACTCCCGAACGATACTTCTCCCTGACCTCCGCCCTCAGATGGTCAAGCTCGGTTCCTGACTCGCGCCTGGCGAGCTTCTCCCTGAAGTTCTCCAGGTTCTCCTCGCTCCGCTCCGGCGCATCGGTGGCCCCCTCGCGACTCTTGACCTCGGGCGACCCAGCCCACCCGCCGCTATAGCACGGCCATCAGGACCAGCGCGACCCCGAGGGCGCTGAACCCAAGATTCAGGAGAGGATTGTCGTAGGCGAAGTGCGCGAGCGCGCGCCGCTTCCCGTCGAGGTCGAAGACCCCGCCCTCGGTGAGGGAGTCGAGCAGGAGGTGGCTCCAACCGGACAGAAACCCGAGCGAGGTGAAGAATCCGAGCAGCACCAGGTGGGGAGGGAAGACGCCCACGTAGGCCGCGGGGACTATCAGGATGAGCGCCCAGGCGAGGGCTCCCCACAGCGGCGCCGTGACGATTGAATGGCCTACCCAGGTCCGATGGGCACGCCTCCCCCGGTCGTGTGGCCGACGGCGTCGATCAGCGCGTTCGTGAAAAGGGTCGCCAAGGCCGCCAGGATTACTGTGAGGAGTAAGGGATACCCGAAGAGCGAGACTACGTAGAGTATCAGGCCGAAGGAGAAGAAGTTGTGGGTGGCGGACTTCATGACGGTTCTTCCTCCGTGGGGTGTCTCTCCGCTAGCTCGTCCCTGAGTTCCTCAAGCTCGCTCTTGCTCTCATCCGGATGCGCGGCCTCGTCCTTCTCTGGATACCTCTCCCGAAGCTCCGACCTGAGCTCCTCCAGCTCGTTCGCAGGCTCGCCGGTTTCCGGCTCTTCGGAGTGCTCAGCCATGCGACCTCTTCCTCCTCTGGACTTCCTGCATGAAGAGGCGGGGGAACCGCGCCCTGTCCTCCTCGTCGAACGGGAGGTAGAACTGCACGGCGAGCGAGAGCACCTTGGTGGCCAGCTCGAACCTCCCCTCGTCGTCCCTCGCGAACTTCGACGCGCCCTCCGAGACCAGCCCCGCCAGCGGCTCGGTGTCCCCGGTCTTGAGCCAGGCCCGGTACGCCTCCATGAACCTCGCCTTGAACCAGTCCGAGTCCACCATCGGCAGGATGGAGTCCTCGAAGAAGCTCGCCGGAGCCCGCGGGAGGGGGTTCTTGAGGTAGAACTCGGTCATGTGCCTCTTGACCTCCTCGTCGCCGACCTCCCCGACCGGGATCCCGAACTTCCGGATGACGTCGGGGACCAGCAGCCTGACCGGCAGGGGATGCCTCTCCGAGGCTCACGATCGCCTCGCCCGGGCTCAGGGCCGCGAAGACGGCGGCCTGCTGGCTTGGTGAGGTTCATCGCGCCCGCGAGGACCTCCCGGTCGTCGGCCGAGGGGACGCGGTGCGCGACCTTCGTGGCGGTGTTCTTGACCGCGTCGGGGAGTATCTTGGTGGGTATCTGCTCCACGATCGCAAGGCCCTCCCCGTAGGCCCTGACCTCGGCGAGCATGTCGGCGAACTGCTCGACCATCCTCTTCCGTGGGTCGGCGCCCTCGGGGTCTCCCTTGGCCGTGGAGATGTTCGGAAGGAGCCGGTGCGCCTCCTCGACGAGGGTGAGGTGCCGCAGCTGCCTCGACGTTCCCCTGTGTCTCCCTGTACTCGAGGAGGTTCATGAGCAGGAGCGCCGCGACGAAGGCCTTCTCCTCGCTGTTCGCGATGCTTCGGAGCTCGACCACCGTCGGCCGCCGGAGAACGTCCTCGAGGGGGATGGAGCCGACCGTGTTGAAGAGCGGCCCCTTCCCGCCGAGGGTCATGCTCCTTATCCTGGTCATGAGGGCGGCCTCGATGTCCATCGTGACCTTGGGCTCGTAGCCCAGCCTCCGCGTCACCCTCTCGCAGTCGCCCGGAAGTCCTCGAAGGTGATCGGCCTGCCCCTGGCGTTGTTGCGGAGGTCCCAGTCCGCAGGCCCTGTAGGTCTCCGCGAGGATCTCCTTCACGACGTAGGGGAGGGGCGCGTACATGCACGAAGCTGGCGTTCCACGCGGCCTCGAGGTTCTCCGGCGTGAGTCTGGACCCTCACCCCCGGGCGGAGGCTCGAAGATGTTCAGCCTGAAGGGCGCGGCATCCTCGTCCCCCACGGTGAAGACCTGCAGGCCCGGGATCTGCGTGAGGAGCGACCTGTACTCGCTCTTGACGGGCTCGATTACCAGGAACGGGATCCCGAGCCGGTAGAGCTGGAGTGAGCAGGCTGAAGCAGGAGGTGGTCTTGCCGCTGCCCGTCATCCCCGTGATGAAGAGTGCTTGGTCAGGACGTCGAGGGGAATCGTGGCCTCGTGGCCGGTGGGAGAGGAGTGGACGACGATCCTCCCGAGCTAGATCTCGCCCTCGAGCTTCGGCGGCAGCTCGAACTCGGCGGAGGGAGCCACTCGGCCATGCCCAGCGCCACCTGCGGCATCCAGGCGTAGGGCACGGCCTCGCTGGGGAGGAGAAGGGCGTGCTCTCCCCTGGGTTCGAGCCGATCGACCAGCTGCCTTGAGGAGGCGGTTTTCAGGGCGGAGGCCGAGCGGTGGCTCGAGAGGGACCCGACGAGCACCGAGGAGGCCCCTTCGGCCACCCTCTTCGCGGCGTCGGCGTCCTTCCCCAGGCCAGTGACGCGCACCCAGCACCTCAGCACCAGGCTCGACTGGTGCCTCTCGACGAGCTTGACCGCCTCCTCGAGCTTCACCTGCTCGACATAGTCGCGGACAGAAGTGGTCTCCTGCTCCCCCTGGATGGAGGACTCCGTCCTCTGCCCCTCCGCCCTTTGGGCGATAGCCTTCTGCTCCCTCCTCGACAGGAGCTTGCGGAACGGGTCGACCCACGTCCTCTCCATGGTGACCTGGTAGTCGCCGCTGTAGCCGTTCTCGAGGAAGTACCGGGCTAGAGGCTCAAGCGGGTTTTCCGCGGCCTCGGGCACGCCGACGAGCGAAACGGAGTGCCAGGCCTTGGGCGGCGCCTCTGGGACTTCGCAGGGCTGAGAGCTGAACTCTGGGAGGTGGGCCTTTACGACGCCGAGGAGCCTCTCCTGAAGCTCTTCGCGTCCCGTCGCGCCACGGGCGAGGACAAGAATCCTGCCCCTTCCCTCCCTGAAGCTCACGCGCAGCTCCACTCTCCCTCCCAGGGAGACTAGGGCCCGAACGAGGCGCTGGAACCTGATTGTCTCCGTCCGGATACGCTCGGGCCTCTCCTTTCCGCGGACGTGGGCGGTGGGGGACACCTGCAGTTCGAGCGCTGCCACGTTGGACCTTCTCTCCCTCCTGAGGCCCGCCGACCTGCGGGCTGCGTCCAGCCCTCCGCTGGCCGCCCTGAGGAGGGTCGAGGGGGACGCGATGGCCAAGAGGAAGACGCCGACTCCCGCCAGCCCAAGGAGGAGGAGGCCTGCGGAGGCGGGGTCGCCGATTCCGGACATGCCATCCGCGGCGACATCCAGGGCGAACGCGGAGACAAGCGCGAGCGAGAGGTACTTGGAGGATTTGGTTGCCACGCGCTTGATCCACGCCCCCGCGAGCCCGAACATTGCGAGCGCCAGAGGGGCAGTGAAGAGGGCGCCCACGAAGGTGGCGGACACGACCTCAAGCAGACCTCCGAAGAGCTGGCCGGCCGGCGACACGGGAACGGGTGCGGCTCCAATCAGCGTCGGCACAGAGCTGGCGAGGGAGAGTATGACCTCGGTCAGGAGGAAGCTGACGATCAGGATTACAGCGAGCGCAAGGAGCCTCGCGAGAACCCCGAGTGTGCCCAAGTCTCCACACTATCGCGTCTCTTTGTCGTACATCCTGACGACGGCCCTGAGCTGGGCCCTGCTGAGTTCGACCGGGGGGCTCCCCTGGGACTTTACCACGACCATATGCGCCTGGGAGTTGGCGCCGGTGTCCACTATCCTGGTCCCGATGGGCTCGCCGCTCGTCGCGAGGAGGCTGCTCAGGAACGCCGTGCACTGGTCCGGCTGCGGCCAAGAGAGCCTGTTGCCTACGGACTTGTAGACCTCAATGAGGAAGGGAGGGTGCGCGAACTCGTGAGACGAAGGAGGAAGGCCGCCGCGTCCTTCGCGACCATGGTCGACCCTCCGATACAGCCCGAGGGACTTCGCGAAGCCCTTCTCCTGCCCGATGGAGAGGAGGTCGTAGGTGCCGGACGCCAGGGTAGTCGACCAGTCGCCCTCGCCGACCTTGGAGGCCTCGAGGGAGGGCTGGAGGAGTTCCATCGCCTGCTTGGAGTCGAGAGGGAGCAGGTATGCCCCGAGCGGGGACAGGGCTAGCGCGGTCTCCTTGAGGGCCGCTAGGACCGTCTCCTCAGCCGATTTCTCGCCCGCCGCCCGCCTTTCGACGACCACGTAGATGGAAGGAGTCTCCTGCGCGGATACGAGGACTGTCCCGGCCACTCCCGCCATCGCCCTCCCCACGTCGTGGGTCAGAAGCTTGACCTCGGCGACCGCCGCCCAGGACAGCGGGATGGGGGAGGACCTTGAGGGATCGACTCCTCGACGGGTTTCAGCTTCGAGCCAAGGACCGCAATCGGGACCCTTCCCCAGAGCAGGACGAGCGCGCCGAGCGACCCGAAGACCAGCGGGGAGAAGACGCCGTGCGAGAGGAGTCCCACGAAGGCGAAAAGGAAGAGCAAGCCGGCCAGGACGTTTCTGGCCGGGAACTTGCCCCTCTGCCCTCCCTTATTTTGCAACGCCGGCTTGCCCCTCCGGAACCTCAGGAGAGGCGGGACGAAGAGCCAGCCAAGAGTAGGAGGGAAATCTCCCATACCCCCACCCCGAAGAGCATGATGGCGAGGAGGAACGCCCCAATCTTCAGCATCCAGCCCATCAGTGGAACCCCTCCTCGTCGACCTTCGCGTAACCCGAACTTCGAGTACTCCTCCATCGCCGGGTGCCGGTGCGACCCAGAACGCCTTGACGTCTCTTCGCCTCTCGTCCTCCGGGTTGACCGCGTCGGCCTCCTTGTTCCTCTTCGAGCGTCTCCTTGGTCAGCTCGAAGCTGAACTTCGCCTCGTGCCCGAGCATCACCCCGCCGTAGGGCTGCCTGTCCCACGGCGTGCATCGGGTCGATGGAGACGTGGCTCACCACCACGACGGCGATGCCGAACTCGACGCAGAGCCTCTGCGCGTGGGCGAGGAGCATGGCCATCCCCGCGCTCCTGGCGGGGAGGTCCTGCGTGTTCGGGAAGGTCGACTTGAAGGGCGCGGAGATCGAGTCGTAGACGAGGAGCTTGGCCTTCGTCTGCCTCGATTATCTGGTGGAGCACCGACTGGTAGACCGGGGTCGACTTGCAGCCTGAGCTCGACCCTCCCGCCCTCGGAGACCTCCTTCTGCGACGTCTCCCGTGGAGCGCGAGCAGGTCGATGACGTCCGGCATCTGGATGATCATCACGGAGGGCTCCTCAGTCCCGTCGAGCTTGACGTGGAACTCGGGGGAGACGCAGGTCGGCGATCGAGCCATGTGGGTGTCGCTGTAGGCGATCCCGAGCTGGTCGAGCGTGCTGCTCAGCGCGTGATGACCAGCTCGCTCCGCGGGCACCGCCTGGTCCTTCTTCTTCGACGACCTCGTGGGCCCTCTCGAGCTTCAGGTCCTTGAGCTGATATCCTGTCCCGAACCTCTTGCTCAAGCCGGGCCTCCAGTAGCGACGAGGTAGCTGAAGTAGGACTGCTCGGTGTCGAGGATTATGCGCGCTGTGCCCGCTCGGCCACGGCGGAGTAGGCGGCCTGGAGCGAGAGGATGCTCTTCCCGAGGGCCTTCTCGCCGAAGATCTGGGTGATGGTCCCGGTCGCGAGCCCGCCGTCGGTGAGGGTGTCGAGCGCCTTGGCGCCCCGGTCTGGATCTCTGTCCATCCGGCATCACCTCGTCCTCCCCAGGAGGCTCCGCCCCTTCTCGGTGAGCGAGAGCCCGCTCATCGTCCGCCCCGACTTCTCCTGCGGCGGACGGCGATGTATCCCTCGGCCTGGAGCTTGTCGAAGGTCCTCTCGAGGAGGTCCTTGTCGAACTCGGAGAGAGGAAGGACGACCAGCGGAGGGCCGCGTCGCGCCCTCGTAGCCAGCGATGTCCTCGAGTATCCGCTTGGCGAGCTCTTCGCTCGGCCGTCGGGACGAGGCGAGGCGCCCGTCCTGGCCTGCCCCTTCCTCTGCCTCGAACTCCCTCGGGACGAAGACCTCGCTCGAGCCGTAGGGGGGTTCTGGAACATGAACATGTTGGGGGTGAGCAGAGGCCGCCTCTGCCCGTGCCGTTCCACGCGGCGCTGGAGAGTATCCTGATGGAGCACGTGTCCATGAAGTCCTCGTCGAGCCCATAGGCCGCGTCAGACGCGAGGACCTTCGGGAGCGGCGCGGAGACGAACGAGGTGAGGAACCGCGGGTTCCTCCTGAAGACCGGGCGCTCCTTGAAGAGGCGGTTGGCCTCGGTCAGGATGATGACGTCGGGCCCTGAACGTCCTCTTCGCTCGCCCAGCATCGCCAGGAGCTTCGCGAGGAAGAGGGCCGCGGCCGTCTCGAGGCCTCGGGTGACCCGGCATTCCTGAAGCTCAGGACCGCGCTCTTCCCGAGCATCTGCTTGACCGCGTCCCTCTCCCCGACCATGTTGAGCGACGCGAGGGCCTCCAGCCTGACCCTCAGCCTGTCGACGGCGCGCCCCTTCGCGGAGTCGGGCGACTGTATCAGGTCGGCGAGCGACGCGGGGCTGGCGACACCCCGCTCGTTGGCGATTATCTGGGCGATGGCGTTCAGGCTCGCCTCCTGCTCGAAGGAGAGGTCGAGGGCGCTGGAGTAGGCGCCGGCGATGAGCTGGGCGTGGACGCTGGGGTTGTCCTCGATCCTGAGCGAGTCGTAGAGGAAGTAGGAGAGGTCGTACTCGTCCATGTAGCCGGAGAGCGAGTCCGCAGACGCTCCCGTCCATGTCGAGCAGGAGCGCCTTCAGCCCCGCCTCGTGGCACGCGTAGGCCACGAGCGGCGCGAGCTCGTTCGCGCCCTGGCCGAGCATCGCGATCCTCCCTTCGAGGTCGTCGAGCTTCAGCTCGAACCTGCCCGCCCATCCGCGTGAACCCCAGCCAGACCGAGCTTGTTGCTCGAAATCATGCGTAGAAAGGACGGAGCGAGCTTATAGAGAATTGCTCATCGTAAGCACTCATTTAGATGAGTGCTTACTGCGAGTTCGAATCGGTCGGAGGAGAAGGCATTATATCGGGCGTCTGGCCAGTCTCATTTCCATGCAGAAGCGTCTCCCCAAGCTGATGGGGGCAACCATGCTCATGCTCCTGATGCTGTCCTTCCTAGGCGCCACGCCGGCAAGTGCGCAGTGCGTCCTCAAGCCGGGGGCGGGCGAATGCCTCGCGGGCCCGTACGACGTCCCAGCCGAGCCCGTCTGGGCCACCTTGAACCCGGCCACGCATGGGAACTACCCTGGCGGCAACGAGACATTCAGCGTCTTCGTGATCAACTCCGACGTGCCGCCAAATGGGAACGTCACCCTGTTCAACGAGACTATCACCGCCACAGCGCTTCCGCCTGCCCTCAATTCGAGCACCGCGACGGGCCTTCCGCTGCAGCTCTCCCCCGGGCAGGCGCTCACGTCGAAGATTGCACTGCAGATTCCTAGCGACTTCAAGCTGAGCAACTTCACGGCGAACCTGGTGGTCAACGTCTCGTACTGGAACGGGACAGTCAACATCCCTGTCAAGCTGACCGGGTCAGCGCTGGTGTACGTGCTGGGCGGTCCGCTCGCCGGCACCTCGACCACCACCTCAACCACCTCCCAGACCACCCAGACGACCACGCAGAGCGGGACGGTCTCCACGGGGCTCTTCGCTGCGGGCGTAGCGATACCGTCGATAGTCGCGGTCATACTGATAGTCCTCTTGGTGCGGGGGAAAGGCGGCCCGAAGGGAGGCACGTGACCACGATGCCGGGCATCAAAGGAAACGCCAGGGCCTGAGAAGCCGGAACCCGACCTCGCCCACTCCTCGACTTAATTACTTCGATTCCCTTCACAAGGAGGGATAGTTGAAGAAGCGAGAGAGGACTCTCATTCTCATGGAGATACTCTCGATTTTGCGCGTCGGTCCTCGGGGGCCGACGAGGCTCGCCCAGTCCACGGGGCTGAGCTTCGACAAGTTCATGGAGTTCGCGACCTTGCTAGAGTCGAGGCGCTTCGTAGAAAAGTCGGCAAGGGAAGGTCAGAACGTCTACACGATCACGGCAGACGGGAGCCAGCTCCTTCAAGAGTGGGAGAGGGTGTGGACGAAGATATCGCCGGACTCGTCATAGAGGCACGTCCCGAAAAATCATGACAACCGACAACCAGTCTTATGTATCAGGATTGAATTGCCTCAGGAGCATCAATGCAGCAAACCGAGATCCCGCCCAAGGGAGCTCTGGCTCCAGTCGGCTCTGTGGTTTCTCTTTGGCGCTACCCCATAAAGTCGATGATGGGAGAGGAGCTCAATGCTTCGTGTGTCACGGAGCATGGACTGCTCGGCGATCGGACTCGTGCGCTGGTCGACCAAACTACTGGAAAGGTGGCGAGCGCAAAGAACCCTCTGAAGTGGGGGAAGCTCTTCGATTTTCGGGCTTCGTTTGTCGACCCTCCCAGATCCGGTGAACCCCTCCCTGACGTCCGCATCTCTCTCCCGGACGGCAGGTCGGTGATGGCAGACCAGCCAGGGACTGATGACGCGCTGTCAGAAGCGCTCGGTGCGCGGGTTAGGCTCATGGCGTCGTCCTTGGAAAAGCCCAGCCTCGAGGAGTACTGGCCAGACATAGAGGGGCTCGCCAACAGGGAGAAAGTGACGGAGGAATTCATGCCCGCACGAACGTTCTTTGACGCCGCATCCGTTCACGTTCTTACGACCGCGACCACAGATCGACTTCGGGAGCTATACCCCGAAGGTCGCTTCGAAGCGAGGAGGTTCAGGCCGAACTTGGTGGTTGAAACGGCTCAACATGTCAAGGACTTCGTGGAGAACGGTTGGGTTGGTCGAACCCTTCGAGTGGGAGAGGAAGTCCGGTTGAAGGTCAGCGGCCCCTGCGGCAGGTGCGTGATGACGACGCTCGCGCAGGGAGACCTGCCTAACGACTTGGGCATCCTGCGCACGGCTGTCCGTCACAACAAAGTCAAGGTCGGCGTCTACGCTTCTGTCGAGCGTGGTGGCAACATCAAGCGAGCCGACCCTGTCTGGCTGGAATGACGACGAGCCTTCGGCCAAGGCGCGCCTCGGAAACTCGCGGACTCATCTTAGATGAGGAATAGTTTTATCCGCCAAACGAGGCGAAAGCCAAGTCCTTGTCGAGTTCCGACGACGAGAAGCGGGCCGATCCCGAAGTCGGCGAATTGGAGCCGTCGGTGCAGATCATCGAGGCTCACGGCTCCTTCGTGAGGCACATCGAGGACGGGCAAGCGAGGATGAAGGCTCTCTCGCTGATTACCATGGTCGTCGCATTCCTCCTCCTAGCCTCCTACTTCGACCAGGTGCTCACCCCGTTCACGACCGGGACGAAGGTTGTGACGGTGAACCTCCTCGACCCGACCCTCCTGGCGCTCGAGGTCGTCCTGATCCTCGTTACCTTCGCGTGGCTCTACGTCGGGGTGATGAACTACCTCTTCGCCTCCCGCCTCGGCAGGCAGATCAAGGAAGCGCGGATGAAAGAGAGAGAAATCGAAAGCAAACTGGGCCCGTGACGAAGGGTCTATTCCTTGCTCCGGTGCAAGAGGGAGCGTCTCGTAAGGTACTCTCCCAGGATCTTCTTCTGTCCTCTGCGGAGGATCTCCGCGAGCGTCGACGTCTTTACGTCTGCAAGGGCCGCAAGTTCCTCGAGCCCCACCTTCTTGGGAAAGTCGAAGTATCCTCTCTCGAACGCGATTGCCAACAACTGCTCTTGCCTTCCAGTAAGCAACTCCGCGTCCCCAAAATTCCTCTTCATCTTCACCTCGAAGGGAATCTTGTCATCCTCCAGCGCGGCGAGGAGCTCCCTGAAGGAGTCATTGTTGCCTATCACCGTCCATCGGGCGCCTTCTGAAGTGATCTCCACGGAGGCGAGGAAGCACTTGGACCTCGCCACATCCATGCAGACGGTGCACCTCAGGGAGGTCGCCGAACCATAGACGTGCCCGCTATTTGACTTCACCGTCTCGATTTTGACAAGGTCAACGTCGCGCGTGAGGGCTGCCAGGAGGTCGTCCGTGAGGTCGGGCTTTACCTGGATGTCGAAGAGGTGCTCAACGGAATCATTTGGGAGCGCCTTCGAATCGAGGATCTCGACCGCGGCGGAGTATCTGTTCGCAGCAATCTGGATCCAACTATGGGGTTGCGGGCACTGAAGCACCGCTTCGAGCATGTGTGAGGACGGGGGTGGTGGGTCATATTAAGGATGCATGAAGCACGGATGAGCCCTGAGAAGAAGCCTAAAGCTTCAGGTCGGCCAACCAGAAGACGACAGTCTCCTCCCTCTCGATGTGTTTGCCGAGTTCTCTCTGAAACGCATAGAAACAGGACCGCAGCTCGCCCGAGCGGCTCGAGTCGGCCCTGCACCTCGCCAAGCAGGAATGAAGCTCCCCGAGCGTCTTGAGTATCGTCCTGTGTTCCCGGGTCATCGCCTCGACCGGGTTGCTTCTTCTAAGCCTGAGCCTGAGCGGCTTGTAGAGGCTCTCCTCCTCTCCCGTGAAGTGCATCTCCACAAGCGATCCGAGACGCTCGATTGAGCGCTGAAGTTCCTCGGGGGGTGGCGGGGAGGCCGTCAGCTCGCCCAGAACGATGGCTAGCTGGCGGGATATGACCCTGTGCTCGTTCTTCAGGGGCGTTATCCTGTCCTGCTCCGCATACGCCATTGAAGCTGCCGCCTTGATACGGGGTAAAGGCTTGCTCCCTAACGCTATAGGGACTGGACGGGTGTGGGGCGCGCAGTCGGTCGGAGCGCGGCGGAAACGAGGGGCACCCCTGACGTATTAGGGCTAAGGGTTAACCAAAATCCATTCCTTTGCTTCTGCGGGTGTTAGAAAGTGAGGAAACCGAAATCCCGAAGTGGCATGACAACGACAGAGATTGCCGCGGTAGCGGCGATCTTCGTCCTCTTCACGGCGACGGTGGCGTTCTTCGAAGCTGGCGCAGCCAACAAGAGCGACGTCACGAATCTCCAGAGCCAGGTGAGCTCCCTAGAGAGCAGTTCGAGCTCCGCTACGCACACGGCCTTGCAGACCGTCGCTCAGACTTCACAAGTCGCGCCCACCACCAGGCACATCACCCTGGTGGCCGAGCCCGCCACAATAACGCTCGCCACCAACGTGACCTATGACGCTTGGACCTTCAACGGGACGGTACCGGGCCCCACTATCTGGGCGAACCAGGGAGACACGATCGTCGCGACATTCGTCAATGATTTCACGACAATGGCGCACTCCATTGACTTCCACGCCGGCCAGGTCAGCTGGTCAGCTGACTACCAGCCTATAGCTCCCGGCCAATCGGAGACCTTCAACTTCACCGTCGACTATCCGGGCGTGTTCATGTATCATTGCGGGACTTCGCCAGCCATCGAGCACATCGCCGATGGCATGTATGGGGCGATAATAGTGAACTCCACCAAGCCGCTGCCGCCAGCGCCTGGCGGGCAGTATGTCCTCGTCCAGAGCGAGTTCTACCTCAACGGCAAGACTGGCGCTGACGGCAACTACGCCGGCAACTACACGAAGATGCTCGAGGGGAGTCCGACCTACGTCGTATTCAATGCAAAGGCGAACGGCTACGTGGCCAAGCCTCTGCCGGTCCTGCCAAACCAACTCGTTAGGCTATTCATACTGAACGCGGGGCCGAACGAATGGAGCGCATTCCACGTCATCGGGGCGCTGCTCAACACCACCTACATCGACGGCAACCCCGCGAACGCAGAGTACGGGTTGCAGACCCTGAACATCCCGCCCTCCGGAGGCGCGATAGTCGACATGTACTTTAGAGATCCAGGAGGCAAGAACCCGTTCGTGACCCACCAATTCGAGTTCGTGCCAAAGGGCGACGAAGGGATCTTCCTCGTCGGCGGTGCTACCAGCACGACCTCGACAACCTCCACCTCTAGCGCGGCCGCAGCGGAGGTACATGTGAGCATCCCACAGGGCTCCGAAGTGAACACCGCGGGACCGGGCTACGCCCCAGCAACGATCACGGTGGTAATCGGGGTGAACAACACTGTCCAGTGGACCAACAACGACGTCGCACCCCACACAGTGACGGCGGTGGACAAGAACTTCGACTCGGGCGAGATGAACACGGGTGACACCTTCACCTACACCTTCACGACCCCGGGCACCTATCAGTACGGGTGCGCTTACCATCCCTGGATGCAAGGCACCGTGATAGTGAAGGCGGCGCCCTAGAGTAGGTGGATGCGTGCCTTGGCCCCGGACGATGAGAAGAGAATCTCTAGGCGCCGACTGCTGAAATCGGCGCTCCTCTTCTCTGCCGTCGGCGCCGGAATCGTTCTACTCGGCGGAGCTGCAAGGGCATCTCCGAGCGCCGAACCCTCCTCCAAGAGCCTCCTCCAGCCGTCGCTGCCCGGCGGGTCCGCCGAAAGCACATCATCGGTGTCGTCCCAGCTTCAGACGTCTTCCGCCGCGCTGACTGGGACCTCCTCAGGTTCCTCGGTAAGGGTCAAGGCGTCGTATTTCCAGATGCCCCAGATTGTCGACGTGAATCAGGAGTACTTCGTTCTCCAGGCTCCCGCCTACTTCAGCAATCTCCTCGCCCAGGTCACTGAGAGGCATCCACCCATGGCCCCAATGATTCCCACGATGATGATCCTGATAGACGGCGTCCCCGCCTCGAAAAACGCTCCTCTGCGGGACACGGACGAGGTCGATTTCATCCCCGCCATCGCCGGGGGCTAGCCGACCTCGGGGTTCTCAGCCCGTCGAGCTTGTCTGCCTTGACACCGGCCCACACACGAGAAACGACTTATCTATCGCGAGACGAGGCCAACTTTCGGCGGAGAGGACTTGGACGCGAGACTCATCTACACCGGAATAAGGGTGAAGGACATGCAGAAGTCCATCGAGTTCTACACTAAGATTCTCGGGATGAAGGTAACTGGACGGACCAAGATTGAGGCGACCAAGGGGGAGACGGTGGGCCTGGTGAGCGAAGAGGGCGGGCATCTTCTCGAACTGAACTACTACGGGGAGGGGAGCGACTTTCACACCAAATACTCGGTGGGAGACGGCCTTGACCACCTCGCGTTCCAGGTCGACGACCTGGAGAAGGCCGTGGCGGAGGCCGCGAAGGCGGGCTACCCCGTGGTCATCGACATGAAGACGAAGACGAGCCGGTGGACTTACATCAAGGACCCTAACGGGATCTACATCGAGCTTTTCGGAAAGTAACCAGACCATGAGCTACCTCCTCGGCATAGACGACACCGACTCCAGGTTCGGGCACTGCACGACCCACCTCGGCTACCTCATTGCCTCCGAGCTGGCCCGCATGGGCTGCACCTTCCCGACCTATCCGCGCCTGGTCAGGCTCAACCCCAACGTGCCCTTCAAGACGAGGGGGAACGCGGCGGTCTGCATCGAGTTCGGGGCCTGCTCGGACCGCATGCGCGACGAGGCCTTCAGCGCCGCGGAGCGGCTCCTCGAGCAAGAGGCCGACGTCGAGAACGGCGCGAACTCCGCGCTGGTGATGGCGTCGAAGGAAGCGGCTGGGGACATGGAGTTCTTCAGGCAGGTGTACCAGAGGGCGGTCAGCGGCATCGTGAACTACAGAGGCGTGATACGCGCCGTCTCGGAGATGGGGGTCCGCCACAGGCTCCTGGGGAACGGGATGGGGATCGTCGGCGCCGCCGCGAGCCTGGGTTTCTCCTGCGACCTGGACGACCACACATACGAGCTCATCGCATACCGCAGGCCCGAGAACTGCGGGACGCGCAGGGCAATCGAGCCCCAGTCGGTCATCGAGATGGAGGCCGAGACCTTCCCTCACACCTTCAACAGCTACGACCACGAGTCGGGGCGGGTGCTCGTCGCCCCGACCGGTCCAGACCCCGTCCTCGCGGGAGTCAGGGGGGACTCTCCCCGGACCGTGCTCGAGGCCTTCCGAAGGATCCGGACGGGCGAGGAGGCCCTGGGGCACATCGTCTACGCGACAAACCAGTGCACCGACGCGCACCTGACGAGCCGGCTGTCGACGCCCCTCAAGGCGTTCTCGGCGGGCTGGCTGGAGGGCGCCGTCGCCTCGGTCCAGCCGTCCCAGGGCGGACACCTGATGCTCCAGCTTCGCGCCCACGACTCCTCGACCTTGTGCTGCATGGTCTACGAGCCCTCGGGGGACCTCAGGCGCGTCGCCCGCCTCTTGAGGCCGGGGGACTCCGTGAGGGTCTCGGGAGGGGTCAGGAGGGCGTCGTCGAAGAACCCCGCGGTGGTCAACGTCGAGAAGATAGACGTCCTCTCGACCTCGCACCAACCTATTAAGACCACCCCGCGGTGCGTCCTCTGCGGGTCGGGAATGAAGTCCGAGGGTAGGGGGAAGGGATACCAGTGCAAGAGGTGCGGCCACAAGACCGCCGAGGGCCCCAGGGCGCCAGAGGCCGCTTCCGCTAGAATCCGCCCCGGCACGTATCTTCCGTCCCCGCGTGCGCAGAGGCACCTCACAAAGCAGCTGATACGCTACGGCAACGAGGCGGTGGGAAGCCGCGCCTTCGTCGAGGGGTGGGTGACCACGGGGTGGCGCTCTCCATGACCTTCCACAGCATCTTGTTTGAAAGGCCGGAGGACGGCGCGGAGCCGGGGCGTGCGGACCCGGATTATTTCGTCGACCTGAATCTGAATCAGATCGTGGACGCCATCCTCGCCGGAAGAGAGGAGTACGCCCTGCGGCCCTTCTTCCTCGCTCCTCTGAGGAGCGTCGACGCAATCAAGTACCGCCACGAGATAATGCAGGAGCTCGAGACCCCAGGATTGCACGACGCCGTCCAGTCCTTCGCCCGGAAGATGAGTGCGATGCGCCGGTTCAGGGGGATATCTGACAGGGTCGTCAACAAGCAGGTCAAGGAAGGTTGGCTCCTGAACTCGGTGGAGGCGTACTGCGAGGCCGTCGACCGCCTGGCGCGCGACCTGGTCGCCCTGAATCCAAAATCGCGAGGGCTCTCGTCTTTCCTTGAATATCTGAAGAAATATGCCGAGTCCGACGGCTTCACCTCGCTGGTCGCGGAGACCAAGAAGGTCAGGGCTGACCTGTCCGCGTCAAAGTACAGCCTGCTCATCCGGGGCAACCAATTCTCCGTCCGCAAATACGAGGGGGAGGCGGAGTACAGCGCGGAGGTGGAGAAGACGTTCGCGAAGTTCAAGCAGGGGGCGGTGAAGGACTACCGCATCGAGATCCCCGAGTATCTTGACGTGAACCACATCGAAGAGGCGGCGCTCGAGTTCGTCGCCCGGATGTACCCCGAGGTGTTCCAGGGCCTTGAAAGCTACTGCGCGAAACACACCGGCCATCTCGACAAGACGATCGCCAAGTTCGACCGCGAGGTGCAGTTCTACCTCGCCGACCTCGACCTGGTCGCGCAGCTCAGAGCGACCGGCCTGCACTTCTGCTATCCAGAGGTCTCTGACAAGAGCAAGGAGGTCTCCAGCGACGAAGGCTTCGACCAGGCCCTCGCGATCAAGCTGATGCGCGAGAATTCGTCCGTCGTCCCCAACGACTTCTACATGAGGGGAAATGAGCGGATATTCGTGGTGAACGGCCCCAACCAGGGCGGAAAGACGACCTTCGCCCGCGCCTTCGCGCAGCTGCACTACATGGCCAGCCTTGGCTGCCTCGTCCCGGGGAGGGAAGCGCGGCTCTTCCTGTTCGACAGGATCTTCACCCACTTTGAGCGCGAAGAGAACCTCAACGACCTCAGGAGCAAGCTGGAGGACGACCTGGTCAGGGTCCACTCCATCCTGGACAAGTGCACGCCCAACAGCATCATCGTAGTAAACGAGCTCTTCAGCTCGAGCGCCCTGCCCGACGCGGTCTTCTTGGGAAAGAAGGTTCTCGAGAGGATAATACGGCTGGACTCGCTCTGCATCTACGTGACGTTCCTCGACGAGCTGTCCACCCTGGAGAAGACCGTCAGCCTTCTCAGCACGGTGAGACCCGACAATCCAGAGGTGTGCACCTTCAAGATCGAAAGGCGGCCCGCCGACGGGCTCGCGTACGCCCAGGCGATAGCCAACAAGTACGAGCTCTCCTACGAGCGAATAAAGGGGCGAATAAAACCATGAAGGTCCTCCTCATGCACAGGGACCGCAGCTTCGACATGGAGCGGAAGCTGCCGCCCGGCGCGCAGGCGGTGACGCAGGACCTAGAGTTGGGCGTCCTCCTGAACGCCATGGCGCGCGACGACAAGTTCCTCCTCGACGTGGCGAGGAGGGCGATCTTGTTGAGCCTTGTCGACCTCGACCAGATGCTCTACCGCCAGAGCACCCTCAAGGACTGCTTGAAGAACTCCCGCGTCGTCAGGGACATCTACAAAGTCGCGGAGGAGACGACCGCGAGCGAGAAAGGGATCTGGGGCTGGTACAACCCCTACAATTCGACGGACCAGGTCCTCGGCAGGGCGGTCAAGGTGCTCCAGCTGTGCGTCGGGAAGCTCAAGGAGCTGAGGGGCATCGTCGACACAGCACTCCGGCGAGTTCGAGTCGGAGGGCTTCAGGGCGCTCTGCGCCATGCTCAAGGAGGAGCTCTCCGACGAATACCTCGCCAGCGTCCAAGGCCTCCTGAACGGACTGGAGTCCAGCGACGGGACCCTGATCAGGGCCAGAGCTGGGAGAAGGCAACAGGGGCATCAACTACGCTCTCTGCAGACAGCCGGAAAAGAAGCAGGGCAGGATGGCCCGGGTCTTCGGCACAAACGAGCCTCGCCAGTTTACCTACAGCGTGGACGCCAACGACGACACCGGCACCGAGATGCTGTCGAAGCTTCGCGACAGGGGGATAAACGACGTGGCCAACACGCTCGCCCAGTCCTCCGACCACGTCCTCGCTTTCTTCACCTCGCTGCGGACGGAGCTGGCCTTCTACGTCGGCTGCCTGAACCTGCACGAGCTGCTGGCCCGCAAGGGCGAGCCCACCTGCTTCCCCCTGCCGATGGGCGACGGGGCACGCGCGCCCTGGCCTTCGAGGGACTGTACGACGCATGCCTGACCCTGAAGCTGGAGCAGAGGGTGGTGGCCAACGACGCGAACGCCGAGGGGAAGGACCTCGTGGTCATCACGGGCGCGAACCGGGGCGGCAAGTCGACCTTCCTGCGGAGCATAGGGCTGGCCCAGCTGATGATGCAGTGCGGGCGCGTTCGTGCCGGCCAAGTCCTTCACCTCCGACCTGAGCCAGGGCCTCTTCTCGCACTTCAAGCGGGAGGAAGACACGACCATGAAGAGCGGCAAGCTGGACGAGGAGCTGAAGAGGATGAGCGAGATAGTGGACCACCTGTCGTCGGACTGCACCGTGCTGTTCAACGAATCCTTCGCCGCCACAAACGAAAGGGAAGGCTCGGAGATCTCCAGGCAGATAGTCAGCGCGCTGCTGGAGAAGCGGGTCAAGGTTTTCTTCGTCACCCACCAGTACGAGTTCGCGCACAGCCTCTACGAGAAGAAGATGGCGAACGCCCTCTTCCTCCGGGCCGAGCGGAAGGACAGGCGGAGAGCGCACCTTCAAGGTGTCCAAGGGGAGCCGCTGGAGACCAGCTATGGCGAGGACCTGTACGACCGCATATTCCTCGGGGCCACTCCCAGCCCTGCGCTCGGCCGCGCCCATGACGTCCCGATGAGCCGGCAGAGCAGTCGCCTCGAAAAGCTTAAGATTGAATCCGCCACAAACGAACGTCGGCGGTGAAGCTCGCCATAACCGCTCGCAACAGGTTGTGAGCCAATAGCTTCTACCAAACAAGACACAAGCGAGCGGGAATGACACACGATGAAGTATGACCTACTATACCTGGCGGCGGGGGCGCTCATAGGCGTCTACCTGCGCTACAAGGTCACCGGCGACAACCTCTTCGTCGGAAGCCTTCCGCTCTCGGTCCTGCTGATCAACATCGTGGGGAGCTTCATCCTTGGGGCGAGCTCGACCGCCGTGACGGAGCTGGGCCTCGACGAGCGCTACACCCTGCTCATAGGGGTGGGCTTCTGCGGGACCCTGACGACCATGTCTACCTTCGCGTTCGAGACGGTGAACATGGCGAGCGTCGGGGAGTTCGCGCTCGCGGGGGTGAACGTCCTCCTCAACGTCGGCGTTGTCGCTCGGCGCAATCATATTAGGAAGGGCGGTCGTGACGCTCTTGCTCGGTCTTGGGTAGATTCTCACATGGTCAGCTGACTCCAGCCTCCCCGCGCCGAAGAAGATGCTGAGGCTCACCGTCATAGTCAAGGCGAGGGACTCGTTCAAGGGGAAGCCGATGGTCGACGTCCTCATCTCGCTCTACAAGGAGGCCGGGATATCGGGCGCGACCGTGACGCACGCCGCAAGAGGCTACGGTGCCCGCGGGGTCGCCAGGGCCGACATCCTGGGGCTGTCCGTCAACCTTCCCACAATCATCGAGACCGTCGCCGACAACGAGAAGGTCGGCGAGGTCCTCCCGGAGATCCACCGCATGGTAGGGAGCAACGGCCTGATAACGACGGAAGAAGTAAACGTCTACTGAAGATGATGAGTAGCGAGGGGTGGAGTTTCAGAGGGATATCCCTCCTTTGAACTTACGGTCGGATTTACTCCGGTCACCGCTCTGCGGGTCTCTCGGGTCCTTTCGGACCTATGAGCCCGCCGGGATAACCTGGCTTCCCCACCTCGCTGCAAGGAAGACCGATTTCTGACCCTTATATCCTTCTCGGCGTTTCTTCGGTCCGAGATTAGCGATAACCGGGCCGAGCATTTCGGGTCACGTCGGGCTCATGGAGCCTGAGTTGATGATGTGCTTGACGAGACACAAGTAATGCTCAGGGTAGACATCCACTGACACGATAACGTTCAACCCATTGACCTCAACGACTCCGCCGTGCGTTGCCATTTCCCGTGTAGAGTTCGTTGAAGAGGTATCTGTCGTCCGTCAGAGCTATAGTTGTAGGTGCCGTGACGGCAAGTAGAAGGTCATCCGCGTCAGATTCTGGTCTGGGACTATGGTGGAGAAAGTGTTGATGGGTAATGGAAGACTTTGATTGTGCGGTTGCACTTGAGTTATCCCGTCAATCGTCACAGCCCATGGAACGATGTTGTAGAGGCCGCAGTATTGGACCTGCTCGAACGTGACGGCATAGACTGGATTTGTGGTCACCGCTCGCCCCGCTTTCAGAAGCCGTCTGAACTATCGTGACCGTCCGTGTCGGGCCAAGATAGACTCCCCGCGTACGCTGACAGAAAAGCGACAACGAGAAGTGACGCCACAATCGAGGTCGCAGTCTTTCCTCTCATTTCCGGACCGTCTATGGAAGAGAATGAGTTGACTCGATAAATACGCTCCGTATGATTGCCTATTTTGCGGAAAGGACTAGCGCCTCGGCGTCCGCGCCGACCGCCGCGTCGACGTCGTCCTTGAGCCGCCTCAGCCTCTGGACGTCGTGCCCCTTCTTCACGAACCGCTTGACCTCCTCCTCGAACGGCCTCGCCCTGTCCCCGTCGAGCATCTTGTCGGCGAAGCAGACGATCTTCTGCTCGAGCGTCCTCGGGATGTAGTCTCCTGGCGGAAAGCCCAGCGCGGCAGCCTCTTCCTGTGGAGATGCCCGCGCCGACGTGCCTCCTGACGATCTCCACGACGACCGCGGTCGACGCCCTCCTTCTCCAGGATCCCTGCGCCCACGTACCCATGGCTCACCGTCTGGGTCTGGCTCCTCCCGATGTCGTGCAGGAGCGCGCCCGCGACCGCCGCCTCCTCGTTCACGGGTTGCCCCGCTCTGGATCGCCTCTCTCCGAGAGAGCCTCGAGATCTGGCGCAGGCCTGGCAGTGGCTGACGGTCCGGTCGTTGCTCCCGTACTTCTTGTGAAGGGCCAACGCCTGCTGCGCGTCGGGGATCATCGGCTCACGATCTTCGTGGCGCGTCTATAAGTCAGCGGAGCCAGGCGGTCACTTTGCTATCGTGATGTCTTCTTCGAGCTGGTTTATCTTCCATCTGCAGCGCCTCCTTCAGCTCGGTGTTGTCGATCCTGTTGAGCGGCCTCTGGCAGGTGGGGCACTTGAAGAACGACTCCATCGCCTCCTCGAAGGTCCGGGTGAGGCACGTGGGCGTCCCGCAGAAGTAGAACTCGCGCGTCTCCTCGTGGTCCAGGCGCTGCTTGAGCCTGTTCAGGATCTTCTTCTTCTGGGTCTGGATGAAGCCGTCCGTCTGGTCGCGCTGGGCCTTCCACCTGTAGACGAACCAGCCCCTCTTCGGGTCCCTGACCCTGACGCCCGAGATCAGGCTCCTCCCGAAGAGGTCGTAGAGGGCCTTCCTGACCGTCTTTATCTTCAGGCCGGTCGCCGAGGCGATCTCCTCGTCCGTGGCGTTCTCGTTGTTGAGCAGAGCCCGGGCTACCCTGACGTAGTCGGGGCCGCCGATGAGGCCCGCGACCTTCACGAAAGTGTCCTCGTATTCTATTTTCACGATTTCTGTTCTACCTGTTTTCCTTTCGCAGAAGGAATTATCCTTAGCTTATAACTGGCCAAACTCCTTCTTAAGCTCTTCCCCCTTTTGCAGCTCGTGGATGGTGATCGCGAGGGCCGCGACCTCCGAGTGGGGCTGCGAAGTCACCGCGACGTTGTAGTCGGCCAGCTTGTAGACCTCCCCGGGCACCTTGGGCCCTCCCACGGCGATGAGGAAGCTGTCGTGCTTCCTCAGCTCCGCCTATCTCGTCCTGCAGCGGGGTGCCGTACATCGTCAGGTGGACCATCGCCCTCCCCTCCTCCTTCGCGTCCTGGAAGACCGCGCTTCCACTTGCCCTCGACGACTGCGAAGTCCCCTCCCCAGGTGCGGTTGACCTCCGCCACCGTCTCCTCGAGCTCCTTCTCCACCTCCTCGAGGTAGATGGCCTCCGCCCCCAGCGCCCTGGAGACCAGGCAGAGGTGGGTGAGGGTCCGGTAGTCGCGGACGTATCTGTGCCCGACCCTGACGACCTTGACGCTCTTCAGGCCCAACTCAGAGGGGCACCTTGCCCTCTATCCCCTCCTCCTCGGCCACCTCGCTGAGCTTGGCGTCGGCGAGCCCGAGCAGGTTCTCCACTCCCTGGCCGGTCTTCGAGGAGACCTCCACGATGTCGACCGGCCCGAGCTCGCGCTTCCTCTCCTCTATCAGCTCCGCGGGCGCGAGGTCGCACTTGTTGAGGACGAATATCGCCCTCGAAGGCTTGACCGTCAGCTCCGCGAGGGCCTGAGCGGAGCTCTCGTAGCTCCGGATGAACTTCTCGGCCGACTGGCTCACGTCGAGGAGGAGGAAGACTACGCTCGCGTAGGATATCTCCTCGAGCGTGGACTTGAAGGACTCGACGAGGTACGCGGGGAGGTTGCTGATGAACCCGACCGTGTCGGTGAGGAGGGTCTTCCTGTCGCCGACCATCACCGCCCTCGTCGTGGGCGCGAGCGTGGTGAAGACCCCCGCGTCGACGCTCTTCGACTCCCCGGTGAGCAGGTTGAAGAGGCTGGTCTTCCCCGCCGCGGTGTAGCCCGCGAGCGCTATCGGTCGGGAAGGCGAGCTTCCTCCTGTGCTCCCGGAATATCTCCCTCCGCTTCGCCACCCCCTCGACCTTCTTCTTCAGGGTCGAGACGCGGCTCTTCATCATCCTCGTGTAGACGTCGGCCTCGTACTTGCCCAGGCCGAAGAACCCCGGCTGCTCGCCCTGCCTCGCCATCTTCACGCTCTCCCTCGCCCTGGGGAGCTCGTACTCGAGCTCCGCGAGCTGGACCTGCAGCTTGGCCTCCGCGGTCGAGGCCCTCATCGCGAAGATCTCCAGTATCACCTTCTCCCTGTCCTTGACCTCGACCTTGCAGAGCTTGGCGAGCGCGTATGCCTGCGAGGCCCTCAGCGCCGAGTCGAAGAGGACGATGTCCGCGCCCTTCTCCTTCACGGCCCGGGCGAGCTCCTCCGCCTTCCCGCTGCCGACCCCGTACTTCGCGTGGTGCAGGAAGCCCTGGGTGACGAGGCCGACGGGCTCGTATCCCGCGGCCTCCGCGAGCGCCTCCGCTTCCTCGATGGTGTCCCTGTCGGGGCGCGTTACCAGGAGCGCCTTGTTCGTGCTCAGATTCCAGTCGGCCTGCCGCCCTCGAGCTCGGAGAGGGAGACTAACAGATTGATCTTCAACTCGTGCATCAGCTTCCTTGTGAGCGTAATGTCGGGCTTCAGCTTCTTCGACTCGACCATCCTGATCACCGAGGGCTTCTCGTTGAGGAGCTTCCCCAGCTGGTCCTGCGAGAGGCCCAGCTTCTCCCTCGCCTGCCGTATCGTGCAGGTTGTACTCCGGGTCCACCTCGAACTCCTGCTCGATGGGCCTCTGGGACATGGTCCTGAAGGCGCTCTGCGTCGGGTTGTTCCTGCATGGGGTTGGAACGCTGCACCCTGTTGGAGATGACCGACACGGCAGGCGCCGCTGGCCCAACCTGCTTGCCCAGCTCGCGCAGTTGTTGCAGACGACCATTATGGCCCCGTCAATCTCGACCCTGTTTGGAGACGCGCGAAGAGGAGAGCCGCATACCTCGCACGCGGCTTTCATGTTGGTCGATGCTCCGGAACTCGCCTTAAAAGCTTCGCCCGTACAAACCGCCAGATGGAGGCCTAGTCGGCGCTTGACGCGGTCGTTGTATTTCAATCGGGGCTGGACGCCCTCGCCTACGACCTGGTGGTCTTGCTCTGGATACTGTCGTTCTTCGTCGAGACGCTGATAATACGCAGCGGCGGCTCGAGGTCCACGGAGGTCAGGTCGGACAAGGGGTCGGGCCTTCTCATCTTGCTCAGCGTCTTCGGCTCGATCTCGATCGCCAACGTCTTCGCGAGATCGGGGTTCGCGCTGCTGCCGGTCGCGGCTTTCTACGTCGGCTTGGCGATGATGCTCCTGGGGATGGCGTTCAGGTTCTGGGCCGTCGCGAGCCTGAGGAGCTTCTTCTCCTACACGGTCCAGATCAAGGAGGGGCACCACGTGATAGTGTCCGGACCATACCAGTTCGTCCGCCATCCGGCCTACGCCGGCAGCCTGCTGACGATAGTCGGCGTGGGCTTCGCTCTGCAATCGTGGGGAGCCGTCCTGCTGATCGCGGTCGTCTTCCTGGCGGCCTTCGGATACCGCATCCAAGTGGAGGAGAGGGTGCTCGTCGGCTCGCTGGGAGAAGAGTATCTCTCATACGCCAAGAAGGTCAAGCGGATGATCCCGTTCGTCTTCTGAGCGGAAGGTCGTAGATTTTTAGATGAGCCCCGCGGCACCGGCCTCCGACGGCATGAGGCTACTCGACGGCAGGAAGCAGTTCTCCATCATGCTCGACTACGAGTTCGGGGTCGGGACGAGCAGGGCCCTCCCCAAAGCGGGCCTCAGGTTCGTCTACTCGAAGAAGTCGGACAGGCTGAAGCAGGTCTTCCACGACGACAGGCTCTTCGCCACCATAAGGCCGAACGGGACCATATCCCCGACCTACTACGGCGCCACGGTGCTGATCAAGTCCAAGGCGTACGCGGAGAACTCCGTCGTCGTGGAGCAGGCCGCGGTCGAGTTCGTGAGCGAGGGGAGGTCGGTCTTCTGCAAGTTCGTGACGCGCGTCGGGAAGCACGTCCTCCCGTCGGGCGAGGTCGCCGTCCTCGACCCCGCCGGCAGGGTCATAGCCGTCGGGAGCGCGAAGGTCCACGGGGACTTCATGCGCCAGTTCAGCCCGGCGTGGCCGTCAAGACCAGAGGCAGCGCCAAAGGGGCGCAGGACGCCTGAGCCGATGCGGGTTCGGGCAACGATGACTTTAAGGCTGGACCAACCCACAGCGGACGTCAGGCGATCTGGATGGGAATGAAGATCAACGACAGGAACGCGAGGCGGATGATGGAGCGGATGGGGATCAACCAGAAGGAAGTCCCAGACGTGGAGGAGGTCATCATCCGGACGCGACACGAAGGACATGGTCATCGCGGGCGCCTCGGTCTCGGAGGTCAACTTCCAGGGGAACCGCGTCTTCCAGGTCGCCGGAGAGGTGGAGGAGGTCGCCAGGGAGACCAAGAAGTTCTCCGACGAGGACATCATGCTCGTCCAGCAGCAGGCGAACGTGACGCGGGAGAAGGCCGTCGCCGCGCTGGAGCAGTCCGACGGCGAGGTCGCGAAGGCCATCCTGCTCCTTACGTCCTGAGCCGCCCGAACTGTAGCTCTGCTCAGTCTCCCGTATAGCCCTCGGGGGCCTCGATAAGTCTGCTCCTTCTCGCGGACCTCCGACCATCCGTGACCGCAATGCTTACACTTGTATGTGTATTGAAAATCTTCTATGTCGACGATAGATGGCACGTCATTACTCAATATAGTAGGCGCCGTCCCTGTCGGGATGATGGGAGTCATCCCCCTGGCGATGATGGGATTTTCGGGGCGCTCTAGTTTCTCGTCGAGCTCTTCCGAGGCTACCCGCTCCTTCTTCACAAGCCTGATTTCGAATCTTCGCCCGCAGGATGGGCAGTGACGGAAGAATGTCCTGACGCCTGACATGCTCCCTTGTAGCATGCTCGCCTTACTTAAGGGCCGAGTCCTCGCCGGCCGTGCGCCTTGCCCGGGTGGCTGCGCAGGCCCATGCCTGCCAGTTCCAGGGACCTCCCTGCAGGCTTACAATTGCATAGATATCCATAAATACGGTTCACCAAAGCAACGGAAGCACAGAGTTTCAAATGGCAGTAGTCGATCCTCAACTTGCAATCGCCGCGGCTCTCGTGATGGCCGGCGGTCTGATAGGAACCGGAATCGCCCAGCAGGGCATCGGCGCCGCGGGCATGGGAATCATCGCCGAGAAACCCGAGAAGTTCGGCCAGGTTCTCTTCTTCTTCGTCATCCCAGAGACGCTGTGGATCATCGGCTTCGTTCTCGGAGTAATCCTGCTCCTCAACATCCTCTAGGGGCTGTCTATTCCCATGATGGGCGTAGACGCTTTACTCAAGGAGGTCGAGGAGAGGAGGAAGAAGGCCCTCGAGGCCCTCGAGGCCGAGTACAGCGCCAAGCGGGAGGAGGTCAAGAAGAGGACCGCCGAGCAGGTCGCCTACATCATGGAGTCGGCCAAGAAGGAGGCGCGTCACCCTCGCCCAGAAGGAGGTCACGAAGATCGAGGGCGCCGCGAAGCTCCAGGCCAAGAAGATGCTCTTCGACGCGACCGAGAAGCTCCTGGAGAGCAACATCGCCGCCCTGAAGGACGCCCTGGCGGAGCTCGCCGCCTCACCTGCCTATCGCTGAGCTCCTCGCCAAGATGGCCAAGTACGCCTCCAAGAGGCTCGGCGGGAAGATAGCGGTCACCTGCCGCAAGCACGACGAGGCGGCGCTGAAGGCGGCGGGCGCGAAGGTAGCCTCGACGAACCTCAACTCGATAGGCGGTTTCAAGGCCGACTCCGAGGACGGGACACTTGGAGCTCGACCTCACCTTCGAGGAGATACTTCGCAGCCGCGAAGACGAAGTCCGCGCCTCAATCCTTGGGAAGGAGTAATGGTCGGATGGGCTCCACGCAGTTCGCGGGACTCGGAAGGCTGCGGGCGCTCTCGCTCTCGTTCCTCAGCAAGGAGAAGCTCTACGAGCTCGCGAGGGCGAAGAACACCGCTGAGATAGCCCAGCAGCTCGAGTCCACCTGGTACGGGCCGGAGATCGAGGCCGCCGCGGCGCAGTACAAGCCCCCCGAGCTCATCGAGATCGCGCTCAACCGCCACCTCGTCGGACATCAACAGGATAGCGATCCAGTCGGTCCCGCTCTCCGGCAAGGCAGCCCTGCTCTCCTACCTCTCAAAGTGGGACATCGAGAACATCGAGCTGATCCTCGCGGCGAAGAGCCTCGGGAAGGGCCTGGAGGAGACGGAGGCGTTCCTCGTCTCGTCGCGCAACCTCCCCGTGGGCCTTTCGTTCAACACCATCCCTCTCGGCGAGCTCGCAGGTCCTCCTGCAGCAGCCCGACGTCGAGGCGGTCATCAACTACCTCGTCAAGTACGGATACGGCGCCATCCTCCTCCAGCAGCTCGGCGACTTTAGGAAGACGGGCGACCTCGGCGTCTTCACCGGCGCCCTGCAGAACTACTACTACTCCAAGCTGCTCTGGGACCTCAGGTTCCTGAAGGGGGACGAGGGCGTCCTGAGGGAGTACTTCAAGTCGGAGATCATCGAAGAGGAACATCCTCAACTTCCTAAAGTCGAGGGAGTCGAAGCTCGACAGGGACACGTTCGCCAAGCACCTCATCGACGGCGGGCTGGTCCCGAGCGCCAGGCCTCCTGGAGGCCTACTCCTCCTCGGACGCGAGCGACATGGTCAAGAGGTTCGAGCCCTGGTTCGACCTCTCGGCCCCGCTCGAGAAGTACACGCAAGACCGGGAACCTCACCGAGTTCGAGGTCGCCATGGACCAGATGATAGTCGCAAAGTTCCTCCCGAGGTTCCGCAGCCTCGCGATCTCGCTGACCGCCGTCTTCGGCTTCGTCATCCAGGCGGAGGTCGAGAGGCAGAACATCAGGCGCATAACCTACGCGAAACAGTACGGGATGACCGAAGAATACATTAAGACGGTAATTCTGGCGGCATAACAATTGAGTGCGAGAACTGCAGCTCAAGTCGGGAAGATCGCAGTGGTCGGGGAGAAGGAGCTCGTTCTCGGATATCGCCTTCTTGGGGGTCGAGGACGCCGTTCCGGCGGGCAAGGGCGGAGGCGCCAGAAGACCGTCATGGACCTCTTCAACTCGGGCAAGTACAACCTGATAATCGTGGGGAACGAGGCGCGCAAGGGCCTCTCGCCGGCCACGATGGAGAAGCTAGAGTCGTCCATCGTCCCGCTCGTGGTCTTCATGCCCTCGACGGAGGCAGAGGTCGCGGAGGAGTCGCTCTCGAGGCTCGCGAAGCGGGTCCTCGGCGTGGACATCAAGGTGGCGCAATTAAGATGAGCAACGGCGTAGTCTACAGAGTCACCGGTCCGGTCGTCGCAGCGAAGGGCCTGGAAGGAGCGAAGATGTTCGACGTCGTCCGCGTCGGCGAGCTCGGGCTCGTCGGCGAGGTCATCAGGCTCCAGGGCGACACCGCGACCCTCCAGATCTACGAGGACACGACGGGCCTCAGGCCGGGAGAGAAGGTCGTCAACACGGGCCAGGCGCTCTCCGTCGAGCTGGGACCCGGGCTCCTCACGTCAATCTACGACGGGATCCAGAGGCCCCTCAACGTCCTCAGGGAGCAGAGCGGCGATTTCATCAGCAGAGGGCTTGTCATCCCCGCCCTCGACGAGAAGAAGAAGTGGGACTTTAAGCCGCTGAAGAAGGCCGGCGACAAGGTCGTCCCCGGAGAGATAATCGGCACGGTCCAGGAGACGCCTCTCGATCTCCCACAAGATCATGGTCCCTCCCGGCGTGACCGGAGAGCTCAAGGAGCTCAAGGCGGGAAGCTTCACGATCAGGGAGAAGGTCGGCGCGATCAAGACCGCGGAGGGCGACGTCCCCGTCTTCCTCGCGACACAAGTGGAGGGTCAGGATTCCCAGGCCGCATCACAAGGAAGCTTCCGCCAGACACCCCGCTCCTCACCGGCCAGAGGGTCTTCGACACGTTCTTCCCGTTCGCAAAGGGCGGGACCGCGGCCATCCCAGGGCCGTTCGGCTCCGGGAAGACGGTCTCGCAGCAGCAGCTCGCAAAGTGGTGCGACGCCAGCATCATCGTCTACGTGGGGTGCGGAGAGAGAGGCAACGAGATGACCGAGGTGCTCGCGACCTTCCCGGAGCTCGAGGACCCCCGCTCGAAGAGGCCTCTCATGGAGAGGACCATCCTCGTCGCCAACACCTCCAACATGCCCGTCGCCGCGAGAGAGGCCAGCATCTACACCGGGATCACGATAGCAGAATACTACAGGGACATGGGATACGACGTCGCCCTCATGGCGGACAGCACCTCCAGGTGGGCCGAGGCCCTCAGGGAGATCTCCGGGCAGGCTCGAGGAGATGCCCGGCGAGGAAGGCTACCCCGCATACCTCGGCACGCAGGCTCGCAGAGTTCTACGAGAGGGCGGGAAGGCGGTCGTCCTCGGCCCCGGAGGAGAGGACGGGCTCGGTGACGGTGGTCGGCGCGGTCTCGCCTCCAGGCGGAGACTTCTCCGAGCCGGTCTCGCAGAACACGCTCCGCGTCACGAGGGTCTTCTGGGCGCTCGACGCGAGCCTGGCGGCGCGCAGGCACTTCCCCTCGATCAACTGGCTCAACAGCTACTCGCTCTACACCGACGACCTCCGCAACTGGTACCAGACGAACATCGCGAAGGACTGGCCTGAGCTTCCGCAGCGAGGCGCTCGAGATCCTCCAGAAGGAGGCCGAACTCCAGGACATCGTCCAGCTCGTGGGCTACGACGCGCTCCCCGAGTCCGAGAAGGGGTCGATGGACGTCGCGAAGATGATCAGGGAGGACTACCTCCAGCAGAGCGCCTACGACCCCGTGGACACCTACTCGTCCATCAGGAAGCAGTACCTCATGATGAAGACGATACTCGACTTCGGGCACATGGAGGCCGAGGCCCTCAAGACGGGCGCCACGGCGACCCAGGTCGCCGAATTTCCCGGTCAAGTCCAAGATATCGAAGATGAAGTGGACGCCGGAGGACCAGGTCGAGGCCTTCATCAAGGAGATCGAGGGCGACATGGCCCAGCAGTTCGCCGGCACTGAGACAGGAGATAAGGTGCACAGTAGATGCAGCCCAGTTTCCTACAAGACGGTAAACCAGGTCGCCGGGCCCCTCCTCTTCGTCGACAAGGTCGAGAACGCGGCCTACGGCGAGATGGTCGAGATCACGAACGCGCATGGGCGAGCGCGTCCGCGGGCAGGTCCTCGACTCGCGCGCGGGGCTGGCGATCGTCCAGGTCTTCGGTTCGACCATGGGCCTCAGCATCGGCCGAGACGTCGGTCCGCTTCCTCGGGGAGACGGCCAGGATCTCAGTCTCCGACGAGATGCTCGGGCGCGTCTTCGACGGGCTCGGCAACCCCCGCGACAAGCGGCCCCGCCATCGTCTCGAAGCAGAAGGTCGAGATAGTCGGCTCCGGGATGAACCCCTACAGCAGGGAGGAGCCCTCAGAGTTCATCCAGACGGGGATCTCCACGCATAGACGGCATGAACACCCTCGTCAGGGGGCAGAAGCTCCCGCATCTTCTCCGGGAGCGGGTCTCCCCCACAACGCCCTCGCCGCGCAGATCGCGAGGCAGGCGAAGGTCCTCAGCGCCTCCGAGAGCTTCTCGGTGGTCTTCGCCGCGATGGGCATCACCAGCGAGGAGGCCAACTTCTTCATCCGCCAGTTCGAGGAGACGGGCGCGCTCGAGAGGACCGTCCTCTTCCTCAACCTCTCGTCCGACCCCTCGATGGAGAGGATCCTCACTCCCAGACTCGCCCTCACGACCGCGGAGTTCCTCGCCTACGAGAGGGAGACCCACGTCCTCGTCATCCTCACCGACATGACCAACTACTGCGAGGCGCTGAGAGAGATCTCCGCAGCGCAGAGACGAGGTCCCCGGGAGGAGAGGCTACCCCGGATACACGTACACCGACCTCGCCACCATCTACGAGAGGGCGGGCAAGATCAAGGGCCGGAAGGGCTCCATCACCCAGATTCCGATACTCACGATGCCGGCGGACGACAAGACCCACCCGATCCCGGACCTCACCGGCTACATCACCGAGGGCCAGGTCTACGTCAGCAGGGACCTCGACAGGGCAGGCATCTACCCGCCCATCGACGTCCTCGAGAGCCTCTCCAGGCTGATGAACCAGGGCATCGGCAAGGGCAGGACCCGGGAGGACCACAGGGGCCTGGCAGACCAGCTCTACGCCTGCTACGCCCAGGGCAAGGACATCCGCGCGCTCTCCGCCATCGTCGGCGAGGAGGCGCTGAGCGAGACCGACAGGAAGTTCCTCAAGGTCGCAGAGAGGTTCGAGAAGATGTTCGTGAGGCAGGGATCAACGAGGACAGGAGCATCGAGCAGACGCTCGACCTCGGCTGGGAGGTCATCGCCCCGCTCTCGGACTCCGAGATCAAGAGGATAAAGCCGGAGACTGATCGAGAAGTACCGGCGCAGAGCGACAGACTCCGACCAGCTAGGTGGCGAAAGACACTGCCAAGCGCTGATCAACGTCCGCCCGACAAGGATGGAATACCTCCGGACGGTACGCAGGATCGCGATGTCCCGCAAGGGGCTGAAGCTCCTCAAGCTGAAGAGGTCCGCGCTCATCTTCGAGTTCTTCGCCGTGAGCAAGACGGTGGCCAGCCTGAGGAGCGGGCTCCAGTCGAAGCTCGTCAGCGGCTACGAGGGGATCCACAACACCGAGATGTTCGTGGGCACGCTCAGGCTGGAATACGAGTCGATGCGCATCCCCAAGATGCACGAGCTGACCCTCAAGAGCAAGAACATCATGGGCGTCAAGATTCCCGAGCTCACCTCGACCGAGCTCGGGAGGCGCGGGCCAGGAATACCTGCTCGAGGTGCCCACCTCCATCAACCAGGCGATAAAGTCCTTCGAGGAGGTCCACCAGATCGTCCTCGACATTGCCGAGAAGGAGACGGCGCTGAGAAAGCTGCTCGTCGAGATCGAGAAGACGAAGCGGAGGTCCAACGCGATCGAGAACGTCCTCATCCCGAGGCTGCAGGCGAACGCGAGGTTCATCAAGTTCAGGTTCGACGAGATGGAGAGGGAGAGCTTCACGAAGCTGAAGACCGTGAAGCGGAAGATGGCGCAGAGGGAGGCCGAGGAGCGTGTCCGAGAAGGAAGAGAAGCGGCGCCCGGGCGTCCCGAAGTACTTCTACTGGGGTAAGAAGCCACCCAAGGCCAAGAAGGCCCAGACCGGCTTCGTCAACATCCAGCAGAAGAAGTTCTACCTCGTCCAGCTGGCATTCAGGACCGCAAAGGTGACCGCAATCCTCGTGGTCTTCCTGATGTTCTTCTCGAAGCTTTGAGCTGACAACCATGTCCACAGACTATACCGAGACGCTAAAGAAGATCAAGGAGACCGAGGAGGCCACCAGCAGGGAGCTCCTCGAGCGGAGGAAGCACTCGAGGAGGAGCTCCGCGAAGTTGGAGGAGGAATCCGCGGCCGAGATCGCCGAGGCGAAGATGCAAGGCGAATCCCACGTCGCCAGCGAGGTGGAGAAGGCCCGCAAGGCCGGCCCAGAGCGAAGGCCGACGCGCTCCTCGCGACCACCGGCAAACAGGCGAAGGAGGCCTCCGCCAAGAAGCTCGACAAGGACCAGTTAAGGAAGATAATCGACAAGACGATCCTCTCGGAGTTCAAGTGAGACCAGCGGATGCTGAAGCCCGCCCATATGCAGAAGGTAGCCGTAGTAGGCACCAAGAGCGAGAGGCAGAAGGTCGTCTCTACCCTCTACGACATGGGCGCCATGCACATCGAGCCGCTCTCGAAGGGCGCGGCCTCCGTGCTCAAGACCGAGGCGGACGCCGGCGGGTCGAAGGAGGTCTCAGAGGAGCTTCTCCGGATAAGGTCCCTGAAGGCTGCTCTTCCGCCGACGCCCGTCCAGGGGACAAGGGGGTTCTCGTCCTTCAAGGACGTCATCGACACGTCGAGGTCGGTCAACATCGACCACGAGGTCTCAGGCTCAAGGACGCCAGGAGAAGCTGGCAACCCAGCTCGACGAGCTCAAGAACAGCATCGAGCTCGTCCAGAACCTCCAGTTCGTGAAGGAGGACCTGAACATCTTCGACCTGGAGAGCGCGGTCTCGTTCTTCGGCATACGTCCCCGCGGCGAACTACGCCATCCTGCTCCAGAACCTCCCATCGGCCGAGGCCTCAGTCGCCTACTCGGCGGGGACCGACCCCGTCAAGGTCATCGTGACGGTCCCGAAGGCAGGCCTGGAGAAGTTCGGCTCCGTCATCCAAAAGGCCGACGTGAGGCTGCAGCGGGTCCCTCCGTTGAAGGGGACGGCCGCCGGACGTCCTCGCAAGGCTGCAGCAGGAGCAAAAGTCCAAGGAAGCGGAGCTCGCAGACATCAACGGCCAGCTCCTCGTCCTCTCGCAGAAGCACTACGGGACCATCTCGCAGGTGGAGGAGCAGCTCTCCATCGAGGCGAGGAAGCTCGAGGTCCTCAACAACTTCGGTTTCACTGAGAGCGCATTCGCCGTGGAGGGATGGGTCCCGAAGAAGCGCCTCGCAGAGCGTCAAGGAGACGCTCGGCCACAACTCGCCATCCACGCAGGTCGTTCGAGATCGCCATCCGAGGAACACGACACAAGCCCCGACGCTCCTCGAGAACCCAAAGAGGCTGAAGTTCTTCGAATCCTTCATCAGGTTCTACGCCGATCCCCGACTCCCAACGAGGTCGACCCCAGCCTGATATTCGCCGTCGCCTTCCCGATCTTCTTCGGGTTGATGCTGGGAGACGTCGGGTATGCGGTCCTCATCCTGCTGATCTCCATCTGGATCATCCGGAGGGTGAACCACCCGGAGAGGAAGACCCTCGATACCCGGAGCGCTGAGGTCCTTCGCAGCGAAGATTCTCAAGCCGGCCCAGTTCAAGAAGCTCGCGAAGGCGATGATCCTGGGTCGATCGTCGGGCATGGTGATGGGCTTCATCCTCAACGCGTACTTCGGGTTCCCGCGTGAACCAGTACCTCTTCACCTACCTCAACACCAACTTCCACTTCGGGTCTCCCTGCCAACGGGACGTTCCTCGACCCGACTGTCGCCCAGGGGGCTGAAGACGCTGCTCCTCTACTCGGGCTACATCGGCCTCTTCATGGTCTCGCTTCGGGCCTCGTCCTGGGCATGCTCAACGCCTACTGGATGCACGAGAGGAAGCACATCGTCGGCAAGTTCGGATGGCTGCTCACCGGCCTGGGGGATCGCTCTCACTGGTCTCGGCGCTCTTGCATCACGGAAGCATCAACGTCTGGCGAACCCCGCCTCCAACCCGCTCATCATCGTGATCATCGCCGGGCATCGGCGCTGATAATCTACGGCGAGGGAGCGCAGCGATCGCCGAGCTTCCGACGATCGTCAGCAACATCATCTCCTACACGAGGCTGCTGGGGATACTCCTGGCCTCGTTCGTGCTCGCGTACCTGATCGACAACCAGGCCGTCGGCCCCACGACGTCCGGAACTCCGGGCCTTCTCTATGGCGGCATCGCGCTCGCGATTCTGGGAGTCGTGCTGTTCGTGATGGTGCACGTCTTCAACCTCGTCCTGGGGATACTCGAACCCGGCATCCAGGGGGCGAGGCTTCTCTACGTGGAGACCTTCTCCAAGTTCCTCCATGGGGGCGGCAAGCAGTTCTCGCCCTTCAAGGGCCCGAGGACCTACACGGTGAGAGAGACCGACTTGAAAGAGTCGAAGGCCTGACCCTACTCTTTCATCGCTTTCTCTTGGATTAGGTCTATCTGCTTCTGCCTGATCTCCGTGAAGAGGTTGCACCAGTCGCGACCGGAGACGAGGAGGTTGAACTCCTTCAGCTTGGGATGGATGCACAGGCCCCGCTCGAAGATGTCCGCGTTGAGCGGGTCGTTCGGTTTGAACCAGACGCACGAGAGGCAGTTCTCATACTGCCACGTCAGCCGCTTCAAGCTCTTCTGGGGTTCGGGCTCGTCCTTTCCGCTGCTCATGCCTGCGAGAGAGGTCGGGCCGCTACTTAAGACTGAGCGACCTTCTGGCCGGGCGCTTCCTTGGCGCAGAGCCTCTCGAGGGCGTGGAGCGTCCCGCTCCTGAAGTGCCCTCCAGTCCAGCTCGAGGTGAGCTTGAAGACCCCGCTGAAGTTCACGTCCCACCTCGCCTCGATGGCGTTCCCGACGACCTTCACCACCTGGACTCCCTTGAAGGGGCCGGAGGTGTAGTTGGAGGTGAGGGTCATCGTCGCGTCGTCAGCGGTTATCTCGACGTCCCCTGAGCCGCCGAACGCGAACTTCGTCCGCGCCTTCACGGTCTCCTTCCCGGGTCCCTTGGAGTCCCTCCCGATGATTTGCAGCGACCGCGTCCCGTGCCAGAACTCTGGGATCCTCTCGACGCTCGACAGCCTCTCCCACACGGCCGCCGGGTCTCCCTCGAACTCGACCCTCTCTTGGATTAGCACAGGCAGGTGCCGGCGCACGCCGCTATAACGATTATTAGGCCCGAACCCGCCAGACCTCTTTCGATGGCACTCGTCTCCGTCCGTTACAAGTTCAGCCAGAGGTTCGCCGTCCCCGTCGAGGACGCCTTCGCATGGTCCATCGACTACGACCCCGGCGACTGGAAGAGGATGGGGCTCGAAGGAAAGAGGAAGATCAAGAGGCTGACCCCTGACGCGATCATCCTGGAGGACACCCGACCGACGGAAAGGGGCCCGGTCACCAAGACGAGGCTGGTCAGGATCAACCACGAGAGGCGCTCGTTCTCGAACACCCACGTCGACGGCCCGACGCCCCACTCGCAGTTCTGGTACGAGTTCTTCCCCGAAGAGGGACGGCGGCTCGAGGCTCGACTTCACAGGCCTCCTTCTCCTCCCTAGCAAGCGGAAACTCTCCGACGCCGAGGTCGCAAAGATGGCCGAGGCCGAGAGGAAGGGGGACTCGAAGATCTGGCAGAACCTCGCAAAGGCGATGGAAGCCGACCTGAGGTAGGTGTGGCCGTTGGTCGTCGTCTCCACAAGATACGAGTTCTCCCAGCACTTCGACGTCCCCGCCGCCCAGGCCTTCGCGTGGTGCACCGACTATGACGCCAAGGACCACAATCTCATGGGGAACAAGGGCTTCAGGAAGGTGACGAAGGTCTCGGACGACACGGTGATCCTGGAGGACACGCTGTATCCGCAAGGCAAGGCCGAGACCAAGAAGAAGATAATCAAGATCGACAAGGAGAGGATGAGCTACTTCAACTTCCACATCACCGGCGCGAACAAGAACTCGCTATACTTCTACCGCATAATCCCAGAAGGGGACGGCGAGTCCAGGCTCGAGTACACGGGGTACGAGCTCACCTACCCAAAGAAGGCCCCTACAAAGAAGCAGCTCGCGGCCGCCGCGGAGGCCGACGCAGCCACACGGACGATAGAATGGGGCCGGCTGGCCAAGGCCATGGAGAGGGAGCTGCGCGGGAAGCGCAGCTAGGTCAGCCTCTCGACGGGTCTTACTCGCACTTGCTGTAGCCGCAATTCGTACATTTATAACAACCCGATTCAAAGATTATTGCATTCTCGTTGCAGTCGGGGCAGGTGCCTCCGCGCATCAGCGGGACTGACGACTCCTTGTTCACCTTGCCCGAGGTGAGGACCTCGAGCGCCTTGGCGACCGCGTCTGGGATCGAGAGCAGCTGGACCCCCTCCTCCCAGGAGACGTACTTGCCGCGGATGCCCTTCAGCATCTTCACCACGCTCTGGATGTCCCCGCCGTGCTGGAGGTAGAGGCTGATGAGCCTGCCGATGGCCTCGGCGTCCGCCTTCTCGTCGCCTCCGAGCTTGCCCAGGGTCACGAAGACCTCCTTCAGGGTCCCCGCCTCGTCGGAGTTGGCCGTGACGTAGAGCCCTCCCTGGGGAAGCTTGAGCTTCAGAGTCCTCCCGGTCAGCACCTTCGGCCTCTCGAAGACCGCGGGCGCCTCCTGCTTCGGCTCGGCCTTGCGGCTGCTGCGCCCGCCTCCTTCTTCTTGTCGACGTTCGCGGTCTCCAGGATGCCCTCCCTGCTGCCCTCCCTGTAGACGGTGATGCCCTTGCACCCGAGCTTCCACGCTAGGAAGTAGATCTTCTCGACCTCTTCCGTGGAGATGTCCTGGGGAAGGTTGACCGTGCTCGAGATCGCCGTGTCGATGTGCTTCTGGATCGCCGCCTGCATCTTCACCCTCATCTCCGGCCTTGATCTGGTGGGCGGTCACGAAGTACGCGGGGAGGGAGCTTCTCGTCGGTTATGCGGAAGACCCGCATGTACTCCTTCACGAGCGGGTGGAAGACCTTGAACTCGCCCTCGCTGAGCGACTTGCTCCTCCGCGTGTAGTAGAGCGCGAAGACCGGCTCGACCCCGCTCGACGAGCCCACGAAGATGGAGCCCGACCCCACCGGGGGCACCGTCGTCAGGGCGGAGTTCCTGATGCCCTGCGTCCTGATCTTCTCCCTCACCTTCGCGTCGAGCCTCTGGATGAAGGGCTGGGCGAGGTGCTTCTCGGCGTCGAAGGCGGGCGCCGGGCCCTTCTCCGACGGCCAGGTCGGTGGAGTAGTCGTAGATGATGTTCTTGATGCCTCTCGAAGAGGTTGTCGACGAACTCTACCGTGGCCTCGTCGTCATACTTCATGCCCAGCTTGATCAGCATGTCGCCGAGCCCCGTCGTCCCGACGCCGATCCTCCTCGACCAGAGGGAGGCGTGTCTTCTGCTGCGGGAGCGGGTGCTTGTCAGCGTTGTAGTCCAGGACGTTGTCCAGGAACCTCGTGGCGAACTGCGCCGCCTTTGCGAGGCCGTCCCAGTCGATGCTCGCGCGGTCGGTGAAGGCGTCCTTCACGAACGAGCTCAGGTTGACCGAGCCCAGGCAGCAGCAGCCGTAGTTCTCGAGGGTCTGCTCGCTGCACGGGTTGACCCCCTCGACCGCCATGCCGTTGTACTCGGTGGTGGAGTCCCTCTTGATGGTGTCCCAGAAGATCAGGCCCGGCTCGTCGCTCTGCCACGCCGCCTTCACGAGCTGGTTCCAGACGTCCCTCGCGCTGGACCGTCTTCTCGAACTTCACCTTCTCGTTCTGGAACCTGAGGGTGAACGTCGGCGTCCTTCTCGACCGCGCTCATGAACTCGTCCGTTATCTTGACCGAGATGTTCGCGTAGTTCACCTTCTTCAGGTCCTTCTTGACGTTGATGAAGTCGAAGATGTCAGGGTGGTCCACGCGTATCGTGATCATCAGGGCGCCCCTCCTCCCCGCCTGCCCTATCGTCCCCGTCGTCGTCGAGAGGAGCTCCATGAAGGAGACCGAGCCCGAGCTGACGATCGCGGAGTTGTTCACGGGCGTCCCGCGCGGCCTGAGCAGGGAGATGTCGGTGCCGACGCCGCCGCCGAAGCTGTAGGTCCTCGCCGCCTCCTTGCACCAGTCGAAGATGCCCTCGATCGAGTCCTCCCTGATCTTGAAGAAGTAGCAGTTGAGGAGCGTCGACCTCCTGGACTGACCTGCGCCGAACATGATCCTGCCTCCGGGGACAAACTTGAAATCGTCAAGGAGCCAGTAGAACTTCTCCGTCCACTCCTTCCTCTTCTCCTCGTTTACCTCCACGGACGCGAGCTCGCGCGCCACCCTCTCCCACAGCTGCTCGGGGATCTTCTCGACCTGCTTCCCGGTCGCGTCCCTGAGCGCGTACTTCTCGTAGAAGACCCTCGCCCTGAGCTCGTCTCCTCCGAACGCCTCGAGCGTCTCCTTTGGAAGGACGACCTCGGTCGTCTTTTGGAGCTGCTGCTCCATCACTTCTCCATCTTTTTTAGATTCAACCTCAGCTGTCAAATGTGAAATCGCACTCTGTCCAGTGATGGCCTTTATCTGGTTCTCGGTGGACTTTTCGTTAACTAACCACATCCTTAAATGTTATTTGGGAGATGTATCTCTCAAGAAAGCAGCCGTCATTCGCATCTTTCGCTTACTATTACATCGGTTACGGAAATTTCATGGCATGCCCTAGTAACGACTCTTGCCGAGCTCTGCCGAGTTCAGACTAGATCCTGACCGATCTTGGCTAGCGGAAGCACTTAGGCCGCGCAAAGGGTGGACCGCCTGTGGTCAACTAGAGTTGACAGAGAGCCAAGCCGTTCTTGCTAAACTATTCCGCTGTCGAATACTGGGCCGTGGCCGTCGACCTGCACTTCGTGCACCTCTCCGGTCTTCGCGGGAAGTTTCGAGCCGCAGTTGCGGCAGAACGACACGAGCCTCTCGATCCCGAAGAAGTCGAGCTTGGGCGCCGCGTTCATCGCGAGGTTGTATATCCCGCGGAGGTCGAGCGACGATGCGTCCAGGTAGACGGAAGCCCTCCCCCGGCGCCCCGGCTGAGCTTGTCGACGTAGTTCATCGTCTCGGGGTTGTTGCAGGTCCTCCGCGGTGAGCCTGGCGGCCTGCGAGTATCCGCGCTTCTCGAGGCTCTGGAGGTTGGCCCTGCCGTACTCTCTCCGAGTCCAAGGCTGCCAGCCTCGCCGCGCCCTCCTCCTCGATGAGCGCTATGCCGAGCCGCTCGCGTCTTCCCCGACTTCTCGGAGGCCGACTGCGACGCGGTCCCGAGGATCTTCGCCGCGAGGTCCGCCCTGGCCGCCAGGCGCCGCGTCCTTGCTCAGGCCGAAGAGCGCCTCTTCGAGCCCGACCAGGTTCATCACGAGCGGCATCGCGTCGGAGCTCACGTTGTCTGAGCCGAAGCTGAGCGCCGGCAGGAGCCCCTTGTTCATCACCCTCTCGAGGAGGCGCCTTCTCGTGATGAGCGCGTCGGACGCCACCCCCATGAGCATCGACAGCTTCGCCCTGAAGTAGGTCTCGTCCTGGTTGGACTCGTAGGAGAGCCTGGGGAGGTTGATGCTGAGGTTGTGCAGGACGCTGACGTTGTCGCCCTGGTGGTCCGGCGGGCAGGACGTCGGGGTTGAGCCCCAGGGAGCTCCTCTTCTGGCCGGACGGGAAGAACGCGACCTTCCCCCCGTGGAAGATTATCGCAGCCGCGTCCTTGAGGTACGTGGTGTCGTCCGACTTGTTGGGCTTCGCGAGGAGGAGCCGGACCTCAGGCCTGGGGACCTGCTCGACGTAGTCCCGGTATGCGTCGAGCGTCGCGTCGAGCGTCTTCTCCATCAGCTCCCTGCCCGGCGTCGTCCTTGACGTAGAGGTCGAGCTGCAGGGTCGACCGACGGCCTCTGCAGCGGCTGGAGCTGCGACGAGACCTGGTCGAAGAACTTCACGAGCGCGTCGGCGACGTCCTGCTTCGTCCTGCGACCGGGTGAACTGGGCGAGGTACTGGAGGAAGTTCCTGTAGACTATCTCCTGGTTGGCCTCCTTCTTGATCAGGGGGGTGATGTTGGCGATTACGTTGATGGCCTCCTCGAGGTTCCTCCGGGCTCTGGAGCATCGGGACGTCCGGGAGCCTCCCCTTCGGGTTGAACCCGGACGCCCTGACGGAGAGGAGGTCGAGGAATATCGTGTCGGGCGATGAGCCCCCAGGTCCCCGCCTCCGAGATGTGGATGTCCCCGTCGAGGTGGGCGTCCGCGACGTCCCGCGGGAGCTGCTCCAGGAGGAGGTACTCCGAGAAGACCGACTTGCCCGTCTGGTGGAGGAGGGACTCGGCGTCGCCCCCGTCGTCTCCCGCCTTGGCCAGGAGCTGGGTGACGTCGTAGACGGGCAGCCCCAGGCGCGTGAGCTTGTGCCTGTACTCCTCGAGGTTGTGCTCGACGAGGAGCGAGTTGACCATCTCCCTGATGAGGGGCGCGGTCAGGTACTGGGTCTGGAACTTGTAGAGCCGGGACTCGGTCTCGCTCGTTATCTTCTGCGCCAGCTCGACGGGCATCCCCGCCTCCTTGACCAGCGACTGGAGGATCTTGTCGGCGTTGAACTCCTCCATCGCCTGCCGGGTCGTCCTGACGTAGAGCTTCCCGCTCTCGATGAGCGACTGCTCCTCTATCTGGCGGGTGAGGTTGAGCACCAGCCTCCCCAGGTTGGTCACCGTGTACTTCCTCTCCTGCCTGTTGAGCTGGATGAGCAGCTGCCTCACGAGCTTCCTCAGGTGGTAGGCGAACTTGCCGGACTCCTTCTTCGACTTGAACCCCGCCAGCGACTTTAGCGCGCTGTAGGTGAGCGGTCCCTTGACGTTGAGGATCTTCAGTATCTCCAGCCTCTGCGGGGAGGCGATTACGCTGTAGATTGTCCTGACACGGCGAGGAGCGGCTTGCATCTCTCCACACGCATCGAGTCGAAACTATATAATGATGACATCACCAAGAGTCAAATAAAATCCACTCCTCCTGAGGGAAAGGCCGACCAATCCTGCATGCGAAGCTCTGGTGTAAATTTCGCTCCCTCGGGTCGAAATTTGGTGGGGTCGCCCGGATTTGAACCGGGGGTCTCAAGCGTTCTCGAACGCCCTAAGGAGCGCTCCCAAGGCCTCTTCTATCGTGATTTGAAGCCTAGACCAGACTCGCCCTGCAGCCCGCGAAGGCCGCAGCCTAGCCGACGACCCCTTACGACTCCGCTCTCCGCCTCGAATAGTTAGTTATGCATTCCCCTCGCCAAGAACTCCGTCATAGGCTGGAAGCAGATGAAGCTGACGAAGACCCGCGCCTTTACTTTTGCAGGTGGTTGGTGACGATTATCATCGATTGGAGGAAGCCGAAGACAACCAGCAAGGGAGCGAGGTATCCGGTCTCAATCCTAGAAAGGTTCACGCTCGAGAGCATAAGGCCCGCGACATTCAACGTCGCGGTTGTCACGGACAGGCCTATCAAGGCCGATTGAAGCTTGCTCTTGAGCATCTACGCCGCTCTAGACGACGCGAAGGTAGTTATGGAATCTTGCCGTTCTAGCAAGAACTCTCGCACCCGGTTTTCTGCCGCCCTAAACGACAAGAAATCACGAATTCTCGACTTCTCGCCCTCATTTTCGGAGGGCTTTCATCTTCGAGACGAACGGGTTCCCCTCGACGAAGTATCGCCACTGCCGCTCCTGCCCCTTGCTGATCCCTATCCTCGCCGAGGCCCTGATACGCGCGGGCTCCTCCTTGTCCAGGACGCAGAGCCTCTTCGACTTCACAAGGTCCTCGCCGTTGAAGGAGCCGTCGATCGAAAGGGCCTTAGTCAGCTTCCCGGGCCCGTTCGTGAGCCTGGCGACCTCGGATACGCCCCGGTTCCTCGCCATCTCCTCGACCCCCTCCACAGGCTCCAGGGCTCGGACCAGGACCGCCCCGGGCTGCCCCTCCGCTTCCGTCGTCAAGTTCAGCAGCCAGTGGTTCCCGTAGGAGAAGTAGACGTAGGCGTGCCCCGCCTCCCCGAACATGATCGAGCTCCTCTTCGTTGCTCCCCGGTATGAGTGGCTCGCCGGGTCGTCCCTCCCGCGGTAGGCCTCCACCTCCACGATCCTCCCCGAGAGAGTCCTCCCTTCTATCCTCCTGACGAGCAGGCATCCGAGAAGCTCCTGCGCCACGTCGGGCGTGTATCGGGAGAAGAAGGAGCGGCCTAAGCGTCCCACGAGGGCTGCCGAGCCCCGGCCTGCTTATCAGGGCTGCTCATCGCGAAGCGGGTGGACCCTCCACACGAAATACATCGAGACCGCGTACGTCACCGGGTAGGAGACGACCGCCCCCACGACGCTCCCGAAGACCGGCGAGAGCGAGATGGTCGCTAGAAGGGCGAGCTGGACCACCACGATCAAGACGTTCCCCAGAAGGGCAGCCAGCTGGTACTTGCCCCACCTAACCAGCCAGCTGGCCCCGCCCCTGTGATGGCCTCTCACCGTCACGCGCTCGTTGATGACGAACGCCGCGGTCACTCCGACCCCGAACGCAAGCGCATCCAGACCCAGGATGGCGAGCGAGGAGCTGGTGATGCCCGGGACTTTGGTCGTGTGGTAGAGTGCGAGGACGCCCAGAACGAGGATGGCCTCGGCGATCAGGAAGCCTATGCTGCTGGCGAGCGCGAACTTGACAATCCGGAGGACCCCGCGCCTCCTACCCCGACCATCGGCCGCCTTGCTCAATCCGTCCGCCGGCTCCGGAGGCGGTTCGTCTTTTCGCACTGGGTGCGCATCCAGAAACCGCGCATAAACCCTTATGGTCGCGGCGCCCTCGGGGCCGCAGTTTCGCTCTCGGGCTGCACGCGCGTCGATGGCGCGAACTCCTCGACGACGAATTCGTGCAGCGCAAACGGGGCCGCGCGGAGCACGCTTATATAATAAAATGAGGAAATACCGCGCAAGAAGTTGACGGCTCACCGTCAAAGCGCTGTCCGGAATGCGGAGCGCGGGTGGATGCGGCAGCCGACATTTGTCCGAGGTGCGCTCCCAGAATCGTGACAACGCCACAAGGCAAAGCACAGGAGAAGAACCCAAGAATAGCGGCGGTGGCTTCCGTGGTCCTACCCGGCCTAGGCCAGATTTACGACGGGGAGACTCGCAAAGGCATCCCGCTCATCATAGTCGCGGTCTTCTTCCTGTATGTGATCATCACAAACCGCACGATTCTCTCAGAGATTGCGGACTTCCTTTACATAGTATTCGTGCTATACAGCGCCTACGATGCTTACAGCACGGCCAACGAGATAAACCTAAGCGCGTCCTGACGCGCTGGCAGTCCTGAGATGAACCGAGAGCGTTGTGTTGCGGCGGCCGCCCTCATCTTCTTGCTCGTGGTGGTGTCGCCCAACACGCCCTCACCTCTTGGAAAGATCATTTTGGTCGGTGATGCCTCCGCCCAAAGCGTCTCTTCGAGCAGCAATCAAACCGGCTGGGGCACCTATTCGGTCACGGTCACTTCGAACGACACGACATGGACCTGGGATGGACAATACACGCTTGCCGCTTGCACGGCACCTGCTACTCCGCAGACTGGCCCGGAGGCATGGGACGGCTGTGGGTACTCCGTCGGGACCATCGAAGGAAGGGTTTCTGGAGTGGGGTGCGACTCGCATCTACAATATGCGTGGAGCGTGTACGTCGCTGTCGGTTACAACAACTCTGCCACTAGTTTGGAGGTCAGTCTCATGGGCCCCGTCGGGGGACAGCTGGCACCGGGATGCGGCCCGCACAACAACTTCGCTCCTCCTCCGTTGATTCCCACCTATTGTTGCAACGAAAGCGGCCTCGTGGTCTCAGGCGGAGCGCTCAGCGGAGTGGCTACGTACTCGGAGACTGGGACGGACGCAGCAGAGATGCCGGGTTTCACGGTCCATTGGAGCGGCATGGTTTCAATCGGTCCTGCGCAGGTTCTCACGAGCACAGCTCCGGAGTTCAACGCCAACGCCCTGGCGCTCGCCGTGATATTGCCGCTGGCGGTGGTCGCCTTGATTACTAGAAGGGCTGGCCGAAAACCTGTTTGGACGAAAAGCTAAGAACCCTGATCGACGGAATAATTCTCTCTGAAGGATTCGAGGTATCACCTGGCCAAAAGCCTTAAATATATGTAAATAGTCCACTATTTACAGTGATGTAAACATGGGAGCCAACTGGACGCTCTCCTCGCCGCTAAGCCAGAAGCAGAAGACAGTGTGGTCCCTGATAGGAGAAGGACTATCAGCAGCCGCTATAGCGACCAAACTCGAGACCTCGCGGCAGTTCGTCAACCAGACCAAGATGGCTGCAGAAGCGAAGCTCTCAACAACGCTCCTAGACGTGGCGCAGGCTAATGACATTCAGATAACGAAGGTATACCCCAAGGAAGGTGTGCTCTTGGGCTATCACCCCGGAATAAGGCATAGAGCCATCGTCACCTACAGCACGAGTCACGGGATAAAGGTCTGGTACTGGCACGACGATCCTGAGCAGGTCACCAACGAAGAATTCCTGAAGCAGACGCGAGGGTACCTGCTTGACATCGCAAGGGAGAGACACATCGACGTGAAGGACGCGAAGAGAATGCATCCGGGCAAGCTGGCCCACCTTGTGTTCTCGGAACTCATCCCGGAGTTGAAAGCATGAATGTCCTGGAGCGTATGGGAGTCTTCGGGAGGCGGATTCGAGGCTGGCTTCCTAGTGACTCGATTGCGGCGGATACTCGCGGCAAGAAGGCGGCCGTCTCCGTCCTCGCTGTCGCGGTCGCCGTTTTCGTCGTGGCGGGAATCGCTGCCGAGCTTGTCTTCCTCCCTTCGTCCTCGTCTCCTACCGGGAGCCACACGACCGCGACTTCGACCTCGATATACTGCTCGGGTGGAGGCCCCGGCTGCGTCACCCCTACGAGCAACGTCTCCGCGGCCGTCTCCCGGTGGGTGGCCGACTTCAACGCGCGAGACGTGACCGGCCTGGGGAACTTCTATTCCAACGACGCGCTCGTCGATTGGACATCCTCGCCTGGCGTGGTAGCGTCCGGGCTGAACGGAGTCTACAGCGGCAGCGGCAACGTGAGAATACTCTACGGGTCGTCCATAGGCAAGACGACCTCGTTGACAGCCAACATGTCCAACTTCAGCGAGAAGGCCGTCAACCCTGACAACGTAAACGTCTCGCTGACGCTCACCATGAACGGAAACAGCTCCGTCGTCGGGACGCTGGCGATCAACATCGACGCTAACCAGCAGTGGAACTACGTCGGCGGGCAATGGCAGATCGTCAAGGAGACCTGGAACTACGTCAGCTTCTACGAGTCGCGCCCCGTCTCGTCTACCACCTTCCCGCAGTGGACGGCGATGAAGGAGGGGCAAAACCCCGACCTCGTCTCCGAGAAGAGCTTCGAGTGGCACGCAGGGCCTTACGTCGCGGCCTCCGTGTACGCATTCCTGGCGGGAGTCCTCGGGTACGCCGTGATCAGGTACAGAGCCAATGGCCGGTCGCAATCAGGCTGACGACCGCATGAAGAGCCCCAACCTGTAGGTGGCTGGCGGGTACTGTCTTCCTAATTGGGAGAGTTCCCATACTGGCCGGGGCTGCTCCCGCGGCTGAGCCTCTCTAATCAGGTGTTCTGATTTCTCGTCGAAATCTGCCCCTCCTGTTAGTGCTAACGTCGACAGAGCAATCTACCCAAAACGTCAAATGACTCCTGCCCTCTCTACACCAAGTGCCCCATGAACCCTCGCAGCCAGGCCTCGGCAGGCGGGACCAGCTACCTAGCGGTGGCCTTGGTCGTGGTCGTCACGGCCGTGGCCGCAATCGGGGTGCTCGAGCTTGCCCCGGCTTCTTCGCCCATCACTTCAGCCACGACGAGCGCATCCAGCATTGCCGCGGTGCCGCCATCATCAGCTCAAAACACGACAGCTCCTACTACGTCCCCAGCTCACAATAACTTCAACGACAATCACCTGCCCGACTATTGCGGGAACGCGGTCTTCCCGGTGCTCGGACAGCAAGAGAACGGGTCAATCTTCTTCAAGATCCTGACCGACCAGGGCTCGATCGTCAGAAACGGCTCAGTCCTCGTCACCCATTCAGTATCGCTCGGCCCTCAGACTCCGGCGAACAGGACGACCTATTGTCTCCGCCTGGAACCCAACGCCACCGGGTTCATCGAGCTTGCGAATGATGGTCTTCCTCAGGCTGGCATTTACAACCTGACTTTTGCGGCGGGATACGACCAGGGACCGGGGACTCTGGCTTCCGTCTATCTCTTCTCTGTCCAGCCGAACACGACCATCTACGTCACCGTCTCGGTCCCTTCTAGGGAGGCGCAGATAGTCACCTCGACGACAGGAAACAGCACCGTCACCACAGTGACCACGACCGCGTCACCACAGTGACAACGACGACCGCGTCGCCCGACTCCGAGAGTGATCTGACGCCGTAGGGTGCATGTGAAACAGGGCTTCCAGGTCCAGAAAGTATTAATCGAAAAGAGCCCCCTGCACGATTTGAGGGGCTACCATTTCATCCGCAGAATCTTCCGGCGTCTTTATTGCCAACCGACCCTCGAAGAGATGAGGGGCTGAGATTGCGGACTTCTCAAAAAGTGCACCGCCAGCAGCTCTTCTGATTGTCATCTTGGCCATGGCGGGTGCATTCGGGATATACTACACCAGCACATCGGCCACCCTCTCCGGCCAAAGGCAGTCGATTTCCGGCCTCGAGTCGACGGTCAGCTCTCTTGCTTCCCATCCAGTCACTTCAACGGCTACCAGCTTCTCAACTGTCACATCCACCACTACCAGCATTTCAACGCAGACGGAGACGACCACCTCTGTCTCGACCTCGAGAACTGTGATTGCGTTTACAACCACACAGTTCCCGGGGATGCCTTGGTCCAGCGCCATCTTCCTGACCTCGTCGGATGGGGCATGCAACGAAATCTGCCTTAGCACCAGCTTGAGCAGCGCGATTGTCTTCATCTGCCCTAGCCCGATTTCGACGGCGACGGAAAGTTGCCCATTCACCTTCTACAGCACCACAGGCGAGGAGAACATGTCAATCGTCGTCACATACCCCGTATACAACCAGACCAACGAACTGCCCGTTGACAATTGTGAGTACGACGCTCACTGGCTTCCGAGCGACACGCTTGTGGCCGCAGGCCAAGGTTACGATTACTGCTTCCAGGTCGGGTCGAACGCGCTCGTGGTCGCGCAGCAGGAGCCTGGACCTGCTTGAGCCGCACAGAACCTTCCGGTTAGGTAAAAGATGGTGGGGACGGCCGGACTTGAACCGACGGATCACAGGTATCGCCGCTCCGATGGGAAATCATCCACGCAAGCGTGTCATCAAACTTTTTGTCGTTTGACCACTGGAGCCTGTTGCCATGCCTGTCTATGCGGCAGGGAATGATTCGCCCTGTGCTTCAATCCCCGCCCCTGTCTAGGCTACGTCCCCCCATCGAACTCATCCCGACCCCGTCGCCTAGTTAATCTTTCATCGCGCGGCCGAGGGTTCCGTTTCCATGAGAGGGTGGTGAAGCGACCCGCTTCATCGGGGTTCGCGGTGTCGGAGTCGTAAGACCGGGACATATTGGCGCCGTTTGGACAAATGTATTTACCAAAGGCGGAGCTGCGTCGTTGCTGCAAGGTGGCGTGGCTTGCAGGGAAGTGGAAAGAGGAGTCTCGCGTACGTCGCTGCGGCGATATTGGTTGCGGGAGTCCTCGTTTCCGCCACACTGGTCCTCGTCCCTCTGTCACGCCCTCCGACGACCGTAACCGAGACGTCCCTCACGACCGCGACGGAGACGACGACCCTGACCAGCGTCATGACTTCGACAGAGACTACGACCTCAACCAGTACCACGACCACGACGGAGACGACGACCACAACCAGCGAAGTGACCCTTCCAGCCGGCTGCCTGCCTTACCAGAGCAACGGATACTCTTCCGGGACGCTGGTGGCGGGGACGAGCTCTCCGGCGATCATCTGCGTCCAAGTCTACTGGTTCAACTCCACCTCTCCAATCGTACTGAACGCCACGAGCCTCCTGCAGATAGAAGGCTGCGAAGGCTGCGGGACGACGCCGGGAGAAGGGGAACAGCTCCCTGATGCCGGAGCAAACTTCACCGTGGCTGCCAGCGTGGACCAGCTCACGTTGGGAGGTCCTGCGAACGCCGGCGAGGGCACGGTCCTGGCATACTCGATAACTGCCAAGGCGGGGGCCAGCGGCACCTATCAATTGGCGGTGCAAGGGGCTCAACTCGGAGAGGACGAGCTCTGGGAGAGCGGGCCCAACGGCAACCTCGTGGCCGGGAATGGTCAGCCCAACTACGTGCCTCCTGGTGGGACAATATTGCCCATAACGATATCTGGCGGGACGAGCTTCACGATTCCTGGCGTAGGCTACACGGTCTCCGCGGGCATCCTGTGCTACAGGATCATCAGCCTGACGAATTCGACGCAATGAAAGAAGACGGAGATCACGCCGGGAGAGGCATCTGCGGCGCACGCGGATGCGCGCCGTCGTGCCTGTCTAGGCTACGTCCCCCCATCGGGACGGCCGAGATAGAGCGGGGATTAAAAGCTCAGCCTCTTCAGCTCGAAATTGGTCCAACGGATATATTGCGAACTACCCTCCAGAACCCAACACGGCATGAGGACCGGAAGAACGGCAATCGGAAAAGCGATGGTCGTCCTATCAATTATCACCTTGGTCCTGGCCACAGCGTTGGGAGTCGTCCTTGTTTCGCCTCAGTCAGCCTCGCGGACGACGACGATGACGACCACATCCACGACGTCCTTGACGGTGATGGAGACCAGCTCCACCTCTCTCGCGAGCAGCGCGTTCGTGATATTCTATCAGCAACAGTACCCTTGTGGATTCATGCACACCCCATGGGGCGTGACCGTCAAGGACGAGACCGGAAACGAGACGGAGGTCCAGCCGCCGGGCGGCCTCAAGGAGATTCAGACCATGTTTCCAGGCGAGGGGGCGGGGAGCCGTTACGATGCGAACCAATCAACCATAGCCTTCTTGCTGTCCAACGGCGTCTACAACTACACCATGATTCCCCTTGGTGTGGGAGGGAAGAATGGCACCGGAACGATTACAGTGGATGGCGCGGACGTAACAGTGCAATTCCCCAGCGATTATAGCCCGCCCTAGCGAACTCTTTGCCACAAACCGTAAGTGCACCAGGCGGGTTTTACTTTTGGGTTGAAGCGCAAAGAGGCTGCCTTCGCGATTGTGCAGGGAGCGATTTTCATTCTCGGATTGGCCCTGGTGGCCCTTCCGTCCAGGTTCAGAGTCCCGGGGCGCCTCCGTCCGGCCCCTGCGCAAACGTGCCGTCGCTGTCACCTTACTCTGCCTCGCTGGCCCCCGTGAGAAATGAAACTCGACTTTCGAATGGCACCCTCGTCAATAACACCTATTATCCCATTTTTTTCCTCAAGCCAAACAGCAGCGGAATCTTCTGTTACACATATTCCGTTAGCAGTGGGAAGACCACGCTGAACCTCGTCGCAGGCAAGAACTACCTCACCGGGACATACGGTATCCACGGATCGTTCCACTCAATGGGGATGAGCTTAGCATCGCAGCCGAACCTTCGACCCTCGCCCTGCAGCATGGAAGAAACGCGACCGTCGCCTATGCGCTGACCGCAGGGAGTTCCACCGGATTGTATCAGGCGTTGTTGCCGCCGGCGGATTGCGTGGGCTTCCGGTCTTTGTGGGCTCGGGACCTCACAGGTAAACGCCACGGCTTATTCCCAGATCTCAGCAATCGAGAATTGGGTGTGCACGAGTCTCTACAACCTCAACGTTGAATCAATCGGGCTTGTGGACATCGAGGTCCGATTCGTGGGTTCACGCAACTGACAGGCGACGGTCAGAAGGCTAAGATCACTGAGAAGCTCAGCGTCAGAAGCTGGCCCCAGGCGTCGAAGGCGAGACGGCGGAGACAGAACGGGATCAAAAGCTCAGCCCACGCGCGGCACAATATTCGAATCCCTACACCCCCGATTAGCAGACGGTCAGGCTCATCGTAATCTCCACGCCGACGGAGATTGGCTGCTCGGTAAAGGGACTCGAAGATCATGGGCTTCCCGACCACGGTGTAGGTCTGGTTGCCCTGAAGCATGCCCATGGTGCCGTTTGTTATGTCCAGCCACTCGCCGCCCGGCCACGCGTCGTTCAGGCCGAGGTCCGCCAGCGAGGCCCATTGGAGGGGGGATAGCTCCAAGCGACTGTCCCGTTCGGGCCGATGAACTGCACGCTCGCGAGAAAGGCCGTCCGTAGAAGAGGAGCGGGTGTTAGATTCATACGTGAGGTTCGAGTCAATCAGGACGCGGTGGCCCGGAGGGCCTGGGTCCTGAGGACGAAAGTGCTGTTGAGTCCGAACCCGAAAGTCCAGGTCCCGTTTACCGATGTCTGCTGGTTCGCGAACGGGAGCTTCGACCAGTCCTCGCTCTGGGGTAGAGGACACCCGGGGTTCGCCACGACAAAGTGCAGAATCGCGACGGCGCCCCACTCGTCGGCTCCCACCAGCGTATACACTCCGGGCGACAGATAGTGATAGTCCCCGTTCTCCGCATCGACGGAGAAGTTCGCCTGTGTCTGGGCACGCTCCGTCATCAGATAGGGGGGACAGGCCTCCATTTCGCAGCCGCAGGGCGAGGAGCCCGCACCGTTGCCGGTGGAGTTCGTCTCACATCCGTAGGCTTCAGTCGCAGATGCGCTCTGGGGCTGGAAATCGTAGGAATACACGTTCGGAAGTCCGTAGAGAAGCAAGCACGGGTACTCGCCTCTGGCGGACAATTGGCTGCTCCGAGAGAGGTCTTCCTTCGTGTAGTTGCCTGCGAAAAGCGCAATCCCCATTATGTCGACGCCGCCGCACCCACTGCTCGGAAGGACGATGAGCCTCCAGTCGTCAGCGGCGGTGACGTTGACCGGCTGGGGCGAGGTGCTCTGCTCTTGCACTCGGACAGAGAGTGTGCCATACAATGGAATTGCCGTAGCGTCCATCGTGAGGACTAGTCTCAACCCGTCGATCGAGTCGGTCGACGACGAAAAAGTTCCCCTAGTGAAGTTTGGACTCACAGAAGTGGATGAAGTCGACGATTGAAAGGAGCTCGAGCTCTGACTTTGGCTGGACGCGGCTGTAGATGACCCCTGGATAGTCCTAGAACTGCACTCGCTGCGACCCCTGAGAGTAACTGGAGTAGAGCGCTATCGAGGCGATTACGAGGAGGGCCATAATGCCCAGTGCCACGACGCTTCGATTCGTCAGCACCCCTCGAGCCGCAGGCGCCTCCAATCAATCCCCGACCGTGGATTCTTGATTGTCTTTTCCGATTAATACCTTTACCCGAGACGAGTCAGACCAGCCTTGAGCCGCAGTTCGGGCACGCTCCCCCGAACCTGGCCGTGCACCCCTGGCAATAGTGCAGCCCGCACCCCCTGCACGTGCTGTAGCCGATGCCCAGCTTGTGGCACCCCGCGCACCCGGCGGGGACGTTGACCATCCCCATGAGCGTGGGTAGGGGTCCCGCAGATGAAAACGCTTTCTGTCCGCGACCACTTAGTGGACTTCGGCCGAGAGCATGTCAATCTTCGTGACGATGCCCTCCACCTTGTCGCCCGTGGCCACGAGGACCGCGGGGACGAACTTGAAGAGCGAGAAGAGCGCCTCGATGGGCGTGTCCATGCTCACGATGGGGAAGGTCTGCTGCATCACGCTCGATATCGGCTTGGCCAGTATCCCCCGCGGGTCCTCCATCCCGCTGAGGAGGGCCACGATCTGGTTCTCGGTTATCGCGCCGACGAGCTTGGTCCCGGAGTAGACCGGGATCTGCGAGATGTTGCTCTTCCTCATCAGGTTGATGCTCTCCGAGATGGACACCGCCGACTGGACGGAGACGACGGGCGACGACATGACGTCCGAGGCCTTCTTGCCCTCCATCCTGATGTGTGACCGGAGGGCCTCGGAGATCGACTTCATCGTGCTGAACGACGGGTCGACAAGGCCGGACTCCAGCTTGGCGATGAGCGACTGGCTCACGCCGGCGGCCTTGGCGAGCTCCGACTGCGTTATCCCGAGCTGGACTCTTATCTTCTTGAGCTGCTTCGGGTCGATTGTGGAGACAGACACAGGGCACCCGTGTTGTTATTCGTATATGAATTTTTGGTCTACGGCGTATATTCAGACGTAGTTGACTAAATAGAAAGACGAACTTGATGGTTGTTGAGAACGAAGGCAATCAAATTCAATTATGAATCGAATACCGCAATCCATTTGCTGCTTGAAACTTTCCGGCGAATGTGCAATGATGCCATGCGCGTCGCACTCGCGAAGAAGCCGAAGAATAAGTTCGAATTAATCATGCTCTCCCATCAGAGGCTCAAGCAATACGGGTTGCACACGCATTATATCCTCAGTGCATGCGAAGTTGCCCACTCAGCCTACAAAAACAAGAATAGGAAGTCTGACCCGTATTTCAAGAAACCTTTCCTCAAGCTGGACAACCAGACCTACAGGCTCGACTATCTGCTTCTGCGGATACCGACGGCGCCCAGACGTTACCTCTTCCTCACTCTAAGTGGCTCGATTTATCATCGGTCATTTCTCGCGAACAAGGACCTCAAACTGGATCGGTAATAATTACCGAGTCAAACGCCATCGTAGCCTTTTCGAAAGAGACTGCTGCAATTGAGACGAAAGGGAAGATGGGAATCGACGTGAATGAGCGCAATGTGACATGGAGCGACTCGTCGGGCGAGTCGGGGATGGAAGATGCCTCTGAGGTCTGCGAAATCAAGGAGCAATACAAGGAGATTAGGGCCAGAATAGCCCGTCGAACAAGCCAAGATCGAAGAATTCTAAGACGACTTCTTGGCAAATACGGCAAGAGGGAAAGGAACAGAACCACTCAGAGAATTCATCTAATTTCGAAGGGAATTGTCGGGCATGCCAAGGAAAATCGTCTTAGTATCGCCATGGAGAATCTGAAGGGAATAAGGAAGATGTACCGCAAAGGTAACGGCCAAGGGGTGTCTTTTCGCGGAAGGATGAACTCCTGGCAGTTTTATGAGGTCCAGAGACAGAGTAGAGTACAAGGCATTGTGGGAGGGCATCCCCGTCAGTTACGTTAACCCAAGAGGAACATCCCGAAACTGCCCAGACTGTGGCTCCCAAGTCGTGCCGTTGCAGGGGAGGGCTCTCTTTTGCGCGGCTTGCGACAAGATATGGGATAGGGACGTCCTGGCCAGCCTCAACATCATGGCCGCATCTTTGGTCCGTGCGGCGCGGTCACCCACATGTAGCGATGAGGGGGAACCTCAACAGCAGGAGACGGTGAGCGATCTCCTGAGCAGAAGGGTGAAAGGTGAATCTTCGATTCAAATTCAGGGGATGCACCAGAACCATGAATTTTCTGAAGCCTAGTTTAGGATAGGTTCACGGGCTTCCCTGACGTGAGCGTCTCCTTCGGCAGTCGGTCCTTCCACTTGTTGAGGAACTCCGTGTCCTCTCTGGTGCTCCGGAGGTCGTCGGGGAGCATCACGGGTATCTCGTCGATGATGGGGTAGAACCTATCGCAGGCGTCGCACAGCAAGGCCCCGTCCACTATGACGTCCGGCTCCTTAGTGGAGAACTCCAGCAGCCGGAGGGGGTAGTGCTTGTCTATCGGGCATGCGAGGATGTCGAGGAGCTTTCGCCGCATCGGCCGCCAGTGCGTCGCAGTTTGTTATAACGGTTTTTTTCTTCCGCTCGACGGACGGCCAGGTGCTGCCTAGCGGCCGGTCCGGCCCCAGTAGTGGCGCACCAGGGAAGCGGCGACCAGGAGCAGCATGATCAACCCGGTGAATATCACGGAAGCGGCGGCCACGATGCCGATCTGGGACGTGCTCTCGTTGTAGTATTGCAGGAGGAGCGTCGTGAACGTGGGGGTCGCCGCAGTCGCGAGGATGACGACGCCCCCCAGCTCGCGCATGGAGTCGATGAGGGTGTAGACGAAGCTGTTGAAGAGCCCCTCCTTGATCAGCGGCATCAAGACCCTGGTGAAGGTGCGAGTGAACCCGGCGCCGGCCACCTGGGACGCGTCCTCGAGGTCGTTTGATATCTGCACCATGTTCCCCGACACGATCCGCGTCGTGAACGGGAGCCGGATGAAGACCAGGGCTATCACCAGGGGCCAGATCGTCCCGAACAGCCAGCTCATCCCCGGGATGAGGAGGAACGTCCAGAAGAGGGCGACCCCGTAGACAACGCCGGGGAAGGCGAGGGGTACCGCCGAGACGAAGTCCGCGAGCCTCGCCCCCCTGGTCTTGCTCTTGAGGGCGGTGTAGGAGAGCAGAGAGCCGACGATCGTCGCCAGCGCGGCGGCGATGAGACCGAAGAGGAGCGTCGTCCGCAGAGACGCGAAGAGGAGGGGTATCTTGAGCGCGCTGAGGTAGAACGTCGGGAAGTTGAACTGCACGCTGTTCAGGTTGGAGGCGAATATCGTCGCGCCGGACATGAGCACCAGGCCGGAAAACGGGAGGATGAACTCGAAGAACAGGATGGCGAAGCACACCAGCCCTGCTAGGTATCTGAAGGAGCCAAGGTTCTGCAGGTGCGCTGCCGAGGACCGGCCGGTCACGACCTGGAACTTGAATGACCTGCGGGTGGACCATATGTAGGCGCTGACGCACGCGATCGTGATGGCAGCGTAGAGGACGCTCACGTCGCCCGCGCTCCCATAGGCAGGCGGGACCCTGCGCTGCGCGTAGAAGTAGACCTCGGTCGCCAGGAAGTGGAGGCCCCCCTGTTGGCCGAGGACGTATGGGAACTCGAACGCCCCGACCCCGCCTATAATCGCGAGCAGGAAGGCCGAGATGACCGCAGGCCTGACCAGGGGGACGGTGACGCTCACGAAAGTGCCGAGGACGCCTCTCCCCGAGACCCTCGATGCCTCCTCGAGCGAGGAGTCGAGGGACTTCATCGCCGCCAGCGTGATGAGGTATACTATCGGGACGTTCGTGAAAGACTGGACGAATATGAGGCCGGCCATCGTGTCAATGTTGAGCACAGGCGCCCCGGCGCCGAGCAGTAGCCTCAGCATCGAGTTGATCACCCCGGAGTTGGGGTTCAGCATGAACGTCCACGAGAAGGCCTTGAAGAGGAGCGGGACGCTCAAGCCAAGTATGGGCAGCAGCTCCAGGACGCGCTTGCCGGGGACGTCGGTCCTGGCGACGATCCAGGCGTAGGTCGTCGCGAAGATGGTCGTGAAGAAGGCGCTGACGACGCTGAACTCCAGCGTGTTCTCTACCTCGTTTAGGGTGCTCGGGAGGGTGATGAAGCCCCAGAACGAGAATGAGGAGGTGCCCAGAGAAGGGAAGAACGACAGCCCGACGACGAGTGCGAAAACGGGAATGACGAGCAGGATGAAGACGACCAGTGATACTGCGAGCAGGGTCCTGGTCCCGTACATCCCGTCCACTCGCTTCTAGGAAAGGTCGCCGGTCCCCGGCTCGGCCGGGGGCTGCCACGAGGAGCTTGTCAAGGAGCCGGCTCTCTCGCACCTCCGCGCCCCTGGGCGGCTAGCCGCCGAATATGTTGTCAAACGTGTCGCTCCAGGCCCCGGGGTTCTGGAAGAGTGCGGTGCTTGAATATGTGGAATATGCGTCTATGAGTTTGTAGTCTGACGGGAGGTACCCTTGGAGCAAGGGCGTGCCGATTGCGGATTGGTATGGAAGGTGGTTGGTTTGCAATGTGGCCTCTTGCCCTGGGAGGGAGATCAGCCACGCCTCGACGAGCTTCGCCATGGCTGGGTGCGGGGCGTTGGCCGTTATCGCTACGACGCCCGGGGTGTAGACCAGCGGCTCGAGGTCGATTATCTTGAGCGGCGCCGTCGGGTCGCCCTTCAGGGCAGTCACGTAGCTGTCGAGGGTGTCGATGCCGACTTTCGCCTGCCCGTTCAGCACTTCCGACTCCGCCTGCCCCGCGGTGCTCGGGAGCCCGGGGTGATTCGCGGCGATGCCCTTCATGAGCGTGGTCCACTGGCCTGAGGAGTTGCCCATCGTGGTGTAGAGGTAGTAGAATTCGGCCGCCGTTATCGACAGCGCGGCTGCGCTTTGGAAGACCAAGGCCCCGTTGTAGATGGGGTTTGCCAAGGATGCCCAGCTAGTCGGGACTTCGTTTGCTGGAAGGAGGCTCGGGTTGTAGATCATGAAGACGATGGCGAGGTCTGTCGCAACCCAGGCAGGGCCCAAGGCGTTGGCCGTGTAGTTCATGAACTGCGCTTCTGGGCTCGTGTAGTTCAGGAACGCGCCACCCTGGTAGTCGGGGATCAGCGGGGCCAGGGTGCCCGTGACAAGGTCTGCGATCACGCTGTGGGTCTGGTAGTTCGACAGGACTTCCGTGGTCTCGTCGGAGGCGGACAGGCTGACGTAGTTGACCTTGCCCGCGGCCCACGGATATTGCTGGTCAAACGCAGGTCCGTAGTACTCGGCCCAGTTGCCTGCGTCCTGCGTCGTGTAGATTGTGAGGCATGTTGACCCCGCTGCGGCGCATTCCGTCTTTGCGGCCGACGCGAGGCCTGCCATGACGGTCGTCTGGTTGGGCCCTAACGAGGGCGCCGAGGTGGACGAGCTGCTCGAAACCGTGCTCGAGGTCGCCGCGCTGCTGCTGGTGGCGCTGCTAGACGTCGCGGCAGTGCTGCTCGTAGAGGTGCTCGAGGTCCCCGCGCCAGAGCCTTCTAAGAGGTAGCCCCCGACTCCGGCGACGACAAAGACGACCACGATGACGACTGCGGCGATCGTCGTCGAAATCCCGGTCCTCGAGCGGCGCACGGTTCAGGAACCCCCGTGGCGAGGACTCATCCTCGGCAATCCTCGCTCTACGATACTTAACTCTTGGGCTCGGACGGCTCCCCACCTCAACCCGTGACCGTTACCGTTCCCCCCCCACATGCCGGCAAAGCGTTACAGATGTACGGGAAGGTGCCTGCGGTCGTGAAGGTGTAGCTCCACACGCCGCAAGCAGTTGGCCCATACTCGGCAGTCACACAGGGAAAGAGCCCGGGGGAGGTCACGCCGTTGGTCTTGAAGGCGATATCGGAGTACCCGTTCGGATCGGTGGAGATGTTCATCCAATAGACTGTCGACCCCACCGTGACGTTGAGATTGCTCGGCTGGAAGAGGCCGCGGTTGGCAAAGACCAGGTACTGGACCACCTGAATCGTGAGCGAGTAGTTCAGCGACAGCGTGCCTGACGACCCCTCGATCGTGACCGGGTAGTTGCCGGGTGCTATGCCCGGCGCCGCGGTCAGCTGCAATTCCACGCCGTCCGAAAAACCCGCGCTGACTTCTTCATAGATTGTACTTGTGAGGTTGCTTCCAAAAAAGTGGATAGAAATGCCGCTCGGTTCTACGGCTTTCAGGACGACCAGCTCGTCCCCCGCCCCGAAATTTAGCCCTGCGGCCTGACCCAGGAATGCGCTGGGAAGCGGAGTGACGATAGACGCTGGGGTAGATCAGGGTGATGCCTGGTGAGATCAGTATCGTGCCCGGACCGCTGCTGAGAGTGAAATTGAAGAGCGGCGGCGCCAGCGTGGGCGGGCTCGTCGTCGTATTCGAGCTGACCGAGCTTGAGCGGGTCGAGGACGTCGTGGTAGCGCTCGAAGATGTGGTGGTGCTCAACGATGTGGAGGTGCTCGACGTCGACGTCGACGTCGCGGTCGTGCTAGATGACGAGGCTCTTTGCGTAGACCTCGGGTAATAGATTCCGATCGCACCTCCGACAATCAAGACGATGATGAGCAAAACCGCGAACGCTGCCGTGCTCAGTGCCGGACGGTCCTCCCTCGGAAACACGATTCTGACCTAGTCCTTGACTCTCATGTCGCTCTTAACCGTTTCCGCGAGAATGGCCTGCCGGTCGAGGCGACGAGGGGGACGCTCGAAGTTCTGCAAGAAGCTCTACCACGAAACCCCAGCCCGAGGCAATCGGCACCCATCAAAAGGGTTAAATTCCCTCGAGGGGGAGCAAGCTTCAGCCGGCCATAGCGTGTGGGTCCGACCTGGACTCGTCCGATCCCAGAAGTCAAACCACATGTCGTCGCCATGTTAGTGAGGTGCGAAAGCTCTCGTGAAGTGGCGATGTCGGCGCCTATCTATCCCAACAGCGCCCTGCTCGTTTGATTCCCGTCGAAGTCAGATTCGGTAAAATGTTTAAGTCCACCCCCTAAGGGCGTGTGGCCATACCTATGCCCACACTGGCGAATATGAGCCTCCAATTTGGGAGCGACGTGAGCAGCCTCCTCAACATAGTCTGGCTGCTGTCCTTCTTCGTATTCATAGTGTACGGGCAGCGCATCCAGGTTTACATCGTTGGAAACGACATTTCCAGGGCGCTCAACAGGCTGAAGCTAATGAAGGACAAGTCGAGGAAGGAGGCGGTCGACTACTTCGTGGGCACGGGCAAGACCAGCGCGCGACCCCGCCAGTCAAGATCGACGAGTTCCTCGAGTACGTCACGATAATGCCGGTCGACCTCGACCCTCAGGGCATCGTCGGCAAGATAGAGCACATCACCGAGACGAGGGACGAGAGGGTGAGGGGCGAGGTGAAGAAGATGCTCCCGAACGCGGAGCCCGATCAAGGTCTCAGTTGCCGAGAACATCCTGGAGATCGCAAGCTCCCTCAACATGATCCACAAGATCGTCAGGCACTACTACCTGCTCGGGAAGAAGACCAACTCGTACATCCTGCTCGTGCAGCTTCAGATGATAATGCCCCAGGTCCTGCATGGAGGCGGACGCGCTCGATCAACGCCGTCGACACCTTCAAGCTCGGGCAGCCCGTGGGCGACGGCATAGGGCCGATCATCGCGTCCAAGTACATGGCCAACCTCCCCAAGCAGGTCGTCGCCAAGGACACCGTGATGTCCGTCGACCGAGTACAAGGGAAGGACGCTCTACGTCCTAAAGGCCGAAGGCCCGATGGGATACGTGGGCGAGCCCGGGCTCGCGATCCAGAAGGTCATCGAGGAGATGAACGTCCCGCTCAACGCCATCATCATGGTCGACGCGGCGCTCAAGCTCGAGGGCGAGAAGACGGGAGACGTCGCGGAGGGCATCGGCGCCGCGATCGGCGGGATAGGGACGGACAAGTTCCAGCATCGAGGAGGTCTCGTCCAAGCACAAGGTGCCCGTCTACGCCATCCTGGTCAAGCAGAGCATCCTCGAGGCGATCACGGTCATGAGGAAGGAGATCACCGACGCGAGCGACAAGGTGCAGACCCTCATCGGAAACCTCATCGAGGAGAAGACGAAGGAGGGGGACAAGGTCCTGCTCGCCGGCATCGGCAACTCGCTCGGGGTCGGACAGTAGCATGAGCACCGCGCCAGCGCCGCAGCCCCAGCAAACGCAGCAGGGCAAGGCCAAGTTCAACGTCTACACGATCGAGGAGTGCCCCGCGTGCGGCCAGAAGACCAAGCGCGCGTTCCAGGTGGGCGACTACATCACGAAGGACGGCGCGAACTGCTCCAAGTGCGGCAACGCCACCAAGATGACGCTGATCTACGCCGAGCCCGTGGTCAAGTCTAAGTAAGGATAACCAGCGAGTTCCCTTCCAGCTTCATCGTGTGCTCGAACTGCGCCACCGGGGCTTTCGACGCCTCCACCAGGGTCGGGTAGCCGCGCACTATCCTCCGCCTCTCGAGCTCCGCCAGCAGCTTGGCGAGCCTCTCGCGCCCGAACTCCTTGGTGAACCACCTGGGAGTGAAGGGCAGGCTCTTCCTCTCGTTCCAGACGTGGTCGACGAGGGCGTCGAGCTCCTTGACCCCAGTCCTCTTCCGCATGATGAGCGAGTATATCGTGACCTCCGAGTCGCTCGGGGCGTCGACCACGTACCCGGCCGCCGTGCCCAGGGTCAGGAACGGCTCGATGGCGAAGACGTCGTCCCGCTTGAGCATCGGCTGGTTCGGGGCGTAGACGTTGGGGATGCTCTTCCCGGCGTGGACCGTGTACTGCTCGACGGTGTGGCCGCTCAGGTTGCTTATCGTCTTGAACCCCGCCTGGCGGGCGGTCGTCTCTATCGCCTTCCCGATCTCCCCGGTCCTGGGGTCCTCTTGACCACGTTGATCGCCGCCTCCAGGGCCCTCTTCGTGGTCTCCATCAGGAGCTGGTACTCCGGGTTCTCGCGTCATCGTTACCGCGGTGTCGGCGATGTAGCCGTCGAAGTGCACGCCGTAGTCTATCTTCACGAGGTCCCCGCTGCCTATCCTGGTCTGGTCGTCCTCCTGCGGGGCGTAGTGCGCCGTGACCCCGTTGATTCCTATCCCGGTGGGGAACGCGGGCTGGCCTCCCCTCCTGGCTATCTCGGCCTCTATGCCTCTCGGCGATCTCCAGGCAGGTCTGAGGCACAGAGACGTTCTCGAGGATCCACTCGCGCATCTCCCGCGCGAGCTTGCCCGCCCTCACATACTGCTCCGGCACGCGCATCTGGCATCGGTCCTCCGACTAGCCCCGACCGGAGCGATTATTATCTCCGACCCGTCCCGAGCTACGAAGCCGGGCGATGTCCGAAAAGAAGTACTCGAAGGTCGCTACGGGCGGGACTTTCGACGGGATCCACGCAGGGCACCGGCGGCTCCTCGAGAGGAGCTTCGAGCTCGGGGACGAGGTCGTCATCGGCCTGACCTCCGACGAGTTCGCGCGGAAGGAGGGGAAGGTCACCAGGCGCCCCTACGTGGAGAGGGAGGCGGAGCTAGAGGCCTTCATCAAGAGCAGGTTCCCCGGCAGGCGCTACACCATCGCGAAGCTCGACGACTTCTTCGGTCCGGGGATAGCGAGCAGGGACGTGCAGGCACTCGTCGCGAGCCCGGAGACCGGGAAGAGGGTGGGGCTGGCGAACGCCCTGCGGGCCGAGCGAGGATTCCCCCCGCTCGAGCTGGTCCTCATCGACTGGGTGGAGGCCGAGGACGGGAGGCCCATCTCCTCCACGAGGATAAGGAAGGGCGAGATAGACGAGGAGGGCAGGCTCGTCGGCAGGGGAGCGGGATGATAGGCCGCGAAGAGCTGTCCCTCTATGTCATCCAGGTCTCCATGGGTCTCGGAGGGAGCCTCCTCGCGGCGATCTTCGTGAGCGAGGCCTACGCGCACGGCGGGTTCTTCGTCCCCTTCGCCGTCGGCGTCTTCGTGATGGTGGGGCTCTGCGCGCGCCTCTTCGGCAGGGTGAGGCTCCGGGTCTATTGCCTGGCGACGCTGGCGCTGACCGCTCTTCTCCTCTTCCTCGGCATCCCTTGACGGGCTCCCCGGCCGGCGCTTCGTAGCCCGGCGTCCACGCCGCGCGAGAGTGGAATTTATAATCCGACCCGGCGAGTCGTGCCAAGTGTGGAGAAAGACAGACTCGATCCCTGGGGCGAGACGTTCATCGGGAACTACGAGCGCCTCCACAAGGAGTTCGGCATCGAGCGGATGGACGCCGTCCTGCCGCAGGCTCAAGAAGCCGAGCCTCCACATCAGGCGAGGGATCGACTTCGGGCACCGGGACCTCGGAAGGGTCCTCGACGCACGTCGACAACGACAAGCCGTTCGCAGTGATGAGCGGCATCAAGCCCACCGGGAACTTCCACCTCGGGACGAAGATGACCGCGGACGACATGATCTACTTCCAGTCGCTCTCGAAGAGGGCGACGGTCTTCTACTGCATCGCCGACGTCGAGGCCTACAACGACAACGGGCTCTCCTTCGCGGAGAGCTCGAAGATAGCGGTCCAGAACGTGGCCGACATCCTCGCGCTCGGGCTCGACCCGGAGAGGGCGATGGTCTACAAGCAGAGCGAGGAGGTCAGGGTGATGAGGCTCTCGACGATCTTCTCGAGCAGCGTCACCAACAACATGCTCAGGGCCATCTACGGCGAGAGGCAGATAGGCCTCTACCTCTCCGCGCTCATCCAGGTGGGGGACATCCTGATGCCCCAGCTGAAGGAGTTCGGCGGACCAAAGCCCGTCCTGGTCCCCGTGGGGGCGGACCAGGACCCGCACATCAGGCTCACGCGCGACATCGCGAACGCCTACCACCAGGACTTCGGGTTCATCCCGCCCTCGTCGATCTACCACAAGCTGCATCAAGAGCCTGGACGGGAGCACGAAGATGTCGAAGAGGAGCGCGGCCTCGTCCTTCACCCTCGACGAGCAGCCCGCCTCCGCGGCGAAGAAGGTGATGTCCGGGTTCACCGGGGGGAGGGCCAGCGTCGAGGAGCAGCGGAAGCTCGGCGGGGAGGCCGACAAGTGCCCGATCTACGACCTCTACCTCTTCCACTTCGCGATGGAGGACGAGTACGCGAAGAGGGTCTACGACGAGTGCTACAAGGGGGTCAGGATGTGCGGCGAGTGCAAGCAGGAGCTCGCCGCGATCGTCAAGCGATATCTAGAGGAGCACCGACGCAAGCGCGACTCCCTGATGAAGGACGCCGAGGAGCTTTTGAAGAGCAGCAGGAAGAGCCTCGGCCACCATAGCGAGCTGATGACGATGGAGAAGACCCCCCTTCACCCTATCGAGCGGAAGGTACTCGCGTCGCTGGCGGACGGCCCCCGGGTCTTCGACGCGCTCGTCTCGTCATCGGGCCTGCTCCCCGACCAGGTGAGGCGCTCCATCTCGTGGCTCGCCTCGAAGGCACTGGTCACGACGACGCGAGGTCACCAGCGTCGAGCTCAAGCTGATCGCCCAGCCCCCCGAGCTGGTCTTCCTCGAGAGCCTGCGGGAGGGCGGAGGGGAGGCGTCCGTCGCGCGCCTCAGGAACGCCCTCGGCGAGGACCAGGGGCTTCTCCGCCGCGATGGGCCGCGCGGTCTCTGCGCGATGGGTGGAGGTGAAGGAGGGGATGATGGGCCAGATCGTGCTGCTGAAGGACAAGGAGGCGGGCAGGGAGCTTGAGGGCCTGGTCGCCCTTCTCAAGAAGGGGGCGAGCGAGGCGAGCGTCCCGGAGGCGCAGAGGGGCACCGTGGCCGACCTGGTCAAGAGAGGCCTGGTGGAGAGGAAGGAGATCAAGACGGTGAGCGATCACGATCACAGCGGACGGGGTCGAGGCGCTAAAGTCCGCCGAGGACCAGGGCTTCGAGAAGCTGACCCCCGAGATGCTCTCCTCGATCAGGGCGACGGGGCTGGACGTGAAGCTCAGGCCCATCGACGTGAGCGCGAGCGCCCCGGCAGTTCCACCCGGGCCGGAGGCACCCGGTGAAGGAGTTCATCGACGAGGTGAGGGAGGTCTACCTCTCGATGGGGTTCTCGGAGATAACCGGCGAGGCTCGATCCAGGCCGCGTTCTGGAACTTCGACGCGCTCTTCACCCCGCAGGACCACCCCGCGCGGGACCTGCAGGACACCTTCTACGTGAAGGGCGGCAGGGACGAGAGATCTCCAGAGGTCAGGGGTGGTGGCGAACGTCGCCGCGGCGCACGAGGACGGATGGCGAGACCGGGAGCAAGGGGTGGCGGTACAAGTGGGACGTGGAGGAGGCGCGCCGCCTGGTCCTGAGGACCCACAACACCGCGGTCACCATCCAGGCGACCACGGGACTCCGGGGGACAGCCGAGACCAGGGTCTTCAGCGTCGCGCAGGGTCTACAGGAACGAGAGCCTCGACTACAAGCACCTCGCCGAGCTCCACCAGATGGAGGGGATAGTGATCGGCGAAGGCCTCAACCTCCGCCACCTGATGGGCGTGCTCACGAAGTTCTACGGGAAGCTGGGGATGAGCGGGGTCAAGCTCTGGCCCTCGTACTTCCCCTACACCGAGCCCTCGATGCAGGTGATGGTCTACTACGACAAGGTGGGGAAGTGGCTGGAGATGGGCGGCTCCGGGGTCTTCAGGCCGGAGGTGACGCTGGCCCCTCGGCGTCAAGAAGCCGGTCATCGCGTGGGGGTGCGGCCTCGAGCGACTGCTCATGCTCAGGCTCGGGATGGAGGACATCAGGGAGCTCTACAACAACGACCTAGATTGGCTGAGGGAGAGAAAGGAGATTGCCGGTTCTCAAGATATACTTTAGCCGCTTCGAGAGGATGACGGGCCTCTCGAAGGAGAAGATACTCGACCGGCTCCCGTACCTCGGCCTCGACATCGAGGGCACGGACAAGGAGTCGGTCAGGATAGAGTACAACCCCAACAGGGCCGGACTTCTCCACGGACTACGGCATCGCGAGGGCGCTCAAGGGGCTCGTCGGGAAGGAGCTCGGGGTCAAGCAATACCGCGCGGCCGCGGGGAAGGCGCAGGTCATCGCGGACAAGAGCCTCGCGAAGGTGAGGCCTTTCATCGCCTGCGCGGTGGCGAGGAACCTCAAGCTCGACGAGGAGACCATCAGGCAGCTCATCTCGATGCAGGAGGACCTCCACAACGGGATAGGCAGGAAGAGGAGGAAGGTCGCCATCGGGCTCCACGACCTCGATGCCCATCACCTTCCCGGTCTACTACAGCGCGAAGGACGCGACGCTTCGCGTTCACCCCTCTGGGCTCGGACGAAGCAGATGACCGTCGAGGAGATACTCCAGAGGACCGAGACCGGGCTGGCCTACGGGCACATACTCTCAGAGCACCGAGGCGTATCCCATGCTCTACGACTCCAAGGACGTCGTCCTCTCGTTCCCGCCCATCATCAACGGCCTGAAGACGAAGGTCGAGACCAGCACCCGCGACCTCTTCGTCGACGTCACCTCCACGGACGCGAGGCTCGGGGACGAGGCCCTCGCGATAGTCTGCTCCGCCCTCGCCGACGCGGGCGGCGCGCTCGAGACGGTCACGGTGAGCTACGGCAAGAAGAAGGTCGTCACCCCGCAGCTCGCGCCCTCGAGGATGAAGTTCGACGGCGAGCTCGCCCAGGCCGTCACCGGCCTCTCCCTCACGAAGAAGGAGATGAAGGACTCGCTGCGGCGGAGCCGGCTCGACCTCGACCCCAAGGGGTTCGCGGTGATTCCGAGCTACAGGGTGGACATCCTCCACCAGGTAGACCTCGCCGAGGAGGTCGTCATAGGATACGGGCTGGACAAGATGACCGCGTCCTACCCGCCCAGCAGCGACGCCGGCCAGTTCGACCCGAAGGCCGCCTTCCTGGAGCGCATGTGCCTCACGATGGCCGAGGCCGGCTTCGACGAGACGATGAGCTTCGACCTGGTCGACGGCCCCTCACTCTACGGCAACTTCGGGAGGAGCCCGGACTCCAAGCTCGAGGTGGACAACCCCCGGACAGCGGAGCACAGCCTCCTCCGCGACTCGCTCCTGCCCTCATTGATGGCCGTGCTGGGCCGCAACACCAAGAACGAGTACCCGCAGCGCGTCTTCGAGGCGGGAAAGGTCTTCGCGAGGGGCGAGTCTGGGGTCACGGAAGGCGTCTCGATCGCCGGCGCTCTCTGCGCACTCGTCCTCCTCCTTCACCGAGGCCAAGATGTACCTCGAGGCGCTCGTCAAGAAGCACTTCGGAGAGGCCGCCGACACGCGGCCCGGGTCGCACTGGGCGTTCGCCGAGGGGAGGTGCGCCGAGGCGCTGATCAGGGGCACCCCGCTAGGCTACCTCGGCGAGGTCAAGCCGAGCGCCCTCGCCGCCTTCGGCCTGGACGTGCCGGTCTGCGGGTTCGAGCTCGACCTCTCGAAGAGAAACAACCCCCGGACATAGGATATAAGGGGCCGCCGGCCACCGACCATCGGCTTCCGTCCTACTGCACGCAACAAACGGCCACCCGCGAAGGCAACTAATCTTGCTTTGATGAACGGATGGTTTACCCAGTCGTGCTACAGACGGAAGCCATTTAGGGACGGCCGAGGGCGTCCGGGCTCGGCCCGCATTAAGAGGCTCGGCAACGGCGGCGAGAGCCGCAGGATGAGTCGGACCGTCAGAGGCGGGCCACAATCATAATTAGAGGGGCACGCTATCGAGCCTCGGCGTGTCCCCGAAGCGCACGATGCATCCGATGGCCGCGCTGCAGAGGGAGAGGAGGCTCTCCCAGTTTTCCGAGTTCCTCCGCGCCCTGGTCAAGGAGCTCAACGACCTCTCGGGAGAGGGGGCGGCCGTCCTGGTCGAGGGGAAGAGGGACGCCAGGGCGCTCACCGAGCTGGGATACACCGGCCCGCTGTTCACCGTCGCGATACTCACCTCGAGCCTGGCTGCGAGGGAGAGGCTCCGTGAGGACGTCCGGCAGATGGTGATCCTGACCGACCTGGACGGGGAGGGCCGCAGGCTCGCCTCCAGGTACGTCAAGTTCCTTGCGCGGCAGGGGGTCAGGCCCTCCCTGGCGCAGAGGAAGCGGCTCTCCGAGGCGTCGCGGGGGATCTTCCTGCACATAGAGAACTTGGGGAGGTTCGCCCCCAACGTAGAGCTCCCACCGACCTTGGATAGGGTTTAAATAAAGGACAACCGGCACTCGTCCTAAGTTACGCTCAGATACGTTAACTAGCTAACACACGAGTTGAATGAAAGCAGTTGCCAGATTCGGCGATAGTAAAGTACCTCGTCAAACTGAGGTTCGACGTAGACGGTGTGGTCGAGAAGGCCGACTTGATCGGCGCGATCTTTGGCCAGACCGAGGGCCTGTTCGGCCCTGAGATGAATCTAAACGAGCTCCAGAAGACGTGGAAAGTCGGACGAATAGAGATCAATCTAGAGTCCAAGAACGACAAGACATGGGGCGCGATCCTCGATCCCGATGTCGACCGACGTCAGCACCGCAGCGCTCATCGCTGCCGCCGTCGAGAGCGTCGACAAGGTCGGGCCTTGCTCCGCGAGGGTCATCCTCGAGGGGATCGAGGACGTCAGGGCGTCCAAGAGGGCGCAGATCGCCGACCGCGCGAAGGACATCATGAAGGAGTGGAGCTCGCGCACCTCGAGCGAGGGCGAGAACCTCCTCAAGGACGTGCAGGAGTCCACAAAGAGGGCGCGCGTGGTGAACTTCGGGGTAGAGAACCTCCCGGCAGGGCCAGGCGTCTACACCGCTGACGGGGTGTACATCGTGGAGGGTAGGGCGGACGTCATCCTGTTCCTCAGGGCGGGCATCGAGAACGTCGTCGCCGTGGAGGGCACCAGCATCCCGCAGGCAGTGATCGACCTCAGCAGGAAGAAGAGGATAATCGCGGTCCTAGACGGGGACAGGGGCGGCGACCTCATCGAGAAGGAGCTCGCGCAGGTCATGAAGGTAGAGAAGGTGATCAGGGCGCCCGACGGAAAGGAGGTCGAGGACCTCACGCCCATCGAGGTCCACCAGATGCTGAGGGGCGAGCTCCCAGGGCGGAACCCGAGGGAGGCGAGGCAGGAGAGGTCTCCGCGCTACGAGAGGCGCGAAAGGCCCGAGAGGGCAGAGAGATACGAGAGGCCCCGAGGGCTGAGAGCGCCCCCAGGTACGAAAGATACGAGAGGGCGCCGAGGGCCGAACCAGCTGCGCCCGCGACGCCACCAGTCCCGGCACCCGTCGTCGACAAGATCAAGGAGGTCTTCCCGTCGATCAACGGCACCCTCGAGGCGATGCTCCTCGACGAGACCCTCAGCGAGAAGGGCAGAATGCCGATAAGCGAGCTCGTCGCGAAGCTCGACAGGCTCGGGCGCGACCTACCTGGTCTTCGACGGGATAGTCACGCAGAGGCTAATCGACGCGGCCGGAAAGGCCAGCGTGAAGGGGATAATCGGGCACAGGATCGGGGAGATCAAGAACATGCCCGACGGCTTGAGCGTAGGCACATTCAGAGACCTACAGCTCGAGTAGGCCCCGAAGGTTGATAGTAAGCGAGTTCATCCCAAAGCAGGGAGTCTGCAGGCTCACAGTCGAGTCCCCGGACGACCTCTGGACCCTCCGCAGGCTCCTCTCTCCTGGCGACACCGTCGTCACGAAGAGCTCCAGGGTCTCGAAGAGGGAGGGCGACTACGCCAGGCCCGACAAGGGAGAGCGCATCAAGGTCACCATCGCCCTCAAGGTCGAGGGGATCTCCCTCGACAGCAGCGTCGGGCAGGCTCAGGATCCGGGGGAAGATAGTCGAGGCGAGCGACGACAGCGTCACGAAGGCCGGCTCGCACTCGCTGCTCATCTCGCCCGGGCCAGGAGCTCACCGTCAGGAAGGACGACTGGGGCCCCGCCGACACGCGCATCCTCAACTCCTCCACGGTCTCGGAGCGCAGGTTCCTCCTCGTCGCCATCGACAGGCGGGAGGCGGGCGTCGGCCTGCTCACGGGCTCGCACCTCACGATAGTCTCCACCGTCGAGTCCGGCGCCTCCGGGAAGGGGGGCTCGAACCAGAAGGAGGTCGACATGCAGCCCTACTTCGGGAAGGTCCTCGGGCTGCTCAAGGCGACCTGGCGGGAGGGGGACGTCGTCGTCGTCGCCGGGCCCGGGAACACGAAGCTGACCATGGAGAACCTGATCAGGAAGGACCCTGACCTGAGGAAGAACGAGGTCCTGGTCGAGGGCTTCGACCTCTCCGGCTCCGACGGGGTGAGGGCGCTGGTGAAGTCCGACGGGTTCAGGAAGGTGGCCAGCGACAGCGTCCTCGTCGAGGTCCAGGAGGCCGTCGAGGAGGCCATCAGGAGGATCTCGCGGGGCGAGAGGAGGATAGCCTACACGCTCCCCCGGGTCTCGGAGGCGGCGAGGGCGGGCGCGGTTGAGAAGTGCATCGTCTCCGACGACGTGTTCGCTAGCAACGTCGACGAGAGCGCGCTCGTCAAGACGCTCAACTTGATAGAGGAGAAGGGAGGTAAGGTCTTCCTCTGCGACTCCTCGCTGGAGACTGGAAAGCAGGTCTCCGCACTTGGAGGGATGGTCGCACTCCTGCGATACGCCCTCCCGCGACGACCCGGCCGCTACTTTGCCAAAGCGGTGACCGTGGGCACCACGTACTCGGTGAGCACGACGAGCGCCACGCCTCCAAAGATGAGGTCCTTGCCCAGCCTCCTCCCGATGTGAGTATAGTAGAGGAGGATCCCGACGAGCAGGCAGGTGACGTACGCGACCCGGGCGATGTCGACCACAGCCGCGTTGACGGTGGTCAGGACTGCGGCCGTCTCCGTCGCGAACTGGTTCGCGAACTGCTGGATCGCGGTCCCGAGGTCCGGCGGCGAAGCCGAGTCCAGGATCGGGAGCCCTATCGCCGAGGCGACGGCGGGAGCCAGCAGGAGAAGCGAAGGGGTCATCCCCCAAGTAGCCGGCCCAGCTATTTAATCGTCTACGCGCTCAGGTCGGCGTGAAGGCGCCGGTGATGTACGGCCCCGCGATCAGGATGAAGAGCGCGAATACCAAGCGCGAGGGTCGTGCCCGTCGTCAACCTCCTGGCGAGGTCGTCGCTGATCTTGCCCCTTCCCGCCCCTCTGAGGAAGAGCTCGAAGGCCTGACCTCCGTCCATGAGGTAGATCGGGAGGCTGTTGAATATCGCCAGGTTGAAGTTCACGAAGAAGAGCCAGAACAGCGCGTTGGTCACCGCCTGGGTCAGCGGGCCGAGGGGAGAGGTGTAGAAGGCCGAGAGGTCGTCTGAGAACGGGATGGAGAGCTCGACGCGCTGGAACGTGGGGATGTACGAGATGTAGGCCAGCGGAGAGGCCTTGTAGAGCGTCGTGTATCCGTTCGAGATCGACTGCAGCCCGGCGTAGGTCGCCTCGTTGACGCCCATGAACGGATAGCTCACCGAGGTGCTCTGGCCGCTCGTCTCGTTGACCGTCGTGACGGTGTAGTTGCCGAGGACGATGGGGACGGTCCTGGTGTGCCCGTTTCTCCATATCGTGACGTTGATGCTCTCCCCCACATGGAAGCTCCCGTTGCGGAGGATGCTCAGGTCGGTGACGGGCGAGTTGTTGATCGCGGTGACAAAGTCGCCCGGTTGGATCCCCGCGACGTATGCGGGCGAGTGCAAGGTCGGGGAGTCCGGGACGACCCCGTAGATGCCCGCGCCCTTTACGGCCGGCGTCATCGTGGAGACCGTGAGGATCAGGAGAAGCAAGCAAGCGATGCCGACGACGAAGTTTATCCCCGAGCCGGCCGCGAGGACCCTGAGGGAGTCCCTGCTCTTGGACTGCTTCAGCTCCTTGTCGTCCACCTCGACGAACGCCCCGATGGGGAGGAAGCCAAGGATGACGACCCCCGCCGCCTTGACCTTCATGCCGACGTTGCGCGCGACGATGCCGTGGGAGGCCTCGTGGATGAAGACCGCGACGATGATGGCGAGCCAGACGCTCAAGGGAAGGTAGGGGTTGATCCCCGGCAGGAGGAAGTTGGCGAGCGGCGAGATCGTGCGGACGTTGGAGACGAGCTGCTGGCTCTGCGGAGAGAAGTAAAGGGCCGACACCAGAAAGGCGACGACGTAGAGCGCCACCGCGCCGGCGATAGGCATGAGGACGAGCATCAGCCAGCCGAGGGGGCTGCTTATCCTCCACCTCCCGAGCTTGTCCAAGAGGCCGAGCCCCCTGCGCGTCCTCACCATGAATATGATATACCAGCGCGAGACGGGCTTGTACTGCTGGGCGTCGCCCTCTGGAGTGTCGGACAAACCGGATTCCTTCTACTTTCGCCCTTCCTCGACGAGAACCCTTTAAGGTTTGACCCTGAAACTGATTGCGACGCCCTCCTTCAAAACGGCTGAATCTCCGCGGCAATCGGGGAGAACGCCGCAAATCGAGCGGCGGAGGCGCCACAAGGCATCGCGAGGAGCTCTATCGGGAATTCGGAGCGCTAGATGTGCAGCAGGCTGAGGGGGCTCCAAGCGTCGACGGTGACCCCGCTGGGGCAGTCGTTCGTGTCGATGCTCATCCAACTGCATGAAACGAGGAAGTATACCAAGCCGGAGAACAACCCGAAGATGAACACGGGGAGCGACGTCCAGTCGCACGAGAGGATCGGGACGTAGTTCGGAGTGCATGCGAACGCGGCTACAGGGGCCAACGTCAGCAAAAGCGCAGAAGCCGCAGCCGCCGCAACCAGTGACGCTCTCATTGGCGAATTCTACGCGACTTGAGAATATATTCGCATTCTCGCGCTTTGTTGGATTCCTTTATGCAAAACCCCCAAAGACGAGAGTCGTCGCGCAGACCAAAGTTATGGGTGAGGTCTGTCTCCAGAAAAATCGTTAATAATTCTGTTTCAGACTGACGAGCTCGCTTGATAGAGTGCGTCCGATGCGGCAACGAAAGCTTCTACACCAGGAGATATTCCGGCGAGAGCCTCTGCGCCGCTTGCTTCCAGGTGACCACGGTCGAGAAGGTCAGGCGCACAATCTCAAAGTATGGGATGCTGCGCCGAGGTGAGAAGGTGGGCGTGGCGGTCTCCGGGGGGAAGGACAGCCTCTCGCTGCTCAAGATCCTCCACGAGCTGAACGCCGACCACGGCTCGGGGCAGACGGGGAGGCTTGTCGCGCTCACCGTGGACGAGGGCGTCAAGGGGTATCGCGACGAGGCGATCGAGCACGCCCGCGCGCTCTGCGACCAGCTCGGCGTGGAGCTGGTGCTGGTCTCCTACAGCGACCTCTTCGGGTTCAGCCTCGACCAGGCCCTCGACTGGAAGGACGAGCGCGAGCTCTCCTCCTGCAGCATGTGCGGCGTCTTCCGCAGGAGGGCCATCGACGAGGCGGCGGTGAAGGCGAAGGTCGACGTCGTCGCGACCGCGCACAACCTCGACGACTATGTCCAGACCTTCATGATGAACCTCCTCCACGGCGACGTCGAGCGGCTGGGCTGGCTCGACCCCTCGACCTACGACGACGACTTCCCCGTGCGGAGGGTCAAGCCCCTCACCGAGGTCTACGAGGAGGAGGTCGCCCTCTACGCCTACCTCTCGAAGATGCCGTTCCAGAGCGCGAGCTGCCCGTACATGCACGAGGGCCTGAGGAGCGAGGTGCGCGACTATCTCAACGAGCTCGAGTCCAAGCACCCCGGGATGAAGAACATCCTCCTGAGCCTCCGCCCTCGACGTCACCTCCAGGCTCTCGAAGGGCACCCGGAGGGGCGGCGAGGCCGCCGCCAAGGCGACCGTGCCCTGCGCGAAGTGCGGCAAGCCCTCCTCGAAGGGCGTTTGCGGCGTCTGCAGGATGACAGAGATAGTGTGGCAGCACACTAAATATACCGGCAAGTAGCCCGTCGCGTCTGGTGGCGGGTAGGGCTGGGAGGCTAGCCGTCTTCTCCACTCCAACCGGCTATAGGAGTGCCAGTAACCGTCGGGTAAAGCCATCCCTCCTCTTTCCTGCGCGCCTGGGCGGGATGATTCCACGCCGGAGCAGGCGGTCGTGAGGTGCGGGCCCCTCGAAGGAGGGGTTCTGACTCTTGATTGCCGAACCGGGTGAGGTCCGGGAGGGAGCAGCCCTAAGGTGACACGGCCACGTTGCTCCGTCTACGTGTGGGATCGCTCGGTGCGCGCGATTGGGTGGGGTTGGGGTGGTGAACTCCGGCGGGTCTGCCACCGTTTTTTATATCGGCGAGAAACGGGTCTTGCTCAAGCGGGGGTAGCCAAGCCTGGCATGGCGAAGGATTGCTAATCCTTTGTTCGCAAGGACTCGTGGGTTCGAATCCCACCCCCCGCGCCAATCTACTCCAGCTTGCTGAAGAAGCAGCTGTGCTTGCCGGTGTGGCACGCGGGGCCAGTCTGGTCGACGACATACAGCAGCGTGTCGTTGTCGCAGTCCACGAGCACCCGCCTCACCTTCTGGATGTGCCCAGAGGTGTCCCCCTTCTTCCAGAGCTCGTTCCTGCTCCGGCTCCAGTACGTCGCGAGCTTCGTCTTCATGGTCTCCTCCACCGCCTCGCGGTTGGCGTACGCCAGCATCAGGACCTTGCCGGTCTTCGCCTCCTGGGTCACGACCGGGACAAGCCCGTTCCCCTTTGCAAAGTCGATCTCGTCTAGCTTCGAAGCGTTCAAGGTAATTCGCTGACGATGAAGCGCAAAAGTGAAGGGAGTAATAAGGAATGTGAGCCTCCGAAACCTTCAAACGAGCTTAATTATCCGTTGGCCTAGGTCCTCTAAGGTCCATGCCCGGCACCCCAGTAGGTCCGTTTGCCACAGGCATGTATGGAATCTACGCGGAGCTCAACGTGTACCTTGTCGAGGCATCGGACGGGAAACCGCTCTCAGAGACATTTGCCGGTCGGATTGCGAAACACATTCAACAGGAAGTCGAAAGCCTCACGACAAGAGACTTCCTCACGAGAATCCAAGGAGTTCTCCAACAGGCGGGGATGAAACAAGTCATATGGCTGAAAAAGAACGACGCCACCATCTATGCCTTTGACCGGGAGAACAAAGAGGATTGGAGCCAGGTCTTCGAGAGCGCCTTGAGTGGAAGTTCCTCCGAAGAAACGGATGAGTGGTGGGTTCTGACGACCGGCGAGAACGAGGATTTCAAGCTCAGGCAAGAAGTCATGTTCAAGGAGAGACATAGTCTTGCGTCTCCCTCAATGACGCTGGTGATCAGAGCGTTACCAGAGGAATGGGCCTTGCAGGCTCGGGAAGGTTTCGGCTCGTGGATGCAAAGACTCCAGCAGACGCTACGCGACAAGGACGCTGTGGAGGCCGAAGATCCGGATTCGGCCCAAGATTGACAGATACCTCCAAGATTACCAACAACTCCTCAAAGACACGTTCTCCGTCAGAGATTTTTCGCAGACCCTGAGAATCAACCTCTCCGGCATCGACACGAAATCATTCAGCGCGAATTATTTCGTCGATCAGCCTTCGTAGCCTCGGCCCAAACAATTGACATTTCTGAGGCACTTGAGCGAGTCTTGGCTGGTTTTCTTGCTGCCGTGACACGCATCGGTAGCGGATGTGTAGACACTCGCGGGTCGCTAACGAAACTAAGGCCGAACGACGACCCCATTCGCTGTCAGATAATCTTTCACCTGCCTGACGGTGAGCTCGCGGTAGTGGAAGAGGGAGGCGGCCAGGGCGGCGTCGCACCCGCCTTCGGTGAGCGCCTCGAGGAAGTGCTTCAAGCGTCCCGGCGCCTCCGCTGGCTATGACCGGGACCCTTACCTTCTGCGTGATCGCCCTGAGGAGCTCGATGTCGTACCCTGTCTTCGTGCCGTCTCGGTCTATGGACGTGACGAGGAGCTCGCCCGCGCCCAGCTCCGCGGCCCTCTGCGCCCACGCCACGGCGTCTACCTCGGCCGCCCTGGTCGCGGAGTGGCTGAAGACCCTGTATCCGTCCTTCGTCCTCTTCGCGTCTATCGCCACGACGACGCACTGGGAGCCGAAGACGTCGGCGAGCCTGGTGATGAGCCCGGGCCTCTGGAGGGCCGCCGTGTTCACCGCGACCTTGTCTGCCCCGCTGGCCAGCGCGAGCCTCGCGTCGCCCATGCTCCTTATCCCTCCGCCGACCGTGAAGGGGATGTCCAGGCTCGCGGCCACGCTCCTGACGAGGGACCGCATCGTCGCCCTCTTCTCCAGGCTCGCGGTGATGTCCAGGAAGACCACCTCGTCGGCCCCCTCGTCCCTGTAGCGGGACGAGAGCTCCACCGGGTCGCCAGCGTCCCTCAGACCCTCGAACTTCACCCCCTTCACGACCCTGCCCGCCTTGACGTCGAGGCAGGGGACGATCCGCTTCGCGAGGGTCATCTCAGAGTGCCTCCCATCGCCGCCTTCGCGTCGCCCAGGTCGACGCTGCCGTCGTAGAGCGCCCTCCCGATCACGGCTCCCGCCGCCCCTCTGCGCTCTATCTCGACGAGGTCGTGCATGCTCCTGATGCCCCCCGACGCCAGGATCTTCAGCTTCTTGCTGAACGCGCAGATCACCTTCAGCGTGTCCAGGTCAGGGCCTGCCGCCATCCCGTCCCTCCCGACCGCGGTGGTCAGCAGGTTGACGACCCCCGCGGCCTCGAACCTCCTCGCCGCCTCGAGCACGCTGACATCCCTGGCTCGCGGTCCAGCCGCTCGTCACGACCTTGCCGTCGACGTAGTCCGAGGCCACGACCACCTTCTCTGGACCCTTCTCCCTCAGGAGCCCCGAGAGCGTCTCAGGCTCCTTGTACGCGAGCGTCCCCAGGATCACCCTCGCAGCGCCGGACTCCAGCCATGCCTCCGCCGCGGCGCGCGACCTCACCCCGCCTCCGACCTCGACGGGGATCTTCGCCCTCTCGAGGATCTTGGCTATCGTCTTGCTGTTGGACCCCTTCCCGAACGCCGCGTCAAGGTCGATGATGTGGAGCCCGTCGGCGCCCTCGCTCTCCCACCTCGCCGCGACTTCGACGGGCCTCCTCCTCCCACGTCGTCTTCATCTCCTCCTTCCCCTGCTTCAGGGTAACCACTGACCCCGCGAGGAGGTCGATCGCGGCCCAGAGCTCCAGCAAGGCTGCTACCTCTTCACCGCTCTCAGGAAGTTCTTGAGGATCTTCCTGCCCGCCTCGCCCGACTTCTCGGGGTGGAACTGCGTGCCGTAGACGTTCTTCTGCGCTCACCAGCGCGGGAAACTCGACCCCGTAGTCGCTCGTCGCGGCGACCCACTTCCCCTTGGTCGCCGGGTAGTATGAGTTCACGTAATACACCCACGACTCCTTGTCGAGGCCCTTCGGTCAGCTCGGACTCCCTCCTCACGGTCAGCGTGTTCCAGCCTATCTGGGGGACCTTCACGCCGAGGACGCGGAACTTCTTCACCTCTGCCCGGGAAAAGCGACAGCCCGCTTCCCGGGCCCTCCTCGCTCTTCGAAAAGAATAGCTGGAGCCCCAGGCAGACCCCGAGCAGCGGCTTGCCCGAGTCGACCGCGTCGCGTATCCTTCGCATGGGGAGCGTCCTCGCGGCCTGGTTGAAGCTGCCCACTCCTGGGAGGACTATCGCGTCCGCTTCCTTCAGGCCGCTTCCCGTCCTTCGTGAGCTCGGTCTTCGCCCCCTCCTTCTTCAGGGCGGCCTGGATGCTGAAGAGGTTCCCGGCGCCGTAGTTGAATATCTCTATGCGCATGCCTCTACGCTCACATGGACCCCTTCGACGAGGGAGGCGCCTCATCTTGGCTCGCCGCGGGTCGGGCGCGGCCGCCTCCCGGAGGGCGAGCGCGAAGGCCTTGACGGCGGCCTCGAACTTGTGGTGGTCGTTGCTCCCGTCGAGGACCTTGACGTGGACCGTCGCTTCGAGCGCTTGCGCTATGGAGCCGAAGAAGTGCTCGAGGTCCTCCTTCGGGGCGTCCTCTAGCATCACCCTCTGCAGCTTCAGGTCCAGGATCGAGAGTAGGGGCGCTTGACGAGGTCGACCGACGCAGGGCGAGGGCGTCGTCCATGGGGACGATGGCGTCGCCCGAACCTGGGTATCCCCGACCCTGTCGCCGAGCGCCTTGCTCGATGGCCTTGCCCGAGCGTGATCGCGACGTCCTCCACGAGGTGGTGCTGGAGGTCTCCCTTCGCCCTCACGCTGACGTCGATCAGGCTGTGCGTGGCGAGGGAGTCGAGCATGTGGTCGAGGAACGGCGACGCCCGTCTTCGCCTCCGACTTCCCGGTCCCGTCCAAGCTGACGCGGACCGTGATGTCTCGTCTCCTTCGTCTTCCTCGTGACTTCTGCGCTTCTCTTCATCGTGATCGGCCTCCCTCGCTCTTTGGAGCCAGCAATAACCCTGACGGGATTTGGTTCACGGTCTCCGCGACGACGTCGGAGCCTTCCCTCTCGAAGAACGACGCCTGGTCTGCCCGGACCGGCGACGTCTCGTAGACCCCCGCGAACAGAAGCCCGTCGACCCCCCGCCGCCTCGCGTTCTGGACCATCATCAGGTCCTCGGCCGAGTCTCCCACGTAGAGAAGCGTTTCCGAGGGGAGCTTCTCGCGCGCCCTGACAAGAGCCTCGGGGCTCGGCTTCCTCATCCGGTCGTACTCCGCTCGGAGGCCTAGGTCGATGTCCGCGTCTCCGATGAACAAGGACGCGTCCTTGTCGAAGTAGCGCATGAGCTTCCCAAGCGAGTGCGCGGTCCCCACGTAAGGCCTCCCGGTGACCATCGCAAGACGCTCGCCGCCCAGCTTCTTCTCGAGCGACTCGAGGGTCTCCCTGTCGACGAGTATCCGCTCAAGCTCGATGAGGCCCCTTGGTGCGGGGGTCGCTCGACTTGACGCCGTGGATCTTCTCGAAGAGCCCCGCCCCGAAGTACAGCTCGTCGAAGACGGTCGTCATCCTCCCCTCCGGAGGGGTGCGGGGGTACCCGAGGAACTCGCGCGCCTTGTCGAGGCTGTCCTGCAGCGAGGGGAACTCCGACTTCAGGAAGGCGTCCACCGCGGCCTGCCCGCTTCCCCTCGGGGCTGAGCCGAAGGCGGCAGTGATGCTCGTAAGCGCTTCCCGGGTTCCCTGGCTCCTCGCGCCGCCTCGGCCCTTCCGCTGTCCCAGGGCTACGAGCGAGAAGAGCGTCAGCGCGTAGCTCGTGTCCCAGTCGCTGTTGAAACCGCCCGTCCTCCTCACCATCGAGATGAGCCTCGGCGTCACGCTCGCAAGGCGGAGCCTAATCCCTGACGTCTCCTCGACCATCGTCTCGACGACGACCCGTATGGTCGCGTCGTAGGACCGCCTGGCGTCGATCAGCACTCCGTCGCAGTCGAAGGCGACGGCGTCCACCTTCCCGAGCAGCCCCTTAGACAACTTGTTGACGGCGATGCCGCTCCCTCCGGGCGAGGGGACGCGAAGATACCGCGCCTCGCGAGCGCTGCTCCTCGGTGTCATCGCTTCCGGAACCTCGACTGCGCGGAAAGGAAGTGGTTCGGCAGGCCCTCCGCCATGGCGAGCTCCTTGAGGGACGGGAGCATCGCCTTCAGGCCCCTCTTCGTCCCCTCCACGACCCAGCTCACCTTCACAAAGTCCAGGGCGGTCAGCCCGGCGCGGAGCCGCGCCACTCCCTCGGTCGGGAGGACGTGGTCCGTCCCGATGACGTAGTCGCTCGCCGCCCCCGGCGCGTAGGGCCCGGTCAGGATCAATCCTGCGTTGGAGATGGAGTCGGCCATCTCCGCGGCGCCGTCGACCATAAGCTCGAGGTGCTCCGGCGCCAGGGAGTTGACGAGCTCTATCGCCGTCTCGCGGTCCTTGCACAGGGCGGTGAACCCGCGCCTGAGGCATCCCCGGACGTAGTCCTTCCGCTGCAGCGTCGGCGACAACCTCTCGACCTCCTTCCTGACCTCCCTCGCAAGCCGCTCGTCCCAGGTCACCAGGCCGCAGATGCTCTCCTGCCCGTGCTCAGCCTGCGCCATGAGGTCCCACGCGGCCAGCCGGGCGTCCGCCCCTCTGTCCCCGACCACGACCATCTCGGTCGGCCCCGCGAGGAAGTCTATCGGGACGTCCGTCGACACCAACTTCTTTGCGGCGGAGACGTACAGGCCCCCCGGCCCCACTATCTTCGAGACCTTGGGGATGCTCTTCGTGCCGTACGCGAGCGCCGCGATTGACTGCGCTCCCCCGACCCTGTAGACCTCGTCTACGCCGCACAGCTTCGCCGCCGCGAGGATGGCATCGCTGACCTCTCCCCTCCCTCGAAGGGGGCGTGCAGAGCACGACCCTCTTCACCCCCGCGAGCTTGGCGACCCCCGCCGTCATGAGCACCGTGCTCGCGTACGACGCCCTCCCTCCGGGGATGTAGCAGCCCACCGAGTCGAGCGGGCGCACGACGCAGCGGATCGACGAACCCGTCGGCCACGTAAGAGAACGGGAGCCTGCTGAGGAGCTGCCCCTGCGTCCTCCTGATCCTCTTGAGCGCGAACCGCATCGCGTCCAGCAGCTTGGCGTCCACCCTCTCCGTCGGCGGCCGAGATCTCCTCCTTCGAGACCGCAAGGTCGTCGCTCGTGAGCGCGACGCCGTCGAGCTCCTTGGAGTAGCCGATCAGCGCCGCGTCCCCCTTCGCCCTCACGGTCCGGACTATCTTCTCGGCGCCCTTGATTGCGGCCGACAGGCCCTGCGACCTCGCCCTGATTCTTTCCGGCGGTCTTCTTGGCTTCGTGTTTTCTTTTCCACTCGAATCAGGGGGAGTAGCTCGCTACTCATTCCCTTCCCCGAACTCCTCGAGGGAGAGGATGTTCTGCGGCTCGTGGATCACGAGGCCTTGGGCCAGCTTCTTCAGGGTCGGGCAGCATCGCGTGCAGGTCCTTCTTGCTGATCACGGTGTTGACGGCGAACCACCCCTTCTCGGAGAGCGGGCTGACCGTGGGGCGCTTGAGGGCCGGGAGCTCCGAGAGGAGCTTGTCCAGGTTCTTCTCCCTGACGTTGACGAAGATGTGCAGCTGCTTCTGGCCCTCGACGACTCCGCTCAGCATTATCTTGAGGTCGTTGATCTTCTCCCTCTTCCATGGGTCCTTCACGGCCTCCTTGTTCGCGACGAGGCGCGCGGTCGACCTCATCAGCGTCGCCAATCTGCTTGAGGTTGTTCTGCTCGAGGGTCGTCCCCGTCTCGGTCACGTCGACTATCATGTCGACTATCTCCGGGGGCTTCGCCTCGGTCGCGCCGAAGGAGAGGTAGACCGCGGCCTTGGGGTTGTCTCCCTTCCGCCACCACGGCGTGATTATCATCGGCTCCTTCTTGCCGAAGCGCTTCTTGTAGGCGGGCTGGGACTTTAGGTAGTCCGCGGTGATGTTGAGGTACTCGGCGGAGACACGGAACTCCTCGCCCTTCTTCCAGAAGCTCTCCATCAGCTCGTTGACGGTGTCGTAGGGCTGGGACTTGGGCGTCGCCGCGACGAGCTTCACGCCGCCGAACTCCAGGTCGAGGACCTCCTCGACGTTCGCCCCCGTCTCCGTTATCCAGTCGATGCCGGTGATGCCGACGTCCTGGATGCCGTCGGAGATGTAGAGGGGGATCTCCTGAGGCCTGAGGACCCTGAGCTCGACGTCGGGGTCGCTGAAGCCTGGGCGGTAGCTCCTGTCCTGCCCGGAGATCTTGTAGTAGGCCTTCTGGAAAATGTCGATGCTCTTCTGGCCCAGGTGTCCGTTGGGGATTGTCAGCTTCAGCTTCTTGCTGCTAGGCATTTGACGACCACCCTCTACTTCCCAGTACGGGAGGTAGAAATTCTTGAGCCCGCAGAGAATCTTTTGGAGAGCCTTACGCGTGAGTTGAGAAGGCTACTGATGAACGGAACCAGCTCCAATGAAGGTGAACTCCATCGCCTTCCAACTTCTCCACTCATTTTTTCCGGTCTGAGAATCGTATTTAAGGATTTGTCGGGCTCGTGCTCGGGATGGAGGAATCAGGACTGACAAATCCGCGTAGGCCCCTGTCTTCCTTCATGGCAGAATTTGTCTCCACCCTGCTCATTGCCTTTGCTTGCTTTGAACTGGAGGAGGTTGCCTACTCTTCGATTGGTCCGCTCACAGATTTTAACACCGCGCCTAACGACCCGGTTTATCCTGCCAATTCTCGTGGTTGACCTCATCATCGCCTCATTGATGGCCCGAAGACTATTCTGGAGTCGAGCGATGCAGGGGGCAGCATCCCGACATTTGCAACAGGGAGAAGAATCCGCATGACGTCCTGGCCTGTCCCGAAGGGATTCAACAACGCCGTCGGGCTCGACGACGCCGCGGACCTCAGGCGGGCTGTCGCAGGGTCGAGAGGGGGACCGAGACGTCCCCCTCCAACTTCGAGATGTGGACGAGCGCGCCGTCCTTCCCCCTGACCATGTGCCGCGTCGACTTCGGTGGGAGCTTGGGGCCTTCGATGGCCGCCCGGATCACCAGCTCCTTGGGGAACTGCGACTTGCGGTCCTTTGACAGGACCACCACGCCCTCATCCGAGTAGTCTATCAGCCACGCGGGCGCCCTGACGCACCCCAGCATCTGCAGCGCGCTCAGCCTGTGGACGCCGTCAAGGACCACCATCGAGATCGAATCGACGATGATGGCCTTCTTGACGACCCCGGTCGACCTCATCTGCTTCATCACGCGCCTCACCCTGTCGGGCTCGGCCGCTTCGTGGGTCTTCAGGTCCCTTATCGGGACGAGCGCGAAGCGGGCTGTGACCAACCGGAATCACTCCTAGACCATGCAGTTCTTGACGCAGTAATAAGCCATCATCGCCATCCGGCTGGGGACCGCTGCCAATCCAAGACTTATTACCGCCTCGACCAGAGCGAAATCCGGGCCAGTCGTCTAGCTCGGTCCAGGACGTCAGACATCGCTCCGTCAGGCTCTTACACAGCGAAGGTCGGTGGTTCGAATCCGCCCTGGCCCACTCATCAATCCAGCTGATGTCTTGTCGCACAGACTCGAGAGCCGCAACCTCGCTCCGACCGCCAGAATCGCCCGCAGACAACTGCAGGGCTATTCTAGAGAATCCGGATAAAGGAATACAAAGTTCATGAATCATTAATAGTAGCGGGCGTTCCTCAAAGAAACAGTGACCAACTTCCTCTTCGTCTCCCTCGAGGCGCTCTCCACCGACCTCGCGTGGCAGCTTACCAAGGCCGGGCATCAGGTGAAGTTCTTCACCAAGAGCCAGAACGAGAAGGACGTGGGCGACGGCTTCGTCGAGAAGGTCGACGCCTGGGAGCCTCTCAAGGACTGGGCGGAGGTGATAGTCTTCGACGACATCGGCTTCGGCGAGCTCTCCGAGAAGCTGAGGCACGAGGGCAAGTTCGTGTCGGCGGCTCGCCCTACACGGACAAATTGGAGAACGACAGGGAGTTCGGGCAGACAGAGCTCAGGGACGCCGGGGTCAACACCCTCCCGAGCTGGAACTTCACTTCGTTCGACGAGGCAATCGAGTTCGTCAAGAAGAACTCCCGACAGGTACGTGATCAAGCCGAGCGGGAACGCCCAGAACGAGAAGGAGCTGCTCTTCGTCGGGGAGGAAGAGGACGGAAAGGACGTCGAGCAGGTCCTGGAGCACTACAAGCAGAAGTGGTCCAACAAGATCAAGTTCTTCCAGATCCAAAAGTACGAGAGCGGAGTGGAGGTAGGGATCGGGGCGTTCTTCAACGGCAAGGACTTCGTCTACCCGATTAACATCAACTTCGAGCACAAGCGGCTCTTCCCGAAAAACATCGGGCCGTCGACCGGCGAGATGGGAACCGCCATGTACTGGACCAAGACAGCCCTCTCTTCGAGAGCACCCTCCTAAAGGCGAAGGAGAAGCTGGCTGAGTCCAAGTACGTCGGATACATAGACCTCAACTGCATCGCGAACAGCAAGGGCATCTTCCCGCTGGAGTGGACCTCGCGCTTCGGCTACCCGACCATCAGCATCCAGATGGAGGGCGTGACGAGCGAGTGGGGGGCCTTCCTCGCCGACATCGCGCAGGGGAAGGACGCCCAGCTCAAGACGAAGAAGGGCTATCAGGTCGGGGTGGTCGTTGCGATACCCCCGTTCCCCTTCGAGGACGACAAGGCGTTCAGGAAGTACTCGGAAGACGCAACCATACTCTTCAGAAAACAGAACCTGAACGGCGTCCACATAGGCGAGGTGAAGCTCGTCGAGGGAGACTGGCACGTCGCCGGCAAGTCCGGCTACGTGCTCGTGATCACGGGCTCCGGCCCGTCGATGCAGGACGCGATCAACTCGGCGTATCAGGCGGTGAAGAACGTCATGATCCCGAACATGTTCTACCGCGACGACATAGGGCAGCGCTGGTTCAAGGACGTGGACCTGCTGCTCAGCTGGGGCTATCTGTAAGGATTCGGCATCTGGACCCATTCTACCAAGGGTTAATAGGGGACAGAGCCTCTCTCTCAAGAGGACGATACCGTGGGAAGTACCTACCTCTGGAAGACCGACGGCCAACTAAACCGCGTAGCGGAAGTGCGTTATGCCCACGGGGAGGAGTTGTCCGGCCTGCCGGGGGTCACCGGGGTCGGGATAGGCAAGGACCACATCATCGTATACGTGTCCAGCGACGCGGTCGTGGTGCCCGCCCAGATTGAGGAAGTCCCGATAATTAAGATTCGCAGAAAGTAAGAAACGACTACGATTTCCGCACACATACGTTTAATTAGCTTGGGTCAGGCCAGACGCTCCACTGAGGAACTTGCAGTAGGATGGGTGAAAATGGATGAGTTATGGAAATCGTAGTGGAGGAAGGGGAGGCTACGGCAGTAGCAGAGGCGGAGGCTACGGCGGCAGCGGAGGAGGCGGACGGAGCAGCAGCGGCGGCTTCGGCAGTTCCTTCAAACCAAAGCCCGTTGAGGTCGGTAAGGAGTACGACGTTACTATCTCCGACACCAGCAGGCGAGGAGAGGGCATTGCGAAGATCGACGGCTTCGTCATCTTTGTCGCAGGCGCAAAGCAGGGCCAGAGCGCAAGGATCAAGGTCACCCGAGTCACTGACCGTTTCGCGACCGGTGAGGTCGTGACCGGCGCAGGCGCGGGTATGGCTGAGGCAACCTCTGAGTCTGCAAGCAGCGGCGACGAGCAGCCCGAAGCGTAAGAGCTAGGCTACTCCAACCCATCCTGGTTGCCCCTCGTGGGCGCCAGGCACCTACATTTTGTAAGGACGGAATCGAAATCTTCTTGCGCAAACTGAGACCCCTCCTCTCGCTCCTTCTATCATACCTGCGCCGGGCGGGCGAGCCATCAGAGACTGGAAGGCCTTAAGTGAGGGACGTAAAGGGCGAACATCATCTCTCAACGTGAAGTGACTCGCCTGTGCTGCACTCCCGCATGAACCCTCGAAACCTTGACTCCGGGCTGGAGCCCAGTCGCATCCGCGCGAATCGCCTTCGGGTCAGCGTGCCGGCGGTGGGTCGCAGGCCGTGACGACCCCAGCTACCGAGGCGGCGATTGTCTTCGATTCCGTCACCAAAGCATATTCGTCGAAGGCCGAGTCCGTGAAGGCCCTCGACGCCGTGTCCTTCAGGGTGGAGAGGGGCGGGATCGTCGCGGTGGTCGGCCCTTCGGGGAGCGGCAAGACGACCCTGCTCAACATGGCCGCTGCGCTGGACTTTCCCGACCCAGGGGACGTCAAGGTGGCGGGCGTCGTGACATCCGCGCTCGGGAAGGAGGAGCTGCAGAAGTTCAGGAACGAGACCGTCGGCGTCGTGTTCCAGCAGTTCTTCCTGATCAGCCACATGACCGTCTTCCAGAACGTCATGATCCCGCTCATCCCGAGGCAGCTCTCATCGGGCAGAGAAGACGAAGAGGATCCTCGAGTCCATCGCAGAGGTAGGCCTCGCGGACAAGGGGAGCAGACTGCCCTCAGAGCTCTCCGGCGGCGAGCTTCAGCGGGCCGCCATCGCGCGCGGCATGGTCGGGGACGCTCCCGTGATACTCGCGGACGAGCCCACCGGAAACCTGGACCACAAGAGGGGCTCCGAGGTCATGGACATCCTGGTGGAGGAGAGCAGGGAGAGGAGCAAGACGGTGCTGATAGCGACGCACGACCTCCGGCTCCTCGACAGGGTCGACGGGGTCGTCTATCTGGAGGACGGGAAGATAACGAAGGTCGAGGGGAGGCGCGTCCAGACCGATGGCGCGTAGACACAGGCCGCTGCGCGCGGTCTCCCTGGTCTTCGCGGGGTTCGTCACCCTTGTCCTTCTCTCGCAGCTCTCCGCGCACTTCTTCGCAGAGTCGATTCCGAAGCACCTCCTAGTCAAGAACGCGGCTGTGCTCCTCGAGCATCCAGCAGACCTCCACGGAGCTGGCCTTCGCGGCCGCCGCGCTAGGGCTGGTCTTCGGCGGCGCCGTCCTCCTCATAACGAGGCAGAAGGTGGCGGCCGACGTAGACATCTACAGGGCGACAGGACTCCCGTTCTCCTCGGCCTTCCTGCGCCTGCTCAGGTCCCACTCGGTCGGCTCCCCTGGCTTGGGTGGCAGGGGCCGCGGCGGTGACCGCCCTGGTCGACGTCGATTTCGGCCTCGACGCGCTCATTCCCGATAGGCCTCGCGGTCTCCTTCGCTGGCCTCCTGGTCGTCTGGCTGGCCTTCCTCACCTCCGTCTCGTTTTCGCAGAAGGGCTTCGAAGGAAGGTCTGGAGGGAGGGCGGGGTGAGGGGCTCGTGGTAGCGAAGGTCCAAGGGCTGATGAGGATCGAGCTGGCCTCTCACGCGCCAACAATCATAGTGAGCTGCGTCGCCATGGGCGTTCGCAGGCTACCTCGCGACCTTCTTCGAGAACGCCTCGTGGGTGGCGGCCGAGGCGGCAGGCACCACGTCGCCTTCCTTCGCGCCGTCCGCCATACTCGTGGTGATGGCCACGCTGCCATCCATATTCGTGGTCTTGGGGGTGTATGCCCTGATAGACGCCAACGAGGAGGCGCTGAGGTACGAGGTGGGGGTCTTCTGCAGCCAGGGGATAGACGGCGACACGGTGGTCGACGTATGGTCAGCGCTGTATGGCTGGCTGCCGATAGCCGCCTACTTCCTGGGTCTCCTGGCCTACCTCGCCTTCACGCCGGGCGTGATAGCCAACCTCCAGAGCGGCCTGCCGGACATCATCAGCGGCCTTTTCTTCATCACCGGGATGGCGACCCTGATCATGATCCCGACAAGCTGAACGGGGTCCTGGACACCTCCCCGTACACGGTGGTCAAGTCCTAGCGGCGGCCCTCCCCACGGGAGACCCTAGGACGTCCAGACCATCAATTCCTTAAATAGGACGCCACAGGGTTTCTTAGTAGGACATAAGTAAATCCTAGATATGTGATTTGTTATATCAAGCGCCTACGCGAGAGACCCTGGAAGACAGAGACGCTTCGAGAGTGCGACCGACAGGTGCCCTCGATGCGGAAAGACCACGATGGTGACCGACAACCCGAGAGGGGAGGTCTACTGCACCAGCTGCGGCTTCGTGGTCAAGGAGAACGTCATAGAGACCGGCCCCGAATGGCGGTCGTTCTCGAACGAGGAGAAGGACGAGAGGAGCAGGACAGGCCTTCCCACCTCAGTGGCGATACACGACATGGGCCTCGCGACCATCATCGGCGGGGAGAACAAGGACGCCGCCGGCAGGTCGCTGACCGGCGCCATGAAGTCCAGCGTCGAGCGGATGAGGACGTGGGACAGGAGGAGCCAGGTCCACGAGTCCCAGGACAGGAACCTCAAGCAGGCCTTCAGCGAGCTCAGAAGGCTCTCCGAGAAGCTCTCCGTCTCCGAGGCAGTCACAGAGAGGGCCGCGTACATCTACCGGAAGGCCCTCGAGAGGAACCTCGTGAGGGGCAGGTCGATCACCGCGATTTTAGCCGCGTCGCTCTACGCCGCGTGCAGAGACAGGGAAGTTCCCAGGACGCTGAAGGACGTCGCCGCGGTGGGCTTCATCAAGAAGAAGGACCTCGCCAGGTCCTACAGGCTCCTGCTCAAGGAGATGGACATCCAGATGCCGGTGGTCGACCCCATGAAGTGCATGTCGAAGATCGCCTCCAGGGCCAACGTGAGCGGCAAGACCCAGAGGAGGGCGCGGGAGATACTCCTCAGGGCGGAGCAGGCGCGGATCTCAGCCGGGAAGGACCCCATGGGGATATCTGCGTCGGCGCTCTACGTCGCGTGCATCCTCGAGGGCGAGAACATGACCCAGAGGGACATCGCCGACGCTGCGGGCGTCACCGAAGTCACGATCAGGAACCGCTACAAGGGCCTGCGGCTGGCGCTCGGAATCTAGCTAGTAGCGCCCGACTTCCCCGAGCACCCGGTCATCTCCCGTCCGCTCGGTCTCTCGATGATGACCGAGAGTATCCTCTCGGTCAGCCCCCAGATGACGAGGCCGTTGTGGACGATGCGACGGGAACGCGACCTCCGCCGCCCTTCCTCCGGAGGAAGATACGTCGAGCGGGCCTCCTTCCTCGCCAAGCTCCTCAGGGGCACCCATTCGTAGGAGGCCACCTCCCTGTTCAGGGTCACTGTCGCGGGGGCCGGCCAGCTTGAAGACGGACGGGACCACCAGCACGTCCCTCGTCCGCGCCTTCAGCTCGCGCATGTATCCGAGGAAGGCCGCGGCCTTTGAGAGAGGTCGATCCCCACCTCCTCGGACGTCTCCCTCCTCGCCGTCTCCTCGAAGCTCCCGTCCGTCGCGCTCGACCATCCCCCCGGGGAAGGCAACCTGACCTGACCAGGGGTCTCCCTCCCTCTCGGCCCTCCTGATGAGGAGGACCTCTTCTCCGTCGCCGAGGTCGCGGAAGATCACGGCGACGCCGGCGCTCTCCTTCGGGACGAGCGGGCGCTGGCTCCTCGCCCGTGAGCCTCTGGGATAAGCGAATCGAGGAAGCTCGCCTCGGTCAAGTCAACTGATCTCCCGAGAATCTTAAAATACGCTTTTCGCTTCGCCGTAAGAGCGTTGTCTGATTCTGAACTCGATAAGATTCTTGCAGAGAAGGCTAGGAGGCTGGTCGCCGAGAGCTCTCAAGCCGACTGCACGGCCACGTCGTCGAGCTGACCGAGGCGAACTTCGACAAGCTGGTCAACGGCCCGAAGGTCACCTTCGTCGACTTCTGGGCGGTCTGGTGCGGCCCTTGCAGGACGATGGAGCCGGTGGTCGAGCGCCTCGCGGCGAAGCTCGGCGGGAGCGTGAACTTCGGGAAGCTCAACGTCGACGAGCACTCGGAGATCGCCACGAGGTACGAGGTCCAGTCGATCCCCACATTCATGCTGTTCAAGAACGGGAGGCCGGTCGACGCGGTCATCGGGACCATGCAGGAGGCTCCCCTCGAGCAGCGCATCAGGAAGGCCGCCGGCGGCTAGCGCAGCGCCCTATCCGACGCGCGTCCCGTCCAGCAGGAAGATGTCGGCGTCGCTCAGCCTGAACGAGCCCGACGAGAGGATCGGCCCGAAGTCGAACCCGCCCTTGGCGTTTATCGCCTGCCCGCCGACGAGGTTGTTGAAGGGGGGCATCACGATGAGCTTGCCCTCGCCCTTCTTGACGGGCGGGTGCCCCGCCTTCGCGAGCAGGTCCGCGACGTCGTAGGTCGCGAAGAGCCAGACCGCCTCCTTGCTCCTCGCCCCGAACTTGTCCCTCATCTCGTATCGGAAGTGCGAGTGCCCCATCACGATGGTCCTCGAGGCTATGACCTCCTGAGACGGCCACGAGTGCCCATGCGTGACCCCGACCTTTCTGCGCTGCCCGATGACGGTCCCCTCCGCTGGGTGGAGCTTCACCCGGCTCGGGAGGAGCGACCTTATCACGCCGTCGTGGTTTCCGGGGACCACCTCCACCGCCTGGAAGACGTCGAGGAGGGTGCCGAAGAACCAGGGTATTATCCCCCAGTCGATGTCCTGGACCTTCCCTATCGAGTGCTTGACGTCCCCCACGACTATGACCCGGTTGAGCCTGTTCTTCTCGGCCATCGAGTTCATCCTGTCGAGCATCTTCTGCGAGTAGGGCGGGATCCTGAAGCCCTTGGAGGCCATCTCCTTCTCGAGCCCGAGGTGGAGGTCGGAGACCAGAAGGGTGGCGACGTCTCCCTCCCTGTGGATCAGCGCGGACTCGTCCGGGACGACCTTGAGCAATGCTGGAAGCGAGCAACCTCTCGGACTTTAATCCTTCCCGGGTCGAGGAACCGCGTCTACGAGAGGAGCGATGGAAGGCCCAGCCCGGACAGCCAAGAGAATCGAGGCAGCCACGTGCCCGTCGAGCGCCTTCAGAACCACCGGTGCTTGTGAGGCGAGGGGACTTCCCCCTTGCGTCTCTGAAGGTCCTGCATGACGAGCTTCGCGGCTCCCTCGCCCATTATCGCCGCAAGTTTGGCCTCGAATGTCTTGGGATCGGGCTCCCCCAGGTAGAACAGGATCGCGCTCGCTCCCGAGTCCCCTACAATGTCGCTCAATGCGGCCCTCACCTCGGCGCCGAAGCCCTTCTGGTCAGGCAGTGCCAAGGCCGGTCAACTGCCTGCTCGCAGGGCTCTTGGGTTCCATGCCTTGTAGAAGAGGTAAAAGCCCGCCAAGAGCATGAGCGCACCGGCCGCGACGAAGCTCTCATCGACTGCTGCACTAGTGTCGGAGAATCCATAGATCGCTTCGAATCAACACCACAATCTGATTCGCACCAAGCAACAGCAGAGACGTCGCTATGAAACGCCACCCGTTCCAGAAGATACCGCCTTTGAACGTCTTTCTGGTCTCGAAGGCGAAGAGCCAAGTCGCTAACGAGATCCCGAACAGGGCCAACGAGTATGCTGCCAGAAGACCCTGAACCACGTCACTTCACCGGGGCTTCCGTCCTTAAAAACCTGACAATTTTCGCAAACGAAGTGCTCGGAGATGAGGATTCCGTTCCGAAGACTCCGCATCCCTCAAGCTTATCAGCGGGAGAATCTCGTTCCTGACGTATCGCTTGAACTCGGGCAGCTCCGTCCTGCTGAAGCACGTCACGACGCGTTCCTCGTCACCCCGACGACGTAGCCGAACTTCTTCGACTTCACGACCGCGTACCAGATCTGGCCGTGCTCGAGGTAGTCGTTGTAGAGGGTCGTGGTGCCCAGCCCCTCCCCGTAGAGCGAGAGCTTGGAGATGTTGGGGAGGTCGACGTCGTCGAAGAAGAGGATCTTCGTCTTCTCGAAGTTCTCCTCGTGGAACCTCTTGAGGACCTCCGGCTGGATCCTCGCCTCCACTATCTGGCCGAGGCTCATGAAGAGGGCCTTGCTCATCTCGTTGGCGACGTTGTTCGCCCGGCTCTTCTTGTCGAAGATGGTGAGGAAGAGGTTCTTCCCGAAGAGGTTGAACGTGAACGGCGCCTCGGAACGTCCTGCACGATCGGGAACTTCCCGTCTGGTTCACCTGGAAGACCGTGTCGAAGGCGAAGGTCCCCTCGAGCGTATCCTTGGAGATGTCGAGGTCCGATATCTCCGAGAGGAGGTTGAAGCTGTCCCCCTCGACCCTCATCTCCTGCTCGAGCTTGAAGTCCTTCAGCTTCGAGGCGAGGAGGGGGAGGTTCCTCTCCTCCTTGACCACGAAGACCTTCGCCGCGAGGACCAAGACGCAGGGAGGCCACGGACCGCCATGGTCAAAAGCTAATCGCAGATGTCTTCGCCACGACGGACACCGCAGCCTAAAATACCTAATACGGCTTTGGCACGTTTCCGACCCTTGTCCGGAGCCTTTTGAGAGAGATATCGACCGAGCAGGAGAAGACGTTCTCTCCGCCCATCAAGGAGATAATCCTAGAGAACTTCATGAGCTACGAGTACGCAAGGATACCGCTGACCAGGGCCTCAACCTCATCGTCGGCCCGAACGGCGCGGGCAAGTCCTCCGTCCTGCTCGCCATCTCCGTCGCCTTCGGCCAGGCGTACACGGAGAGGTCGAGGAAGCTCAGCGACCTGATACGGAGGGGGAAGGACATCGCGAGGGTCTCGCTGATCTTCGACAACAGGGTGAGGGAGGGAAAGAGGCCCATCCCCTACTCCAAGGCCGACACTTTCATGCTCTCGCGCTACCTCCGCAAGGACGGCTCCTACTGGTATGAGGCGGACTACAAGGAGATAGACAAGAGCGAGGTCGTGAGGCTCCTCCGCGAGTTCGGGATAAACCCCGACAACCTCCTGATCATCATGCACCAGGGGATGATCGAGGAGCTGGGCGCCATCTCCCACGAGCAGCGCCTCACGATGGTCGAGGAGGCCGTCGGGTTCCGCGAATACAGGGAGAGGATACTGCCGCGGAGGCCGACCTCAACGAGCATGGTCAGCGAGGAGGGCTCGCTCGTCCAGCTGATCGACAACGCGAACCAGACCATCGAGTACTGGAAGCAGATCTACGACCGCTACCTGGAGAAGAAGAGGCTCCAGGAGCACCGGGCGCTGCTCGAGAGGGAGCTGCTCTGGGCGCAGGAGGGGAAGCTCTCAAGTCGCTCCAGTCTCGATCCGGGAGAGGCTCGCGATGAAGAGCGAGAGCGCTCGCCGACCTCAGGGAGCAGCAGAAGAAGGCGGGGAGCGAGTCGGAGGCGCTGCACCGCAGGCCCTCGGCGAGAGGCAGGTCGAGGTCAGGAAGCTCTACGGGGCGCTCGTCAGGGCGGAGAGGGAGCGCGCCGGGCGCGAGGCCGCCCGCGACGCGATGAAGGGGCTCCGGGAGGAGCTCGAGACGCTCAGCGAAGACCTCGAGGGGCTGGTCAGCGAGCCGGGCGCTCGACGCCAAGAGGTCGAAGCGCGTCAAGGAGTTCATCGAGTTCGCGTCGAACAGAGTCGGGCGAGCGACTCGGAGGAGGCCGGCAGGAAGAAGACCGAGCTCGACCGGGAGGTCGCGTCGCTCCAGGCGGAGGTCGGCGAGCGTCGAGGACGTCGATAAGGAAGGTCACCGACGAGTACATCTCGCAGCGGGTGAGGTTCGAGGTCCTCGAGTACCGGATCAAGGTGACAGAGTCGGAGATACGGGAGCTCGAGAGGTCGGAGAGGGAGGTCAGGGGAGAGCTCGACGCGATGAAGCCCGACCTGGAGAGGGCGGGCGAGAGGATAATCACCGAGAGGGCGCCCTACGAGGTCTCCGAGGAGCTGAAGCTCGTCTCGGCCCAGCTCCAGAAGCTCCAGGACCTCCCCGACGACGCCGAGAAGATCTACAGGGACTACACGGGGAACCTCGAGGGCCTGAAGGGCAAGCTCCAGGAGCTCCAGGAGAACAAGAAGCTGATGCTCAGGGAGCTCGAGGAGAGGAAGAAGGCCTGGAAGAACGCCGTCCAGAACCTCATCGACGAGGTCGCGCCCATCTACCAGCAGGTGCTCTCGACCGTCGGGGCGACGGGAGCGATCAGGCTCGACGAGGGGGACAGCGTCGCGGAGGCAGGGCTCCAGCTCCTCGTCGGCTTCAAGGGCGCCGAGCCGTCGATCCTCGACCCCTACACGCAGAGCGGAGGCGAGCGGTCGGTCGCCCTCGTCGCGTTCATGCTCTCGCTCCAGAGCAGGATAATCTCGCCCCTGCGGGCGATGGACGAGTTCGACATCCACATGGACCCGCGCAACAGGGAGGCGATCTTCAAGATGATACTCGCGCAGGGGAAGAGGAACCCCAACTCGCAGCACATCGTGATAACGCCGTCGATAATCACCGTGGCGGACAGGACCGCCCACGTCATAACAGTCCAGTCGGTCCACGGCTCCTCTGAGGTGAAGGAGTATTCCAGCAGCGCGGAAGATAGGGAGCGCGACAAGAAGCTCGAGGACATCCTCCGGCTGATCGAGCTCTGCCGCAACATCCAGTCGTCGAGCGTCAACCCCTTCGAGGTCGACATCAGGGAGAAGCTCCTCGTCCTCAAGAAGCACCTGCCGGACTGGGACGTCATCGACGTGATGCTCAAGGACTCGGAGGCCATGCAGCAGCTCGTCGCCATAGTCAAGCTGCAGGACCAATGGATCAAGCACCGCGCATCGGCTCTCTACATAGACCCCCTCCTCCTCGAGCTCAAGATCCAGCTCATCTCCAAGGAGGAGCTCGCGGAGAGCTTCGCAAAGTGCTGGCACCCCATCGCCCAGCTCGACCAGCTCACCCCGAGGGGGCTCGAGAAGGCGTTCGTCTACTGGCGGGAGCTCGTCCCGTTCAGCGAGAGGTTCAAGGACCAGTTCGGGAACTACGGGCAGCAGACCGGGATGATCGGCCTCGAGGAGCTCGAGTCGCTGAGCATCTTCACGAAGGAGGAGTTCGAGACGAGGCTCAACGCGATCAACAAGGAGCTGGTCGAGAGGAGCAACGGGAAGGAGATCGACTACCGGGATTTCATAAAGGGGAGCGACCCTGAGGAGACGGCCCTGCGCGGGTACCTCGTCGCGTTCGTCGTCACCGAGGGGAGGGCGACCCTGAGGACCGACCCGCTCACCGAGCAGATATTCATCTCCGTGATCCAGGGCAAGCCCGACGACGAGACCAAGTCGGTGGCGATAGTGGTAAGATGAGCGACAGCCGCGAACCCGCCTGCCGCAGCGAACCCCCCGCCCGAGGCCGCCGCGGAGAGGGCCTCCCTCGACCGCAAGACGAGGAAGGCGTTCCAGGTCCTGATACTGCAGCGCGGAAGGAACCCCGGCGTGAAGGGCTGGGAGATGCGAAGATACCTCGGGAAGGACTACAAGAAGATCCTCGAGGTCCTCTCCGACGACCTGAAGCCCCTGGGCCTGGAGGTGCACCAGGTCCCCGGCCCCGAGGGGACCGACGACTCGACGCGCTTCCTCCTCCGGTTCAGGGACCCGCCGACCCTCACCGAGGCGGAGACCGCCGGGTTCAGGATAGACGACCTCGCGGTCCTGGCCGCGACCATCGCGCTGGTCAACTCCAAGCAGGGCAGGATCTCGAGGAAGGAGCTCGAGAGCTTCCTCAAGGGGAAGTTCCCGCGCTGGAGGATAGACTACTCCGTCGACAGATACATCAAGCGCGGCTACCTCGACCAGGACGACAAGGACCTAATCCGCATAGGGTGGAGGACCAGGGCGGAGATCGACGAGAGGTCGCTGATGACCCTGATACTCGCGCAAGGCACGCAGACGTCTCCAAGAAGTAAAGGCCGAACATCCTACCGCCATGGGCGGCGGCTGCAGCCTGTAGGGAATTTACCTTCTGGACTCGAGCTCTTGGACCTTCGCTTCCACGGTGGCGAGGCGTTGTGTGACGTCAATCCGCTCGTCCCTAAATCGGACCTGTTCACGTCGTAGACCGTGGCCTTCATGTATATCGGGTTGCCCGTTCCGACGGAGAAATCTCCGTCAACCGAGTAGCCGATGTCCGCGGAGTATTTCACGGGAGGAAGGCCTAGTATGATGGAGCGTGTAGACTCCGTCAATGGTCACCTTCCGCGTCCCGAACAACGAGCCGTAGGTCGTCAGCGGAATCTCGTATGCGACTATGATCCAGACGATGAACCCCACCCCCACGAGTCCGAGAATCTTCCTTCTGGTCTCCAGGCCTTTTTGTCTGCGCGTGAGCCTTTTCCTGGCCACTATCTCGATTCCTTCAACTTGAGATGTTCTCCAATGCCGACCTGACGCCCTCGGTGACGGAGTCCCGCTTCTGCCTTCTCTTGGCTTCCGACGCATTGACAGCTCCGTCGGACATAGACGCCTTTGCGCTCACTACGTCTGGCTAACGAAGTACCTGCGCTTAAGGGCCTCCCTCTCGCCCTCTATCACGCAGTCGATGAGGTCCACGCCGGTCTCCTTCCTCTTCTTCAGGAGCGCCGGGGCCTCCGAGAGCCTGATTCCCCTCCCGGCGATCACGTAGAGCGCGTCGTCCCCGAACTCGTTCCTGACCTGCGCCGACCTCTTCAGGATCTCGAGCACCTTGAGCGCCTTGCCGTGCATCTGGAGCCTGCTCCTCGCCTTGAGCGTCGCGCTGAAGACCGTCTCGTAGGACTCGGTCGTGAACCCGATGGTGTCCTTCCTGCCGCACCTGGGGCACCTCTCGGGCGCGCCGTCGCCCACCCTCCTGAGCTCGACGTACTCCCAGCAGTTGGTGCACGCCGCCGACCAGGAAGCTCTCCCGGATCCTCGCCTCCGTGGACTGGCGGATTATCGCCCTGAGCCTCTCCGGCGAGACGATCTCTCCCCTCCTGCTCACCTCCTCCAGCCCTATCCTCGCGATTGGCGAGGGGGCTCCCTCGGGCTCGAGTATCGCGATCTCGATCTCCTTGCGCTGGATCTGCGAGACGATGGACTCCGCGGCCGCCACGTCGAAGTCGTCGTGGAAGATGACGCTCAGCGCCTCCTCGTAGACGGGCGTCCCCCTGAGCGCCTCCATCAGGCCGGAGATCGAGACGCTGGCGAAGTCCGCCTCCTTCGCTATGGCGCCGCACTTCTTGGCGACGTGTATCAGCCGTCGCTTGAATATCCCCGACCGCTCCACGGCCGCGCGTGCGAGCTCCCTCACGTCCTTGCCCGCGAGCTCTCGGATGACGGCCTCCACCAGCCGGGGAGACGAGTCGACCTCCAGGATTATCCTGTAGGGGTCCTGGTGGACGGCGACGGACTGCCCCATCCGCTCCGAGAGGACGTGCGCCACCACGCGCGCGAGGAGCCTGTTCACCTTGTGCCCGAAGGTCGCCTGGATAACCACGTACTTGTCCCACTTCTCTATCGTGATTAGCTTGTCCGAGGGGATTGCGAGGCCCTAGCGAGACCTGCTCCTTCGACCTCGCTCAGGGACTGCGCTATCGCGCCCGCGTCCACGGGGTAGCGCTCGCGCAAGGAGCTCGATGACGGACTGCTCCCCTCGCCCCTCGCCGGCCAGCGCCTCCGCGTACTCCCTCCTGATCGCCCCGACCTCGAGCGCCACCGGGAGGGGGACCGGGATCTCGTCGCCCACCCAGCTCGGGACCGCCCCCGTCGGGTCCTCCTCCGGGGCGACGTAGACCTTGTTCCCGTAGAGCTCGAGTATCTTCCAGCACCTCCCCGCCTCCACGAACTTGACGCCGATCTCCCCGTACTCCGAGACGAAGGCCTCGTCGAGGACCCCGATCGGCCCTGTCGCCCTCCGCGATGACGACGTACTGCTTCTCGTCGGGGATCATGGAGAGGTTCTCGAAGTAGAACTCGAAGAGCGGCTTGAAGTCCTTCGCCCGCTTGACTATCCCGTCGTTCTCGGTGAAGAAGAGGAGGCGGGGGTACCTGTCCCGCATGTAGGCCAGGATAGTTCTTCAGTCGTCTCGATGCTGAGAGTGGAGTAGGGGTACGTCCTCCTGAAGAGAGAGTAGATGTCCTCGAGCCTCCACGAGCTCGACTCGATGAGGAGGCCCGCTATCTGGTGGATGGCGGCGTCGCTCGCGTTGCGGAAGGGGAGCAAGCGGCTCGAGCTCGCCCGCGGAGCGACTTCCTGCAGAGGACCATCGCCTCTAGCGTGTCGTCCGAGTCCTGGGTGATTATCATCCCCTTCGAGATCTGCCCGATGGAGTGCCCCGCCCTGCCTATGCGCTGGATGAGCCTCGAGACCTGGCGCGGCGAGTTGTACTGGATGACGCAGTCGAGGAAGCCGATGTCGATGCCGAGCTCGAGGCTGCTGGTGCATATCACCCCAGAGAGCTTCCCCTCCCTGAGGCTCCTCTCCGTCGCCTCCCTGGTCGCCCTCGAGAGGGAGCTGTGGTGGATCCCTATGGGCAGCCTCTCGTTCCAGACCCTGAACCTGTTCGCCAGCGCCTCCGCCTCGGACCTGGTGTTCGTGAAGATCAGCGTCGACCTGTTTTGGTCGACCGTGTCCCGGATCGTCCTGAGCCTTGCGGCCACCTCGGGGAAGGTGAAGATGCTCTCCGCCAGCGCGACGTCCTCGGGCGCGGCTTGCGGCCTGACCACTGAGAGCTGGAGCATCTTCTCCACCGGCACCCTGACGATCTCGCAGTCCCTCCCCTCCCCGACGAGGAACCTGCCTATGGTCTCGGGAGAGCCTATCGTGGCCGAGAGCCCGACGAGCTGGAAGTCCCGCCCCACGGCGCGCCGCAGCCTCTCGAGCGCGATAGAGAGCTGGCTCCCCCTCTTGTCCTCCGCGAGCTCGTGGATCTCGTCCACTACCACCCACTTCAGCTTGGTCAGGCCCTCCCTGATCCTCCTCCCGGTGAGGAGGGCCTGGAGCGTCTCGGGCGTCGTGATGAGTATGTCCGGGGGGACCATGCTCTGCCCCGCCCTCTCAGCGGCGCCGGTGTCCCCGTGCCTCACCCCGAGCCTGACGTCGAACCTCTTGCACCACCACTGCATCCTCTCCAGCATGTCCCTGTTGAGGGCCCTGAGCGGCGTGATGTAGAGGAGCTTGATCCCGGGGGTCCGCGCTAGGCCGTTCCTGATCATGTTGTCGAGGATCGGGAGGAAGGCGGCCTCGGTCTTCCCCGTCCCGGTGGGCGCCATCAGCAGAGCGTTGCGGCCGTCCGCGACGAGGGGGACGAGCTTCATCTGCGGGTCTGTGGGCGAGGAGAACCCCCTCTCCTCGAGGGCCTTCAGGAGGGGAGGCGAGAAGAGCCTCTGGAAGACGTTGCCCTGGTCGCCACTGGCGCCGCTGTCAGTGAGACTCGCCTCGGGGGTGCCGGACATCTGCTGGTATCAACAGGCCTTTTTCCTTGCTTACCTAACTACGTTTCGAGTCAGAAGGCAGCCGTCTCGCCGGGCACCATGCAGACGGCGCCCTTAGACGACGAGCCTACCAGCTCCGCGTACTTGGCGAAGACCCCGTGCTTGTATTTTATCGGGCGAGGCTTCCAGGCCTTCCTCCTCACGGCGAGCTCCTTGGCGGAGACCTCCACTTTGAGCGACCTCTTCGCCACGTCGATGGAGATGATGTCGCCGTCCTTCAGGAGCCCGATGGTCCCTCCCACCTGGGCCTCTGGAGCTATGTGGCCGACCATGAACCCGTGCGTGGCGCCGGAGAACCTCCCGTCAGTCAGGAGCGCGACCGAGTCCTTCAGGCCCTGGCCCACCAAGGCGGCCGTGACGACGAGCATCTCGCGCATCCCTGGCCCGCCCTTGGGACCCTCGTAGCGGACCACGACAACGTCGCCCGGCTTTATCTTCTTCTCGATTATCGCCTGGCGCGCGTCTTCCTCCCTGTTGAAGACCTTCGCGGGGCCGCGGTGCAAGTTCCTCGTGGAGCCCGCGGTCTTGAGCACCCCTCCCTCCGTGGCGAGGTTCCCCCTCAGTATCGCGAACCCTCCCGACTTCCTCACGGGGTTCGAGATGGGGTGGATGACGTCCTGCCCCGAGGGGAGCTTCACGCCCGTCAGCCTCTCGGAGAGGCTCTCTCCTGTGACCGTCCGCGCGTCGCCGTGAAGCATGCCTGCGTCGAGGAGCTGCTTCATGACGAGCTTCACCCCGCCCACGCGGTCGACGTCAGACATCACGTACTTCCCGGCCGGGCGCAGGTCTGCCAGCTCGGGGACGTTGGCGCCCAGCCTGTCTATGTCGTCGAGCGTGAGCTTCACTCCTGCCTCGTATGCGATGGCGAGGAGGTGAAGGACCGCGTTCGTGCTTCCGCCCATCCCGGCGACGACGGCGATCGCGTTCTCGAACGCGTCCCTCGTCAGGATGTCGCGAGGGCGCGTGTTGCTCTCGAGCGCCTTCACCGCCGCCCATCCGCTCTCGTAGGCGACCTTCTTCCGCGTCTCGCTGGGGGCGATTGGGGCGGCGCTGTTCGGGACCGTGATGCCGATAGCCTCGAGCGCGGAGGCCATCGTGTTCGCCGTGAACATCCCCCCGCAGGCCCCGTAGGTGGGGCACGCGTTGCATTCGAGGTCCTTCAGCTGCGCGACGGTCATGGTCCCCCTGGAGACCTGACCCATCGCCTCGAAGACGTCCTGGATCGTGACCTCCTTCCCGTTCCATTCGCCGGGTGGGATGCTCCCGCCGTAGAGGTAGACCCCGGGGAGGTTGACGCGCGCCAGCGCCATCGCAGAGGCGGGCTGCGTCTTGTCGCAGCCCCCTATGGTCACGAGCCCGTCGAACTGGTATCCTACGGCGCAGAGCTCTATCGAGTCTGCGATGACCTCCCTGCTGATTAGCGACGCCTTCATCCCTTCGGTCCCCATGGCTATCGCATCGTTGATCGCTATGGAGTTGAACTCAAGAGGGCGTCCCCCCGGCGTCCCTCACGCCCCTCTTCACCTCGTTCGCGAGCTCCCTCAGGTTGTAGTTGCAGGGCTGGGCCTCGACCCACGTGTTCGCGATCCCGATGATCGGCTTTTCAAAGTCCTCGTCCGTCAATCCGATCGCGCGGAGCATCGCCCTCTGGGGGGTCCTGTCGATTCCCGCGGTAAGCTTGGCCGGGTGACCCTTCGCGACAGTTTGCAAGAAAATCCGAGGGCACGCGGCTTCAGAGTTTTATAAGCGTAGTCATCGAAGAGCCGACATCCGCGAGGGAGGGGCGCCCCGAACCCGCTGGAACCGAGCCTGACCTCGCATTCTAAACTTATATCTCGTCCTCTGGGAAGCGCCTGCGGAAAACATGGCAAGGATGTGGCACGACGACGACGTCAGTTTGGGGCCGATAAAGGGCGAGACGATAGCAGTCATCGGATACGGGATCCAGGGCGCGGCTCAGGCTAGCAACCTGCGGGACTCTGGGCTCAAGGTCGTCGTCGGCCTCCGCGAGGGAGGGAAGAGCTGGGCCAAGGCCAAGAGCGAGGGCCACAAGGTCATGGTCGTCCCCGACGCCGTGAGAGCGGCGGACATCGTCCACATCCTGATCCCTGACATGGAGCAGGCCCGCACATACAAGCAGGAAATCAAGCCGAACTTCCAGAAGGGCGCCGCCCTCTCCTTCTCGCACGGGGCAGCCATCCACTGGAAGTGGATAGTCCCCCCGAAGCAGTCCGACGTGATAATGGTCGCGCCCAAGTCTCCCGGGCAGAGGGTGAGGGAGCTCTACCTGGAGAACTTCGGGACGCCCTCGCTGGTCGCGGTCGAGCAGGACTACACGAAGAGGGCCTGGGAGCGGATCCTCGGGATGGCGAAGGGCATCGGCTCGACCCGCCCGGGCATCCTGCAGACCACCTTCAAGGAGGAGGTCGAGAGCGACTGGTTCGGCGAGCAGGTGGACCTCTGCGGAGGCGTGGAGAGCATGGTGACGAACGCGTTCGAGACGCTCGTGGAGGCAGGCTACCAGCCAGAGATCGCCTACTTCGAGACGCTGCACGAGCTGAAGCTCATCGTCGACCTGGTGCAGAAGTACGGGATATCGGGGATGTATCGTCGGGTGAGCGAGACCGCCCGATACGGCGGCCTGACGCGGGGTAAGCGCGCCATCGGCCCGGAGGTGAAGAAGGCTATGAAGAAGGACCTCAAGGAGATCCAGGACGGGACTTTCGCGAAGGAGTGGGTGAGAGTCTACGAGAAGGAGGGGCAGAAGTCCTTCCAGAAATACATGGACGCGCTGGAAGCCCACCAGATAGAGAAGGTCGGGAAGAAGCTGCGGAAGATGATGTGGCCGAACGACCAGGTAACCTGAGCCGCCCCCCGTCGGGACTAACCCTATCTCGCGACTAGCCGCAGCCGACAGGCCCCGAGAAAAAGGAAGGGGGCGGAGTGACAGCCGACTTTCGGTCTGTCGCTCGCAAAGGCCTACGCCGAATACCGTGCGGTCGCAGCCGCAGGCGCTGTGCCGTTCACCGCGTGGGAGCCCATGTTGGGGCATTGGACGCTGGAACCCGAAGAGCTGGATTGGGACCCCGTGCTCGTCTGGCCGCTCGAAGACGTCGTTGCGGTGGTGCTCGTCTGGGGCGTCTGCGCGAAGACGCCTCCTATCGACGACAGCGCGGCGATGACCGAGATGGCGAGGACTGAATATGCGAGGATGCTCCTCCTGCTTCTGCTGAAACCTATCTTGAAACTCATGTTTCCGTTTCACCTCCAAGGGACTTTTGACCTGTTGTCCCGTAATAACGAAATTGCAAGAACGACCCCAAATCACCAACGGATTCTCCCCCAATGATTAGGGACTCTCGGGTGTGTCGCGCGCTGTACTGCGCGGTCGCCACCGACAACGCTTTATTACACTACGGCCCCTCGGCCATACGGCCGATTCATTTGATATCAGCTTGCATCTTGATTAGGACGGAGCGAGGAAGGATGGAGGAGCTCGCGAAGAAGCTCAGGCAGATACCCGAGATCAAGAGGGCGTTCCCCGTCTTGGGTCGTTACGACATAGTCGCGGACGTGGAGGCGGCGAACGGCAAGCAGCTCGCGCGAGCCGTCACCAAGACGATGAGGCTCGGCGGGATAGTGTTCACCGAGACGCTACCGGAGGTCGAGGAGTGACTTGCCGCTCAATACCTGCATCCTGATCAAGACCACCCCCCTCGAAGCCGACGACGTCCTCCAGAAGACCAGGAAGATCAAGGGAGTGAGGAAGGCGTTCCTGGGCTACGGGAGGTACGACATCATCGCCTTCGGAGAGGCTCCTGGCTATCCGGAGATACGGAAGATCTCTGAGCTGATCAACGAGATCGGCGGGGTACGCAGCACGGAGACCCTGGTCGAAGGCTGACCGAGACTAGGGCTCAGAGTATCTCTGCTAGCAGGAGCTTCGGGTCCTGGATGACGCCGATCACCCTGTTCACGAACCTCGCGGCGTAGGCCCCGTCGAGGATCCTGTGGTCGAAGCTCAAGGACAGATACATGACGTCCCTGACCTCTATCTTCCCCTCCCTCACGACCGGCCTCTTTGATATCTTGTGCGTCCCCAGGATCGCAGACTCGGGGTAGTTGATTATCGGGGTCGCGAACAGACCGCCCACGGAGCCCTGGTTCGTGATCGTGAAGGTCGAGCCGTGGACGTCGTCCAGCGTGAGCTGACCCGACCTGGCCTTCGTGGCCAGCTGCTGGATCTCCGCGGCGATCTCGAAGACGTCCTTCTTGTCCGCGTCCTTCACCACTGGGACCACCAGGCCGTTCTCGGTGTCGGTGGCGATCCCGATGTTGTAGCTCTTCTTCAGGACGATCTCGCCCGCCTCCTCGTCGAGCGAGGCGTTGACGTACGGGAACTCCTTCAGCGCAGGGATCACCGCCTTTATCATCAGAGGGAGGAAGGTCAGCTTCACCCCGCGCTTCTCAGCGCTACCCTTGAATGCCTCGCGAAGCGGACAAGCTCGGTCATGTCTGCCTCGTCGACGTGGGTCACCTGGGCGGTCGTGTGGATGGACTTTGTCATCCTCTCCGCCACTATCTTCCTCAAACCCCTTACGGGCACCCTCTCCTCGTTCGGCCTCGCGGCGGGATGGCCCGCGGTCGCGGTTGTCGTCGTGGTCACTCTGCTCTGCCCCGCGGCCTTCCTGACGTCCTCCTCGGTTATCCTCCCCATGGAGCCTGACCCTCGGAGCTTCGTGATGTCCACCCCCATCTCGCGAGCTAGCTTGCGGGTCGCGGGGGTCGCCAGCACGCCTTCCGCCGCTGCATTAGGCTGCCCTTGGAACTGCTGGGGTCCGGCCGTAGCGGGCTTTGCAGCCGATGCTGCCTGTTTGGGACCTGCGGACTGCTCCGCCGTCCCCGAATCAATCACCATGATCACCTGGCCGACCTTGACGGAGTCGCCCTCCTTCGCGAGGATGCTCGTGACCATCCCCGTTCTCGGAGACGGAATCTGGACGTTGACCTTGTCTGTCATGACCTCGACCAGCGGCTGCTCCTCGGTGACCTTCTCTCCCTCCTTGACGAGCCACTTCAGGATCTCTCCCTCGGCTATTCCCTCGCCTATGTCTGGTAACCGAAGTTCGAACAAGCCTACTGGACTACCTCTTCCTAGTAGCCTGCCGCCTTTCTAATAGCTCTGAGTATCCTTTCCGGAGACGGGAGATACGTCTTCTCGAGCGCGTAGGGGAACGGCGCGTCGATACCTCCGAGCCTCACTATGGGGGCCTGGAGCGAGTCGATGGCGCGCTCCGCTATCTGCGCCGACAGCTCCCCGCCGAAGCCGGAGATCTTCGTCGCCTCGTGCGCGATGACCACTCTCCCAGTCTTCCTCACCGAGGCAAGGACGGTATCGAGGTCGAACGGCATGAGGGTCCTCATGTCGATGAGCTCCACCGAGATGTTCTCCTTCGAGGCGAGCTCCACCGCGGCCTTGCAGGTGTGGACGATCGCACCCCAGCTCACGAGCGTGACTCCCGTCCCCTCCTTCAGAACCTTCGCCTTGCCGAAGGGTATCGTGAACTCCTCGTCCGCGGGCAGCTCTTCCTTCACGGTGCGGTAGATCCGCTTCGGCTCGAGAAACATGACCGGGTCGGAGCCCCTCATCGCCGTGCGCATGAGGCCCATCGTATCCGTGGGAGTGGACGGCGTCGCGACGAAGAGCCCAGGCGTGTGAGTGAAATAAGCCTCCGTGCTCTGCGAGTGGTATAGCCCGCCCTTGATGCCGCCTCCGCTCGGCGCCCTTATCACGACGTGGGCGGGGAAGTGTCCGCCTGACCTGTACCTGAGCTTCGCGAGCTCGCTGACTATCTGGTTGAACCCGGGATAGATGAAGTCAAGGAACTGGATCTCCACCACGGGCTCCAGCCCGTTCATCGACATCCCGATCGCCATCCCGATGATGCCCTCCTCTGCGATGGGCGTGTCGATGACCCTCTCTTGGCCGAACTCGTTCAGGAGGCCGGCCGTCGCCCTGAAGACCCCGCCATCCTTTCCGATGTCCTCGCCCAGGAGGACGACGTTCCCGTTCCTCCTCATCTCCGTCCTGAGAGTCTCATTGACCGTCTGGACGATGTTGGAGATGGTCAAAAAGAGCCAGGCTCCTTTTCGTACTCCTCTCCCTTGGGGCCGTTCTCGCCCTCCTCTCTCATGAACTCCTCGGCCTCCTCCCGCAGGTGCCAGGGCATCTCGGCGTAGACGTCTGTGAATAGCGTCGATGCCGCGGGCGGAGGGATCTTCTCCCTCTCCTTGATCACCGCCGACATCTCGGCGTCGATCTGCTCGACGAGCTTCTTGTTCTCCTGCTCGGAGGTTACCCCCTTCTTGATGAGATAGGCCGTGAACCTCGCTATCGGGTCCCTCTTCTTCCAGAGCTCGACCTCCTCAGGGCTCCTGTAGACCGTCGCGTCGTCCGACGTCGAGTGGCCTCCCATCCGGTAGGTGATCGCCTCGATGAGCGTAGGCCCCCCTCCTGAGCGGGCCTTGTCGACCGCCGACTTCGTCGCCTTGTAGACCGCTAGGATGTCGTTCCCGTCGATCTGGACACCCTCGAAGCCGTAGGCCTCCGCCTTTATCGCGATGCTCTCGGAGGCGGTCTGGCGCCTGGTCGGGAGCGAGATGGCGTACTGGTTGTTCTCGCAGAAGAATACCACGGGCGTCTTGTATACCCCCGCGAAGTTCATGGCCGAGTGGAACTCGCCCTGCGACGTCGCGCCTTCTCCCAAGCGACGCGAGCGCGACAGACTTTTCGCCCCTGAACTTCGCCGCGTACGCCACCCCGACCGCGTGCGGCAGCTTTGCGGCTATGGGGCTGGAGAGCGAGACTATCTTCCACTTGCTGAAACCCCAGTGGACGGGCATCTGCCTACCCTTGCTCTCGTCCGCGGAGTTGCCCATCATCTGGTCGAAGAGCGCGCTGAGGGGCACGCCCCTGACAAGGCACGTCCCCGGGTCCCTGTAACTGGGGAAGGCCCAGTCGATCGGCGTGAGCGTGTAGGACATCCCGATCTGGCACGCCTCCTGCCCCGTGGACTCCATGAAGAACCCGATGCGCCCCTGCCTCTGCAGGGACATGCCCTTCTCGTTGAACCTCCGCACGGTGAGCATGTACCTGTGCATCTTCAGGAGGTCCTCATGGCTGAGGTCTGGTTCTACTTTAGGATCGAATTCGCCGTCCGCCCTGATTACCTGGAGCATTTCCACGCTTGGTCGAGCTCGGCTGTTCGTGGGCCGGCCTTTTTCTACCAAATAAGAGTTACGAATTGGCGGTCGAGAGCTTCGTTAATCGTTGTGCCTCTGCGTCAAGGAGGGATGCGATGAAGAGCTCGCCCGCCCTGTAGCTGGACCTGACCAGCGGGCCCGACGCGACGTACCTGAACCCGAACTCCTCCTCTCCCACCTGCTTGTAGTGGTCGAAGGTCTCAGGCGTGACGTACTCCTGGACCGGCAGGTGCCTCGCAGAAGGCCGCAGGTACTGACCGACGGTCAGAAAGTCCACCCCCGCGTCCCTGAGGTGCATCATCGCCAGCCTGACCTCCTCCTCCTTCTCTCCCAGCCCGAGCATGATGGACGACTTCGTGAACATCGAGCTGTCGAGCTTCTTGACGTTCCTGAGCACCGAGAGCGACTGCCAGTACCCAGCGCGAGGGTCCCTCACCCTGTCGCTGAGGAATAGGGTCGTCTCGATGTTGTGCGCAATCACGTCAGGCCTGGCATCCACGACGGTCCTGATCGAGTCCAGGTCGTTCTGGAAGTCGGGGATGAGCACCTCGACCATCATGCCGGGGTTCATCTCCTTCGTCGCGCTGATGGTCCTCGCGAAGTGCCCCGCCCCGCCGTCTGGGAGGTCGTCCCTGTCGACCGAGGTGAGGACGACATACGACAGCCCCATCTTCGAGAGCGTGAGCGCCACGTTCTCCGGCTCGAGCGGGTCGGGCGGGCTCCCGCGGGCCTTCCGGGCGTGACCATGCAGAACCTGCAAGCCCTCGAGCAGACGTCGCCCATCAGCATCAGCGTGGCCGTGCCGCCCCCCCAGCACTCCGCCACGTTGGGGCAGTGCGCCTCCTCGCAGACCGTGTGGAGCTTCAGCTCCTTGAAGAGCCCCTTGAGCCTCTGGTAGTTCTCGCCCTCGTCTGCCACGCCGGTCGGGGGGAGCACCGTGAGCCACTCGGGCTTGGCTTCCATCAACGCGGAACAGCACACCCCTTCTGCGGCGCGCTTTTAGCTTAGGGTGACGGCGGTGAGCTTTATCGGTCCCGCTCTCAGGCGGGAGGCTACCGAGGCACGCATAGCATCCCTCGGTCCTGAACCCCGGCTCCAGCTCCTCGTGGAGCGCGCACATCATGTGGTTGAACCTGACGTAGTCGCAGACCTCGGTCATGAGCCGGAGCGCCTCGCGTCTGGTCGGGCTTCTCCGAGGCGAGCAGACTCAGCGACCTGTCGGCGGCCTTCGCGATGTTGTCGTCGATCTCAAGGTCTACCATCATCCCCCTTGCCTTCCTCGCGTAGTTGCTTACGGACGCCTGCGTCACACCCAGCCTCTTCGCGACCTCCTGCTGGGTCAGGCTGTAGTTCTCGGTGAGCCTCTTCGAGACCATGGCCCTGAACGCGGGGAGCGCCGACTTCGACACAATCTCGTAGGGATGAATCAACTGATTTCAATATTAGGCCGTTATATTTAAGTCTACGCGGGTAACGCGCTTTCCACCCAACTCGATTTTGCCTGGGATTTCACGAGACAGAATCACCACCCTTAAATATCAGTTGGAGTCGAAGGGGTTTAATGCAACGCATCAGCACGGCATTTCGAGTCCGGCATGTTTCTCGCTCGACAACACGACGGTTGCATTCTTAGTTTTAGTCTAGAGCCTCGCTCAGAGGTCTTTCATATGCGAGGCAATACTCAAGGTTTCAATTCTGGTGAATCCATAGAATGACAGAAAAGATGTCGGGCGCACGGGCCACAGTGGAGGCCCTCGAGCGGGAGAAGGTGGAGTACATCTTCGGCATGCCTGGAGGGGCGAACCTCCCGCTCTACGACGCCCTCTGGGATTCGAAGATCAAGCACGTCCTCGTGAGGCACGAGCAGCTCGCGCGCCCACATGGCCGACGCCTACGGCAGGGTCTCGCGGAAGGCCGGGCGTCTGCTCCGCGACCTCGGGGCCCGGCGCGACCAACCTGATCACGGGCATAGCGACCGCGTACGCCGACTCCTCTCCGGTGGTGGCGATCACCGGACAGGTCCCGAAGGCCATGACCGGGAGGAACGCCTTCCAGGAGACCGACGTCATCGGGATAGCGACACCCGTGACCAAGTACACCCTGCAGCCGCTCTCCGCGGCCGAGGTCCCGTTCGCGGTGAAGGAGGCCTTCTACCTCGCCACCACAGGCAGGCCGGGCCCCGTCCTGCTGGACCTCCCCAAGGACGTGCAGCAGGAGGAGGCGGAGATGACCTTCCCCGACAGCGTCGACGGTGAGGGCGTACAGGCCCAGCGTCCCCGTCGACCCTCAGGACATCGAGCGCGCGGCGGCGATGATAGTCAAGGCCGAGAGGCCGATACTCTGGGGAGGAGGCGGGGTGAGGATCGCCGACGCCGCCCAGCCGTTCGCGGCGCTCGCGGAGCTTCTCATGGCCCCCGTCATCACGACGCTCCAGGGCAAGGGAGACTTCCCCGAGGACCATCCCCTCTCGCTCGGCCCCATAGGGATGCACGGGCGAGCGGAGGCCAACAAGCTGGTCTCCGAGTGCGACCTCCTGGTCGCCGTGGGCGTGAGGTTCTCCGACCGCTCCACCGGGAACTTCGGCGAGTTCGCCCCGAGCGCGAAGATAATCCACATCGACGCCGACCCGACCGAGTTCAACAAGAACAAGGCCGTCGACCTCTCGATACTGGGCGACGCCAACCGTGGTCATCGGGATGCTCTTCGACGCGGTCGCGAGGAGGATCACGAAGAGCAAGGACCTGAACGACAACCCGTGGCTCAAGCGCGTCAACGACGTCCGCGAGGAGCTGAAGGGGATACCCGCCTACAAGGACTCCTACGCGGAGCTGTCGGGCCCGAGGATAGTCAAGAGGCTGAGAGACATCCTCCCTCCGGAGGCGATACTCACGACGGGCGTGGGACAGGCACCAGATGTGGTGCGAGATACACTACCAGGTCCTGCGGCCGAGGACCTGGATAACCTCCACCGGGCCTGGGGACGATGGGCTTCGGGCTCCCTGCGGCGGTGGGCGCGAAGTTCGCACAGCCCGACGTCCCCGTCGTGGACTTCGACGGCGACGGAAGCTTCGTCATGACCGAGCAGGCCCTGGCGACGGCCGTCGAGGAGAAGCTCCCGATAATCTCGGTCATCCTCAACGACAGGAGCCTGGGGATGGTCGAGCAGTGGCAGAGGCTCATGTACAACAGGCACTACATCGGGATCAAGTTCCCCAACACGCCCGACTTCGTGAAGCTCGCGGAGGCCTACGGCGCCCAGGCCAAGACGGTGGGCTCGCTCGACGAGTTCGCGAAGGCGCATGCGCGAGGGGCTCAGGATGGAGGGCCCGACGGTCATCGAGGTCCCCGTCTCGCCACGAGGAGGACGTCTTCCCGTTCCTGCCGCCTGGCAAGGGGATCAAGGACACGGTCTACGGCTCTTCCAAGGAGATGGCCGTCTTTTGACCCGGTCGTCGAAGGTCCTCTCGACCCTGGTCGAGAACAAGCCCGGGACCCTCTTCCGGGTCATCCACCTCGTGAGGCTCATGCGCCTCAACATCGAGGGGCTCACCGCTGGGCGTGACCAACGGCGGCGCGGACTGCAGGATGACCATGACGCTCAGCGGGGACGACGCGGCCGTCGAGCACGTGGCGAAGCAGCTCATGAAGGTCATAGACATCCTCGAGGCGCACACCTACAGCCCGGAGGAGGTGACGGCGAGGGAGCTCGCCCTCGTGAAGATAAACACGGACAAGATCTCCATCGCCGAGATACAGAGGAACACGAGCTGCCGGATAGTCGACTCGTCCAAGCACTCCGTCGTGGCCGAGATAGTCGGGTCCGCGAAGCAGATCGACGAGTTCGTGGAGAGGCTCGGCGAGTCCAACGTCCTCGACATCGCGAGGACAGGGGTCGCGGCCCTCCCGAAGGAGACGACGTCGCGATGACCGAGAGGATAATCCGCGTCCTCGACACCACGCTCAGGGACGGCGAGCAGACTCCGGGGGTCTCGCTCACCCCTGACGAGAAGCTCGAGATAGCGGAGGCGCTCGACAGGCTCGGCGTCGACGTCATCGAGGCGGGCTTCCCGATCACCTCCAAGGGAGAGCAGGAGGGCGTCAGGAGGATCGCAAGGGCCGGCCTCAAGGCGGAGGTCTGCGGCCTGGCCAGGGCGGAGAAGGTCGACATCGACACCGCCATCAACTGCGGCGTCAAGGGCGTCCACGTCTTCCTCGCCTCCTCGGACATCCACCTCCAGCACAAGCTCCACATGACGAGGGAGCAGATGGTGAAGCAGTCCGCCGACATGGTGAGGTACGCGAAGAGCTTCGGCGTCAAGGTCGAGTTCTCGGCGGAGGACGCCACGCGCACCGAGATCCCGTTCTTCAAGCAGGTCGTCAAGGCGGTCACCGAGGCCGGCGATAGACCGCTTCGACATCCCCGACACGGTGGGGATCGCGACGCCCCAGAAGATGGCGGAGTACGTCCAGGCGGCCCGCTCGGTCTCGGACGTGATGATCAGCGTCCACTGCCACAACGACTACGGCCTGGCGGTGGCGAACAGCCTCGCGGGCGTGGTGGCCGGGGCGGACCAGGCGCACCTGACGATCAACGGCATCGGGGAGAGGTCGGGGAACACCTCGCTGGAGGAGTTCGTGATGGGGTGCTTCAACCTCTACGCGCTGAGGACCAACATCAACTACTCGCTGCTCTACGAGACCTCCCGCCTCGTCTCCAGGCTGACCGGCGTGATGATACAGCCCAACAAGGCGATAATCGGGGACAACGCCTTCGGGCACGAGTCGGGCATACACACCCACGGGGTCCTGAGCAACCCCTCGACCTACGAGCCCTTCGACCCGTCGATGGTGGGGAGGACGAGGTGGCTCCAGGCGGGCAAGCACGCGGGCAGGCACGGCATCGCCTGCCAGCTGCGGGGGATGGGGCTCAAGCCGAAGGAGGACAGCCTGCAGGCTCATCGTGGAGAGGGTCAAGGAGATGGGCGACGAGGGGCGCACCATGACCGACAGCGACCTCTACCAGCTCGCCGTCCAGATAATGGGCGGCGGCAAGGCCGAGACGAACGACATCGTCGAGCTGGAGGGGCTCGAGGTCGTGACGGGGATAAAGCGCCTCCCGAGCGCGACGGTCAAGCTCCTGGTCAGGGGCCAGCTCCACGAGGCGACAGACGTGGGCTCAGGGCCGGTGGACGCGGCGGTCAACGCCATCCAGAAGATCTTCAGCACCATCGAGACGGTCAAGCTGAAGGAGTACAGGCTGGAGGCGCTCACGGGCGACTCGCAGCGCGGTCGCCGACGTGACGGTCAAGGTCGAGGACGACGCCGGCCACACCGCCTCCGGAAGGGGGATGAAGAGGGACATCGTGGTGGCCAGCGTGGAGGCGATCGTCAGCCGGGACCAACGCGCTGCTGGCGAAGAAGCTACGGACACGGCCATCGACCTCCATCGCTCCCGCAGGGCGAGCAGAAGCCGATAGAAGGGGTCATAGGCGGAGGTAGGAATGGGCTCCACAATAACCGAGAAGATAGTCTCCCGCGCCGTGGGAAGGAAGGTCAAGGCCGGGGAGCTGATCGAGGCCCTTCCTGTCGACAAGCTCTACTTCAACGAGGTCATCGGGCCCCCCGCCATCCTGAACTTCCAGAAGGACTTCGGGGACGTCTATCACGGAGTCGGGGAGGAGGATGCAGGTCTTCGACCCCTCCCGAGTCGCGTTCATGCCCGACCACACCGTCCCATCGTGCTCGATAATGGTCAGCCAGGGCATCAAGCTGATGGCGGACTTCGCCAAGACAGCAGGGATAGCGATGTACAAGGAGGGGGACGGGATCGAGCACACGATCGCCTCGGAGGAGGGGTTCGTCCTTCCCGGGGAGATAGCGGTGGCGACGGACTCCCACACCTGCACCCAGGGCGCCCTCGGCTGCGCTCGCCTTCGGGATAGGGACGACGGAGGGCGAGAACCTGCTCGCTACGGGCGAGCTCTACTCTTTCACGGTCCCCGAGACCGTCCGGTTCCACGTCGACGGGAAGCTCCAGCGCGGCGTCTATCCCAAGGACCTCGTCCTTCACGTCCTGGGACTGATGGGCGAGGGAGGATGCTCGAAGAGCGTCGCCGAGTACGCGGGCCCGACCATCGACTCGATGGAGATGGACGGAAGGTTCACGATCTGCAACCTCTCGGTCGAGATGAGCGCCAGGACTGCGATAGTCAACCCGGACCAGACGACTATGGCTTACGTCAACAAGGCCCTCGCGCGGAGAGGGCCAGTCGATGACCGCAGAGCAGACGGGGATGGTCATGCGGAGCGACGCGGACGCGACCTACTCACAGACCGTGAACGTCGACGCCTCGGCAATCGAGCCCACCGTCTCGCTGCCGCACTCGCCCGCGAACGCGAAGCCCGTCAGCGAGGTGAGCGACCCCATCAACGTCGGTCTTCCTCGGCTCGTGCGCGAACGCCAGGAGGAGCGACCTGACCGTGGCCGCCAAGATACTGAAGGGGAGGAAGGTGCACCCGAACACGAACCTGATCGTCATCCCTGCGAGCAGGAAGGTCTACAACTGGGCGATGGACAACGGCATCCTGAAGATCATCGCCCAGAGCGGCGCTAACATCGAGTCCTCGAACTGCGGACCCTGCTTCGGGAAGCACATGGGGATACTCGCCCCCGGCGACAGGTGCCTCAGCACGAGCAACCGGAACTACAAGGGGAGGATGGGCTCGCCGGAGGCTTTCATCTATCTGGGCTCCCCTGCGGTGGCAGCGGCGACCGCCATCGAGGGGCGGATCGCCGACCCGCGGAAGTACCTGCGGTGAGATTGACATGCAGACTCAGAGGCAAGGTCGCCAAGAAGTACCGCGGACGACATCAACACCGACTACATCATCCCCGCGTACCTGCTCCAGGAGAGCTGGGACAAGCAGTTCTTCGCAGACCACGCCTTCGAGTATTACGACCCCTCCTTCAAGCCCCGCCTGCCGGGCGAACAAGGAGAGCATCGTCGTGGCCGGGAACAACTTCGGATGCGGGAGCTCGAGGGAGCAGGCGGTCTACGCGATGAAGTACAACAACGTCGTCGCCGTGGTGGCCCAGAGCGTTCCCTGACATCTTCTACCGGAACTGCCTCAACAACGGGCTGCTGCCCATCCAGATCAGCGACACGAGCAGGATCTCGATCGGGGGACGAGCTCGTGATCGACCTCGACTCGCGGAGCCTGAAGGACCTGACCGCAGGGGACGGAGTACCCCATCAGTGGCGACCGACGCCGCGATCGAGCAGATGAAGAGGGGCGGGTTCCTCGGATATGTCCGAGAGAGGCTCCGGCAGAAGCTAAAAGCACAGCAGGCCAGGCCTCGTCCTAGTAGCAGGTTCCCGACAGCACACCTCAAAGCTTAGACAGAAGCCTATACCGATCGCCCTGATAGAGGGGGACGGCGTCGGCCCGGAGATCTCCACGGCCTCGCTCGTCGTCCTCGACGCGCTGCAGGAGCACGCTTCGGCCTGGGGTTCGAGTATCAAGGACTGCCCCCGCCGGCGACAGCTGCAAGACAGAAGACCGGCGAGGCGCTCTCCCGGAGCTCGTCTCTCGAAGTCGATAAGGGACTCGGACGCGTGCCTCAAGGCCCCAGTGGGCGACACGGCTGCCGACGTCGATCGTGAAGCTCAGGCAGATGCTCGACCTCTACGCCAACATCAGGCCGTCGAAGAGCCTGCCCCACGTCGCGTCGCTCAAGCCCGGGCATCGACTTCGTAATCGTGAGGGAGAACACCGAGTGACCTCTACAAGGGGCAGGAGTTCGAGTTCGACGGAGGGGTCGTCGCCCTCCGGACGATAACCAGGGTCGCCTCCGAGAGGATCGCCGAAGTACGCCTTCGAGCTGGCCGAGCAGAGGGGCGGGGCGCGCAAGGTGGTCGCCGTCCACAAGTCCAACGTCCTCAGGAAGAGCGACGGGCTGTTCGCGCAGGTTTGCAGGGAGGTTTCCGAGGCGCACCCGACGATCTCCTTCAGCGAGATGCTCGTCGACTCGGCCGCGATGAACCTGATCCGCGAGCCCGCGCTCCTTCGACGTCATAGTGACCACGAACCTCTACGGAGACATCCTCTCCGACGAGGCGGCCCAGCTCGTCGGGGGGCTGGGGATGACGCCCTCCGCGAACATCGGCGAGGACTTCGCCCTCTTCGAGCCGGTCCACGGCGCGGCGCCCGGACATCGCCGGGAAGGGGGTCGGCGAACCCGGTCGCGATGATCCTCACGGTCGCGATGATGCTCGACTGGCTCTCGAAGACCAGGCAGCGACGAGGCGTGCTCGGCGGGCGGCGTCTGCGATCAGGAACGCGGTCAACCGCGACGCTCGAGACGGGCGTGAGGACCCCCGACCTGGGCGGGAAGGCGAGCACGATCGCAGGTGGCGGAGCGCGGTCGCCAAGGCGATAAGTCAATAGCCAAGTAAGCGTAATCATGGCTCTTCGGAGCAAGAGGCAGAGAGTATAGCAGTTGCAGCCGACGAAGAAGATCTGGTTCGACGGGGCAGTTCGTCCCCTGGGACGACGCCAAGATGCACGTCCTCACCCACGCGCTGCACTACGGCTACGCCATATTCGAGGGCATCCGGTGCAAACTCGACGCCAAAGGGCCCGGCGGTCTTCCGCCTGCGGGAGCACATCGAGCGCCTCGTGACGGCGCGAAGGTCTACAGGATGAAGCTCCCGTACACCGAGGACGAGCTGGTGCAGGGCTGCCTCGACCTCGTGAAGGAGAACGGCCTCAAGGACTGCTACATCCGCCCCATCGTCTTCAGCTCCTACGGGGAGATGGGCGTCAACCCGATGAAGAACAAGATCATCGGGCGCGATCGCAGCTGGGAGTGGGGCGCCTACCTCGGCGACGAAGGGATGGAGAAGGGCATCCGGTGCGACGATCTCGAGCTGGGCAAGGATAGACCCGAGGACCCTCCCGCCTCACGCCAAGTGCTCCGCGAACTACGCTAACTCGATACTCGCCAAGATGGACGCGCTCTCCGCCGGCTTCGACGAGGCGATACTGCTGACCACGAACGGGCTAGTGGCCGAGGGCACGGGGGAGAACATCTTCAGGATAAGGGACGGCGTCCTGACCACGCCCACAAAGTCGGCCGGCGTACTGGAGGGCATAACGAGGGACTCGGTCATCCAGATAGCGAAGGACAACGGCATCCCGTTCAAGGAAGAGGACTTCATCCGAGAGGACATCTTCACGGCCGACGAGCTCTTCCTCTGCGGGACCGCCGCGAACGTCACCCCGATCAGGGAGGTGGACAACAGGATGATCGGCAACGGCGAGCTTCCCGGTCACAAGGAAGATCCAGGAGGCCTACCTGAACGCCATCCACGGGAAGGACGCCCAAGTACAAGCCGTGGCTCTCCTACGCGAGCCTGCCCCGATCTACAACAGGCCCGCCTCCGAGAAGGTTTAAGCCGAGAATTTTTCGCTCGGGCCGCCGAATAGCTGCTTTGCCCAGAGAAGCCGACGTGGTGGTCATCGGTGGTGGCCCAGGGGGCTATGTCTGCGCCATCAGGGCCGCGCAGCTCGGGCTCAAGACCGTCCTGGTCGAGAGGGACCAGGCTCGGCGGGAATGCGTCGCCTCGGTTGCATCCCATCCAAGGCGCTCATCTCGGTGGCCAAGCTCTACGAGAAGGCCGAGGAGGGCGCGAGCTTCGGGATAGACGCCGACGGCATCAGGGTCGACCTGGCGGCGCTCCAGAAATGGAAGGCGGGGGTCGTCTCTACGCTCGAGACGGGGGTCGCGGCCCTCTGCCGGGGAAACAAGGTGGAGGTCATCGAGGGGAGCGCCGAGGTCGTCGATGCGAAGAGGGTCAAGGTGATGACCGAGCTCGGGACCGAGGAGGTCGTCACGAAGAACCTAGTCATCGCCACAGGCTCGCGAGCCGATATCGCTGCCCAGGGCTGGAGTTCGACGGGAAGCTCGTCCTCAGCTCGACGGAGGCGCTCGCGCTCGAGAAGGTGCCCGAAGAGCATGCTGGTGGTCGGAGGAGGCTACATCGGCCTCGAGATCTGCGGCAGTGTACCAGAAGCTCGGCAGCAAGGTCACGGTAGTGGAGCTCACCGACCAGCTCCTCCCGGGACCGAGCCCGACCTCGTGAGGCTCCCCCAGAGGAACCTGGAGAAGAGGGGGGCGAAGATCCTGCTAAAGTCAAAGGTCCTCTCGCTCGAGAAGAGCGACAGCGGGGTCAAGGCGAGGGTCTCGACGCCGAGCGGAGAGGTCGTCGTCGAGGCCGAGCGTCGCGCTCGTGAGCGTCGGGAGGACGCCGCTGACCGCGGAGATGAACCTGGCAGGCGATCGGGGTGAAGACGGACGCCAAGGGCTACATCGTGACCGACGCAGCGGATGAGGACGAGCGTCGAGGGGGTCTACGCCATCGGCGACGTGCGGGGACAGCCCCTTCTCGCCCACAAGGCCATGAAGGAAGGCGTCGTGGCCGCGGAGGTCATCGCTGGCCTGCCGAGCGCCGCCGACTGGAAGACCGTCCCATGGGCTATCTTCACCGATCCGGAGATTGCCGGCGTCGGGCTCACGGAGAAGGCGGCCGTGGAGGCTGGCCTGCAAGTCAAGAGGAGCAGGTTCTCGTTCGGCGCCTTGGGGCGCGCCCTGGCCTCGGGCGAGGCCGAGGGGTTCGTCAGGATAATCTCCGACGCGAAGACCGGCCTCGTCCTCGGGGTGCAGATAGTCGGGCCGGAGGCCTCCAACCTCATCAGCGAGGCGGCCCTGGCGATAGAGATGGGCGCCACGGTCGAGGACCTCGCCCTCACCATCCACCCCCACCCGACCCTCCCAGAGGCGATAATGGAGGCCGCGGAGGTGGCGGCGGGCAGGCCCATCCACCAGATGAAGGGGCTGTAGCAGCTGATCCTCTCGTTGCTCGACCGCGGGCGCGAGTCCTACCAGGACACGTGGGAGCTGCAGAAGGAACTCGTCAGGAGGAGGACGGAAGGCGAGACCGACGTGGACACGCTCATCCTCGTCGAGCACGACCACGTCATAACGCTAGGGAGGAAGACCACTCCGGAGAACTTCAAGCCCCAGGACATCCCGGTCTTCCAGGTGGAGAGGGGCGGCGACGCCACCTACCACGGCCCCGGGCAGCTCGTGGGGTATCCGATCGTCCGGCTGGCGACCCCCAACGTCCAGGCGCTTCGTCCGGGACCTGGAGGAGGTGCTGATCCAGGCCACGCGGCGCTACGGCATCGAGTCCGTCCGGGTGGGGGCCACCCGGGAGTCTGGGTCGGAGGCCAGAAGGTCGCCTCCATCGGGGTCGCGGTGACCAACTGGGTCACTTACCACGGGTTCGCCCTCAACGTGAACACCGACCTCTCCTACTTCTCCCTGATCAAGCCCTGCGGTCTCGACCCCGACACGATGACGTCGATGAAGCAGGTCCTCGGAAAAGAAGTCCCTCTCGAAGACGTCAAGGCAGAGATTGTCACGAGGTTCACGGAGGTGTTCGGGTACGACGGCCAAGTCACTTCGGGTCCATCTCTCCCCGCCGCAGGCCTGAGGAAAGATTAAGAAGCCGAAACAGCGCGCGGGAAATTTCGTGCCAAAAGCCCCCAAAGATCACCTACGTCACCCTCTTCGCTGACGAGAGCATCCACCCGAAGTACGAGGCGGCGCTGAAGAGGTTCGCCAAGTCGCAGCTGGGCAAGCACCACAAGATGCACATCGGCTACGGAGAGGTGAGCTCCGAGGCGGGCGAGTTCGAGCACAGGAGCCCGATCGACACCACGATCGTCGTCAGCTACTTCCCGATCGGGCAGCGGGAGCACGCGAGGCGGGCCATCGAGGCGGCGAGGCGCGCCTTCCCCGGCTGGAGCGGGACCCCGTGGCGCGAGAGGGTCAAGATCCTGAGGAAGGCCGCCGAGCTGATCGACGAGCGGAAGTTCGACATCGCCGCCACAATCACCTATGAGGTGGGGAAGAACAGGCTCGAGTCCCTCGCCGAGGCCTGGGAGGCGATGGACGCCATCAGGCTCTACGCCAAGGTAATGGAGGAGAACAAGGGGTACTCGAAGGAGACCGAGGGGGTCGCCGGCGAGCACGGGAAGATAATCGCGAAGCCGCTCGGGGTCTGGCCGGTCATATCCCCATTCAACTTCCCCTTCATGCTCGCCAACGGGATGGCCACCGGCGCCCTGCTTACCGGTAACACGGTCATCCTGAAGCCCACAAGCGAGGCCCCGCTCACGGGCCTGATGCTCTACAACGTCTACCGGGACGCGGGCGTCCCCGCCGGCGCAGTTAACTTCGTCACCGGCCCCGGCCCCAACTTCTCCAGCGAGTTCACCGAGAACCGCGACGTCGCCGGAATCACGTTCACAGGCTCGAGGGCGGTGGGGATGAGCCTCTACCGCGAGTTCCTCACCCACCAGCCGTACGTCAAGCCCGTCCTCATGGAGCTGGGCAGCAAGAACCCCGCCATCATCACCGCGAAGGCGGACCTGAAGAAGGCCGTCGAAGGGGTCGTCAGGGCGGCCTACGGGTACAGCGGGCAGAAGTGCAGCGCCAACTCAAGGGTCTACGTCCAGAGGGAGGTGAAGACCGAGTTCCTCGAGAAGCTCAAGAAGCGGCTCGCCTCGCTCGAGGTGCAAGACCCGAGGGAGAGGAGCTCGTTCATGGGCCCGATAATCAACCCAGCGGCGATGGAGACCTTCGCCAAGGCGGTAAAGGAGGCCAAGAACGACGGTGGGAAGGTGGTCTTCGGCGGAGGCGCCATCACCAAGGGCGCCTTCCAGAAGGGCTACTACGTCCAGCCCACCGTCGTGGCGGGCCTTCCAATCGACCACGAGCTCTTCAAGAGGGAGCTCTTCGTCCCGCTCCTCGTCGTCGCCGAGTTCAAGACCCTCGACGAGGCCCTCGACGAGGCCAACGACACCGACTACGGCCTGACGGCGGGGATCTTCAGCGAGGACAAGAACGAGGTCGCGAAGTTCATGGACAGGATACAGTTCGGAGTCGTCTACGCCAACAGGAGCGGGGGTGCCACGACGGGCGCTTGGCCAGGGCCGCAGTCTTTCGTCGGATGGAAGGCGAGCGGGTCCACGGGCAAGGGCATAGGCGGGCCGAGCTACCTCCTCACGTTCCTTAGAGAGCAGTCTCAGACGATAGTCTCCGGCTAAGGGCGGTCAGGACGCGGAGTCCTGGCGCCTGACATATGCGCCGTAGACCAACGCCGCTACCAGCAGCCCGATGAGCAGGGGCGAGACGGTCGCGATCAAGCTCCCCACGCTCTCCCCTGGAAGCGCCGCGAGTAACGAGCTCGGCTTCTGCTGCCCCTGGGTCCCGCCGGCGGCTGCCGGTCCGCTCTGGACCTGGCTGCCGGCACTCGACGCGACAGAGGACAAGCTGGCGCCGGCTGCCGGGGTCGTCGTGTTCGACGAGGCCGCTGCAGGGGCGCTGTTCCCGGCGACCTGAGCCCCGGGCAGGCCGGCTATGAATTGGGCGCTGCCGTTGGTCGTCGAGGACATGGTTGAGGCCTTCGTCGCGAGCGTCGTCACCGGCTGAGCGCTCCCTTGTGGCGTCGTCGCCGTATTCAGCGGGTTGTTCGTCTGGGGCAAGAACGAGGCGACCCCCACGAGCAAGAGGGCCAGGGCTAGCCCTCCCACGGCCCCCGCCAAGAACCCCCCTCTCCTCATGCCTTCATCACCCCTCCAGCCGACAGGGGTTTACTTAATTCCAACATCTAGAACGGCTTCCTCCTCCACAATCTGGCCGCCTCGAACCAGAACGCCGCGGCGGCACCGACCGTCCCGACCACCGCGTAGAGGTCCAGGAACCTATAGTCCTCTACCACGTAGGCTGCCGCGACCGTGCTGAAGAAGACGGCGTAGAACCCGAGCCTGGGGAGGCTGAACTTGCCCACGTTGACGAATGCCTGGAGTATCCCTGGGTCGACCTTCTTTGTCAGGACATAGTTCCCCAGGTTGTCCTGCTCGATTATGCCGAGCCTCGCGAGCTTCTCGATGTGATGATAGGCCACGCTGGGGCTCGAGAACCCGAGCTCCCGCTGGACCTCCCTGACCCCGACCGGCTTCCCCTGCCTCAGGACGTAGAGGTAGACCTTGAGCGTCTTTCCGCGCAGCTCGTACTCGATCCTGGCCTTGTCGTCCTCCGCCGACGGCCCCGGGGCTCCCACGGCCAGCATGCCGGGCGCCCCGGCACATAAGACATACACCTCTTATGAAGGGCGCCGGAGAGACGTCCCCCGTTGACACTCGAGGGGAAGAGGGTCTGCGTCGCGGTCCCGGACACCGTGCTCGAGGAGCAGGAATCGACACGCGAGAAGACCACGAAGCTCGGGCAGATCGCGAGATACTGCGCGCTGTTCGGGGTCGACTCGGTCCGGGTCTTCCACGACCCGCGGGGTAGGGGGGAGTCAAGCTTCATGAAGAAGGTCCTCGAGTACCTGGAGACGCCCCAGTACCTGAGGAAGCGCCTCTTCCCGCTCAGCGAGGACCTGAGGTACGCGGGCCTCCTCCCTCCCCTCCGCATCCCCTCTCACAAGGCGAAGGTCCCTCTGGGCAGGCTCCAGGCCGGGGAGCTCAGGGAGGCGGTGGTCCTCGCGGACGGGCTCTCGGCGGACGCCGGCCTCGACGTCCCGGTCACCCTGAGGAGGAGGGAGCCCCCGCAGAGGCGCGTCACCCTGAAGATAACCTCAGTCTCCCCTTCGGGCGTGGAGGCGACGCCCGTGGACCGGCGCGACGTGAAGGCGTACTGGGGCTACACCGTGGAGGTCTCCGGGACGGCAGCACTTCTCGCAGACCCAACCTTTCCCCTGAAGGTGGCGACCTCGCGCCTCGGCGACCCCATCGCCCGCGTCGCGCGGAGCCTGCGCATCGACCTTCAGGGCTCTGGCGCCGTGATGCTCCTCTTCGGCTCGCCGTCCAGGGGGCTCTTCGAGACGGTCGGGAAGGACCTCAGGAGCCGGGTGGGCTACGTCGTGAACCTCTTCCCCGAGCAGAACGTGGTCACCGCGCGGTCGGAGGAGGCAATACTCTCCGCCCTCTACCTCGTGGGGCTCCTCGCCAGCCCCGACCTCCCGCCCTTCGTCTGACCGCGCACGGATCTCCGGGGCCGTGAAATCGAGGGAAAATTGCGTTTTCGCCTCACTTTAGGCAACGTTTTTATCGGGTTGGCGCCCCTCGTTTTGTTTTATAGGTATCAGGTGATTAGGGATCTCCAGCCTGGCGCAGAGAAAGACGCTCGAACTCAAAAGCTACATGCCCCTGCCCACTTCGAGGGCGAAGGAGTTCTGGACGCGGTGGAAGATACTCCACATCAGGCAGCTCGCTGAGACCGGGCGCGCCACCAACGAGCTATGGCTCCCGGAGGCCGAGCGGACGGGGCGGGCTCTCGACCATCTCTATCTCAAGCGCTCGGACGCGCCGGGGCAGGCCGTCGTGGCCGATACCACCATCCGCTTCGCCGCAGGTTCGCCGCTGAAGCTATCGTCGCCAATGTATCTGGGCGACATGTCGTTCGGCGCGCTCTCGGGAGTGCCGAACGCCGCAATCGCAAAGGCGGCCGACCTCACGGGAATAATGGCCGGCACGGGCGAGGGCGGGCTCCTCAAGGAGGTCGCCGAGTGCAGCAGGATAACCGTCCAGTGGGCGTCGGCGAGGTTCGGCGTGGACGCCAACTCTCTCTCGAAAGGCCAGGCGGTGGTCATCAAGATAGGCCAGGGCGCAAAGCCGGGGATCGGCGGCCACCTCCCGGGGGTGAAGGTCACCGCTCCGATCTCGGAGACGAGGCGGATCCCTGTGGGCACGGACGCGATCTCGCCCGCCCCCCACCATGACATCTACTCAATCGAGGACCTAGGGCAGCGCATCCTCGGCCTCAAGGAGGCGACTAGGAAGCCGGTCTTCGTGAAGGTCGGCGCCACGAACTACATCCCCTACATCGCCTCCGGAGTGGCGAGGATGGGCGCCGCAGGCATAATCATCGACGGAGCCGGCGCGGGGACTGGAGCGGCCCCGTCGGTCGTGAAGAACAACGTCGGCGTCCCCATAGAGCTGGCCGTCGCGTCGGTCGACTCGATACTCCGGCGGGAAGGGCTCCGGGACGATTTCACCGTCATCGCTGCCGGGCGCGTCAGCACCCCGGAGGACTCGCTGAAGCTCATCGCCCTCGGCGCGGACATCACCAGCGTGGGTACCGGGGCGCTCCTCGCGATAGGGTGCCTGATGGTGCACAAGTGCCATCTGGGCTTCTGTCCGGCCATCCTCACTAACAAGATCTCCGGACAGCCCGGTCAGGACGCTCTCGATGGACCAGTCGGTGACCTGGCTGGCCAACATGGTGAGGGGCTGGACGGAGGAGATGAAGCTGATCATGGAGCTCATGGGGGTCTCGAAGCTCGAGGAGCTGCGGTCTCGGCGCGAGCTGCTCTTCCACAACGGGTCCCTGAACCCGGAGACACTCAAGATACTCGGCGTCGAAGCGAAGCAGCAGGGAGGCGCCTCGCCCTCCGCGGCTCCCGAGGCGCCTTCGAGGGCTCCTCCTAGGGGGTCGAACCTGTGGGACCCGGCGAGGTCGACCGCGCTCTGGGAGCTGTCCGGGACCACCGGCAAGTCCCCCGGAGAGGCCCAGATCTCGAGCATGGGCTCCATAGGCCCGCCCTTCGTCGAGGCCCCCTCGAGGCTCTCGGACTGGGTCGTGACGGACGGCGCGCAGGTGACGCGGCCCAGCATCGACCCCTACCGCGAAGAGATTGAGATCGTCAACTACCTCGCGCAGGGCCGGATCAGGCTCGCCGCGCCCTTCTTCTTCACGCACCTCCCGGAGAGCGTGCCGGACGACGTCCGGACAATCTTCGCTAGGACAGCGTCTGCGATGGGGCTGCTCTATGACGATTCCACCGGCAGGCTGAGCGGGGGAAAGTACCCGGGACGGGTGATCGCCCCTGACCACGCGTCAGGCCCGGGCTCGATGATCACCGCGGTCGACCTCAGGGGGCATCTCTCTGGGAGCCTCCGTCCCAAGGGAGGGCAACGGGAGGCAGGGTGCCCTCTACCTGAGGGTGCCGTCTTCGACGAAGGCGCTCGAGTGGGTGCGCTCCAACCTCCACGGCCTCGCGGGCTTCCAGGGCTTCCTCGTCGACGAGGACGACGAGGAGAGCGACCTGCAGCTCGAGCTGTCCGTCTCCAAGCTCGACCGCGACCTCATCGAGAAGGACGTGAGGTGGAGGTTCGACATCCTCGCTGAGGGCAACATGGTGAGGGGGTCCGAGGACATCGTGAAGCTTGTCGCGATGGGAGCCGACTGCGTCGGTTTCGGGAAGGCCGCGCTGGTGGCGGTCGGGTTCGAGGACGACCAGGAGGTAGTCATCGAGATGCAGAAGCTGACGGACCACCTCGAGAACCTCGTCGTCGCGTTCGTCAAGGACATCAAGCTGCTCGCGGGCGCCGCGGGGATGAGCAGCGTCGCCTCCTCCCTCGTGGGGAACAGGGAGATCCTCCGCACCGTCGGGCTCGACCCGGCGATCAGGAAGGAGCTCGGGCATCAAGCCGGCCGGAGCCGCGTGAGAATCGACTTGAGCGAGTATCCCGCCTACGACACGACGTTCGGGCAGCCCGTCTACAAGGACGGCTGCGGGATCTTCGGCGTGATAAGGAAGGACGGCGCCCCGAAGGTGTCCAACCTGGACGCCCTGACCGGGATAGCGTGCATAAAGTACAGGGGGAGCGACCTCGGCGCGGGCTTCGCGCTCTTCGACCCCGACCTGAGCAGCGGAGGCCAGACCCACAAGATAAAGGCCTTCGTCAGGAACCAGGGCATCGCCGACAACCTCCAGGACCAGCTCACGGCCTCCGTGAGCTCCCCGCGAGACGTCCAGCTCCTCATGCCCGGACCCGGTGAGCGGGAGGGAGCGCTTCGGGATCTGGGAGGGGAACCTGAGCACGTCGGACAACCCCGCGCTCGAGAAGACCATCGACAGTCATAAACGGAGAGCTCCTCTCCGACGGCAAGATCGACGGGCGCATCTTCTCCTACGGCAGGTACCTCGACGTCTTCAAGGAGGTCGGGTTCCCGCTCGAGGTCGCGAAGGAGTACCACCTCGACGCCGACTCGAAGAAGGCCGACGTCTGGATAGCCCACACGAGGCAGCCGACGAACTCCCCCGGGCGCTATCCCATCTGGTCTCACCCCTTCGCGTCGATGGACACCGCCATCGCCCACAACGGCGACATCAGCTCCTTCGGGGCAAACCTCGAGCAGCTCAACTCCTGGGGGCTCCGGAGCCACGTGGGGACGGACAGCGAGGTCATCGCCCGCCTCCTCGACCACCTCGTGCGGGTCGAGGGCCTGTCGCTCTTCGAGGCCGCCACCCTCCTCACCAACCCCTTCGAGAGGCAGTTCTCCCCCGAGGTCCGCAAGCTGCTCATAAGGTACAGGGGCGCCCGCCTCGACGGCCCCTTCGCGGTCGTCGCCGGCTTCTGCGACGGGAGCGACACTTACCTCCTGGCGCTCACGGACAGGTCGAAGTTCCGCCCCCTCCTCGTCGGGGAGGACGGCGACAGGTTCTACGTCGCGAGCGAGGAGAACCAGATCAGGAACCTCTCCAAGGACGCGGTGGTCTGGGCGCCCGAGCCGGGCTCCTTCTTCCTCGCCTCGGTGAAGAAGGGGATACTCGAGCCGGGGACCAAGAGGAAGATCTACTCCTTCCAATCGGGAGGGAGCCTGAGCAGCGTGGCGTCGTCCTTCGGCGCATACTCGCGTCCGCAACAGGAGGCGACGCCCCCCGCGCGTCGGAGCAGGTCGCGACGCTCGACTCCTCGGGCGTGGGCTTCGGCGAGATCAACGAGTTCCTGCGCAAGGCCTACCGCTCCGGGAGCGGATGGCGTCAGGATAGACAACGTCAGCGGCCAGAGGTATCTCGGCATAGCCTTCTCCACGAAGCACGAGGACGGCTCTAGGCGGAGGTTCAAGGTGGAGCTCAACGGCTACCCAGGAAACTGCCTCGCCAACCTCAACGACGGCGTCTCTTACGAGGTCCACGGGAACGTCTCGGACGACCTCGCGGACACGATGCACGCTGGCTCCGTGGTCGATCCACGGGAGCGCGAGGGACGTCGCGGGCCAGGCCCTCCAGGGCGGGCACATCTTCGTCAGGGGGTCCGTCGGGAACCGGGCGGGCATCCAGATGCGCGAGTACAAGCAGGCGAGGCCCTTCTTCATCGTGGGAGAGACCGCCGACGACTACCTCGGCGAGTACATGGCGGGCGGGATACTGGCGGTCCTCAACCTCTCGGGCTCCGACAGGCCAGTGGGCAAGTTCGCCGCCACCGGACTCGTGGGCGGGACGCTCTACATCAGGGGCGAGGTCGACCCGACCCAGCTCGGGCTGCCTCCGAGCCCCGAGGACATCCAGGCCTACCTCCGCACGTGCGTCACGGACGGGGCCCTGTCGATGGAGGCATTCGAGGCGGTGTCGAAGCTCCGGTACCCGAGCGAGCGGGAACTCGCGCCTCTCCTGCCGGCCGCCCTCCTCGCGAGAGTCCGCTTCCTCTTCTTCACCAGCAAGTACACCAAGCCGCTCCTCAGCGAGTACAGGAACCTGAACCCCGCCGACGTGGAGGCCCTCAAGGGCGTGCTGGAGTCGTTCTTCCAGGCCTTCAGCCTCCCGCGCTCCCTGCTCGAGTCCGTCCTCTCCTCGAAGTTCACGGTCCTGAGAGCGGGAGACCAGAAGGTCGCGACGCCCATCCCTCCGCAGGAAATCCCGGTGGAAGAATAGCCCGTCCGACATCGTAGAATAGTTGGAGGGATTGCTGAAATGCCGAGCAAGACCGAAGACCTCTGGTGGCTGTTCACGCGGCAGACCATCAAGGTCACCCCGCGACAGAGCGTCCTCACGGCCGCCATGATCATGCAGAGGAGGAACTTCAGGCACCTCCCGGTGGTCGACGAGAAGGGGAGAATAATGGGGATGATCTCCGCCCAGGACATCATAGACTCGCTGAACTTCGTCCTCTCCAAGCCCGACCTCATGACCAAGGAGGTGCTCGAGTCGCTCGAGATACCCGTCGAGCGCATCATGGTCTACAACAGCGTCTGCGTGGAGCCCGGGGACGGCCTCGCGGAGATCACGAAGAAGATGACCTTCCACAACCTCGGCGGCATGCCGGTGATAGACGAGCAGGGGGTCGTCCGCGGCATCATCACCCTGAGAGACCTCGTCGGGCTCATGGGGACGAGCTCGGACGAAGTGGGCGTGCCCGTGTCCGAGATAATGAACCCCAACGTCATCACCATCGGGCAGAACGAGTACCTCTCCACCGCGGTCCGCCTGATGTCGGAGCACCGCATCAGGCGGCTCCCCGTGGTGCCCGGGCGCGAGGGGCGCCGAGGCGGCGGTCCCGAAGGGAATACTCTCCAACAAGGACGCGCTCGGGCGACTCGCGAAGGTCGCGTCCATGAGCATCGCCAGGTCCGAAGGGCGAGGCCGAGCGTCCCGACTCGCTTCGACACCCCGATCTCCGACTTTATGACCCGGGACGTCATAACCGTCAGCCAGGACGACGACATCAGGGTCGCCGCCTCGAAGATGATGATATTCGGGATAGGCGGGCTCGTCGTCGACGACTCCCCCACGGGGCGCGTCGCGCTGGTGACCGAGAGGGACCTCATCAGGACGCTCTCCCGGAAGAAGGGCAACGCCGTCCTGATGACGGCGCTCCAGTTCGAGCTGGAGGTCGAGAGGGCGAACGCGCGCTCGTCGGCTCACAGCGCGAACCCCCGCTCCCATCCCTGACTGCGCCGCCAGCAACGCGAAAGTTTAAAGACTTAGGAAAAATCCGGGGTAACTTCCCGAGTGAGCTAGGATGGGTCATAGGAAACATAGTGCACCACGCAGAGGAAGTCTCGCATACATCCCCAGGGGGAGGGTCGGAGACTTCTTCCCCACGGTCCACAACTGGCCGAAGATCAAGGGCAGCGCGCCCACCCTGCTAGGGCTCCCCGCCGTGAAGGTCAGCACGATTCACACGATTACAATTGACGACAGGGCGAAGACGCCCAAACTTCGGCAAGCCGCGCTTCAACCCGACCAGCGTCTTGGCGGTGCCGGACACGGCCGTCGTAGGCCTCAGGCTGTACGTCAGGGAGAACGGCGCCGAGAGAGCGGTCGGCGAGGTCTACGCGAAGACCCTCCCGAAGGGCGTCGAGAAGAAGTCAGCGTGCGACCCCGAGAAGTTCATCGAGGCCTGGAAGCCGAAGCTCTCCGGGCTCACGCGCATCGCGGCCGTCTTGGCGATGACCCCGAGGGACGCGGGTATCTCTCAGAAGCAGCCGATAGTCTTCGAGGTAGGAGTCGGAGGCGGCGACATCGCGGCCCAGTTCGACTACGCCGCGAAGGTGATGGGAAAGCCGGTGAAGTTCTCAGAGGTCTTCAAGGCCGGCGGCTACGTGGACGTCATAGGCGTGACGAAGGGCCACGGCTACGAAGGCCCGGTGACCAGGATGGGGATAAAGAGGAAGCAGCACAAGTCGAGGAAGAGCGTGAGGGCGGTCGGAGTCATCGGTCCGTGGCATCCTGCGGCGGTCATGTACACGGTGGCCAGGGCAGGGCAGCACGGCTTCCACCAGAGGACCGAGTCAGGTAAGAGGATACTTAGCATCTCCAACGGGAAGGACGCGCCAATCACCCCGAAGGGCGGGTTCGAGCACTTCGGCGAGCTCAACACCGACTACGCGCTCGTGCGCGGGAGCGTGCCCGGGACGAACAGGCGGGTCGTTGTGGTCAGGTACCCCATGAGGCCTCACCCGAAGGCCAACACGGCGCCGGTGCAGGTCCTAGAAGTCAGCACCAGGATAGCAGGGAGGAAGTAGGCGCTTGGCAGACTCCGTCAAGGTCCTAGACATGAGCGGCAAGCCAGGCGAACGAGATCGACCTCCCCAGCGCGTTCTCCACGCCGCTGAGGCCTGACCTGGTCCAGAGGGCGTGGTGGATACTCCACTCGCACGGCATCCAGCCCTACGGCCGCGACCCGATGGCAGGCAACAGGACGAGCGCCGAGACCGGCAACCCCCCCACAGGCCGAGGAGTCTCGAGAATCCCGAGGATCAAGGGCGCAGGGAGCTCAAAGTCAGGCCAGGCAGGAGGAGTCGCGAGCATCGTGGGGGGAAGGCTGCCTCACCCTCCGAGGTCGGAGAAGGTAATCTACCGCAAGATCAACGTCAAGGAGAGGAAGCTCGCGCTCAACACCGCCATCGCATTCACCGGGGACGCAACCGCGGTCGGGTGGAGAGGCCACAAGACCGGGAAGCTAAAGTTCCCCGTGGTGGTCTCTGACGACCTAGAGGCGCTGGAGAAGACGGCAGCCCTCGAGGCGTTCCTCGCCGACCTGGGCCTCACCGAGGAGCTGAGGCGCGTCTACGGCGGGGTGAAGAGGCGTTCGGGAAAGGCGAGGATGCGCGGGAGGACCACCAGGAAGAAGGTCGGGACCGCTCATCGTCGTGAGCAACGACAGGGGCGTGGGGAAGGCGGCCGCGTCCATCCCTGGGGTCGAGGTCGTCTCCGTGGACAGCCTCGAGCGTCTTGCCGCTGGCGCCAGGAGGGGTCGCGGGAAGGCTCACCATCTGGACGAGCTCGGCGATCGAGGTGCTGGGCTCGAGGTCGGCAAAGGAGGGAATGAAAGTTGAGGCTTGAAGACGCGCAGAAGATCATCTTCCGGCCATACATCACCGAGAGGACTTTCGACCAGATAGCAAGGGAGAACAAGATCTGCTTCATGGTGGACAACAAGGCGTCGAAGACGCAGATCGCCAACGCGATCGAGGCGCTCTACGAGGTCAAGGTCAGGGCGGTCAACACGATGAGGTCGATGGGGGGCAAGAAGGCCTTCGTGCGCCTCGTCCCGGAGGACTCCGCGACCGACCTCGCGACGAAACTAGGACTGGTGTAGCAGCAATGGGCAAGAGAATTCTTCAGAGAAGGCGGGGCAAGGGCGGCATCCAGTGGAGGGTCTCATCCAGGGGGAAGATAGCTCCCGTCCGCTACCCGCTGATGAACCCGGACGCGGCCGGCCACGAGGGGCAAGCTCACGGTCAAGGCTCTCCTCGACGAGAGGGGAAGGAGCGCGCCGCTCGCGCAGCTGCAATACGGCGAGCACGGCGCGATATCCTACGTCCCGGCCGTGAACGGGATAGCGGTCGGGAACCAGGTCCAGCACGGGCCTGACGCCGCAGTGGCAAACGGGAACATCCTGCCGCTTAGGAAGATCCCGGAGGGGACGCGCATCTCGAACATCGAGCTCCGCGCCGGCGACGGCGGGAAGCTCGTCCGGGCGGCGGGCGGCTCCGCTGTCCTCTTCTCAAAGGGAGAAGGCAGGGCGATAATCAGGCTCCCCAGCGGGAAGAGCATGCTGATCAACGAGAACTGCAGGGCGACGGTCGGAGAGATAGCCGGAGGGGGCATGCAAGAGAAGCCGTTCATGCGGGCGGGGCCGAGGCACCACAAGATGACGGCCGACGGCCGCCCCTACCCGAGGATGAGAGGAATCGCAATGGCGGTGGTCTACCACCCGTTCGGAGGAGGCAGGCACCAGCACCCCGGCAAGTCGACCAGCACGTCGAGGAACGCGCCGCCCGGCAGGAAGGTAGGCCTGATAGCGCCCAGGAAGACCGGAAGGAAGAGGCTGGCCAGGACGACCGTCGAGGTTAAGGAGAGGTAGGGAGAGGAGAGAGCCATGCCCAAAGAGTTCCGCTACAGGGGTTACACGGTGGACCAGCTCAACGGAATGAGCACGGAGGCCATCCTCCAGCTCCTCCCGTCGAGGGCGAGGCGCTCGCTCAACAGGGGCATCTCAGACGACAAGAGGAAGCTCCTGGAGGACGTCCGCTCCCAGAAGGAAGGGAGCCTCGAGGGCCAGATCAAGACCCACGCCAGGGACATGATCGTCCTCCCCGTGATGGTCGGGGCGACCATCGGCGTCTACACCGGGAAGGAGTTCCTCTCGATCCAGGTAAAGCCGGAGATGATAGGCCACTACCTCGGGGAGTACGCGATCACAAACAAGAAGGTCGTCCACGGCACCCCAGGCATCGGCGCAAGCCGCTCGAGCCTCTACGTCCCGCTCAAGTAGCGCGTCCGAGAACGACCCTGGGAAGCCACACATTGTCGCTCGCAAGAGGCGATCGCTCTCTCCAGGAGGAGCTCGACTGGGCTATGGAGAGGCTCGCGAAGGCCGGGTATCGCGTCCGCTCCAAGGTCCGCCTGCTCGTCGACCCCAACCTCGACATCATGGGCTACGCTAGCGAGGAGGAGGGCATCCAGCACATCGTCATAGCCGAGTGGGCGCTCCAATCAGAGATGCTCGGGGGCCTTCTCTTCCACGAGCTCGCCCACATCTACCATACGGAGAAGCGGTCGCCCTCGCACAAGTTCAAGGTCACCAACGCCATAATCACGGAGTTCAGCCAGAGGGAGGGCCTCAACGAGCGGGAGACGGGATACCTCGTCGAGGGGTTCAACCACCTCCAGAACGTCATCGTGGACGACATCGTCTTCGCGTCGATGGAGGAGTCGGAGAGGAGGCAGGCGCAGAGGTTCTTCTCGGGGTGGCTCACCGAGGCGCCCTCAGGGTACGCCCTCGTCGACGCCTCCGCGCTCGCTCGCAACGCCTTCGCGGTGGCCTCCCTGAAGCGGCACGGCCTCCTCGACGAGGACGACCCCAACGCCAAGGAGATGACGGCGCAGGGGCAGGACGCTCGTGAAGCAGCTGGGGAAGAGCGCGCAGGAGAAGTACGACGCCATCGAGGACTTCCTCGTGAAGGCCGACCCGAACTGGGACGAAGAGACCTTCCACAACAAGCTGGTCTACTACCTCGACCTGCTCGTGGCCCTCCTCAGAGAAAAGGACCAGATGGAAGACCTGCGGTAGGAATCCGGGTGCAGGCAGTCCGTCCCTCTCGGTCCGGAGACGGCTTGTGCGCCCGCCATCGAAGCCGCAAAACGAGATAAAGGCCGGACCTTCACTCTCAGCGATTCAAGATGTCGTTGAAGATCGGGAAGCTGAGCATCACCAGCATCGCGTTCGAGCAGCACGGCAAGATTCCGAGGCAGTACACGATCGACGGCGACAACAGGTCGCCGCCGCTCTCGTGGAAGGGGGTCCCAAGCGGGACGCGGCAGCTGGCGCTCGTCTGCCTCGACCCGGACGCCCCCTTGCCAAAGGGCTTCACGCACTGGGTGATCTACGGCATCCCTCCGGGCGCGAACAGCATCCCAGAAGGCGGGGGAGGGAGCTTCGTGCAGGGGCTGAACGGCATGGGGAAGCCGGGCTACATCGGACCCGCCCCTCCTCCAGGGCACGGGGTCCATCACTACTACTTCTGGCTCTACGCGCTCGGCGACGGCCCTGAGCTGAAGCTCGGCCTGAACCGCGAAGACCTCATGGACGCGATCGGCGGCCGTGTGCTGGCTCAGGCGCGGCTCGTCGGGACCTACGAGCGGTAAGGCGCAGGCTTGCCCCGGAAAGACAGGCTCGAGCGGATCTTCGAGAACGCCACCGACGACCTCGACGTCGTCGCCATCGTCAACGGGGAGCACGTCGACCCGAACTTCTTCTACATCTCCGGGTACAGGAGCGGCATCTTCGAGCGCAACATGCTCTTCTTGTTCCCCGACAGGCACGTGGAGGTCCTGACAAACACTCTCGAGGAGGATGCCGCAAGGCAGAGGAAGGACTACACAGTCCACGTCGAGAAGGGCTCCGGCCCTTCGGAGCGCAGAAGGATGGTCTCGTCCATCCTCAAGGGCTCCAAGCGCGTCGGCATCAACTTCCAGGGCGTCTCTCACAAGGACTACCTGGCCCTGGAGGCCATGCTGGGCTCGAAGAAGCTCGATCGACGTATCCGACGCGCTCGAGCAGGTCGAGGATGGTCAAGGACCCCGACGAGCTCGAGCTCATCTCGAAGGCCGCGCAGATAATCTCGGGAGTGGTGGAGGGCGTGCCGGGGCTCGTGAAGGAAGGGATGACCGAGAGGGCCCTCAAGGCGCAGATCGACTACCAGATGGTCGAGAGGGGCGCAGACTCCCCCTCGTTCGAGAGCATCGTCGCCTTCGGGGAGAGCTCCGCCCTCCCGCACTACTCGGCGGGCGAGAGGCGGCTCCGGAGGGGAGACAACGTCCTGGTCGACGTCGGCGCGAGATACCGCCTCTACTGCTCCGACATCACGAGGACCTTCTTCTTCGGCCGCGCCGCCCCTTCCCAGAAGGAGGCCTACTCCAAGGTCCTCGAGGCCCAGACGAAGGCCATCGAGGCGATCAAGGAGGGCGTCTCCGGCAAGGCTGTCCACCAGATAGCAGCCAGAGTGATAGACGAGAGCGAGTTCAAGGGGAGGTTCACCCACGGCCTCGGCCACTCGCTCGGGCTGGAGGTCCACGACGGCCCGGGGCTGAGCCTCCGGAACTCCGCCAAGCTCAAGCGGGACATGGTCGTCACCGTCGAGCCAGGGATATACCTCCCCGGGGAGGGCGGCGTCCGCATCGAGGACGACGTCGTGGTCACGAAGGACTCGTGCGAGCTCCTGACCAAGTGCCCGAGGGAGCTCGTCGAGGTCTAGAGACGACTGCGTGGTGCAGAACCTCAGCTACCAAGACGAGAAGATATTCTTCGGCCTGGTCCGCGAGAAGCCCTCGAAGAGCTGACCGGCCCGGCCGGAGCTCCGCCTGGGCCGGCGGACTGGGGGGAAGTTTCAGGGGAAGGGAGGCCGCTCCCCGTGATAGCACCGATGGCTCGGGTCTGCCTGATCGGAATCTCGAAGGCGAAAGTAGCGCCCCCGCCTGGGATGTTGCTCTCGACCCAGATCTTCCTCCGTGCTCCTCCACGATGTTCTTGGAGATGTAGAGCCCGAGCCCGGTGCCTGACTGGGATTTCGCGACGAACCTGGAGAACAGCATCGGGATTATGGAAGGGTCTATCCCGGTCCCAGTGTCCGCGACGAGGACGCGGACCTTGTTCTCCTTGCCGGCCTCGATGGAACACTGATCGAGCCTTCCTCGGTGAACTTGACGGCGTTGCTCAGCAGGTTCGAGACCACCGGGCTCAGCCTCCCCCTGTCTCCTTCGACCACCAGGGTTCCCGAGCTGACGATCACGAGGGTGACGCCCTTCGCTCCGCTTCCAAGCTTCGCTCTTTCACCACCGCCTCGACGACCACGTTGACGTGAACTCTCTTGTTGAGCCGCAGGTCCCTCGTCTATCCGGCCGCGTCCGACGATTTCTCCGCGGGCTCCTGGGAGCCTGGTCACGTTCCTGAGGAGCTTGACGTAATACTCGTCCCTGTTCTCCGAGTTTGTGGTCGCGAGCTCGGCGTAGTTGATTATCGCCTGGACCGGGTCCTCAGCTCGTGCGCCGCCACGTTGACGAAGTCGCTCTGCAGCTTCTCGTGGAGCTTCAGCTTATCATACATCTCGGTCTGCTTCCAGATGTTCTCGAAGATCGCCGTGTACGAAGCGGCCAGCGACCTGCTCTCGGTGTACGTCGCCATGCCCTCAGCGCTTCGACGAGTTCGTCCCTTGCGTCGTCGCTGGTCTCGAGGACGAGGGTCTTGTCCTGTCGGCGATGAGGATCCAGACTTGGTCCGAGGCTCTCGTTCATGACCCTGAAGTCCACGTTAGGGATTCTCTCTTCGCCTTCTCGAGACGGTAGGCCAGCTGCTCGCCGTAGGGGATGAAGTCTTGACCGACGTCCCTGTCGCACTGATGGTTGACTTGAGCTTGGCGAATCCCCTGCGTTGACCTGCCGCAGGAAGGCCCGGGGCGTCGAGAACATCAGAAGTATCTCCTTCGAGCCTTGGATCAGCTCCCACGCTATCCTCAGAGACTCATTCGGGTTCTCAATCACCTTCACGGTGGCGCGCTCCGCGCCGCTGTGCATCTCTCTCGATTCTCTTCCTCGCGTCGACGCCGCCTCTTCCACATCTCTTCGAAGAGGCTGCGGAAGTGGCCGACATACGCGGGGTCGTCGCTCGAGAGCACATTCTGGAAGAGCGTCCTATCTCCAGCGCTTTGAATCGAGGCGAGGATGTCTGACTTGTTGCAGACAAACGACAGCGGAGGCATCCGGCTGGTGTGCTTGACCTCGATTCCAAACCCGAGGCACGCCTCGGCCAGCCCGACGTCGCGCTCATCGAGATTCGTCAGCCACCTGATCTTGACCGCGCTCCCCGGGACTTTCAGACGCAGCCAGCGAGAGTGGTTCTGCCAGGGACTCGAGCACCCACCTGCCGACCCCGCTGGCGGTCATGCAGACCACGATTTCGTCAGAGGGGTCGATCATCCTGGCTATCTGTTGGACGACCTCTTTCTCCCCCTTTAGGAGCTTCGTCTGGGTTGGTGGCGCAGTCTCGTCGAGCTCTCGTATCCTCGACTCGGCAGGTACCGCCTTGGGCGAGAGCGTCTCGAAGAGGTAGTTGTGTTGCGACACGACTCCCCGCGCGTTGCTGTAGATCAGCTCGGTGACCGGGCTCGCCTCCTGGACACTGCACCGCTGATGGATTCCCCCGCGTCAGAGACCGCGAAGTTGCCTGTGACGCCCTCCAGTGCTCAGCTCCACAAAACCGGATAACATCTTCGCAACCGTCTTGTTCTCCCTCGTGATTTCGGTGATGAATCTGAGCCGCAGGCCCCTCCTCGGTTCGGACTTGAAACGCTTCAGCCCCTTCATTGCATCGCGGTTCCAAGGCCGCGGCGGTCGGTACAGATGGATATCTGCGAGTTCGCACGCGCCAAGAACCTGGCAATCCTTGCGTTCGCTTCCTTTGCGCCGTGCACGACCTCCATGGTCTCTCCCGTGTCGGGCGCGAGGCGGTTCAAAATCACGAAAGTCATCGCGTCGGGCGATATAAGTCGGTAAGGAGAATTGTTCTAGCAGGGTTCCCGCGTGCCGCGGAATCAGTTGTCCAACTCGTTCAGCCTGGAGACCAGTTTCGCTATGGTCATCGGCTTCTTCAGGAAAGCCGTCACCTTGACGTTGGGGAACATCTTCTCGAACTCCTCCTGATACACGTCGAAGGCCGTGAGGAAGAGTATCTTCGTGCGCCCGTCTCACCTTTATCATCCCCCTGTAGAGCTCGAAGCCGCTCATCTTTGGCATCCGAATGTCCAGGATCGCGATGTCGAACGCGTCGGGCTTGAACTTTGCGAGCGCGACCGTCGGGTCGTTGTAAGTCTCGAAGTTAAACCCCTTTCCTTCGAGTCCAATCTTGAGAGCATACGTGATGTCAGGCTCGTCGTCGACGACTAGGACTCGCCGAGGCATTATTAGCCGTGAGCTTCGAAGTTTCGCCTATAAGGCTTTCAAACGACCCGATGACAGTTCGGGCCTGGCGCGCTCAGGCTCGCGACCTGAATCCGCCGTCCTCGAGATGTCCCTTCCTGGTTCGAAACCAGCCACCATAAAATTATTCAGGAGAAATCCGTGGAAGTCTAATAGGCTTTTCCAGGCGATTGGCAGGCCATGGAAAGCAAATTCGCTGTATCGCGGTTCCCCCACCGCAGGGGTGTGCTCGTCCCTCTGATCGTCTCGGCAGCCACACTCTTCCTGCTTGGGGCTGCCGTAGCTCCGGCTCACGCGCTCGGTGTCCCGCTCTACTCGATCAAGCAGAGTCAGAGCGGGCTGGTGGCTTCCGACCCGCCTCAACGCCACGCTCTCACAGTCGCAGCTCGCGGGTTCCTCGTTCTGGATTTTTGGCGGAGATGCGGCGGGCGAAGGCGTTCCTTACGCTTTCAACGAAGATTCCGGCGGCCTCCACATCGGAGTGAGTTCTCCGACCGGGGCTTACGCCGGCTACTACGCCCTCCACATTGCCGACGCCATGCTCGCTCACGCCTTGGTCAGCGCACCGTCGAGCACGGTACCCGACGGCAACCCAAACGTGGGCCTCTACGTCCAGACCACGGGAAGGTCCATCATCGACTACGTGTATTGCGGCCCTACTACGTCGAGCGCAGGCACCTTCTGGGAAGTGGCAATGGTGACGAGCACGCCTTCGTTCTCCTACCAGCCTCTCTACATAGACCAGGCGTCCGGACAGCCCCTGACGCAGGACTGCACGATAGTCACCAACGGTCAGAACTACCTCGCCGTCTACATAGGCGGCTCCCAGGTCTACCAGAACTCCAACCTAAACCTCGGGTACCAACAGCCCTTCTACTTCTTCCTTGAGACGCAGACCTCATACACAGGAGGGATGTTTACAGGCACCTTCCAGAACTTCTACCTGACATCGAGCGACTCTGTCACCGTGACCGGGATGCCGTCCGGCTCGACGGCGGTGATAGTCAGTCCGTCAGGGGCTGTGCTCGCCAGCGCTCCGGAGAGTTCGGGCACCGCGACCCTGGCGATCGGTCAATACGACATGCCTCTGGTCGCGAACATCAAGGTCACCAGCGTGCTGGGGGTTTCAATCGCATCGACAAAGTCCGGGTTCATATGGGGAGGGGACTCCGATTCGCTCTCTGCTAGGCTCCGGAAGCCTCTTGGGAGCTAGCCCGAACCCCGCCGGCTCGACCGTCCAAGCCGCATCTTCCGCCAGCGGAGCAGTCCAAGCTGCTGCAGCGCCAGCATCGGGCGCCGCTTCGCAGGTCGGAGCAGCGACGCCTCAGTCAGCTTCGGCCGCAGCCTCGGTCAGCACCACAACGGCGTCTCCGCTCGCAGCACTCTCCTTAGTCGGGGTCGCGGGATTCGTCATGCACCGCGATTCCGAGGGAATCGATGCTCGTCCCGATTTCCAAAGGAATCAAAGAGCTCGTCCTTTGGACGGGAGGAGCAGCATTAGCCCAAGTCCCATGCTAACATCGTGCGCCGAGCGTAAGCCCTCGCGGGGGCTTACGCTCCCATGCCGTCTCCTCGGATTTCTTGATTCACTTTGACTAGGCCTAAAATGAGCCCTTCACTGAAGTTTGGTGTGAGCGCCTCAGTCTACGTCTCTGGCGCGACTCGACTGCACCTGTCGGGGCGAACCTGACTACCTGCGCGAATGTCTTTTTCTTTCAGGAGCAAGCCCTGACTTTGTCGGGAAAGGGCGTGGGACGAAAAAAGCGGGGGCTTTCAGGAGTCAAACCAAGGTTACTTGGCGACCTTCTTCCTCCCGCTGACCACTACCGCTGCTGACCCGGCTGCCGTAAGACCCAGAATGAGCAACATCGGCGTGGTCGTTTGGCTGGCGTGCATCTGATGGTCCAGCTGTTCGATGTATGCTAGTTCTGGCCCAAATAACCTGGCAGAGAGCTGTAAGGGTTTCCATTCGAGTCATTCAGGTTAGTCACATAGACATACCCCGCACCTCTCTCTCAGGGCCGTCGAGATCACGTTCTGCATGTCTGCTACGGTTGGGACATCAAAGACTATGTGGAAAAAATGATCCGCGGGGAATCTCTCAGTCCAGTTGCCGCCCTCGTAGCCAACGGCATAGCCAGCGTAATCGTTCTCGAAGGTGAGCAGCACGTCAGAAATCGCTGCGTAGCATTCGCCTGTCGCCTCGCCTGGGTTCAGCATAACTGTCGAGGTCCGGGCTCGGCCTTGATGTAGTAATAGAGCGTGTCGTAGAAGTGGAGCGGCGCCGCGTCGCAGCTGCTGTTCGCCTCGTCGAGCATGATCCCGTTCACGTGATACCAGGAGTAGTAGTTGTCTATCCATCCCTCGGGTCGCCGGACCGAGACGTTGCCGTTCGCCCATTGCGTGTAGACATATCCGAGGACGCTGATTCCCTGGGCCTGAGCCTCTCGCACCAACCGTGCGGAGGTCGTGTTAACCCCTTCGCCGGGTCCGTTCGCGGGGTTCAGGATGATCTACTTAACACGGCGCCCCGGCGATCGCCTCTGACCACACCGCGGGGGAATCTGCGTTGATTGGGATGACCAGCTTGACCTCCGCGGAGAGCGCGCGTGAAGGATTCGCCCCGGAGACGCTCTGCATCACAAGTGAGACCACGAACGCGAGCATCAATGACCGGAGCCAGACGGGCAGACCTGGTTTCAAGGACTTTCTCAAAGCACGGTCACTATCCCATGCAGTCCCGGCCCTCGCCCTCCTGCTCAGGGTTCAAGGGACGACGTCTCTCCTAGAGACAGGCTCATCCCAACATCCCTTCTACCATTCGTGCATCCTCCACTGTCGACCCAGCTTCTATTATGGCTCGTGCATGAATCTCTCCGAAGAAGATTAGCCAAGAATCTTCCCCCAGACCGCTTTCCTTGGGAAAAGAACCCGCGAATGCGCTCTGAGGGCCGAAGACCACGTCGCAGCCCTCCGGGCGAAAAGAATTACTTTGAATTCATCGAGGAGATTCCCTCGTAACCCACTTAACGGCTCCACCTCCTTTGAAGGCATGCGAGGAGTAAGCTTGGCCAATGCCCCGGACCTGAACCATACTTCGCGACCACTTGCAGCGCGGGAGCTCGTGCCCTAGACTGCAGGCTCCAAGGGCACACGCCCTTTCTCGTGAGGTCACTCAAATGACGTGCTGCCTAGAGGGACACGGGGGTTGCTTCGGCGAGCTAAAGCTGATAATGTTCGAAGATGGCGTAGTGAGAGATAATCTGTAGGATGCACGGCACCGCACTCGTCCTCTCTCAACTAGCGGAGGTGATAGGGCCAGCCATTGAGCCAGCCCACCGCAACGACCCCCCGCCGATGAAGCGGACGGCCGAGGGAGTCAAGAAGGCGACGGAGAGAACGCGATTAGCCAGGCGCGTCCAAGGCGAGCACCTGAAGAAGCCAGCAAAAAAGAAGCTCGGGAGCTCTCTCGTATGAGCGGTCGCTCCGGACGATGATCTGCTTCGAATGTTATGATTCTTCCGCGAACAATAGCATAGAGGTATGCTCCAGCGGGAATAAATGCGGGAAGACCAAGTATCTCGTTGATTGGAATTTGCACATACAGCAGCTGGTGACCGAGCCGTGTGCTCTGTGCGTGCTGATATTGCAGCTGGGAAGGCTCTCTGAGTCCGACAAGGTAGTCTATCAACAGCATTTTCTGTCTGCGCCATCACCTCCGGCCATACCACATCGAGAGGTAAGAACCCGCGACCGGCATATGGGCGTTAATTGGAGCTCGCCAAGCGGTCGAAAGGCCCAGCTCGGCGAGCCAGAAAATTCATTCAGGAGATTTGCTGCTACCCCATTTAAGCTCTCGGCGGGGTCATATACCGAACAAGATGAAACGAGAACTTAGAGGAACCGATGCGCTGAAATCGTCGCGACGCTATTCATGCTGTGCCTCGGCTTCCTGCCGATGGCCTCGGTAGGCGCGTTCGCCCCGCCCGCGCAGTCGGGACTCACCGCTCTCCCCGCGCTCGGCGGGGGTGGGGTCGACGCCCGAAACGTCCATGCCGAGACTGATGAAAACGTCCCGGTCGCGATAGACGTGCTGTCAGGCGACCATGTCGTAGGGGCGAGTTCTGATCCCCTCCACGTGCAATCGGTCACCCAGCCTTCGGACGGGTCAGCTAAGATCAACCCGAACAACACCGTCACATATTCTCCCGACGCGAATTTCTACGGAAGCGATTCCTTCCAGGACACAGCCGCGGACGAAACCGGTCTCCTCACTGGCACCGGAACGGTCTACGTCACAGTCAACGCTGCTTCTACGACCACATCAACTACCTCCACCACCACTACCTCGACGTCCACTACAACAACCATCTCGTCATCCACCACGACCCGCACCTCCGCCACCACGACCAGCACCTCGAGCACATCGACCTCTTCCGGAGGGACCTCCCAGCTTACTGTGAATACCGAGCTCAACGGCGGTGGGACTGCCACGGGATTCTACGTGGTCCTCTCCCAAAACAACGTCACAGTCGCTACCGGGTAACTCCCCCACCACATTCGCAGTGAATAACGGACAGACATACGTGGTCGAGGTAGACGATTACTCGTCATACTACTTCCAATACTGGTCCGACGCGGGCTCGGTCGACGCGAATCGGACGGTGATGACCAGCACCAGCGTCTCCCTGGCCGCGGTCATGTGCGATGGTCCTCCAGGGACCTGCACGGACCCTACTCCCGTAGACGGAATTACCGTGTACGCGCACAGACCCCCGCGTCCTACTGGGCGCCGTGCTTCGCGACGGCGTGCAGCGCTGGAACCGGTCCCGGCGCGTCGATGTTCTTCGAGCTGCTCGACTCCTCAGGGAACGTCGTCCAGACAGGGGACCAACGAGCAGGGGCTTACGTTCACCGGGCTCACTCCTGGCGCCACTTATCACGTCTACGCAGAGGACTGCGACCTGTGTCACGGTAGCACGCACGACGTCGTGTTCCAATACTGGGGGAGCGATACCAGCACCACAAACCCGATGGCAGCGACGGTCGGAACCAGCCTGGACGCGTGGTTCAGCTGCACGAACACCTGCTCAGGAGGGTGAGGGGGGCGCCTAAACCAAGCGCTCGAGCTGCACACCGGCGTTCCCAGCCGGCCGAACCGGGACCATCGCGTATAGCTCAGACCAGGGCTTCTCCGACATCAAGAAGAGCGTCCCGTCTATGTCCAGTATCTTGATGTGAGTCGAGACAACCGCCGGAAACGGATGCTGCGCTGGCCTGGACCTCGAAACCAGCATAGTGAGCTCCGCACTGTGTTTGAGCAAGTCGACGAGCGGTTCCAGGCCGTTTGCTGCCGTGGATGCCCCCGAGTGCGTCAACTCGTCCAAGTCCACGATGATGAGGATTGGCCGCCCGGCCTCCGCGATCTTCGACCGAAGGCCGGCTACATCGTCGACCCTTGACTTCTTTCCCCTCGAGCCCGATTCCCAGACATTGAACCTCTTGGAGGCGCCGCCCCCCAGCGACCTGAGCTGGGTCACGCTAGAGGTGTCCACCACATCGGACTTTTGCAGCACGACGCTCCCCCCAGACGCCGCCCACGCCCGAGTCATTCCCGACAAGAACGCCACGACCGCCCTCGAATCTACGCGAGGGTCAATCTCGATCCAGGCAACAGACTTCGAAGGGTATCCTCCTTCCAGCCCCTCATCAAGCGCTCGAAAGCCCGTGCTGTGGTGATGCCTGTCCTCGTCGTGGACCCGAGCCTCACGACCAGGCGACTGGCCCCAGAAGACCAAAATCTGATTGACTGTAGCGTTCGAAGCTGTGGAATACTCCGCCCTCCAAAGAGAAGAAGTAACTGGGCCTGGAGACTCTGACGCCGTGCAGCTTGGACAAGAATATCTCCCTCAGCCTCCGTCCCAGAACGTCCGCTCCGAGAGCGTCACCACGCCGTCGACGACCGAGTCGATGGCCGTGTTCGCCGCGTCTTCTCCTATGAAGACGAGCCGCGCGCCTGCCCTCTCGCGCCAGGTCTGAAGGACCCTGATGTCGGTCCGCAGCGCCTCCTCGTCCATCGACTCGCTCAAGGCCTCCCACGAATCTACCACGACCGTTGGAGCGTGCTTGTCCATTAGGACGTTGGTTATCCTCTCGAAGACGACCCCCGGCTCGTCGAGGCGCGCGTCGACCAGGGTCTCCCAGCCCTCCTCGGTGGTTCCCTGCCTAGACTTCTCCACGCTCAGCCCTGCGACCTCGGCTATCCATGGATGGTCCTTCGCCAGCTGTAGAGGCGAGGTTCTCGTAGACAGGTAGAGAATGTTCTCGTTCGCCTTGAACTTGCCCAAGATCGTCAGCGCGAGGATGGTCTTGCCCGT